>JAFDGW010000009.1 GCA_019309115.1 Deltaproteobacteria bacterium
ATCTACCTTCAATGTCCTTGTGGATGCGTTCTCTGCTTATTTCAAAGGACAAAAACCTGATCTTGAATGGTTAACCGAAACTGGCAACATATAACACCCTGTGATCGCTTACAGATCTTCTTCGATTTTCAACTCTTCCATAATCCGTTTTACACTTACAACGCGTATCCTTGGCTCGTACTTTGAGTCCCAATATAGAATACCTATTTTATTAGCATTCGCGCCGGGTTTTAGCCCTCCGGCCATAGCAAGTGCTTGAAGTAAGGTGATAGGCTTTTCGCTGGAAAGCATACCGGGACGTCTTACTGCGCCAAACACAAATATCCTGCCGCCTCTGACTTCCGAAATGTAAATAGCTGTTTTGATCCCGCTGTTGAGTTTACCGTAGCTCGCATTGACCTGCTCTTCAAATTCACCAATCGTTTTTCCCGCGGCTCTTACTGTACCGACATACGGTAGCCTTACAGAACCATCCGGGCCAATAGGGACCTTCAAAACAGGACCACGCTGCGGATCCCATATAGCTTGTTTAAAGTTCTCCACAACAGAACCGTACTCCAGCACAGAAACTGTTACTACTGGATCACGAAACACTCTTGCATATTTTTGTTTAACAGCACGCGCAATACCGGCGGGTGTTTTTCCCACTACCTTCATATCCCCCATAATCGGCAGCGTTATGTAACCATCAGGACGCACTATATACTCCCGGTCCATGTCTGCATGGTAGTGGAACTCTATCTTCAGACGATCACCCACCTTAATACGATATTGCTTATCCTCTGGACCCGGATTTATGAGATACATAATTTTCAGAACATCACCCGGTAACAACTTATAATTCCGCAAGCCTTCAAACATCTGAAGGCTCACCTCACGACGTGCCTTATCCTTCTTCTCAGCCGGGTAATTATCCAGATAAGTTATTTCTCCAGAGACCGTCTTTTCCACCGGCCTTGGCGTCGAACAAGAAACGATCAAAAATAAAATGGTCAATACCAGTAGCCCGCTCAAAATCTTTCTTGAAGGCACCATTCGAAAGCCCCAATTCTTTAGAAAGGCAAATACTTACGAGGAAGCATGGAAAGAACTCGATTTGCCTCGTTAATGGATTGGAAAGGACCTACATATACACGATAAAATATTCGACCGTTTCTTTCAATACCGTATAACTTTGCCGGAAACTTTTGGTCCGCTAATCTTCTACACCGCAACACGGCTGTCTCCCTCGACATAAAGGTACAGCAATGCATAAAAAACTGCTCATCGGGGCCCCTCAGAATAACGGTATCTTCGGCGATCTTGGGCAACAGTAATTTCTTGTTGACCAAAAGTACGTCAGGATTTTCAATTTGAGGATTTGCAGTAAGGATAATATCCAACAAGGTATTGTTGGTTTTGCCATAAACCTTCTTGATAATTCCGTACAGTGAATCCCCAGGCTTAATAATCCAAGTGGTTTTCAAATCTTTCACAAGATTAGCCCTATTGTAATCGGGAAACCTTACAATTGGTGTCGCTGTGGCAAAATTTTCTAGACCAATATCAGCCAATGAAAATTCCCCGGATAATAAGAAGCCCTTCTGCAAATCGGGATTTCCAAGGAACTCATCTGAATCCATCAAAAAAAATCCGCCATTAGAGGCAACAGATGGCTTTTTCATCACTGAAAACTTCTTTAAAGCAACCGGTAATAAGGAATAGTTCTTGGCTATAAAAACCAGAGCTAGAACCACTACTATACTACCTGCAACATGTAATAGCCTAAAAGATTTGCCGAGGTTTAACAGTCCCGGTTCACTCTGACGAATCGCTTCTTTGATCAAGCGTGGAGATATTTTCCTAGTATTTTTTACATAACCCGCAAGTAAGCCATTATCACATAGAGCATTTATGAGCCTCGGGATACCACCGCTCCGTTTATGAATGTATTTCAACGCCCTGCCTGTAAAAGGCATCTCATAAGAACCTGCCAGAAGAATTCGATGTCTTATGTAATTCGAAGTTTCGTTAAAACTAAAAGGTCGTAAAATCTTTTGTATCGCTATGCGTTGCCTCAATTGACGCAGCTCGGGCTTTTCCAATTTCTTAAGGAGTTCCTCCTGACCTACCAGAACAATATTGATAAGCTTCCCCTCACTTTTCTGGATATTCGAAAGAAGCCTTATGTATTCCAGAGACTTCTCTGATAGATGCTGGCTCTCATCTATAATGAGGACCACTTTTTTGCCCGATGTGTAAAGCTCAAGTAATTTATTCCGGACATCTACCGCCAATTCTGAAACCGTCCAGTAAGCTTCAACGTCGAGACCTAACTCTTTACCCAGAAGCCTCAAGAGTTCCTGCAGTGATTCAAAAGGGTAGTCAATATAAATTCCTATTATCCGGGACGGAATTTCTGTGAGGTAATGATAAACAAGCGTTGTCTTTCCGGTGCCCACTTCCCCAGCAATGACTATCAGCCCCTTATCATTGTCAACTCCGTACCATATAGCAGCCAGTGCTTCTTTATGATCACGGGCTTCGTAGAAAAAACTGGGATCAGGCGTATTTTCAAAAGGTTTCTTTCGAAAACCATAAAAATCAAGATACATAATTCAACATCCTCAACAGGATAGCTTATACTGCCCCATGTCCAGTAAAAACTGCCCTGATAGTTTTAAATAGAATGCTCAGATCCATTTTAAGAGACCAGTTATCAATGTAATCCAGATCCATTTGCATCCACTCGTTAAAAGGCACGTTACTACGGCCACTTACTTGCCACAGGCCGGTTATTCCAGGGCGTACTGCCATGCGCCGAAAATGTTTGTAGTCCTTGAAGCGCTCGTGATCACGAACAGGCAGCGGTCTGGGCCCGACCAGACTCATATCGCCTTTAAGTACATTAAAAAGCTGAGGCAATTCATCTATAGAAAAGCAGCGCAGAATACGCCCAACAGGTGTAATCCTGGGATCGTGCCTCATCTTAAAGGCAGCCCCGCCTGTTTCACTTTGAGCTTCAAGCTCGGCTACTCTTTGCTCCGCATCTTCATACATAGTTCGGAACTTATAAACAGTAAAAGGTCTCTTGCGATATCCCAGCCTGACTTGTTTGAAAAATACTGGTCCTGGGGAAGATAACTTCACAAATAAGGCTGTCGCTAGCATAAGAGGTGACGTGAATATAATGGCAAGAGAAGCAATAGTAATGTCCATCAAACGCTTAATCATCCGATGGGGCATGGAATAAAGCAGGGGCGACCCTGTAGCTAACTCATAGGTCCCATCTCTTGTAAGACTATCTTGGCGTACAAAACCTTTCAAACCTTCCAGATCAAAAATAGGCCTGACAACTACGGCTACTCCCTGCTCAAGGCAAGCCTGTATAACGAATATAACATCATCGTAGCAACTCCTGATAGGAAGCAATATGTACACACGGTCTATAGCTTCTTCTTTTAAGATTTCTTTTACTTCTCTGATTCCTTTGAAAAACTTCCCGGGTGGACTCTTATGAGTCCCATTCCCAATCCAGGTGCTATCAAGTATCTTTATCCTATCCGCCAACTTCGGAAATCTATTCTCCATTGCTTTAACAAAGGCCATAGTTTGTTTGCCCGATCCAACTATGAGCACCAATTCCGGCATCACTTCAAAGAACAAACTTCTGAACCGTGAAGTTAATTTCGTTATCCCAAACAAAACGAAAGGCAGTAATGAAACCAGAATAACTGTAAACACTAATCCGTAAATCCATCTGCCGCTAAACAGGCTCCAAATGATGCCTATCGGTACGCCATATGTCAGCCCCTCAACAACGTACGATCTCCATGATGCCAGTTGCTCATGGATTGCAATCTCGCGAACTGTTTTACTTAAAAGCTGTCGCTTATGGGCAACGTACAATTCCTCGGTGAAAATGACAACGAAAATGATGAAGTCAATCAAATGAATACCAACTACGCCAGTTTCTCGGAAGCCTACAATCCAATCAAATCCTATATTGCACAAAATATACGAACCATATACCGCAACTATCCGTAAAAGGCTGAACAAATTAAATCTAGGCCCACTAACGTATTCAAAATCAAACATGCTATTCAAGATGCGCCCATTTAAGGTAAAAGTTTCTAAGTTTCATACTCTTGTAGAGTTTTGAGATATCGGTTTTCGACACCTTCTTTTTAACCAACTCCCGCAAAAATTGCCCAAATAGAAGTGCTTTGCCATTTAAAACTACCCAGGGAACATAAGATTCGAAAGAGGTTTGAATAGCAGGAAAACAGAAAACTTGAGTGCCCGTATAGATGAAAACAACTCCGTCCCGCCATGACGGAGCGTATTCTTCAAAGAAACCGAAATCTCTAGCTTGCAACAAATGATAGAAGTTTGGAGCGCTCTTTTCTACAGGACGCAGAACGAATACACAATAATCCTTCAACATGTTGATAACGTCTTCAACCTCCGGATTTCGGCTCCTAAGTACCCCTTTTTCAAAAATACCAAGCCCACCAACAGGTAGCTTATGTGCTCTCAACTTCTCTATAGCCAAATAAAGACTCGGATTATTGGTTCTTGTGGTATCATCCCATAACATAATAACTATTTTATTGCCATGTAATGTACATAGATTGCGTAAAGCTTCGGTTAAGTACTCGATATCGCGTGTTCTGGCCGTGGACGCAAAAAATTTATCTATCCTGGGTATTACGACGGATCTAACAACCCCATCACGTAAAAGCTCATAACCCTGTTCAATCAGTGCCGAAAGAAACGTCCAGCCCTTTGCCCAGTTCCTTTTTTCCCATAGGCACCAGCTCGAAAGCTGGTTGCGGGTTATATTTTGCCAATGAGCTGCTTCCAGTGGAAAGTAATAACCATCATCCAAATCAGCGTTTTCTTCAAAATCTGACACAAGGTGATTTTTAAAGTCGTACCTTCGCTTCAGAAACTGGAATTTCTGGGCGAACATCCTTTGGAAGTAAATATGCCAGATGCGAGTTAATCGTTCCATCAAGTCTTCAGATTTCAGCAGATCTCGCCACCTGACAACTAGAAGGGAATTTTCCTGAAAAAGATCCCAGGGCCAGTCCAAAAAACAATCCAAAAAGGCCCATCCCCCTGCCGCACCGAGGGTTGCATTATGCCAACTAAGCACCACCCGCCCGGTTTGCTCACTTACCTGATCACAGAAATCCCGAATCCAGCGCAGTTCAGTCACGAAACAATCAAGCAGGCGCGCCAGCCAAGTGACAGTCTGATGTCTGAAACCATTCCAATATTCTATCTTGAGGACACGTTTTATTCCCGCCCCGTCGTTTAGTCTTTGCATGCTTTTGATGATGCTGGTGGTTACAACTCTCCAGCGACATAAGTTCGCATTACACGGCATATACCTTTCCGATCGAAGGTCCAACCATAGAGGGAGCAAATCTAGGGAGGTGTTCCACTCAGGACGTGACTTCGAATCTAGCACTCTAAGGACAAAAGACCTGAATCTGCGCCGAAAATCCTTAGATGTGGCCATTCTCGACCTCAACAAAGCCAACGATATCCACTTGAGTTCTCCCTTACGAATAGGAAAGCCTCTGCTTAAAAACGCATAAAAATTCTTCACCCGCCCCCGACATGCCTTTTTCACGAATCTATGCAACATTTCCTTATCGTATGGCCATCGTTCACAGGTCTTCCATGAATCCAACAACCACTCTGTCAAAGGCTCAGGGAAGGAATAAACGTTTGGATTAAGCAAAAGGCTTTTAATCAGTCGAGCTACTTCAGCGGGAGAAGCTTGGAGAAGCAATTCATCAAGCCGGGTGTTAGCACCACGACGAGCCTGCGGGTTAGAACACGAAATTAACCTAAAGAACTGGACTGCACTTTCTTCCTTCACAGCAAGTTACCAGAACGTAGCAAATGTGTTTTACATTTACATTCCCTTCTAGACAATATAACAATATCAAACACAAAAGTTGGCACGGGAACTAACCTGTTGCAAAGGTAAATTCGGTCATGATTGGCACCTCCTTGAGGGATTTCCTAGGAAAACAAATTTTTTTGCCTCGGCACTTATATACCATCTTTCCATGGTTTTGCCTGGTATGCTCCATATTATTTGCTTTTACGTGCCAGGCCTTCTGGCAATTACTTTTGGACATTGTTCTTTGCGCCTACAGTATTGTTATTATTGTACTCAGAGTAAGTCACATACCAGCAAACAAAAAGGAGCGGCAATAGAACCGTGCAGGAAAAACTTATTGTGGGTCTTGCCCAGATTAAAGGTTCCAATTCAGTCGCGCAAAACTTGGAGAAAGTTGACAAGTTCACACGCCTAGCCTCAGAAGAAGGCATCCAGTTTCTTGTTTTTCCCGAGATGTTGATGGCGCTTCCATCTTCTGCACACCCACCGGGGTATATCGCCCGACAGCATGGCAAAATCTTTGAAGAATCAGCAGCGGAAATAGCCGCAAAACACAAAATTTACCTGGCCATAACATGTTGGGAAGAATCTGATGAACCAGATAAAGCTTACAACAAAGCCATTGTCTTTGATTCTGATGGGTCAATCGTTGCTACTTATCGAAAAGCGCATCTTTTTGATGCCCTTGACATCCAGGAATCGAAGTTCACAAAGCCTGGTAATCAACTATCTGAACCATTTCCGTTGCATGGCTTTTCCGTGGGTATAACTATTTGCTACGATCTCCGGTTTCCCGAACTATACCGCCATCTGGCCACAAAAGGGACAGACTTAATCCTGGTATTAGCTGCATGGTATCAGGGTACGGCTAAAGAAGACCACTGGCTAACCCTTCTGAAAGCGAGAGCCATTGAAAATACCTGTTATGTGGCTGGTTGTAACATGGTTGGAAAAACCTTCTGCGGTCGAAGTGCTATTTTTGATCCTTTTGGCATCTGTCTGGGAGATGCAGGCGAAGAGGAAAAACTTATCAACGCCGAGATTACCCTGAACCGGCTCAAGCAGGTACGTAGCAAACTCCCCGCTCTTAACCACCGCCGTCCTGAACTATTTTCCAATGTGCACTCCCCAAAGAAGGGGAGCACACCCTAAAAAATCGACTTTGAGGGTTTACTTCTTTTTGCCGTTTTCCATTACCTGCTTCAAAAGCTCATCTTCACTTCCTATTAGCCCCACGTGAACTTTACCGTTCATAAAAATGTAAGACGGCGTGCCTCTGACCCCTTTGGCTCGAAGTAGCGCAATCGTTTCCTCCACCTTCTTCTTCCCTTTTTCACATTGGTTTTCAGATTGATATCGGCTTTCCAAGCCCTTTATTCCTTTTTTGTCACAGATTATAGAAATCGCCTGCTCCTTCGCTCCCCGATGAAAGGAAAGCGGGTAAAAAAGCACATGTGCCTTAAGCTTCCCCTCCTTGGCAAGCCTTTCTATTATGGGTAGGCCCTTCTTACAGTAAGGGCACTGCGGATCAGTTACATAGAAGAATTCTGGTCCCTTCTTCCCGAGAGTGAAAGCAACTAGGTCTTTTAGCTTTTTTATATCGTCAGAAGTTAGCTTATTCAGGGCCTGCAGTTTCTCCCTAGTTAAATTTTTCCCGCTTGCGACTTCTATCAAGTTTCCAGCTAGAAAATATCGGCCAGTTTTATCTACATAAAGAATATTACATCTTCCCTGAACCAACACATGAGCTTCACATATACCCGGAATTGGAGAAACAACCACCTCATTAACCTGGAAATCCCGGTTAAAAACCTTCTTTATTCCATCGTGCACTGCAGTAACAGACGGGCATGGTTGTTCCTCAGCCATCGCGCCACAGGCGGTAAATGTCATAACCAGAACAAGCAAAAGAACCGCTGGGCTTTTCTGTAATTCTCCTTTTCTCATGCAAACCTCCCCATTTTGTTTTTGTTTAAATACAAAACCCTTAAACCATCATCTTTCACACCTTTTACAACTTTACAGACCCTCCATTTCTCTTCACTTCCTCAGCTACCATCTGCTGGAACAACTCTAGCACGATGTAAAAATTCTGTTTCACACTGCCCCGCCCTTGTATAGCTGGACCGTGTCCGGGGGCAAGCACTTCTGCATCGATCTGAACAAGCTTTTCTATGCTCTGAAATAGCTCAAGAGGATCTCCCCCTGGAAGGTCAAAGCGTCCAAAGCTCTGGAAGAATATCACGTCTCCAGAAAAAAGCACTTTCCCTTCTTCCCAAAAGAAACATACCGATCCCGGGCAATGTCCCGGAGTACCTATAACACGTAGAGTATGTTCCCCCACTTTGAGTTTGCCTTCCCTTAGCAGGAAATCAAAGTTTATCACAGGCAAAGTACGCCGAGTCGTATCCTCCCAGAACTTTTCATATCGTTCCATAAATTCCACGGCATCCAGATGTGCAGCAATTAAGCAATCCTTGTCGTTCCATGCCGCAGCTCCTTCTATATGATCTGGATGAGGGTGAGTCGCCAACACCAAGTCTATGTCATCAAAGAAAAGCCCATCTCGCCGCATTTTCCTCTCGAGCTGAGGTAACAAGTGGTAGTGACCCGGATCGATCAATATGTTTTTGTCACCGGAAATTACATAGGTATTACAATTATTTTCCGTCATGCTTTCCCACGGGAAAACCAGCAAATTCGGCAAAACCCTCATAACGTCCTCCCACCGATTTTAAAAAAATGCTGAAAGCACAACCGCAGGTTAGACACTATCCCTTTTTGGGCGTTTATCAAGTACAATCCATTCTCCATGTAGAACAATTCTCGTACAAGGCGTTTTGCTTCCCGACGAGTAATTTCTTCAAAGAGTTTCACAATCTTATCTTTCATCCTAAGTTCGGTATCCACCAGAAAGACGGCTATATTTGGATTGATATCTTCAAGCCTGTTCAGGAAAGCCTCGACATTTGGAAGTTCGACTCCTCTTGGGGGGCTGGATTTTACTTCCACGTAAACCAGCGACCCATGGAAGACGGATATAACGTCGTAATCCCCCCCATGAGGAGTGTTCTTAAGCTTTACTCCAAACACGGTGGGAGCAAGAAATTCCCTTTTCAATACCTCGTGAACGTGCCACTCAAGGGTAGGTCCAAAACTTCGAACATTCTTGCCGAGGTAACGATATTCAAAGGATTCCCTGCTGAACTCCACAAGGCCTGCCTTTTGAAGAAAAGTCATATAAGAGCAAAGCGTGGGAACTGAGCAGTACTTTGATATAACCCGCCAATCTCTCCCGGTTTTATGGCTTATAAGGTCTCTAAGAAAGAGCCTGAAAGAATAATGTTTAAGCAGGTCGTAATACTCCTTCAAAATTTCTTCACTAACCACCAGTGGTAGTATGACATCGTCGTAATTGTTATAAGACAGAACGACCTGACCACGCTGAGCAAGAAGCTGCTCAACTGGATGACGTTCTTTTAATATCGGAAGGTTTGCCTCAAGAGAAGCGACCCTGGCTTCCAGCTCCGTAATGCGTCTGAGAAGTTCTGTCACTCCGTTGGGTGGTAAATTTCTGTCCATCTAACCAATGATACAGACTTCCACTGGCTTATCCAGATGGAGCCGTATTTCATAAAGATTATCGACCAGAGATATTTCCAGGAAATATCCAAGGCCTCCAAAAACTCCAAAAACTCCTTCCTGACCCCGTGTAACATAGGCAACAAATTGGCGAACCCCTGCATCATGGGCAATTTCAGCAAGCCGCTGAACTAAGAAGCTCCCTACACCCCTGCGTCCGTAATCCGGGTGAACTGCAAAATCCACTTCCGCCACCATGGATTCTTCGTCCAAGACATACCCACCCATCGCCGCAACGCGCTCGTACCCGCCTTTGTTATCAATACCTAACAAAACCATCTTTGTCCTATAATCCACACTAAGGATTTCCTGTACATTGTAACGTGGATACACCTTCATTAGTGATAAAAACCGCACATACGGTTCAATCCTGGGCAATGAAGCCAAGAAATTTCTAACTATTGTTTCATCCGATATTTTCACAGGGCGAAACATTAACTCCAGTTCATCACCAAAAATCTGCTTGACCTTCAATTCTTCCGGATACCTACCAAAAGCCACAGGGAAAACCTCGCGACGGATAAGGTTTAAACGATATGCCGAGCGCATAAGGTCTTCGCGGAAATCTGGATGCGCTATATCGACCAGTTCCAAGACTCGTTCCCTGAGGCTTTTCCCGGCAAGATGGGCAACCCCGTATTCGGTTACTACATATTGGACCCCCGCTCTGGTGGTTACAACACCGCCCCCTTCGGTTATGGCCGGTACGATCCGGGATTTTTCTCCGTCGTCGGTCGTGGACTTCAAAACCATTATAGCCTTACCGCCATCAGCACGGCGTGACCCACGAGTAAAATCAATGGCCCCTCCGACACCACTGTAAATCTGATAACCAACCGAATCCACGCAAATCTGTCCCGTTAAATCGATTTCAAGGGCCGAGTTAATACTGGTCATCTTGTGGTTCCTGGCTATTATCCTGTAATTGTTCGTGTAATCGATGGGATGAAATTCCACCATAGGATTGTTGTGAATGAAGCTAAACAATTTTTTGGTCCCAATGCAGAAGCTGGCTATGACCTTGCCGGGATGAAGGGTTTTTTCCTCGTTCGTTATGACTCCCCTTTCTATGAGATCCACATAAGCATCTGTCAACATGTCAGTGTGAACGCCCAGATGCTTCTTATCAACCAAAGCATACAAACATGCCGAGCCCAGCTCACCCATGCTGACACGCAAAGTGGCTCCATCATCTACAAGTTCCGCCACGTGCTGGCCTATTGATCTTGCCACATCGTCAATCACCGGTGGTTCCATTTCAAGCAAAGGTTCTTCATGCTCAACGATTGCGTCTATGTGTCTCACATGTACAAAAGAATCACCAAGTGTTCTTGGCATCTGAGGATTCACCTGCGCGATAACATATCCTGCAGTTTCCACCGCGGCTTTTACTATATCCACAGACACACCAAGACTACAAAAACCATGTTCATCCGGTGGAGAAACCTGAATCAATGCAACATCCACAGGCAGGATTCCACTATGAAACAAAAGCGGTATGTCCGACAGGTTAACAGGGGTATAATCAGCCCTTCCCTCGGCCACGGCCTGCCTTGTCGTCGTAGCAATAAAAAAGGACTTGAGCCTGCATTTTTCTTCAAAACATGCATCGGTGTAGTAAGTTTTGCCCAGCGTAAGTACATGAAGTATTTCCACATCGGCAAGGTGGGTCATCTGTTCAACGAGCTTATCCACTAGGAACTGAGGTTCACCACACCCCGAACCAATGACCACCCTGCTTCCACGCCTGACTTTTTTAAGGGCAGATTCCGGTGTCGTCTGCTTCTTTTCATAGTCTGATTTCCATTTCAGCAAGGAATAACCTTTGCTCATAGTCTCCATCTCTTCAATTGCCCCTTTTTCCCAAAAAATACGCCATCAACCCACTTCCGACCAGGATCATAAAAGCACATAAAATTTGTCCCATTGTTAACCACCCGAAGATAAAACCAATCTGTGGATCTGGTTCTCTGAAAAATTCTATGCAAAACCGTACAACACCGTAAGATATAAGAAATAGTGCCGCAATACTTCCTTGCGGTAGGTCACTCTTCTTTTGCACAACCCACATAAACACAAAAAGGCATAGCCCCTCCCCGATGGCTTCATAAATCTGAGATGGATGGCGTGGCAAAGGCCCTCCCTGAGGAAAAACCATGGCCCAGGGAACGTCAGTAACCCGTCCAAACAACTCCCCATTAATGAAATTGCCTATGCGTCCGAACCCCAAACCCACCGGCGCTGCAACAACGGCAGAGTCCGCCACTCCCCAGAACGGAAGTTTCCGTTTCTTGCAAAAAAAGTAACCTGCTACGACAGAACCGATAAGCCCACCGTGGAAGGACATGCCACCCTTCCAGATAGCCACTATTTCTAGGGGATGAGACAGGTAAAAATCAAAGTAAGGATACTGATAAAATAAAACGTACCCCAGACGAGCTCCTACGATAAGGCCAACAGCGATCCAGAACAGCAAATCCTGAGCCACCTCTCCACTAAGCCCAATCTCTTTGCTTCGCCTTGTACGAGGAATAGTAAAATAAGCTCCGATAAACCCTACCACGTACATCAAGCCATACCAGCGAATCCGCAAAGGGCCTATTCTGAAGACGTCCGGATCAATCGACGGATATGGGATCATTTGAAACAAACCGCCTCCCACTGAGACATTATGAAAGCCGCATGAAAAAGGCAATAAAAAAAGCGGGGAGTTCTTCCCCGCTTTTGGCCTCTATCCTATATGAAGACCATTTTATTCAGCCTTCACCTCAATCTTTTTCCTCTTGGACTTTTCAGTCTTAGGGATGGTCAGCTTCAGTACACCGTCTTTATAGACAGCCTCAACTCCATTCGGATCTACATCCACCGGCAAAGTTATCGATCTGGTGAAGCTCCCAAAACTCCTCTCTACTCTGTGGAAAGATTCACCCTTTTCTTCACGTTCCTGTTTCTTTTCACCCTTAACCGTCAGCACATTGCCCGTGATAGATATGTCCAGATCTTTAACATCAATTCCAGGTAAATCGGCTTTAACTACTATGTGATCATCGGTCTCGGATACGTCGAAAGCCGGAACCCAAACTCGATCCCTTTCAAAGAAGCCTTCAACGCTGGGAACTCCAATCTCTTCAAACCACCTATCAATCCAGTCAAAAGGAGACGCTACATCCAGCAACCTGCTTCTTCTTGGTACCAGACTTAACATACTCTCACCTCCTTTTGACTATGATTTCGGTATCTTACGCAATTTCCGTTTAAAAATTAAGTCGGCTTTTCCGTCTGTCAAGAGGGGAAAACTATTGAATTATCCATCAGTCGAGTTCTATTGATAAGATTTTGATCAAGAGGCAATTGTCAGAAAAGCTTTGGAAAAACACCAAAAGGGGGTACGCAATGTCAGTTAGCCCGTTCAAACCCGGTAGCTACATTATAGAAGAAGCCTATGTTGTCGTGCACGATGCTGACGGAGGAAAAGCCGTAGTACTAACAGACGGGGTTTTGGATGTTGAAAAGGACCCGCTGGACAACGAAATAGTCAACGGCCGGGCTTTCGTGCACAACCTCTCAATGGTTAACCTTCTGGAAGAACATGAAAAGTTAGATATCCTTTTGAAGATGGGTGAAGGGTTTTGCTTCAGGCTGACCGAGCCCATCATTCAAGGTGGCAAGGTGTTTGAGAAAACAACACGATCTATACTGCGGTTCACTCCAACAAGTGATTTTGAGCAATTAAGCGATGAGGAATTTGCTCAGATAAAGAAAACTCTGGAAATATTCTAACAGCTACTATTTTGAAATCAGGGCGGCCTGTATCAGGTCGCCCCATTGCGTTAATGCAATTTTCAGGATTTAGACAGCTCCTTCATCATGTTTGCGAAAATCTCGAAATCTTCAGCAGAATATAAACAAAGCACAACATCCTGAAGCGATGTCTGCTCTTTCTCAAGGAATTCCCGGATAGTTGTTAACATAATTTTGGCACACCTGTCTTTGGGAAAACCAAAAATTCCCGTGCTAATCGCGGGAAAAGCCATAGATTTGCAACCCTTTTCGGTAGCCCTTATGAGGCTATTCCAGGTGGCGCTTTTCAGCTTATTGTCTTCATCTCCTTCGCCATATCGAGGCCCTACTGCGTGAATCACATAGCGGGCCTTCAAGCTTCCCCCGCCGGTCACCACAGCGTTCCCAACGGTCGTTCCGCCAATCTTGTTACATTCTTCTTGAATTGAGGGCCCACCTTTTTTCCTTATAGCACCCGCAACACCTCCACCCAAAATAAGCTGAGCATTCGCCGCATTAACAATGGCGTCAACGTCAAGCTCTGTAATATCTCCCTGCACTAGCCTTAAAACCTTATCCCCAATTTTCCACTCCATAAAACTATCTCCTCCCTTACAAACAGCCGGCAATCTCCCTTAAAACCCTTGGTAAAATCCCCCCGTGCAAAAAGTAAGATACCTCCATTTTTGTATCAAGACGGCTTATTACCGAAAAGATTTTTGTATTTTCGCCCTTTGTGGCAATAACTTGAAGCTCTGTGTTGGGCGACATATCTTCAGTTATTCCCCTTATTGAGTAAACTTCGTCGCCTTCCAGTCCGAGTTTTTCTGCCGATTCCCCATCTTTGAACTGCAGAGGCAGAACTCCCATACCAATGAGATTACTCCTATGAATCCGCTCAAAACTCTCAGCAATAACCGCCTTCACTCCAAGAAGTGCCGTCCCTTTCGCTGCCCAATCACGACTGCTACCCGTTCCGTATTCTTTTCCGGCCAGCACAATTAGCGGAACCCTTTCTCTTCTGTAGCGACATGACGCATCCCAAACGGTGCAGATTTCTCCGGACGGAAAATGCACCGTCCACCCACCGGTCTTACCGGGCACAAGTTTGTTCTTTAACCGAACGTTTGCAAAGGTACCCCGTACCATAACCTCATGGTTGCCTCGTCGGGCTCCGTAAGAATTAAAATCATTGTGGGACACCCCCATTTTCTTGAGATATTCCCCGGCAGGACTGTCCTGCGGAATTGCACCGGCAGGTGAGATGTGATCAGTGGTAACAGAATCGCCTAGATAAACCAGAACTCTTGCACCTTCAATGTCCGTTATCTGTGGCCGCTCTTTCGAAAGCCCTTCAAGGAAAGATGGCCTTCTGAGGTAAGTGGAAGAATCATTCCAAGAAAACAGCTCACCCGAATCAGCGGGTAAAGCCTGCCACAGCGCATTTCCATTGAAGAGGCTCGAGCGTAACCTTTCGTATAACCCGGGATTAAATGCTGCTCCCAGATATTTTTCAACTTCTGCGGCTTCAGGCCAAATATCCCTCAGATACACATCACGGCCGTCTATACTTCTCCCCATCGGCTCCCTTTCCCAGTCTATATCAATCCTACCGCTGATGGCGTAAGCCACCACTAGCGGCGGTGAAGCCAGAAAATTCGCCCTGATGTCGGCATGCACGCGTCCTTCAAAGTTCCTGTTAGCGCTGACCACGGCACATGCCACTAGATTGTGTTCCTTTATGGCCCTGGACACTTTTGGAATCAGTGGCCCGCTGTTACCGATACAGGTGGCACAGCCGTAACCGGCAATACCAAATCCCACGGTTTCCAAATCTTTCAGCAGGCCCAGGTTCCTCAGATACTCGGCTGTTGCTCTTGATCCGGGTGTGAAGCTCGTTTTGACCCATTTGCCTGCCTTCAAGCCAAGCATCCTAGCATTTCTTGCAAGCAAAGCCGCCGTCACGATCAACTGAGGATTCGATGTATTAGTGCAGCTGGTTATGGCAGCCAGCACAACGGAGCCATGCCGCAGTTCGATGGTATCATTATCTATTCGAATTTTAACTGATTTAGCAACTTCCTCATCCGACAGGGCATATCCGAATTTTTCTTTCGGTCGCTTGAGGATTTCCGGAAACTTTGACGGAAGTTCATTACATGGAACACGGTCCTGCGGCCGTTTAGGTCCGGCCACACATGGAAAAGCCTTTGAAACATCAATCTCTACAACGTTTTCAAATAGTACATTTTCCGGTTTCCTGTAGCCTCCGAAAAGACCCTGCTGTTTGATGTAGACCTCCACAATGGACAGGGGTGTTTCACGTTTTCCCGTACTGCGCAAGAATTTAAGCGTTCTCTCGTCGACCGGGCAAAACCCCATAGTAGCTCCGTACTCTGGAGCCATATTCGCTAAGGTAGCCCGATCCGGCAGGCTCATTTCTTCCCATGCAGGCCCAAAAAATTCCACAAATTTGCCAACAACTCCAATCTTTCTCAGCTCTTCCGTTACCAGAAGCACCACATCGGTAGCGGTGCTTCTCGGGGGCAGCTTTCCGACCAGCCGAACCCCTACAACCCTAGGAACCGGAAAGTAATAAGGCTGTCCGAGCAAGACGGCTTCAGCCTCAATACCGCCAACTCCCCATCCCACTATCCCCAGCGCATTTACCATGGTCGTATGAGAATCCGTACCGACAACGGTGTCTGGATAAAGAAGAGGTGGAGAATCAGACGAAACACGAACCACTGTTGCAAGATGCTCGAGGTTAATCTGATGTATAATGCCATTGCCAGGGGGAATAACGGAAAAATTATCAAAAGCCTCTTGAGCCCATTTCAACATACAATAGCGTTCCTCATTTCTCTTGAATTCTTCCCGCATATTCTTCTCCACGGCGTCGGGACATCCCCAGAAATCAACCTGAAGCGAATGATCCACAATCATATGGGCGGTAACCTTTGGGTTTATCATACCAGGATCGAGCTCCCATTCGGCCATGACATTCCTCATGGCTGCAAGATCAACCACCAGTGGTATGCCAGAAAAATCCTGCAAAAGCACTCGAGCTGGAAAAAACGGAATTTCTCTACTGATATTACCCCTCTCGAAAGCATCCAGTATTTCAAAAATGTCCTCATCTGTTATGATATCGCCGTCTTTGTGACGAAGGAGATTTTCTAAAAGAATTTTCAGTGAATGCGGATATTTATTTACATCGACCCCATGCTTTTTCCCGAAGTCTTCGATAGAAAAGTAGCAAAAAGCCTGCTTGTCAATTTTGCATACCCTGAGAATCTCAGAATTGTCCATCTGTGCTCGCCTCCATCGCTTCTTTTCTTGATAGAATTTTCACGAAGGTTTTATAAAGGTTTTTCAGTTTTCGTGAAAAGCAAAAAAGAAGGAGCGAAACTATGAACATAGCCATTATAGGCACAGGCTACGTGGGTCTTGTAAGCGGAGCTGGCTTTGCCGAATTTGGACACAACGTGACCTGCATAGACAAGGATAAGGAAAAAATCGAAAAGGTAATGAAAGGAACGCTTCCCATCTACGAGCCAGGCCTTGAAGAAATAGTGCGACGCAACAAAGAAGCGGGCAGATTGCGCTTTTCAACCAAATTTGCCGACGCAGTCCCAGATGCAGATCTTGTGTTTATAGCGGTAGGAACACCGGCATCGAGAAGAGGGGATGGTTACGCCGATCTGAGTTATGTCTTTGAAGCAACACGTGAGCTTGCTGCAACTTTGAAGAGCTATACGCTAGTCGTTATTAAAAGCACGGTTCCTGTCGGGACGGCCAGACGGGTGGCAGGAATTATCAGAGAAGTTAATCCAGGTGCAGATTTTGATATAGCCAGCAATCCGGAATTCCTCAGGGAAGGTGAAGCAGTTTTTGACTTTCTGAATCCGGACAGGGTCGTAATAGGAGCAGAGTCAGAACGGGCTATAACAATGCTGCTAGAGCTCTACCGTCCCCTCCAGAAGAAGGAAATACCCATCGTCGTTACCGGAATAGAAACTGCTGAGCTCACCAAATATGCTTCAAACGCATTTTTGGCCACCAAGATAAGCTTCATCAACGAGATAGCTAACCTATGCGAGGAAGTCGGAGCAGATGTACAGGATGTTGCTAGGGGTATGGGGCTGGATCATCGGATTGGCATTAGATTCTTGCAGCCAGGGCCGGGCTACGGAGGATCATGCTTTCCGAAAGACACCAAAGCTCTGTTGAGGATTGCTCAAGAACACGGCGTTGCATGCAGGATTGTAGAGTCGGTGGTGGAAGTAAATGAAGCTCAAAAAGCTCGCATGGTGCGAAAGATAAGGCAGGCCCTTGGAGGATCGGTGGCGGGTAAAATCATCGCTGTCCTGGGATTAACATTCAAGCCGGACACTGATGATATGCGTGAATCACCATCTCTCACGATAATACCGGCTCTGCTGGAGCGTGGTGCCACAATTCGAGCTCATGACCCTCAAGGAATGAACGAGGCCAGGAAGCTCTTGCCCACCGAAGTGGAATTTGCATCTAATATGTACAATGCCTGCGAGGGTGCAGATGCCGTGGTTCTCATGACCGAATGGAACGAATATAAAAATATAAACCTTGCAAGATTGAAAACCCTGCTAAAACAGCCGATCTTTGTGGACCTTAGGAATATCTTTTTGCCTGAGGAAATGAGGAAAGCTGGATTCGACTATTTCAGCGTCGGTAGATCTCCGGCATTGGGATTTTCCGGTAGATTTTCTGCAAAATGCGACGACCTCATAATCGTTGGCCCATAGGTCATTGAAAAATTAAAATACTTACTTGCTTTGGGATGATTGTGAAATTAGAACTAAATAAAATGCAGGCAGGTGGAGTAGGCGGCATGATCGCCCTGCACAATAGCAGGGAGGAAAGTCCGGGCTCCATAGGGCAGGGTGCTGGGTAACACCCAGTGGGGGCGACCCCAGGAAAGTGCCACAGAAAACAGACCGCCCGCCACCTTCTTTAAGCTAACGCATGGGACATGTTACGGCGGATTGTAAGTAAACCGCTTAGTTAAAAGAAGGTGGTGGGTAAGGGTGAAACGGTGAGGTAAGAGCTCACCAGGTCCTGCGGTGACGCAGGATGCTTGGCAAACCCCACCCGGAGCAAGACCAAATAGGGGAGCGCTTGAGGGTGGCCCGCCCGATGCTTCCGGGTAGGTCGCTAGATCCCTCTGGTAACAGGGGGACCAGATGAATGATCATGCCCCGGTGAGATTACCATCGGGAACAGAACCCGGCTTATGACTTACTTCACCTGCCTTACAATATCTACCCACATAAAATAACCACAAGCTTCTAGACATGGTAAAAGTGCCTATGAGTGAGAAGGTTGCGGGTATAATCCCTGCCGCGGGAAGCGGAACCCGATTTGGGGCTGAAATACCCAAACAATTTATCGAAGTTAAAGGAAAACCGGTACTGGCATGGACTGTTGATGCTTTGCTCCAATCAGCAATCCTGAAAAAAATCGTCATCGTTCTACCGGCCAGCGGTTTCGACCACTGGAAGCGCTACTTGACATCTTTTGTGAACGCACCTGGTGTGGAATTTGTCCCGGGAGGAAAAGAGCGTTGGGAAAGTGTTTGGAACGGTTTAAAAGTGGTCTGTAATAATTTCAATCTGGTCCTTATACACGATGGTGCAAGACCTTTGGTAAAGAGGGATTTAGTGATCAGAGCTGTTGAAAAAGCTCGAAAGAAAGGAGCAGCTATTTGTGCTGTGCCTGCGACTGATACTGTAAAAAATGTGAAAGGCGAAATGATCTGTGTTACGCTGGATAGAAACACAATTTGGTTGGCACAAACTCCTCAGGTTTTTAAAACCGACCTGCTAATGGAAGCCTACGAAAGGGCAATCGAAGCAAGTTCGTTTGGAACGGACGACGCGTCTCTGGTAGAAAAGATAGGTTATCGAGTTTTTATTGTGCCGGGTGACAGAAGCAACATTAAGATAACCACGCAGGAAGATCTGGAGTGGTTCCAGTGGGCTATAAACAGGAAATAAGAGTAGGTATTGGTTACGATGTTCATGCTTTCGCGGCCGGAAGAAAACTTATCCTGGGCGGCGTCGAAATTCCTCATGATGAAGGGTTGGTCGGTCATTCTGATGCCGACGTAGTACTCCACGCCGTCTGCGACGCTATCCTGGGAGCTGCTGCAATGGGTGATATTGGGAAACATTTTCCGGATTCAGAGGAACAATATCGGGGAATATCAAGCATGAAACTGCTCCGCAAAGTGCTGGAACTGATTGGCCGTAAGGGCTACAGGGTTGGGAACATAGATGTAACAATCGTTGCCCAAAAACCCAAACTGGCCCCTTACATAAACAAAATGATACACTCAATCTCTGAAGGGACCAAACTGGAAGAATCCCGGATAAGCATAAAGGCAACCACGACGGAAGGACTTGGATTTACCGGTAGATCGGAAGGAATAGCAGCATGCGCAGTAGCATTGATTGTTAAGGAGTAATGAACAATGAGCATCATCATCTACAACACTCTCACCAAGAAAAAGGAACCTTTAAAAACTCTGGAGTCCGGCAAGGTAAAGATGTACGTTTGCGGCGTAACCGTTTACGATTACTGCCACCTCGGGCATGCCAGGTGTACCATAGTTTTTGATGTGATTTATAGGTATCTTAAGTATCGTGGATATGATGTGGTTTATGTTCGGAACTTTACAGATATTGACGATAAAATAATTAAACGAGCTCAGAAAGAAGGAACCGATTACAAAACCATATCAGAGCGCTTCATAAAAGCTTTCTACGAAGATATGGATCCCCTTGGGGTTTTGAGACCAAGCTTTGAACCTCGAGCAACAGAACACATACAAGAGATGCTTGATATGATTAAAATCCTGGTTGATAAGGGCGTTGCTTATGAATTGGATGGGGATGTTTATTTTTCGGTGGAAAAATTCCCGGACTATGGGAAGCTTTCGGGCAGAAGCCTCGATGATATGATGGCCGGGGCAAGGGTTGAAGTGGACGAGCGCAAGCGCAATCCTTTTGACTTTGCCTTATGGAAAGCGAGTAAACCTGGAGAACCGTGGTGGGACAGCCCGTGGGGTCGAGGGAGACCGGGGTGGCACATCGAATGTTCCGCCATGGGTTGCAAATACCTGGGAAAAACATTTGACATCCACGGAGGTGGTAAGGACTTGATATTTCCTCATCACGAGAATGAAATTGCCCAGAGTGAAGCAGCTTTTGAAGTTCCTTTTGTAAACTACTGGCTCCACAACGGCTTCGTAACGATAAGAGAAGAAAAAATGTCAAAATCGCTGGGCAATTTTCTGACCATAAGGGATATACTTTCGGAAGTGCATCCGGAAACCCTGAGGTTGTTCGTGCTCAGCAAACATTACCGCAGTCCCGTTGACTTTTCTGAAGAAGCAATAATGGAAACAGAGAAGGCTCTGGAAAAGCTGTATAACACTATTTCAGATACACTAAATAAATTGCCACCGGAAGACAGCATCGAAACAAACTATCCTGAGAAAGCGCTTCAGGGTGCCAGCAAAGAACTCTTTGAAGATCTGGTAAATGTACGCAACGCTTTCGAAGAAGCCATGGACAATGATTTTAACACGGCACAAGCAATCGGCGTGCTTTTTGACTTCAGAGCTTCTATTCAGCGTTTTCTCGAACAGTCGGGCAGGAAAAAACTGAAAGGCCCTCGAGCACTGCTCGCTCTGAAAGCACTTCAAGAACTCAAATTCCTCGGAAAGATCTTGGGCATATTGGAACGATCGCCCGAAACATTCTGGAACGAACTGCGCTCGATAAGAGTACACAAAACGGGACTAACTGAAAAAGAAGTGGAAGAACTGATTACAAAACGAGATGAGGCAAGAAAGAAGAAAAACTTTGAGGAAGCGGATAGAATTCGAGATGAACTTGCTCGTCGCGGTATAAAATTAGAGGATACGCCTCAGGGAACCAGGTGGAAGGTGTAGTAAAGAAAAGGAGGTGCTGCCATGGAACAGGTTGAATTCGTGGAAGTAAAAGAAGTTTTTATAAAGACTGACAGGCTTCAGGGAAACATGGTTGTCCTTAAAGAAACAGAGGACTCCCCATACTACTTCGTTATGTTCGTGGGAGATGCAGAAATAACGGCCATTGCCAAGGAAAAAGGATTTGTCGATCCCAAACGCCCACTTACGCATGATCTCTATCTTGCGATTCTACATCAAGCCGGAGTCACTTTTGACAAAGTGGAAATTTACGATCTTAGAGAAAATACCTATTACGCTAAGGTTTACGCCCGCATAAATGGTGAAGAAACCATTTTCGACAGCCGCCCCAGTGATTCCGTAGCCCTAGCATTACACGAAAAAATACCGATTTATGTAAACAAGAAGCTGATGCACCGGGAACTCACGCCGGAAGAAATGAAAGAATACGAAGAAATAGTTAAGACCGTGAAGTTCTAAAGACGATAGCTGGAGTTTAATGAAATATACGAAAATGTGCTCAAAAGAACGTTACACATTTAGTAAAGCAATACTGGCAGTCTGAGCCAAAAGGTTTGGACGGTTTAAGAATTTAGAAAGTGTCAACCAGCTATGAGCCTAAATGTCAAGGAGTTACCCCATTAAATGGAACAGCAACAACCACTTAAAGTCTCTATAAAAAAAGAGCTCGGGGTCGAACTTCCTGATTCTTTTGCTAATTTCCTCGCAACTCATGGCGAATGCCTTGACAACAACCCTTTCAACCGTTCCAAATGGAAATCGGGCTTTGGAGATGTACACTTCATTGTAGGAACAACAAAGGCTTTCCGATCACAATTTCCCGACTTTCCGAAACCCCTGGTTATCATCGGTTATGTTGGTGAAAAGGCAATTGTGGTTAACCATCAGATAACCTCAATAGACGTGTATATCGCCTTAGACGTTGAAACCGAAGAAATCTACATGGTGGACGGTCTTGGAAAGCTGGAAAAAGCAGGAAAAGCCTTTGACGAATGGTTCAATACTTTTATCGTCTGCCTGAAAAATCACGAGCAACCTCATAAACACAAGCTACTGGAATACTTAAAATCTTTGAGCCATTGATAAATTAAAATGTGCTTCGTTTATGAATGTCGGGCAGCGGGTTGGCCTAGAGAAGAACCATCTCATCCTGATTATCAGGGAATGTGGGTGGAAGGGGGATACTGTTACTTTTTCTTCAATACACCTCAGGATGATTTCTTCCGTCAATGGTTGAGGAAAAACCCAAAGTTGAGACTGGTAAATTTCTACTCTTTTCACCCATCCAGATGGCAAACATTCAGTACTGCTATTGTGGTGGCAGGGTTGAAAATAGTGACTGTCGCTCCGCCTAAAGCATCACCCGCATCGCCGGACATCATTTACCTCAAAAAGGGAACATCCTTTGGTTCCGGGCTTCATCCAACCACAAAAGGCTGTATTGTGGCGTTGAGACATGCCTTTTCGACCAGTGTACCAAGCGTTGTCCTGGATTGCGGAACAGGATCTGGTATTCTCGCAATCGTAGCCGCAAAGCTTGGTGCTAAATTGGTAATCGCCAGTGACATAAATCCGCTGGCACTACGTGAACTGAAAGAAAATGCAAACATCAACCGAGTGAAAAACAAAATTAAATCAGCCATTGGAGACGGACTTTCCTGCTTTGAACTTCAGAAAGTAGATCTTGCCGTAATGAACCTCGAATGGCCTTCACTCAATTCAGTCCTGAGAAACCAGCCATGGCAGAAATGCAAGCAGCTTATTATAAGTGGATTTCCTGCGTATCTTCAGTCGGTCGTCAAAGGCCTTACCAGAAAAAGTCATTACACTGAAAAAGATTTTACCATTGAAAACTGGAAAACATTACTGCTTCGGTCGAAAGAGTCATGAAAGCTTCAAGCTCTGTATATTCCATAGAAAAAACGCCCCCTGGCTAAAATACTTTGATTAGCTATCGTCAAACGGCTATCAGGTTTCCGTCTGTGGAAGTAACAATCTCTTCAACAGATATGTCCCGACCTGAAGCAGAAATTGCCTTTTGCACTAGGCCTGTAAGCCCTGAACAGCAAGGAACTTCCATTCTCAGGACGACCACTTTTAAATTACGCCCTCCACTATCCGACATAGAAGAGAAAATCGCTTTCAGCTTTTGAAAATACTCGTCAGGATTGTCAAATTTGGGACAACCAATAAGTACCACTCTACCACTGACAAAACGATCCTGAAAATTCTTTAAGACTACCGGTGCACAATCGGCAGCGACGAGCAGGTTTGGTCCTTTGAGAAATGGTGCATTTGGAGATACTAGCTTCAGCTTCACAGGCCAGTTTAGAACGGCACCCTCCTGAAATTGCTGCATGGCTACAGACGGGCAGGCATGAATTTCAGCGCCCTGGTTGACCTGCTGCTGTGCCACTTCTTTTTGCCTCAGTGTCTCAAGGTGTTTCTCGACGGCTTCAGGATCGAAATCTTCCGTTTCACGCTCTACCACCGTAATCGCCCCCTGAGGGCACTCGCCTATGCACGCCCCCAGGCCATCGCAATATGATTCGGAAACCAATTTTGCCTTGCCATCAATTATCTGCAACGCTCCTTCCGCACAGGCAATCACACATTGCCCACAACCGTCGCACTTTTCCTCGTCAATTTCTATGATTTTTCTCCTGACTTTCATAATCATCCTCCGTAGGTTTCCTTCAAATTTCTGGCCAAATTTTTTGCAGATTCGGTCAGAAAAGCACTTTCATCGTAAGATGCTCCTGGATCCTTCTTCAAAGTTGCTTCAAGGCGGGCTAGTAAAAGAGCATCGTGGAAAATTTTGTGATTGCTTGAAAGTTCATCATTACTTTCTCGATTCCTAATTAACTCGTACACCTCATTCACTAGTTCATCCCTTGCCGATAAATTTTTCAAAATCCGGGCTGCTACTTCAGCGCTTTCCTCAGGAGTTGGTTCCTTGTTCCTTTCGGTCGGATCAGATGGAACCAGATGTAGGTGCGACGCCATAAGCACTACTGCAGGGTCGCCTGGTTCGATGCGGAGCAATTCTTCTGCAAATTTAGCTGTTCTTATAGCCTGATTTATGGCGAAAAAATTCCGTCCATAATGTTTTTTCGCCTCAATTGCCACCCTGTCTTTGAGAAGATGCTCCCGCTGAGCGAGCAATTCAGGAGGCAATTCACCCAGACATTGATCAGCATACTTGCAATAAGCTGCACAGCCAAAATCCATGCGAGGATTCACAAACTTGTGTCCGCATTTAGGGCACCTCCGAGACGGCTCGTCTTTGAAAAACTCCACCATCGCACCGCATTCAGGACACCTGGCATCGAAAATTGCCTCTTTTCCCCAAAATCGGCTATCTTGACCTGGGCACTTCATACTAAACTCCTTGCTTGTGTTACCTCTTTTTGATTTTAAAATAACCTTCTCTGGGAAAACCGCATTGATTTGCGTCAATTTCTAACGGAGAAACCTAACATGAACAAAGAAGAAATCTTGGCCAAGATACCACTGTTCTCGGGATTGGATGAAAGAGAGAGAAATCAACTTGCACAAATAGCCGTAATAAAAAAGGTAAAAAGGGACACATGGTTGTTTCGTGAGGGTTCGCCGGCCGATGGCGTTTATGTAGTGATTAAAGGCATGGTAAAAATTTACAAAAACTCATGGGAAGGAAAAGAACAGGTGCTTCATTTTTTCGGCCCTTTTGAATTATTTGGCGAAGTTCCGATGTTTCAGGGAATTGACTACCCGGCTTCGGCCGAAGTTATCGAAGACAGTGAAATACTCTACATCCCAAGGGCTCAATTTCTGGCTTTTCTGAAAGAAAATTCTGAAGTTTCAATAAAAATGCTTGCATTGCTATCGGAAAGACTCAGGCATTTTACGCGCCTCATCGAAGATCTCTCGCTTAAAGAAGTGCCTGCTCGCCTGGCAGCTTATATACTTTACCGATTGGAAACATCCAAAGGTAATCCAAAAGAAGTTGAGCTTGACATACCAAAACACCTCTTGGCCGCCCTTTTGGGAACTACGCCGGAAACCTTGTCTCGCGTATTCACCAGAATGAAAACCGCCGGGTACATTTCCGTGGAAGGCAGGAAGATAAAGATTCTAGATGAAAAGTCCATCAGGAAATTGGCCCTCGAAGGCAAGTGGCCGCACTGAATCACAAACTAATCTCCGCTACCCGTCGCCTTTTTCACTTAAGCGCTTAGCGAAGATACTTTCTTCGCAAATACGCCTTGCTTCAACCGAATCTTTATATCTGATTTTCTGGAAAAGTTCGGCACAGTCACTGTAAGAAAGTGCTGACACCAGCTTACGGCAGTAAATTTCATCAACCGTATGCGGAAAAAGCGATGATTCATTGGCTTCAAGCTCATCCTTTTTCAAAATCTTTGTGTAAATGATGCTCCTTGCCGCAAGCAGCCTAAGCAATGCACGGTTTTTCACGACATTTACTTGGTTGAACATACACATGAGTGTCAAAAGATCTCCAGGACTATAAGCATGCTTCTTACCGCAAGCCGACCCGACTACCGGATATGCCGGAAAAAAGAGAAAACGGTGAAAATCAGGCAAGAGTTTTCGTAGGAGTTTTATGATAGAAATATGTATGTAACCGGCTTCAACAAAAACCTTAACCCCTGAATGATTATACGAACTCAGGAGGCTGGCTATCGCCGTGGCTCTCATCCTGTCCCGAAGGAGTGTCCTGTGAGCATCCCGACGCGCAAATTCAATAACTGCTTCAACCACATCATCAAAACCCGCCTTAATGACGAAATTGTAATACCTGATCAATGCCGATGTAGTGGACTTTTCAGCTTCGTAAACAGCCCTATCATCAGCGCTCGATACATCTTCCGGTCTGCCACCGTCGGCAAAAAACTCGTGAATAGCTATCAGTTTTTCCAAATAAGGATCAATTTGCAGAATTTTCTTATCCGCCGCAAGGTTAATCAACAATTCATATTGTCGTTTTTGAAAGCGAGGAAATAAAAATTCGCCTTGAGCTATGTAATCGTCAATGGGAATTTTACCGTTCAGAAGAGCCTGAAAATCTGGGTCATACGGTTCCTCCAGAATCACCATGTCGTGAAAGGCCATCAGGTCTGCAACTGCAGGTAGATGTTCAATTCGATGAGTTCCAAAACACAGCGTTATGCACCGCCGAGTCTCCGAAATTTTGTAAGCAAGAAGCTGAAGGTAATAGTTTTTCTTAATGTTAACTTCCGATGGTTTTATCGAAATCACTGTCTTCAAAACCCCGACAGTCGGCGGTTACAAAAGAAAAACATGGGCATACCACTACCTTCAAGCCACCCATAGGGATCTCCCCCAAAAATCGGCGACCCATTTGACATATCAGATAAAACCGGAACGTAAGAAATAACAATAGGAATTTTCTTCTTTAGCGGCACGTAGCTCTGATCTCGTTTCGCTAAATACTTTTGCATCCTTGAAAGTGCCTTCGGGTTGCCCTCTTTCAGTACAAGCTTTGCCAGTTCCAGAGCATTTTCTACCCTGACACATCCATGTGAAAAAGCCCTGAAGGGTTTTTTGAACAAATGAGGCTGAGAGGTATCGTGCAAGAATATACCGAAGGGATTATCAAAGAGAAATTTAACTCTACCCATGGGATTGGTTTCGCCGGGTAACTGATAAACCCTTGGTTCGCCCCAGGAATAAAAGCTGTTCATAAACCTGAAGCCTTCTTCTTCAAAATAGTGAGGATTCTTCTGCAGATCTCTTTCCATTTCCTTACGTATGCGTTCTGGCACATACCATCGAGGCTTGAACACGATCGTTTTTATTTCACTGATCAAAGGAAGCGTATTGTTCCAGTGAATGTTTTTCCCTTTGACTCGAATCGGCCTTCCGGTGGGCTTGCCCACCACAACTTTGTGCACGGAAACAGTTTTTCCCCCTTTTCGAAATTCCAAAGAAAAGGTTGGAATGTTGATCCACACGTAAAGAGGAAAATTACGGCAAGGACAAGTTCTGAAAAAGTCCATGCTGGCTACAATCCATCGGTATTTTGTTGCAAAAGAAATATTCAAACATCTTCGTGTCTTTGGCCCAACGATTCCGTCACTTTCGAGAAAGTGTGCACTCTGAAAACGCTTAACGGCCTTTTTTGTGTCGGAATCAAAGAAGCCCGTTGCTTTTTCCTTCGCAAGCCATCCTTCTTGTATCAAACGTCGTTGAAGGTTCAACACACCTTCACCAGACATCCCTTCTTTTAAAGAAGGACCATCACTCAAAAAGATCTGACCAACATCTTTGAGCTTGCAATAAAAAGGCAAGATCTTTTTCAACGATATGAAGTGAGGATCGGTGGGTTCCAAAGATAACATGTAATTCTCCAAGCTATCCCAATGACCAAAACGGTCAATATAATCAGCCTTTGTTAATTCAAAGGGATTCACGTATTTAATGTACTGAACTAGGAGTCCACTGAGCCGGATATCCAAGCTAGTGGCTATATCTATAAGATGCCTGTAAAGGTCTATGCGCTTTTGAGCCCACACCACCAAAGTCCTTTCAAAATCTCCATCTTCCTCCAGCAACGATACAACTTGAACCCTTTCGGCCTTATTTCCGGAAAAGCAGAAATGAACATTTTGGGCAAATACTGGAGGAGGGGAATAAGTGAAGTTTTGTTTTAACCGCTTTAATCCGACAATTCCACGTTTCACTTGATCAAGCCCGGGGAAAACTTTGCCTTCTAAATTTTGCATGCGCGAAACCACATCAATTATGATTCTGGCAGAAGGCTTCACAGAAAAATTACCGTCCACAAAAAACAATTGGAATTTCCGGCTCTCATAGATTCTTTTAACAGCCTCTTGAACATCCAGATTCCGTGGCAAATCATCGGCTAGATGACTACGGAAATACACCGTCCATGAATTTTCGGAAAAAACGACGATGCTTCGAGCTGTACTAAATCTCGGCTCAATAAATTCTTCCAGTTTTAGACACTCAGCCCCAATTACCCCATGAAGCCGTGTCCCCAACAATAGCACTAACGCACACACCAAGCACAGAGACCACCGTGAACCCCCAGCAATCATGTTGTTTTCTCTCCCCTCGCCAGACCAAATCCTGCATTGCTACCGCTACTATTATTAAAAGCAGCTCAAAGATAAAGTGACTTTAAGAAAGCGAAAGCCAAAAAGGGAGGGAAAAAGATGGATAGATATGTTTGCACTATTTGTGGATACATTTACGACCCGGCAAATGGCGACCCTGAAGGTGGTGTCCCAGCAGGCACGCCTTTTGAGAAGCTGCCTAATGATTGGACTTGTCCAGTGTGTGGGGCTGGTAAAAGTGATTTTGAAAAAGAATAACAGAAAGCCAGGAGTGTCAAAATGTTGTTTGGATTTAATGCAGAAGAGATCTTCGATATGGCCGTAACCATAGAAGAAAACGGACATAAGTTTTACGAAAAAGCTAAGGCTTGCGTTGCGGACGAAAATGTCAAAAGACTTTTTCAGGAATTGGCAGAAGAGGAACTCAAGCATCGTAAGCGATTTCAAGAACTGAAAAGCCAGATTCCCCAGGATGTGAAGGGCGGCGGTGTGTATGATCCGGACAATGAAGTTACAATGTATTTGAAGATGATGGCAAACGAACACGTATTTCGTAAATCTGAAGGTGTATCCGATAAGGTCTGTTCGATAAAATCCACCGAAGAAGCTCTAAAACTGGCCATCCAGTTTGAAAAAGATTCGATAATATTTTTCCTAACAATGAAAGATCACACCGAAAGTCCTAAGGGAAAGGAACTGGTGGATCTTCTAATAAAAGAAGAGCAGGAACATCTGAGGCAGCTTACGGTAACTCTTGGTAATCTGAAGAAGCAATAGCTCCGAAGAATGGTAGCCGATCACAGGATAGCCGGGGGACCTGTGATCGCTTATGTTTGCCCATTATTTGCTTAACCGCAGGTGATAATCGTATGGTGTTTAGAAAGCCGGAAATTGATCTATCGAGCTGCAAAATGTGTAAAGTCTGTGTGGAAATCTGCCCTGATGTATTCATTTTGATGAATGATGACTACATTGACGTAATCGAAAGAGAATCGTATTCCGAAGAAGCTATTAATGAAGCAATAGCATGTTGCCCTTCGGACTGCATCCACTGGAATTATGATAATACCACGGAGAGCGCATAATCTTGAAGTGTTTATCTACATCTGGATATCGAAACACGAAAAAGGTTCTGAAGAAACTGCTCGGGCGAGAACAATTTGAAGAAAAGGACTGGTCAGACTTTTTGGTCAATCCTCAAACGATAATATCACCGCTTTTTTCTTTTCTTTGCTCCACAAACTTATCGGAAAGATGGCATGCTATTAGTGCTCTAGGTATTGCCGTTGCCAGGCTATCTCAAACGGACATGGAAGCAGCCAGGGTAGTTATTCGGAGGTTCATGTGGCAGTTAAACGACGAATCAGGAGGCATAGGGTGGGGTTGTCCTGAGGCTATGGGGGAAGCCCTTAGAAATAGTAAGCCCTTGGCCAGGGAATACTCGCACATCTTGCTTTCCTTTGTTGATCCAAAAGGAAATATGCTGGACAATGAAAATCTTGTGGAAGCAGCACTGTGGGGATTAGCGAGGGTTGCCGAAAAACATCCGGACACCTTGCAAAGAGCTACCGAAGTAATGCCTGCATATATAAATCAAACAAAAACTGAAGTGTGCTGTTACTCATTACTCACTGTGTTATTTCTTGAACAACCTAAACGAGTTGATTATCGTAGAAAATTGCACGACATAATTCAACAACCGGTTTTTAGCAACACCATGCATTTTTACTGGAATGGCAAAATTTTAAGCCTCACTGCAAGGGAAATAATCCAACTTTTTCTAGACGATAAACCAGACGCATCGTGAAAGAAAAGAACTCAGTTCAAGACGAAGCCATGATGAAACTTGCTCTGAAAATGGCGCTACAGGCCGAGCGGGCCGGTGAAGTGCCAGTCGGAGCGGTTATTGTTGACGAAAAAGGAAAAATTCTCGCCCTTGCTCATAATGAACCTATATCATCCTGCGATCCTACAGCTCATGCTGAAATTGTGGCTATCCGCAAAGCGGCTCGAAGAGTTGGTAACTATAGGCTAACTGGATGCAGCTTGTATGTAACCCTTGAACCCTGTGTTATGTGCTATGGCGCTGTGATCCATGCCAGAATTAAGCGCCTGGTATATGGCGCCAATGATCCAAAGGCGGGTGCTTTTAGTTCTGCCATTGACTTGACAAAACCCCTGTATTTTAATCATTATGTAGAGGTCAAAGGTGGAGTGCTCGCGGAAAAGGCAAGCGAAATGGTGCGAGCATTCTTCCGGGGAAAGCGGAGAGGTACCGAAGTGGTCGTAACGGGGTCGACTCGAAATCGACTTGTCCGGTGAAGAGCCGGGCACGTGGGTTCGAATCCCACCCTCTCCGCCAGTACAAAAAAGACCTTTAACGACGCGGAGAGATGCCCGAGCGGTCGAAGGGGCACGACTGGAAATCGTGTGTACGCCCACAAGGCGTACCGAGGGTTCGAATCCCTCTCTCTCCGCCATTTTCATTTGGTGAGGAATGTCGTATCTCGTACTGGCTCGCAAATGGAGACCTCAAACTTTTGGCGATGTCGTTGGTCAGGAACACGTCACACGGGTTTTGCAAAACGCAATCAGGACCGGCCGCCTCTCTCACGCTTATCTCTTTTCCGGCCCACGTGGCGTTGGCAAAACATCAGTCGCCCGCATTCTTGCAAAAGCTATAAATTGCGAAAAGGGGATTACACCAGAACCGTGTAATGAGTGTTCAAACTGCCAGGCCATAACATCCGGTAGATTTCCCGACGTTGTTGAAATTGACGGCGCGTCAAACCGGGGAATAGAAAACGTAAGAAACCTCCAGGAAAGTATTACCTACCGCCCTATTAAAGGTCGTTCCAGAATTTTCATAATCGATGAAGTTCACATGCTCACAACCGAAGCTTTTAACGCCTTGCTCAAAACCTTGGAAGAACCACCGCCTCACGTCCATTTCGTCTTCGCTACCACCGAAATTCACAAGGTTCTACCGACGGTGCTTAGCCGATGTCAGCGTTTTGAATTTCGACGTATTGCAACAAACGTAATTGCAGATCATCTAAGACGTATATGCAAAGCCGAAAACTTCAATGTGCCCGATAACGTAATAGAAGCTCTGGCTTCAGAAGCAGATGGAAGTTTACGCGATGCGGAAACATTGCTGGAACAGGTTGTAGCTTTTCAGGGAGAAGATATCGCCGACGAGGAACTTTTAAACCTGCTGGGCATTGTGGACCAGACAACGCTCTTGGAAGCTGTTGAGGCAATTTTGTCTTCCGATCATCCTCGTTGTGTTGAAATCGCCCAGAAGGTTTATGAACGGGGAATTGATGGATCCAGATTTTGTGCCAGGCTGCTGGAAATTTTCCACGAGTTGCTGCTCTTAAAGCTGTCTCGGAATAAATTACCACCTGACCAAAAAAGAACTATTGCATCACGCCTTGGGTCGTTGATTGAAGAAATAGACGTTGACCAGTTGCAGATCTATTACGAGTTATTGTTAAGGGCGACAGAACAGGCCAGGCGCTCATCGGAACCGCGTTTCGTGGTTGAAGCAACCCTGCTGAAAATAGCCAGTGTACCTCGTCTGATCGCAATCCCTCAGATAGTTCGAGCATTAAAAGACGGGAAGTCCGTTACCGTGACGCAAAGCATCGATGCCATATCGGAACGAGGTACCCCTCATTTGACCATTCAAAAACCAAAGGGGCGTGAGGAAATCCCGCATAGCGAACCGAAATTACCTCCTATAGACCCATTGGATCCTGCGAAAAGCTGGAAACATTTTGTTGGGTGGATCGACACCCAGGACCCAATACTGGGAACCGCATTGAACGAAAGCACAATCGAGGTGCTAAACGAAAAACGATGGAAGCTCACCGTGCTTTCTGTTTACACCAGCTTGCTTCAACAAGAAGAAAAGCAAAAAAAACTTCTGGACTTCATCCGGCAATTTTTTGGAATTCAGGATCTGAGTTTAGATATAGACGAAAATGGTAAAAAGAAAAAAAGTAACGGCCCTGCTTCCGAAGCTCAGGACGCTACCTATAACAATGTCAAGGCGGAATTGAAGCAGACCGTTATGAACGATCCCGTTGTGAAAGATGTACTGGAAATACTCGGCGCTCGTGTGGTAGATATTCGACCCGTTAAAAAAGTCCTGAAAAATAGCGTAATTGCCGACGGCTCTGAATCGCCAGCGGAAACAGAGGAAAAATAGCAGAGGGAGGCCAAGAGAATGTTCAAGGGTTTAAACTTAATGGGCCAGATAAAGGATTTTCAAAACAAAATGACCCGCTTAGAAGAGGAGCTTGAATCAAAGACGGTCGAGGCATCAGCGGGCGGTGGCATGGTTACCGTAACGGCGAACGGCAAAAAAGAACTAGTAAACATAAAGATAGACCCCCAAGTAGTAAATCCCGAAGAAGTAGAAATGCTTGAAGATCTGATACTTGCTGCGGCTAATGAAGCCCTACGAAGGGCTCAAGAAATGGTCGCCGAAGAAGTGACAAAACTGGCCGGTGAGTTCAACATTCCAGGACTAAAAATACCCGGACTTACTTCATGATTGCAAACCAATGAAAGCACTACCTAAGAGTCTCAAAAATGCCATTTCTGCTTTGCAAGGTCTTCCAGGACTGGGCGAAAAAAGTGCTACCCGTATAGCCATGTATCTCCTGGATTCGCCGCAGGAAAGAGTCAAGGAATTCTGCGATGCTTTGCTAAAGATGAAGCAATCTATAAGGCGCTGCAGGGATTGTTTTCACCTGTCTGACGACGATTTATGTCCAGTGTGCTCCGACCCTGCCCGTGATCCCCAGCAAATCTGTGTTGTAGAAACAACATCCGATTTATTGTCCATTGAACAGGCTGATTTTTTCAAAGGCCGCTATCACGTCCTCGGCGGGACACTCGATCCTATTAACAACATCTCCCCGGAAGATCTAACTATTCCACAACTGCTAGACCGCATAAAAAGGGACAGGGTGAAGGAAATCATTATAGCTACGAATCCGACCCAGCAGGGGGAAGCTACTGCCCACTATCTTGTGGAAGTCTTGAAAGAATTTCCGGTTACCGTTACACGCATTGGCGTGGGCATTCCCATGGGTGGCGACTTAAAGTATATAGACCCTGTTACAATCAGGCTTGCCTTGGAAGCAAGAAGGAGTTTTCCATGAAACCGGCGTTGATTATTGTGGATTTACTCAAAGACACCTTCGACAAAATGCCGGACTCGTACATTGTCAAAAAAAGCAAGGAATTCCTACCCGCTCTTAACGAATTTATCGACTTTTTCCACGATAAAAATTGGCCTGTAGTGTTTGCTTGTGACAGCTTTCTCAAAGAAGACTTTCTGTTCAGGGGTGGCATGAAACCCCATAGCCTTAGGGGCACAAAGGGTTCAGAACCAGTAGATGAGTTACATCGAAAGCCCGAAGATCACGTGGTATGGAAGCGCAGATTCAGCGCATTCTTCAAAACCGATCTGGATCAAACTTTACGCACCCTAGGGGTGGATACGGTATTTGTCTCCGGTATAGCAACCCACGTTTGTGTTCTCACAACCCTTCTCGACGCCATAAGCCATGATTTTCACGCCATACTTATGCACGAATGCTGTGCCGCTCATACCCATGAAGCACATCAGGCCGTACTGACAGCCTACGCCAAGACTCCTCTTTTTCCGCTGCTTAGGGTTGTTGGCAATGACGAGTGCTGGAAGATATTGAAAGAAGAAGCAAATCACCAGAGTTAAGATTGCAAGTTTGCCATGAATAGCGACGAATTCGTCCCATGTTCTGTCCGCATAGCGAGTGTTAGTGACGAAGATCTTGAAGCAATCAAAGAATTAGAACGCCGTCTGGGAAACAAATTTTGCCTCGTGGCGGTTGAAAAAGAAAGTAGCTTTTATGTAGTCGAAGCAAAGTTAGGTCCCAATCATTGGGAACGGGTGGACAAGGTGTACCCGGAAATAAAAGGGCTCCGAGCTTACTACACATCTGAAGATGATGCAAAGCTGGCCAAATCCAGCCTGAAATCCCTGCTGGCCGGCAAAATGAAAGGCTCGCTTACCAAACGGCCTATCAGGGTCAGGCGAATAGTAGCAGAAGATATGTGAAATGCCTCAACTTGCTGAAAAAAATTGAGACTTCGAAGGGCTGTACCCAGCCTCAAAAACTGGCATTCACCTGGTTTGCAGCGCTTCTTTAACGCGCTTTGGTAGAATCTTCCTTAAAAATTTAAGCGCACCTTCGGCATCGTTGTCCAGTTCAATACGGAGCACTTCTTGAGCCTGTTCAGGGGTCAGAGCAACAATGACCTTTCTTAATCGCATATTTATACCTCCGGCGGCTTATATATCACCTTCTCCAATCATAATAAAACCAACTTGACTAAAAGAACAAGCTTGATAGAGTATATTGTAAGTAATTGTTACAAATTGAAGGCAATGAAGTCTGCCTGAACCGCCTGCGCCTCAATAACAGATGCGTTGGGCTGATGACTTCTACCTTGGGGTTAGAAGTCATCGTATTGGGTTGACTTCAACCCCGCCCTGAGGGTGGGGTTTTAAATTTTAGGTCGAAAGGTGGAACCCCACTCGATAGGTCGAGTGGGGTTTTTAATTTACCAAATATTTCGGGCAGGAGGTATGCACGATGCTGGAAAAATACCGTGAAAACCAGCAAGAATTGATTCAACTACTTCAAGACATGAAATCCATCCAAGTATCAGGTGTGGACAAAACCCTAACAGAAAAGCTTGATGAATTACGTGAAAAGCTCGAGAAAAACGCTTTTTATTTGGTCGTTCTCGGAGAATTCAAGCGAGGCAAAAGCACGCTCATTAACAGCCTGCTCAAAGATAAACTCCTTCCCACATCGGTAGTCCCTCTCACGTCGATCGTTACTATTATCCGCTGGGGTCCCCAAGAAGACATTGTTGTGCGCTTCAAAAACGGCACCACAAAAACTATCACCAGGAAGGAACTTCCAGAATATGTAACCGAAAAAGGCAATCCCAACAATATAAAAGATGTTGATTTCGTTGAAATTTCCTACCCTGCTGAAACCCTAAAAGGAGGAGTGCATCTTATAGATACTCCAGGTGTCGGGTCAATCTTTGAAAACAATACCCAGGTAACCTACGAATTTCTGCCGAAGGTAGACGCTGCTTTGTTTCTTTTCACCGTTGACCCTCCATTGAGTCAATCGGAACTTGAATTCCTCAGAGATGTCCGTCAGTACGTGCACAAGATATTCTTTATTCAGAACAAGATCGATTACCTCGACGGAGAAGAGCTGGCGGAATCCTTGTCGTTTTCAAAGAAAACACTGGAAGAAGTGCTCCAGGACGGAAGTGTAAGCATTCAGCCCCTTTCGGCAAAACTCGCCCTTGAGGGACAGCTCAGCGGAGACAGCGACACTCTGCAACGAAGCAGATTGCCAGAACTGCAGGCTTTGCTTACTAATTTTCTTACCCGCGAGAAAGGCCGCATTCTCCTCCAATCAGCACTTCAATCGTCCAGAAAAGTCTTAAATGATATGGAATTTTCAGTGGAACTGGAACGCAAGGCAATTGAAACTCCATTGCGGGATCTGGAAACGAAGATAGAGCTCTTTAAAGACGAACTTGAAAGGATCCAGAGGGATAAAGAAGATAACGGTTACTTCTTCGAAGCAGAAATAAAGCGCATAATGGATTACTTGGATAGACAACTGGAAAGGTTGCGCAAAACTGAACTTCCAAGGATGCTTGAAGAGTTGAAGCGTGAAGGTGAAGCCTTAAAACATTTGCCCGTGTCAGAATATGTGAAGAAAATGGAGGAAAAACTTAACTCAGGAATAGTCCAAACCTTTGACGATTGGATAATGGAACAAGAAAAAGCGCTGAACGAAGAATTTGCCCGTGTATCACGCCAGTACTCAGACAGAACTAACGACGTCATCAACAGACTCGTTCAAGCATCGGCAAAATTATTCGATATAGAACTAGAAACGGTAAAAACGGACGAAACCATAAGTTCTGACAGCCGCTTTTACTACCTGCTAGGAGATCCACCTCGTTTCTTTGACATAGCCGGAGCTGTTGACTTTTTTTCGAAAAAGCTGTTGCCAAAAAGCCTGTCTCAGAAGAAAGTACTAAACGACCTGATGAAAAAACTGCCAGAGCGGATTGATGCTAATTGCGGGCGGGTTAGAGCAGATTTTATGCACCGAATACGCGAAAGTTTCTTCAACTTCAGATGGACGCTGAATTCAAAAATTGACGCAACGGCAGAAAGCATACAAAAAGCCCTGGAACAGGCTGTTGTTATGCAAAAGGAGGGGGCCGCCAAAAAGGACGAAAAGCTTAAGAAGCTTGCGGTCGAAGCGGCAAAAATCGCAGAGGTAAAACACAGGATTGAGGCATTACAGGCGCGTCTGTAGGGAATTCATGACCAGAGACCAGGCAAGACTTTTCCTTGATGCAATGATTGGTGCTGCCAGGGAAGCCGGCGAAATCATTCGAAAAGTCTTTTCTGAAACCGAAGGTGGTGTGGCAAATTTTGAGCAAAAATCCGCGTTCGATTATGTAACGGAAACGGACAAACTATGTGAAAAAACGATAATGGAGGCTCTGAAAATCTGTGACTCTTCGGTGCCTGTTGTAGGCGAAGAAAGCTTTTCTGGGAAAGAGTTACCCTCCTCCTGCTGGATCGTTGACCCCTTGGACGGCACCACAAACTTTATTCATCGCTTTCCTGTCGTCTCGGTCAGCATAGCAAGACTCGAAAATGGCAAGATCATAGCTGGTTGTGTGTACGATCCATTGAGGGACGAAATATTTACGGCTATAAGGGGCGAGGGGGCCTACCTTAATGGTCGAAAAATGGAGTGTTCAACGAATCAGGAGCCGGCAGTCAGTCTGATTGCTACCGGGTTTCCATTTCGCAGGAAGGATATAACCGATGCTTACTTTTGCACCTTCAGGGAAGTTTTCCTGAAGGTGAGCGACATACGAAGGGCCGGATCTGCCGCCCTAGACCTTGCCTACGTCGCATGTGGAAGACTTGACGGCTTCTGGGAAGTGGGCTTGAAACCCTGGGACGTTGCAGCTGGGATACTTTTTATTGAAGAAGCAGGGGGTATAGTTACTGATTTCTGGAAAAGAAAACAGGCCCTCTACAACGGAAACATTATCGCAGCATCAAATCGGGCACTTTACGACATATTAACGAATGCTGTGACCAGACATCTGCTGGGCTTATTGAATGACGCTTGAAAATATTCCACATTGCTTATAGCTGGTTGGTCTGTTCATTTCTTGAGGAATTCGCAAACTTGTAAACAACCACTTTGGTGTGCTAGAACGCCTGAGTCACTAAAAACAAAGACAATCCATAGGAGAGAGGTACGTGGGTATGGAACCGAAATATCATCCGCATGCGATAGAAGAAAAGTGGCAGAAAATTTGGGAAGAAGAAGATCTTTTCAGGGTGATGGAAGATCCGTCAAAGAAAAAATTTTACCTCCTTGAGATGTTTCCGTACCCGTCCGGCAGGATTCACATGGGGCATGTGCGCAATTATTCGATTGGGGACGTGGTAGCGAGATTTCTCAGAATGAACGGTTACAATGTTTTGCATCCCATGGGCTGGGATGCCTTCGGCATGCCTGCCGAAAACGCCGCCATAAAGGCCAAAATTCATCCGGCCAAGTGGACTTACGACAACATAGCCTATATGAAAACACAGTTGAAAAGGCTGGGGTTTTCATACGACTGGTCACGTGAGTTTGCCACCTGTGATCCTGAGTACTACAAGTGGGAACAGCTTTTCTTCATAAAAATGTTTGAAAAAGGGTTGGTCTACAGGAAAAAGGCTTATGTTAACTGGTGTGAGCATTGCCAAACGGTTCTTGCAAATGAGCAAGTGGAAGGCGGAGCTTGCTGGCGCTGTGAACGACCAGTTGTTCAGAAAGAGATGGAACAGTGGTTTTTCAAAATAACCGACTATGTAGAAGAACTGCTTGATTACACGTACAAGCTTGACGGCTGGCCTGAAAAGGTTCTCGTGATGCAGAGAAACTGGATCGGAAAGAGCCACGGAAGTGAAATTGATTTTCCCGTTGACGGCCTGGACGAAAAGGTAACAGTTTTCACTACTAGGGCGGATACCTTATTCGGAGCCACTTTTATGAGCCTTGCTCCGGAACATCCGCTGGTACCGATTCTGTGTCGTGGGACGGAACAGGAACAAAAGGTTTTGGATTTTGTCGAAGAGGCAAAAAGGCTGAAGCGAAGCGACAGGATGGAAGAAATACTGGAAAAAGAAGGCATCTTCACCGGGAGGTACTGCATAAATCCCGTTACTGGTGATAAGATGCCCATTTTTGTGGCAAACTTCGTGCTGATGGAATACGGAACCGGTGCGGTGATGGCAGTACCCGCTCACGATCAGCGCGATTTCGAGTTTGCTAGGAAATATGATCTTCCTGTGAAAGTGGTTGTGAGACCGGCTGACTCCGACCATATTCCCGACCCATCCGAGCTTACGGAAGCTTTCGAAGAAGAAGGAATTCTTGTAAACTCCGGGCAATTTGACGGTCTTACTTCCAAAGAAGCCAAAAAAGCAATCACGGAACACCTTGCCGAACGTGGTATGGCGCGATTTAAGGTTCAGTATAGACTCAGGGATTGGGGTATTTCGCGACAAAGGTATTGGGGAGCTCCAATACCTGTAGTTTATTGTGACAATTGTGGAACCGTACCGGTGCCGGAAAAGGATCTTCCTGTTGTGCTCCCGCTGGATTTGGAACTCCTTCCAAATGGCGGCTCTCCCTTACCGGTAAGTGAAAGCTTTTACAAAACCAACTGTCCCAAGTGCGGGAAACCGGCCCGTCGTGAAACTGACACTATGGATACCTTCGTAGAATCAAGCTGGTACTTTATACGATTTGCCTGTGCTGATGAAAATACCAGACCCTTCGATCCCGATCGAGTTAACTACTGGCTTCCGGTAGATCAGTACATAGGGGGCATAGAACACGCTGTGTTACACCTTCTCTACTCGCGATTTTTTGTTAAAGCACTTCGAGATATGGGCTATATCAGTTTCGATGAACCTTTTACCCGCCTCCTTACTCAGGGCATGGTCATAAAAGACGGGGCGAAGATGAGCAAATCTAAAGGCAACGTGGTGGATCCCGACGATATGGTCCAGGCCTATGGTGCTGATACGGTCCGCCTTTTTTGTTTATTTGCAGCACCGCCTGAAAAGGACCTTGAGTGGAGCGACCAGGGCATAGAGGGTGCGTACCGGTTTCTAGGGCGCGTGTGGAGATTCGTCGCAGAGAACATTGACAATCTCAGAAATGCAGCCACTTATTCGGGAAAAATTTCGGAACTCAAAGGGCCGCTAGCGGATCTATTTCGTAAGACTCACCAGACAATAAAAAAGGTTACTGAAGATATAAAGGAACGATATCATTTTAACACCGCCATCGCAGCAACTATGGAACTGGTCAATATGCTCTATCAAACCAGAGATCGGGCGGATGAAAAAGATGAAAGCTTTTGGCCTGTTATGAGACATGCCGTGGAAAACTTGATTCTCCTGTTATCTCCCATGGTTCCTCACATAACGGAAGAGCTATGGCATCAACTTGGGAATTCCGGAAGACTGTTTAACATGCCGTGGCCGTCTTACGACGAAGAAGCCGTGAAGGTAGAAGATTTATTGATTGTTGTTCAGGTCAATGGAAAAGTGCGGGATAAAATGACCGTGCCTGCCGATACACCCGACAGTGAACTGGAAAAGCTGGCTCTTGAAAGAGATCGCATAAAGCAGTTTACCGAGGGTAAAACAATTCGCAAGGTTGTGGTTGTCCCGAAGAAATTGGTCAACGTCGTAGTCGGGTAAAAACCGGGCGGACTCTTAACGGAGTTCGCCCGTTACCAAAAGGTCAAGGAATGAAGAAAAGCAAAATCCTTTCATCCGTATGGATAGGCATTATAGTTCTCATTGCTATCTTTTTGCAGGCCTGTGGTTACCACATACGGGGTTTCAGTTCGTCAGACAGGGAACGTTCCATAGCCGTTCTTCCCTTTCGTAACGAAACCACCGAGCCAAATGTTGAAATACTGATTACCGACGCACTCAGAAAGCTATTCATAAAGCGTGGGAGATTTAAGCTCACGTCGCCATCCGATGCAGATCTCATTTTTCGTGGCCGTGTTCTCAAGATTTATACATCTGATGTGGCCCACCTGGATGTGGAAAAAACCACCGAAACTCGGGTTTACGTGGTTCTGGATGTTCGATGCGAAAACCCAAAAACTGGCAAGGTGGTATGGCAAGATAATCAATTCAGATTCTATGAAGAATACAAACAGGGTACGTATGCCTTTGAAACCTTCGGAGCCCGCCAGGCAGCTTTGGAATACTTAGCAGAACAGGTTGCAGAACGAATATACGATCGCTTCACCATCCATGTCTTTTAAAGAGCCATGCAACGGATATATCACAACCGACTTTCCGCATATGTAAAATCTCTAAACCTCCTGCCCCGTGTTTTTATGTTTTTCGGAAATACTCCATATCTCATAGACGAAAGTTGGAACACATTTACTAAAACACTACAAAACAGGGTTTCAAAAAGACGAATTATATCGAAACGTTTATCTCCAGGAACCACAGCTTTTGAAGACATCATTGGGTTAATAAGAACCATCCCCATGGGCGGTATTGCAAGAGCCATTCTGGTCGATCATGCAGAAAACCTACCTCAAAAACAATTGGACCAGCTTCTTGATGCCCTCAAGGCCTCTGTCCCATCAAGCTGGGTTGGCATTGGATGGCACGAATTCAAACTGCCAGCCAAAGTTGAAAAAGTGGCGGAGGAAGTGGGGGGCGTAGTTGTTGTTTGCAATGCTCCCAGGACGAATCAGCTGCCGAATTGGCTTCAATCCCTCGCCAAACAACACGGAAAACGTCTGAACAAGGACGCGGCTTCTTTACTTTTGGAATACATTGGCAATGACCTGGCGTTATTGGCCTCTGAATTGGAAAAGCTCGTCCTTTATACGGCTGACCGAAAGGTCATTGAAGCAAACGATGTAATTCAGGCATCATCGATTCAAAAGGTTTACTCAGCCTTTCAGATTACGGATGCTCTGGCCGAAGGAAACCCTGAAAAAGCTCTGACCTGTGTGGAAAGCCTTTTACGATCAGGCGAATCACCACTGGCCCTCCTGGGCATACTGGCACGCCACGTAAGGCTACTCTGGCAAACCCATTCTATCCTTCAGGAAGGTAAAAACATCGAAGATCTCAAAGGCTATCTGAAGCTCCCCGAGTTCGTAATAAACAAACTCGCACAACAAGCACAAAACCTTACTGACGAAACCCTAAAGGAACTTCACCTGCTCCTGTTCAGGACAGATGTTGCCTTGAAGAGCACAACCTTACCTCCACACTTTATATTTTCGCACTTAATACTCCACTTTTTCCGTCCCCCCTCACATTGACGATACCGACATTGTTCAAAAAACAAAAAGCAAGGTACCAACAGAAAGGATTAATTCAAGCCCTTGAAAAAACGAATTTCGAAGAGTACGATGTGATCGCTTTTGGTTGAAAATGGTGAATGGGTCTTTTCATTTAAAACTGCCCTTCTTGGGCGGAGCTCCCCAGATGGATCAGGACTACGGTAAGGAAATTAGTAAGACCTTGGGTGCTTAATTAATCTTTCGTTGTAGAAGTTTTCACTCTTTGCGGGGATGAATTTATCTTGATAAAATTTGATTATTTTGCTTCGTTGGTTCAGAAAAGTCCGGCTCTTAGTCTGCTTGGTGTGGTGGTTCATTCCGTAAAAGAAGGTGAAGTTGAGCTGGAGCTTCCTTACCGTCGCGAAATATGCAACAGCCTTGGGAGTGTTCAAGGAGGTTTTATCACGGCTGTTGCTGATGCTGCGGGAGGTTGGGCACTCATCACGGTTCTGGGAGCTGCTTATAGAGTGCCCACGGTGGAGATTAAAATGAACTTTTTGAAGCCCGTCACGGAAACGATGATTTCCCGGGGTAAAGTAGTCCACACGACCTCCCGCCTCGGTACAGCCTACATGGAAGTTTTCCTGGCATCAGGGCAGCTTGCCGCTATCGGCACGGCCACGTATCGCATAATCAAATTTCAGCGCTGAATACCAAGCTTTTTGTACCAGAAATCGAAGGACCTGCCCGGTACGAAGATGTCAAGCCCTACGGCGGGAACATCCTGGGGATTTTTCACAGCGTGAGGTTCATTCCCCGGGATGAATACCGCGTCTCCTTCTTCCAGCCTTTCTTCGGTTCCGTCTTTAAGGGAAATGATCATGGTGCCCTTCAACACAATGAGCACCTGAGCGTTGGGATGTTCATGAAAAGGTGAAGCGTGTTCCGGAGGTTTTACAAAGTGCTCGATAGAAATTTCCTGTTCATTGCAAAGACTCGTCCTCACCCAGCCCGGTTCGGGTTCACACCTTTCAGCAAACGCGAATTTTACAACCTTCATTGACTCGCCCTCCCTGGTTAAACAATCTATTCCTAGCTTTCGGAAAAATCCTTTCCAAGAGCAGCCGGCGGCCTGGCCTTGAGCAAAGCGAGAAAACGCGTAAGTGACTGAGGCTGATAGGACTTTTCGCTGGTGTTTATCAACACTAGGGTCAGTATCATAAGAGGAAACGGAGCCACCTGAAGGAGCTGGGCCGGGATTCCGATCCAGATATTCTGCACGATGTTGCTCATGGCTTGAAGCGATGCAAAGACATAAGCTCCAGCCGAAACTCTGACAGGATTCCACCCTCCGAATATTACGAGAGCCAGCACTATCCAGCCCATTCCTTCCGCTCCCTGTGGTCGCCCCCAGCCGGGTTTGATTCCCAGTGAAAACATTGCTCCTGCAACGCCGGCCAGAAAGCCTCCCAGTATTAAGTACACAAAGCGAATCCGCATTACCATGTAGCCGCGGGCTCTACAGGCTTCAGGATTTTCTCCGGCAGCTCGCAAAATCAGCCCCGAACGGGTGAGATACAGATGCATCCACGCCAGCGGAATAAGAACGATACTCAGATAGGTCAAAATATTGTGATTGAACAGCGCCGTGCCCAGAAAATCGATATCCGATAAAAAGGGTACAGATATGGTGGTAAGTTGTGGTCCCCGAATACGGGCAAAGGGATTTCCAAGAAAATATGCCAGATCCCTACAAAGAAGGGTAAGAACGAATCCAACAGCAACCTGTGGGGCACTCCATTTTAAGCAAAGAAGTCCCAGAATCGCCGCAACCAGCGTGCCTGAAGCACCGGCTGCCAGTACCCCGGCAAATGTGCTGTTCGTGGCGTAGGATGTAGCAAATCCAACCATGGCACCAAGTAGAATGGTCCCGTCCAAGGAGAGGTTAATAACGCCGGCCCGCTCTGTCAGGGTTTCTCCGATTCCCGCTACGACAAGCGGCGCTGCACTCGCTATTATCATTCCCAAAAAGAGACCCCAGGACATGTCCATTTAAGAATTCCTCCGAAAATGAACCACTCCTAGTGTGGTCAGGACGAGGATGCCCTGTATGACACCGCCGAGTGAGGAATCCAGGTTGAGTGTTAGAGGTAGCTGGATACTTCCAACGTGGAGCATGGCAAAAAGGAGGGCTATAAAGGGCACAGGGGTCCAACGGTACTGTGCCAGCATGACAACAAGAAGGGATAAGTAACCGTAGTTGCTGGATATAGCCGGTATAAGGCGATGATACACGAAGACTGCCTGGTAATAACCGGTCATGCCGGCTAGAAAACCCGCTACGGCCATAGCCAGGAGGAAGTTGCCATTTATGGAAATGCCGTGAACTTCGGCAGCCCGAGAATTATTTCCGACGGCTCTGATGAGAAGCCCCCACCTGGTGGATATAAATATCCAGGCGGTAATTCCCATGACCAGAAGAGCTGCTACCAGAGCGATCGGAGAAAATCTCCACCCTTCTGGCACGGGAAACCATACCGCTGCCGGAAAGGGTCTGGTGCCGCTCATGGAAGCTACGCCAGGCCTTTTCCATGGACCGAAAATAAGCCATAGTACAAGAGCCTGGGCGACAAAGTTAAGGCCAAGGCCTGAGAATATTTCGTGAACATTGCTTTTTATCTTTAGGATGCCGGATAGAGTGGCCCAGATTGCCCCTAAAAGGCACGCCATAAGAAAAGCAATTCCCAGTGTTACGGTGGGATTTGTCATATCTGCCAGGTGCCTCATGACCCAGGCTGTTCCGACAGCTCCAAGCATTATCTGACCTTCTACTCCTATGTTCCAGAGCCCCAGCGAGAAAGTAAACAGAAGTCCGCACGAACATATAACAAGGGGAATCCATACATTGATGACATGGGCAAAGTGCCTCCACGATGAAAAGGTTCCCTTAAAAAAGGCCGAAAAAACGTCCACGGGATTCGTACCAACTATCAGAAGAGCGCCACAGGTAGTTAGTGTTGAAATTGCAACAACTGTGAGAATCGTTCGCACCCTGTCCACCAAAGACTACTCCCGAAAAAGCCCGGCTATGGTTTTTTGCACCTCATCAACAGTGGTAGTATTGACCTCAGCATCGAGTGCGATTCGGCCTTCAAAGAAGGCCGTTATTCTGTGAGATACCGCAAATACCTCGTCTAGATCTCTCGACGAAAATACTATGGCCGTACCTTTTTGAGCCAAATTCTGAAGGTATTTCCATATCCATGTAGCCGATTCCACATCCAGCCCCCTTGTTGGGTCCTCAAGGAGAAGAAGCCGGGGATTTGCGGGAAGAAGCGACAGAAGAAGCCTTTGCTGATTTCCTCCAGAAAGCCCAGCCGCTTTTGATACAACTTGCCCCTTAATGGAAAAAGTTTCCATCCTTTCCCGGGCAAGTTCCTCTATGGTTTTCCAAGGAATGAGCCACGAACTTCCTCCAAAAGCAATAGCATAATGGTCCATTAAGCTCAAATCCGGGAATAATCCTTCCGCCAGTCTGTCGTTGGGAACAAAATAAATACCACGGTTCTTGAAATAACTCCGTTTTCGCCCGGTTACTTTCTCACGGTCTAGATAAAGATCTCCCTCGTGTGGAGTGGCAATACCGGCTGCGACCCTCAAAAACGTCTCCTGACCGCTCCCTTCCAACCCCGCTACTCCCACTATCTCTCCTTGGCGCACCCTGAATGAACACCTGATCATGGTCGTCTTTTTCCAGCTCGCCGAAACCCGGTCCATCCACAGGACAGTCGCGCCCTTTTCGAGGATGCAACGCGACACTGGAGGTGGAATCTGTCCGAACATGTATTCAAGAAGTTCTGCTTTGCTGAAGGGAGCCGCCACATGACCTACGCACTTTCCCTGCCTTAATATGTATACTTCCGAGCACAGATTTACGACATCCTCGAGTTTGTGGGAAACGAGTACAATTGTCCTTCCCGAAGATGCTAATTGCCTTAGAGCGTCAAAAAGTATTTCCTTTTGCCTGATGGAAATCCCCGTGGTGGGTTCATCAAGAATGATAAATTGTGCTCCTGCCGCAACCAGGCGCATGATCTCGAGTTGCTGTCTTTCGCCAACGGTAAGATACTCCACCGGGATTTCGGGACGTATGGAAAAATGGAAACGCCGGGTGAGTTCCTCAAAGAGTTTCACGAAATGTTTGCTGGGCAAACAAATTGGAGTTTCAGGTAGGCCAATGGTAAAGCTTTCAATGGCCGTAAGGGCCGGAAAGTCCAGTGGATCCTGATAGAGCATTCCAATGCCGTATTTGAGTGCTTCGCCTGGCGAGGAATAATCGACGGGGGCGCCGTTGATAAGGATTTGACCATCTGAGCGGGGCGTGTACCCTGCTAGAATCTTCATCAGGGTACTTTTCCCTGCACCGTTTTCTCCCAGGATTCCGTGAATTGTTCCTTCTCTAAAGGTTACACTTATTCCCCTGTTGGCGTGGACCGGCCCGTAAAACTTGTGAATGTTTCTAAGAATAACGTTCATTGTGCCTACTTTGCACTGCTGGGGCCTATCATACCCTGAAGAAGTTGTTTCATGTACCAGATTTGTTCATCTGTAGCTTGCTCGCCTTTTCTTAGAAAAACAGACCCGTCTTGGTAATACAGGGGTCCGGTGAAAAGATTCAGGGAGCCCGAAGCCATTTGCTTGATGAAGTCATCCATGGCCGCTCTAACTTCAGGAGACATAGCCGGACCGGGTAGAAAACCCACAGAGCTGGTGTCCGGGTCGTTAATATCTGTCCAGTCCGGGCCTAGCCACAGCCATTCCCTCTTCCACTGACCCGACTGGGCGGCCTTGATGAAATGCATGTACCCCGGCTTCCAGTTAAAATACGGGGTACCGAGACAGGCTTCGGGAGCTTCATTGCAGGCATTGCGATAGTCATAAGGGATTGCCCACACTTCTTGGCCCTGTTTGCGCTTTTGGGCTGCAACCGTAAGGGCTTCCGTTGTATCTATGCCGGAGATAACCACGTCAAAGCCGGAGTTAAAGAAGTTTTGCGTTACTTGAGTCGGATCGGCTGTTACACCCGGGATATTGAACCAGAAACCTATCCAGGAAACTTGAAATACCAGGTCTTTCGGATTCTTTTTCCGTACCTTTTCCCATGCATATCTGGCACCGAGATAGGATGATACGGCGAGCCTTCTTGTTTCGTCGTTAATCAGAGGGCCAAGATAACCGATCTTTCCGGTGCGGGACGTCATGGCCGCAACAAAACCGGCGATCATTTTCCCGTATTCCATGCGTCCCATGAGATTAGACAGATTCTCCGGGCCCTTGCCCGTGAGAGCATCGTCTCCAGAAATATGCACAAAATAGACTTTAAGGTGCTGACGCGCCGCCTCTCTTATTCCATCCTTCATGTCATCGGAGTTGGCAACGATTAGTTTTGCTCCTCGTGATACAAGCTCGTCCACAAGCTGCGGAACGGTTACACCGGGCCTGTCTGCTGGATTGACCTTATCTATGTACAAAAAGCGAACTCCGAGTTCCTTTTCCACCGCCTTGGCAGCTTCAAAGTGAGCCTGGCTCCAGCCATGGTCGTTATAAGGACCAACAAGCAGAAGTCCAAACGTAAATGGCTCTTCAGCAGCCCTGATGGCCTCTGACGGCAACAACAGAGCATAAAAAAACCCAACGAGAAAAATCATGGACGTAAGCTTCTTCATGACTGCCTCCTCCACCAATCGCCCTTGTGTAGTTCTTCATACACATTAAGAACATATAATTGTTCTCACAAGACACAGACCCAAGAAGATCAAAACTCTAAAAACGCCCGATGGTCCCCGTATTTCTTGCAAAAACTGGGCAGCCTGTATTAAAAACATATTTGTGAAAAAACAAACAAAAAGAGGCCATTCAGTAAAAAAGATACCAGTTAGCTAGAAGATGCGCAAGGAATTGAAGAAGTTGCTGTTGTCTGGTGTGAACGAAGGAGAATCTCTTTAAGTGTGATCACTGTTGGTAGATGCTGTGACAGACTCTGCAGAGGGGTCTATTTATGAATCTTGCTAGCAATCAGAGACAAAAACTCAAATCACGGGGGGAAAGAAGATGCGCAACATCAGTCTGACGGTGAGACTTATCCTGGCTTTTATCCTCGTTGGGTTGACACCGATGCTCATTATGGGTTTTCTCGCGAGTCAAAAAGCCACAAAGGCTCTCCAAGAAAGGAGCGTGAATCAATTGATATCCCTTCGGGATATGAAAAAAACCCAAATAGAGAGATTTTTTCAGGAAAGAGAGGGAGACATAAAGGTCCTTGCGGAAACCGTATCAGGTTTCAGACAACAAAAACTTAGATCTTTACAGGACGACATAGAATTAAAAAGATTTCAAGTAGAAAAACTCTTTGATAGAATATTAGGAGATATAGTTGCGCTATCTCATAACTTAAACGTTCAAAGGTTCGTCAGAGAATTGCAAACCTATCATGATCTTCTGGGATTTGGAGACAAAGAAACTTTTGATATTTCTCAGGACATAATCGGGTACCGTGAAATCGTTAGAAAATACGAAAAATCACTCAAAACCTATACACAAACCCACGGTTACCAGGACCTTTTCATAATTTGCCCCAAACACGGTCATGTAATGTACTCCGTGGCCGAAAAACCCGACTTAGGCACAAACCTGGCCTATGGGCCCTATAAAAACGAAGGCCTTGCCAAGCTGTGGAAGAAAGTTATGAAAACCAAGACTGTGGTAATAGAAGATTTTACCCCCTACTCCCCCCGTCAAGGACAGCAAGTGGCCTTCATCGGAGCACCTGTGTTTGATAAAAGACACACTCTCATCGGTGTCATTGCACTCCAAATTTCAGTTGCGCCCATAAACGACATACTCCAGAAACGAGCAGGACTTGGGAAAACTGGAGAAACCTTTCTGGTCGCCGAACACGATGGTAAAATTGAATACAGAAGCGACCAAACATTGCGAGGCGGAAAGGTCGGCAAACTTGTCAAAGAACGCCATGTGCGAAATCTTTTCTCAAAGGCAACTGAAACCGAAATTTCCGTTGATGCAAATAATTCGGGAGAGTTAGAAGTTGTTATTTGTAGGCGCCTCAAAGTTGCAGGACTTAACTGGAAAATCTTCTCAATCATGTCTTACGAAGAATTTATGACAGTAGAACTTGAGGATAAAAAGGAAGATTTTTACTCATATTATGCAAAGCAATACGGTTATCACGATCTTTTTTTGATTCATCCAGACGGAACCGTATTCTACACTGTAGCACATAATCCTGATTACAAAACCAACATAATAAAAGGCAAATACTCGAACACCAACCTGGGTAAACTTATAAACCAAGTTATCAGTTCAAGATCCTTTGGATTCGCCGATTTTGAAGCTTACGCTCCAAGCAATAATGAACCCGCTTCGTTCATAGCATTGCCCCTTGTAGAAAACAACAACGTTGTTATGGTTATCGCCCTGCGTATTCCCCTGGAGGGCATTAACAGAATCATGCAGCTTCGTTCCGGCATGGGGAAAACCGGAGAAGCTTATCTTGTCGGTCCTGATAAGTTTATGAGATCGGATTCTTATCTGGATCCGATCAATCATTCCGTGAAAGCGTCTTTCGCGAGTCCGGAAAAAGGACAGGTTAATACTGAAGCAGTCAGGGAAGCGCTATCAGGGAAATCGGGCTGCAAGGTTATACTTGATTACAGGGGCCAGCCTGTTCTATCTGCATATACTCAGGTAAAGGTTGGACAGACCACCTGGGCGCTGTTGGCAGAAATAGACAAAGCCGAAGCTTTTGCCGCTGTTAAGAGGTTGAAACAGATCAGTTTAATTGTAATGGCCATCGGGCTTTTGTTAGTAATAGGCACGGCCATTTTGCTCTCCAGGAGCATAGTCAAACCTTTGAGTACAATAGCGAATAATCTGGAAGAAAGTGCCGAGCAGGTTACGGGCGCTTCTGGCGAGGTTTCCAGTATGAGCCAGCAACTCGCCGAAGGAGCATCAGAACAGGCAGCCTCCATTGAAGAGATATCTTCTTCCGTCGAGGAAATGGCATCCATGACCCGGCAAAATGCGGAAAACGCATTAGAAGCTGACGGTTTAATGAAAGAAGTTGTACAAACAGCTGAAGATGCAAAAGACGCGATGAACCGACTGCTAGCATCAATGCAAGCAATCACGAAATCAAGCGAAGAAACGCAGAAAATTATTAAAGTTATAGATGAAATAGCTTTTCAAACTAATCTTCTCGCACTTAACGCAGCGGTAGAAGCGGCGCGCGCTGGCGAAGCAGGGACGGGTTTTGCCGTAGTGGCAGACGAAGTAAGGAGCCTTGCGATGAGAGCGACCGAAGCAGCCAAAAATACGGCTGACTTAATACACCATACGACAAAACAGGTGCAGGAAGGCTCCGAACTGACTCAAGCAACAGACGATGCATTTTCCAAAGTGCACAGCAATTTAACAAAAGTGGTTGAACTGGTTAACGAAATTGCCGCTGCGTCACGTGAGCAGGCGGAAGGCATAGATCAGATAAGCAAAGCCACAGGTGAAATGGATAAGACCGTTCAGCAAACGGCTGCAAACGCCGAAGAATTCGCATCCGTGGCTGAGGAACTCAACGCACAGGCTGTGCAATTAAGACATCTCGTTAATAATCTGACGAATGTTATTGGTGGAAGCATAAATGAGCAAAAAGCTCTTTCAACTGGCGATACTGATAGAAAAGCGCTACCGTTGCAGCCACGGAAGGCTATATCGACCAGCGATTAGATTTTAATCTGTCGAAACTTCTATTTGTGTTGTACCTCTGAAGCCCGAATGCACCAAAGTAAGGTGTGTTCGGGCTTTTTCTCCATGGAGATGTAAATATTCCGTCTTTGCCTGAGGGTACTCGGAAAATCGTCATTTGCCCCAGGTTTGGTGTGAAGCTGCACAAAGTATCAGCTAAACGTAAATACGGATCTGTCAACTACTCCTCATTGAAATGAGGAGCTTCCCGTTTCAACGAGTGTATCAACACTCCACGGGCGTAAGTTCGGGTCGTTCCAACCCTACTGCTCATATGGTGAGCAACCCCCTGCTATTACGGCTTAGCTATCGCCGGTTATTTGTCTTTCCCATGTGGGTAATATACCACAGATTAGCGATAAGATAATAATATACCGCTGATTCTACGTCTACGCATAGTCAAAACAACGGCTTACGCCGTGCGCTCCTTTGAAAAGAAGAGGATTAGCGCAAAATTCATCCTAAAAAAGCTATTTTTCGAACAGCCCCTGTCTTTACCTTGACAAACATTGCTTTCTCAGACAACTTCACACAAAAAGTAGCAACATGGTGAGACCGTTCCATTTTTTACGGAGGGAAACAATGGAACTCAAAAAAGCAATTATGGAGCGAAGGAGTATTAGAAATTTTGAAGACAAACCTGTAACCGACGACCAGATAGCCGAAATGCTCGAAGCGGTGAAGTGGGCCCAATCCTGGGCCAATACTCAGTGCTGGGAAGTAATAGTTGTGAAAGATCCCGCCACCAAGGAAAAACTACAGGCTACATTGGCAAAGGGTAATCCGGCCACCAAGTCAATGAAGCAAGCACCGGTGATTTTTGTTATCTGCGGAAAATTAAAGGCAGCGGGGTATTATAAGGGCCAGGTTACAACCAAATTCGGCGATTGGTTCATGTTCGATCTGGGAATTGCTACCCAGAACCTCTGTTTGAGAGCACACGACCTTGGCCTAGGGGCTGTAGTAGTTGGGCTCTTTGATCACGACAAAGTTAAAGAAATACTTGGTATTCCTGACGGTTATGAAGTGGTAGTAATGGTGCCGACCGGTTACCCCGCCAAGGTTCCTTCTGCGCCAAAGAGGCGGGAAATCTCTGAGTTTACCCATTACGATAAATTCTAAACGCCATGATGAAAAGCCCGCGGAGGACAAATCTCTTACCCCGCGGGCTCTTTTTGTTAAAATTTGTTTCCCCTCACCACAGGAGGATGGACAATTACTTCATGTAATGCCGCGCTATTATCAGGCGCTGAATCTCGCTCGTACCTTCGTAAATAGTCGTTACCCGGACATCACGATAAAAACGTTCAATTGGAAAATCCTTAGTGTAACCATAACCACCGAGAATCTGCATAGCGTCATAACAGGCTTTATTAGCCGCTTCTGTCGCAAACAGTTTTGCCATTGAAGCTTCCTTCGCATACGGTTTCTTTTGATCCTTCAGGTACGCAGCTCTAAGCAAGAGCCATCTTGCCGCTTCAAGTCTGGTATAATTGTCCGCGATCATCCATTGAATAGCCTGATGTTGAATTATGGGCACGTCAAACTGGATGCGTTCTTTTGCATACTGAGTGGCAAAATCCATCGCGGCAAGTCCTATGCCAAGAGCCATGGAACCTATGCCAATCCGCCCACCTGCAAGCTCCGAAACAGCAATCCGGTAACCCCTGTTGACTTCACCTAGAAGGTTTTCTTTTGGGACGCGACAATCTTCTAAAATCAATTCGTTTGTTGACGAGCCGATCTGTCCCATTTTCTTTTCGTCTTTACCCACGGTAAACCCAGGAAAATCAGGTTCCACAAGAAAGGCGCTGATACCTTTTCCCTTGGGCGCATCCTTGTCGGTAACGGCCCAAACCACGAATACTCCAGCATACTCAGCACTGCTTATGAATATTTTCTGCCCATTCAAAACCCAATGGTCTCCGTCAAGTACGGCGGTAGTGCGCATGGCCGCTGGATCAGAGCCTGCCCCCGGCTCGGTAAGGCCGAAGCTTCCGGCATAAAATGTGCCGTCGCAAAGGGGTGGGATATATTTTCTTTTTTGCTCTTCCGTACCCACAGCTTGAATAACTTCCGCCACCATGTTGGTTACGGAAGTAGTGACCGTCGTAGCGGCACACGCTTTACCCAACTCTGTCATGGCAAGGGAAAAGGCAACCGCTCCTGCGCCTGTTCCACCGTATTCCGGATCTATAGCAAGGCCGTTAAATCCAAGTTCGGCCAGTTTTTTCAGGTTTTTTTTCAGGATCTCCCGGTTTTTTGTTTCATCAAGCTCAGCCGCAACGGGCTCAAGTTCCTGTTTTGCAAAGCGCGCTGCTGTTTCCTGTATAATTTTTTGTTCTTCTGTAAGCTCAAGATTCATGACTTCCTCACTCCTTTAATATTCGTAAAAGCCCCTGCCAGTTTTCCGCCCCAGCCAACCTGCTTCAACATATCGTCTAAGGAGCGGGCATGGCCTGTACTTTGGGTCTTTAAATCCCTCGTAAAGTGTTTCCATGATGGCCAGGCAGGTATCAAGCCCGATTAAGTCGGCAAGGGCAAGAGGTCCCATGGGGTGGTTCATGCCGAGCTTCATAACCGTATCTATGGATTCTCTAGTACCAACTCCTTCGTAAAGGCAATATATAGCTTCATTTATCATCGGCATCAGAATACGATTGGCAATGAATCCAGGATAATCACTGGCTTCAGCCGGAGTTTTTCCAAACTTAACGGCAAGATCCCAAGTAACCTGAAAGGTTTCATCGGACGTTGTAAGGGCTCTAATAACTTCCACTAGCTTCATAACCGGAACCGGATTCATGAAATGCATACCTATCACTTTGTCGGGGCGCTTTGTCTGAGCGGCTATTCTGCCAATCGGTATTGAAGATGTATTAGTGGCAAGAATAGCGTGCTCAGGACAGATTTCATCGATGTCTCGAAAAATCTGAAACTTGATTTCTTCATTTTCGGTAGCCGCTTCAACAACATAATCAGCACTGCCAAGATCCTTCAGGTCGGCACTCAACTGAATTCGCTCAAGCACCGCATCCTTCTCTTCAACGGTTAACCTACCCTTATCGACATTCCTAGAAAGGATCTTGCTTATATTCTGTAATCCCCTTTCAGCAAACTCCATCTTTATGTCATTTAAGATGACTTTGAGACCGCTTACGGCAGCAACATAGGCAATTCCATGCCCCATTTGACCCGCACCAATAACTCCAAAAATCTTTACATCCTCCGCCTTCATCCTGAACACCTCCTTACGGGTGATTTTCTACCTCTTCACCACCATAGCAACAGCTTCGCCACCTCCAAGACATAGCGAAGCAAGCCCGATTTTTTTATCCTGACGGATCATTTCATAAAGAAGCGTAACCAAAACTCGAGCTCCACTTGCACCTATCGGATGACCAAGCGCTACACTCCCCCCGTTAACGTTAACTTTTGCAGGATCGAGCTTGAGTTCTCTTAGAACTGCAACAGTAGAACCACTAAAAGCCTCATTGATTTCGTAAAGATCCACGTCATCAAGACCAATTCCTTCTTTTTTCAAACATTTGGGAATGGCCAGGATTGGAGCCATAAGGACGTATTTCATATCAATTCCCGCGGCTGCCTGGGCACCAACAGTGGCCATTATCTTGCAGCCCAGTTCTTCTGCCTTCTCACGAGCCATAACCACAACAGCTGCTGCCCCGTCGCTTATTATGGATGCATTACCCGCGGTTGTTACCCCCCCTTCTTTGAAGGCGGGTTTCATTTTCGCGAGAACCTCATAAGGCGTGTCACGAGGACATTCATCCTGCTCAAACAAAATAGGATCACCCTTTCTTTGAGGTACTTCTACCGGAACGATTTCTTCTTTGAATTTTCCCTGACGAATTGCTTCCATAGCACGCCTGTAAGACTCCTCAGCATACCGATCCTGATCCTCGCGCGTAACGCCATACTTCTCAGAACAAAGTTCATTCGAAATGCCCATGTGGAAGTCGTTAACGATATCCCAGAGCCCATCGTGTACCATGTGATCTATAAGTTTTCCGTTACCCATACGATAGCCAAACCGAGCCCTCTCAAGATAGTAAGGAGCCATACTCATGTTTTCCATGCCCCCGGCAACTACCACATCAGCATCACCAACCTGAATTGCCTGAGCTGCCAGCATAACGGCCTTCAATCCAGAACCACAGACTTTATTCACAGTCAGACATTCCACTTCCCAAGGCATACCCGCCTTAACAGCCGCCTGCCTGGCCGGATTTTGACCATACCCACATGGAAGCACCTGTCCCATGATTACTTCATTAACATCCTCTTTTCGAATACTAGCCCGTTTTACAGCTTCCTCTATTACAATAGCACCAAGTTGAGTAGCCCCAATTGTGGACAAACTGCCGTTGAACGCTCCCAATGGAGTCCTCACTGCACTCACAATTACAACTTCGCGCATCAATATCCTCCTTACGAAAAATTTGCTTATCCACACTACAAGACAAAAAATCGATTTCTCTTTAACAGAAGTATTTATGAGTATCAAATGAATTTCATGAAAGCTTTACTCGCACGGTTACTGCTTAAAATAGCGCAAGATAGTATTTCTTTCGGAGGGTGTGAGTTTATCCCAATTTCTCAGGTAGTAACGAAGGCGCTTACGTTCGCTCTCAGAAAGGTTTTTCCACTGTTCGTAACGCCTCTTCAAAAGCTGCTGTTTTTCTGGAGGGAGCTGTTTGTAATGCTCATAACGCCTCCTCAATGATTCCCTTTCCTGAGGACTGAGTTTCTCCCACCTACGGTACTGATCTGAATTTTCAAAATATCGAAAAGCAAGGATCTGGGATTCCCCTTGTGTATAGACATAGTAATTCTCCAGGCAAAAGGAAAAACCTCCAGAACAAAACACTAACAACCAACACAAAATAATAACTGAAACCCGCGGGTTATAATCACTTCTACGAAAGAAATTCAGAATATATTTCATCACCCCATGCCATCCTAAAGTGCTTTCTGCAGATTGAACTGTGTTCACCCGGCGTACCGTCAACAATCTGGACCAGTTTTTCCAGCACATCCAGATCTTTCAGAAATTCCATATTTTCAACAACTTCCTTCTCCTCCGGCGAAAGAGAAGGTTGGTGAAACAACTGAAGTCCTACGGCGAAGAGTAAAACCAGAATGATCATTGCCACCGCAGGCTTCAAGACACCGAAAAATCGAACAAAAAAACCACCATCTCTTTTGATGGCCTTCTGAGGTCCATGCGCAGGTATTATGTCAGGAAGAGTCTTAACCCGCAGATAATTAACCAAACCTTGAACTTCGGAATATTCTTTTTTGCATTCGTCACAGCTTTCCAGATGTGTTTTCAGCTCCTCTTCAGCACCGGCGTCAAGTTCGTCCAAAACACTTAGATATATGTCTTTACATCTTGGACATCTCATAGTTCACTCCGACTTCCGAGTTCTTCCTTTAGCGTTCTAATACCTCGAAATAAATGGCTTTTCACGGCACCTTCACTGATTCCAAGAATCTCAGCAACTTCCTTCATAGTCAGGCCTTCCATTACCTTAAGAGTGACCACCAGTCTTTGCTGCTTCGAAAGTTTATTCATTGCCTTCTTTATGCAACACTGTTCCTCCTTACGAGCCAGATTTTCTACCTGACTAGGCTCAATAAAGTTTTTGTTCGAACCGTTGCCGAACCACGCTTTCAAAAATTTCCTGAAGATCTTATCTTTTCGCCGTTGTTGCAAACACTCATTTATTAGAACTCTGTAAAGCCAGGTTCCAAGACTACATTTCCCTTCGAATGAATCAAGCCTGGTCATAAGCTTCAAGAACGTCTCCTGTGTAGCTTCAAAGGCGACTTCACGATCAAACCCACACAGTCGAAAGGCGGCTCTGTAGATCTTTTCGTAATATCTGTTAACTAGCTCATTTCGGGCATTATTATCCCCTTTCTGAGCTTTCCTGATTAGATCAGCTTCAGCTTCCTTCACACAGCCGCCTTTCAAAGAAAACCCTCTTTGTGGTTACCACGCATCTCTGAAACCGAAATTCAAATACCAGCCGTTCCAAGACGCCCTGTAGCGTGGGTATATCCTGTAAGAGCAATTATACCTATAAGCAGGCCGGCAGTAACACTTACAATAATAGCCACCATAGCAGGGACAACGGCGATGGTGTGGTCTGAACCGATGCCCGTGCCAGTAGTGATGATAATGGTGGTGTGGTTTGAACTGATGTCTGTGCCGGTAGTGATGATGAGCATAACGAGGCGGGACATGGTGAACCCTGTGAAAACGATAATGATGACCTGAAACCCCCTTGACATTGACTCTCACCCTGTACACATCGCCCGCAAAAGCCAGCGACACTAACAGGTACCCAAATCCTAAAGCCAGAACAAACACAAACGCTAGATAACGTTTCATTATCTCACCTCCTGCACCATGGGATTTCTTTAACCCTTAGATGCACAGGAGGTGCAAAACGTTTACACAAAAAATCAACGAGGCACTTTTTTGCAAAAAATTATGACCGCCTCTCCGATTTCCTCCGCTCTTTTGGCTGCTCGCCTCATCTCACGAAATACCGATCTATCTTCAATAGCCCGTTTTAATAACCGATTTGTTTCCTCCAATTCACTCCGGCTCAACAGACTGTAAGCCGAATCTCCTTTATGAAATTCAGGTTTGAGAGCCACCGTCGGATCGTTATAATATGCATCATCAAAAATCTTCCCGGTAGGAACTTTAAGCTCTGGCTTTTCAAAGCCCGATTCCATCATTCGTCTGATCAGATCGGCAATGGGAATATACTTTTTCTGAAGCAAGAGTGCCGCCTTCCGCATGTATTTATAATGCCAGAAGGCCCCGTCATCTGGATCTATATGCTGTCTGTCACAGGTATTTACTATAAGTACACCACCCGGCTTTAAGACTCTATAAGCTTCCTTTAAAAAAATGGTAAGATTTGGGTAATCTTCACTATCATCAAGGTGATGTATAACCTGATTTACAAGGTATGCATCGAAAAAGTTTTCGGGAAATTTGAGTTCGAGTATGTTGCCAATTGACAGAACAACGTTTGAACGATTCTTGAGTTTTTCAACGGCTTTTCTGTAACCGGTTGTTGAAGCCTCTATTCCGTAAATTTTGCCCACATAATTGGCAAGTATCGAAGTATATGCCCCCGTTCCAAAACCACCCTCAAGAAGTACCAAATCGTTCAGTGAAACGTGAACGAGTCTTAAGATTTCGAGGATTTCATTCACTCCAAAAGGACGTCTCACAAGATCATAATCTTTGAAGCATTCATTATAGTCGCAGTATTTCGAAAATTCTATCGACTCCTGCATAACACAAATCCTTTTTTATTCTAACAAATCATTTTAACAAGCAAAACCACACCTGACAAAATTAATCGAAAAACTAAACCGATCCGCTCGCTTTAAAGCGAACGAGATCGGTTTAAAATTTAGCTTGCCGAATTATTTTACAATATTGGGGCAATAACCAGAGAAATTACCGACATGAGCTTTATAAGAATGTTCATCGTCGGACCGGAAGTATCTTTGAAAGGATCACCCACGGTGTCACCAACCACCGCTGCCTTGTGATTGTCGGATCCTTTACCACCGAAATGCCCGGCTTCGATGTACTTTTTGGCGTTGTCCCACGCACCACCACCATTGGCCATGAAAAGAGCCAGCATAACACCCGTAAGAGTAGCACCGAGGAGCATTCCACCAAGAGCCTGCTTTCCTATGATGAAACCGACCAAAACGGGCGTGGAAACACCAACAAGTCCAGGCAACAACATTCTGCGGATTGCGCCTTTGGTAGCAATTGCAACACAACGCGCTGGATCGGGTTTGGCCTTGCCTTCGAGAAGTCCAGGAATTTCCCTAAACTGGCGTCGAATTTCTTCTACCATATCGAAGGCAGCATCACCAACAGCAGTCATAGTTAACGCCGCAACCAAGAAAGGCACAATAGCGCCGATGAAAGCACCAATTATTACATAAGGATCAGTAATGTTAACAATCTCCAACTTAGCAGCCTGAGTATAAGCCACAAATAGGGCAACAGCCGTAAGAGCAGCAGCGCCTATTGCAAAACCTTTACCGATAGCAGCAGTGGTATTGCCAAGGGCATCGAGGCTATCAGTGATAGCCCTTGTTTCGGGACCGAGCTCTGCCATTTCAGATATACCGCCTGCATTGTCTGCAACAGGTCCATAGGCGTCAACCGTCATTGTGGCACCAACAGTAGCCAACATCCCGACAGCCGATATACCAATTCCATAGATTCCAGCAGTAATGTAAGCAATGTAAGTGGCTACGCAGATGCCCAATACCGGAAGGGCAACGCTTTCCATACCTACGGCCAGACCAGCTATGATAACCGTAGCAGGCCCTGTTTCAGACTGAGCAGCAATCTTGCGAATGGGCCCCATGGATGTGTAATACTCTGCTAGAAGTCCAATCGCTATACCACAGAACAAACCTGAAAGAACTGCCCAGAACACACCAAAACGAACGCCCGTTGCCTTAACGAGATAATACTCAATCCCGATGAAGATCACAGCAGCAACGAAGGTCGTGTATCGGAGCGCTTTCTGAGGATTCATGCCGGCCATAGCCTTTATACTAAAGACACCAACAAAGGAAGCAATAAGCCCACCCATAACAGTCAGCAAAGGAAGCGCCATGTAGGCCAACCGATCTCCGCCACCAAGTGCTTTTTCCGACATTGTTGCTGCAATAGCTATAGTCGCTATGATAGATCCAACATAGGACTCAAAAATATCTGCTCCCATTCCAGCAATGTCACCAACGTTGTCACCGACGTTGTCGGCAATAACACCAGGGTTTCTTGGGTCATCTTCAGGAATACCAGCTTCAACCTTGCCCACCAAGTCAGCACCAACGTCAGCAGCTTTCGTATAGATTCCACCGCCCATACGAGCAAACAGGGCAATTGAGCTGGCACCCATAGCAAAACCGTTGATGTAATTGGCCGTGGCAGGATCCTTGCCCCAGAGATAGAAGAAAACTCCAACCCCGAGCAATCCAAGGCTTGCAACGGCAAGTCCCATGCAGGCACCACCAAAGTAAGATACAGTCAGAGCCTTAGCCTGTCCCCATTGATTTGCCGCCCAGGAAGTTCTTGAATTCGCCCTGGTCGCAGCAGACATCCCGGTGAAGCCGGCAAGTATCGAACACGTAGCACCGGAAATAAAGGCTATAGCCGTCTGCTTGTTAATTCCAAAGAACAGCAGACAAAATACAACCGCTATAAACCCCGCTAGAACAGTGTACTCAGTTTTCAAAAAAGCCATCGCACCTTCATGAATCATCTCCTCAAGTTCCTGCATTTTTTCCGTTCCATTGGGCTGCTTCTTGATCCATGCAAAGATCATCAACGCAACTAGCAAACCAACAGCTCCAAAAATAGGTGCGAAATTCGTCATTTGTAGTAGTTGCATTTTTCCTTCACCTCCCATCCAATGCAAGTCTTCCTAGTGCACACCATAACCCTACAACATCAAACCGTTAAAACGATTCATGGCCTCTTCAATGCCATGCTCCAAAATTACTCCCAGCGCTTCCACCCCCTTTTCTAAGGTTTTATAAAACTTATCAAGCTCATCTTCATAGGGTGGACTCAAAACATAATTATATATAGACTCACCCCTCAACGGCCTTCCTATTCCTATTTTCAACCTCGGAAATTCATTGGTGCCAATTGCACCTATAATAGAATTCACTCCCTTGTGCCCTCCCGATCCACCTTTTCTTACTACCCGGAGCCTCCCCACCGGAAGGTCAAGATCATCATGAACAACCAGCATATTCTCCGGTTCTTCACAAGCTAACCTTAGGATTTCCTCTGCCGCAATTCCGCTTTTGTTCATGTATGTGAGCGGTTTTACAATAATCACTTCTGACCCTTTATACAAGACTTTTTTCACAAGCCCCCACCACTTTGTATGCTCTTTCACAACCTCAACACTCAACGCAAATTTATCCACCACCATGAACCCAGCATTGTGCCTCGTAAAAAGATATTTTGACCCAGGGTTACCAAGCCCAATTATGACTTTCATAAAATCATCACTCGTGTTTCTAATCACAAAGTATAGCATAGAAAAAAACAAAGGCACATCCCTCTCAGAATGTGCCTTTCCACCGTTACCTTTTTCCTACTCACAGCTTCCTATTTTTGCTCAGATGAACATCCACTCCAATGAGCTGTGGAGTCAGACGTAACGGCTTATGTTGCCTGACACCATCGGAGACAAGCCCCTTTAGTTGCCCACAGCTCATAAATCTATAACACTATAACTCGTTTGTGTGCATGCATACAAATAAGCAAATAAAATTAAAAAATTAAGTAACTGTTAATAACCCCCGACACAAGCAATTTTAGCTGCAAATCAATCTCAATTCAGGACAACCCCACGGCTTAACCATTCATAAATTCACTCTCCCGATTCCGTACTTTCTTCTTCGCCAGATTCAGAAGGAGCTTCAAAACCTTCGGGTGGGGTAACTGCCACAATCGGTGCATCGTCATCGTTCAAAATCTTAAAAGAAAATTGATCCCTTATATCCTCAACATGCAAAACATCCCCTATATCAAGATTTGAAACATCAACCTCTATCTTTTCAGGGATTTCACTGGGCCAGCATCGTATTGACAGCGAATGAAGCACCACATTAAGTATTCCACCCTTTTTCACTCCAATAGCCTCGCCAACCACATCAACGGGTACATCGACATCCACATCCTGATCCGCCGGTAGGGCATAAAAATCCACATGCAAAAGCCTTCTCTTAAAGGGATGCGTTTGAACGTCCTTTACCAGAACCTGAAACTGCTCTTCTTTGCCGTCTTCCCTTTTCACCGCAAGGTTCACCACTTTGGTTTCATCGCCCATAGCAGTAAGCAATTTAACCACCTGATTTGTGCCCAAGGCAACAGGAATTGGCCTTTCGATTTTAGGTCCGTAAATTATTGCCGGCACCTTCTGCTCTCGCCTGAGCTTCCGAGCAATGCTCTTTCCAACCCTAGCTCGTGTCTCCGCTGAAAGAACCCACTCCATTATCAGATCGCCTCCCTTTTATAATTGTCCACGCCAAAAAATTTTTCTAATTCACATAGCGTAAAAAGTCGATTCTAAAGTCTCACCTCGATGAAGTGCAACAACGCTTTCCGCAAGCAAAGGTGCAACACTCACATATTCCACCGGAAGATTCATGGATTCCGGCTTGCAATAGGGTACCACACTATCAGTCACCACAATCGAATCAACTCCAGCACGCTGTAGTCGCGTTTCACACCCATGAGAAAATATCCCGTGCACACTGTAAACCCTTACTGACCTTGCACCAGCCTTGTGAGCTGCCAGTGAAACTCGTTCAACAGTTTTTCCCGTGTCAATAATGTCATCGTAAAGCACAACATTTTTATCTTTAACATTGCCTACAATTCTATGTTCCCAAGGAATCCCAACATCCCGCTCATCCATTATGGCCATGTCCAGATTCATCTCCGTTGCAAAAGCCCTTGCCCTTCTCACTCCAGCAGCATCCGGAGCCACAACAATACTATTTTCATCTAGAAATTGCCGAGCATGCTTGACAAACTCGCTCATGGCAGAAATGTGATCTACCGGCACTTTAAAAAACCCCATGGTCTGACCGGAGTGGAAATCAAGTGCAACCACATGATCTACACCCGCTTCTTCCAGCAAACTTGCAAGCATCCTTCCTGTTATGGGAACTCTCGGCTTATCTTTCTTGTCTCTGCGACCGTAAGCATAATAAGGAATCACCGCCGTCACCCTCTCAGCAGATGCTCTTTTTAAAGCATCTATCATGAGGAACAACTCAACCACGAAAGAATTCACAGGACAGCACAAAGATTGAATAACATAAACATCACATCCCCGAACGTTCTCTTCAATTTCAACCCTAACCTCACCGTCAGAAAACGTTCCAACAAGCGCTTGCCCCAGCTCAATGCCTATTTCTGCACAAACCCGCTCCGCCAATTTCCTGTTCGAATTACCGGTGAAAACCCGAAGCTCGGTATCGACCATTCTATCCCCTAAACAAAAAACTGGCTGGGGTGGGAGGATTCGAACCTCCGAATGCGGGTTCCAAAGACCCGTGCCTTACCCCTTGGCGACACCCCAAGCCGATATTTTTTCTCAAACCTCTGAAAACGGCCAACCCGGATCCGAAAGTACCTCCGCCAATCTTAACCAAAACCCACGGTCCCATTTACTCCGGGCTGCCTCAAACACCCTTTCTGCCCTGCCTCGACCCTCAAAGATTCCAAATACCGTTGGCCCACTTCCTGTCACCAAACTAGCCAGAGCACCCTGTTCAACCAACCACCGTTTAATTTCCACCAGCACAGGGTACTTGCTCAGAGCATATCCTTCTAAATCGTTCTTTAAAATACTCGAAAGATCAACATTTGAATCCAAAACCTCATTAAGGCTAATAAAATTGCCCTTTTTTGTCAATTCCAAACTTCTATAAGCCGCTTTGGTGGAAATTGCAAAGGGTGGCTTCACAAGAACTAAAAAATATTGAGGAACTCCCTTCACATAGGTCAAACGATCACCAATGCCCTCAGCAAGAGCCGGCCTACATCTCAAAAAGAATGGAACATCTGCGCCTACTCTTTTTGCCACATTCACCAACTCTGCTTCGGAAAGGGGACTCGGATTTATCAGGTTGAACAGTCTCAATATGCCACCTGCGTTCGAACTTCCACCACCAAGGCCCGCTCCAACAGGGATGTTCTTTTCAATGTTTACAGTAACCCCCCCATCCGGCCAACCAGTACGATCCTTGTAAACAGACACAGCTTTCCACACCAGATTGCGAGAATCTTCCGGAACGTCAGGGTGGTTGCAATGCAACGCAATCGAACCACCGCCTACAAAGCGGATAATCATTCTATCAAAAACGGACACAGGGACCATCAATGTCCACAAATTATGATAGCCATCAGCACGCCGGTCAACAATCTGTAACCACAGGTTTATCTTTGCCGGAACGTCAATTACGTATTCGGAAAATCCACTATTACCACCCAAGCTCGACATAATGACTACCGCTATTCGGTTTTATATCTGAGAACTTTTTTGTACAAATTTCATGCGTAAATCATAAAGGAGTGATTTCAAAAGCTGCTCCTCGTCTTTCGACAGGTTACCTTGGGTCTTCTCTTCAATAACCGCCAGAGTATCTATTATCTGACGAGCCATTGTGAGATTAACGCTCTTCTGATTTGTAACCGGGTCTGAGACTTCTCCAAGGTGTACCAAAGCAGAAGAAGCAAGCGAAAAGATAAAGGTAGAAAAGGTAACCTTCGGCAGCTGATCACTTGTTTTTTCCCTATGTTGTGCTGAACTGGTTGTGTATTCTTCTTTAGCTTTTCGCTCTTCAACTTCGTCTATTGTCGGTTGCTGGGCTTCGACATCATCTTTATCGAGTTCATCCAGGCGAACCTTTCTCCGATCCCTGAATACAAACCCTTTTTCTTCTTTTTCCTCCATCGTCTCTTCACCTCCATATACCACTACGCTACAACCGGAGTCTTTGCACAACTTCAACGTTTTTCAGCTGTAACAATTCGTCAATCACATGATCAGGAACAGGTGTATCCGTCCTAAGCAAAATTATATTTTGCCCTTTTTCCAATACCTGACCAACATCCATCATCGATATGTTTATGTTATGTTTTCCCAAACATGTCCCTATGGCACCAATGGTACCAGGAGTGTCAATATTATATATCAACAATAAATTCCCCTCCATTTCAGCTTCAAGTCTGAAGTCATTAATGCGAACGAGGCGAGCATCATGCTTGCCAAAGATAGTTCCGGCAACAGTGTTTTCATCGTCTGATGTTTTGAGCTGTACAATTATTAGATTAGTAAAATCTTCGGTTTCCTTGCGGGTTGTTTCCCGGATTCCTATGTTGCGCTCTTTCGCAAGAGCTATTGCGTTTACAAAGTTCACATCATCTTTCATATACGTGCTGAGTAACCCTTTAACTACGGATATTGTCAGAGGTTGCCGGTCTAATTCCGTAACGTCACCAACATATTCTATATTAATTTCTTTTGGCGCGCCTTTAGTTATCTGTGAAAGTAGATTTCCGAGTTTCTCAGACAAGACTAGATAGGGTCTCAAGTTTGCCAGTACTTCGCCGTCTATTGTTGGTGCATTAATGGCATTCCTGATTGTGCCTCTCAGAAGATAATCTATTACCTGGTCAGCAACGGCAATAGCAACATTTTCTTGGGCTTCCTCGGTGGAAGCACCGAGATGCGGAGTAACAACCACCTTGTCAAGTTGTAATAAAGGATGATCCGCTGGAGGTGGTTCTGAGGTGAACACGTCCACTGCTGCCCCCGCCACTGTACCATCTTTAATGGCTTCTGCTAGATCCTCTTCGTTCACAATGCCTCCGCGAGCACAATTGATTATAAAAACCCCTCGCTTTACTTTCTTAAAAGTGTCTTTGTTAATAAGATTCCTGGTTTCCTGAGTAAGAGGTGTATGTACGGTAATATAATCGGATCTACTTAGTAATTCATCGAAATCCACTGCCTCTATGCCCAGTTTCTCCACCGCATCAGGGCTTATATAAGGATCATAGGCAATGACTTGCATCTTTAAACCCTTTGCCCTGTCAGCAACGACTCGACCTATCCGCCCGACTCCAATAATACCCAGAACCTTGTTGAAAACCTCTTTCCCACGAAATTTCTTTTTCTCCCATTTGCCACTTTTCAGTGACGCATTCGCCTGGGGAATATTTCGGCTTACCGCCAGAATCATTGCAATAGTGTGTTCCGCCGTGGTTATGACATTACCTTCAGGGGTGTTCATAACCACAACACCCTTTCTCGTAGCAGCTTCAATGTCCACATTATCCAGTCCTATACCAGCTCTGGCGATAACCTTAAGACGTTCCCCTGCATTAACCACATCGCTCGTAACCTTGGTAGCACTCCTTATAACAAGAGCATCAAACTCTTTAACCACTTCCTTAAGCTCTTCAGGCGTCAAACTCGTGTTAACTTCCACCTCAAACTCAGGAACACCCTTCAGCTTTTCGACTCCAGCTTCGGCCAGGGGATCGCTGATTAAAATACGATACATAACTTTACACCCTCCTTAACAACTCTCTTGCAGGCGTCCTGCAGTATATATTTTGTCCAAATTTACAAATGGTTTGAGTTACCTATCACCCATCAGAATAAAACTCAAGACGGAAAGAAAACCGTACCAAAGTGGCACAATACCCAGGTCAACAAAGAATGCAAAAACAAACGTAAAATAACCCCAAGAGTCACTTAAATAGTCAACAACTTGGCTCCAGCTTTAAGCAGTTCTGTAAGGGGCTGCCCCCAGTATTTGACCTCAATCCCCAGGGATTTAAGAGATTCCGTAACACCAAGCTGATCTGCACAAGCTTTGCAAGCTGTAATCTTAACCCCGGCGTCTAATGCTTCTTTGATTTTTTTCTGAATCAGCGAATTTTCGGCGACGAGCTTTGCCGAGGCCCCCCACACAATGAGAGTCACTTCATCCCACCAGCCGTACAGAAGCGAATTCACCGTATACATAAAAACCATCTTTTCGGAAGTTACGGGATCGCCGTTGGTCCACAAAACAAATAACCTAGCTCTTTCAGACATCCTAAACTCCTGCCCATCTTATCTCGTCGTTAATACTAAAATGGATTGCCCATTGCAAAATATGAAACCAGAACAACCTTAAACACTTATTTAATCTTTCCCAGATGTACCAGCTTTTCACGCACTTTTTTCTCAAGAGAAGGGTTCTTAAGAAGGTTCAAAGCCTTTTGGTAATGAAAGCGTGCAAGAGATACGTCCCGGCGTCTAGCGTAGTAGTCGCCAAGGGTCATATGGGCTTCCCCTAGGCGTCCGAGCTTACCAAGCACAATCCCCAGGCGATAATCCAAATCTGGAAACAAAAAGGGAGCTTTTTTAGCAACGTCGAAATGCTGAAGAGCCTGTTCATTTAACCCAAGTTCCTGACAATACAAAGCCAGGCGATAATGAAGAGCTAAATTCCCTTTTCTGCTCCGGAGAGTTCGCTCCACAACAGATCGTGCCTGTTCAACCTGCCCAAGGCGAAAGTACAGATCAGCAAGCGAAGATGCTGCGAAAATATCATTGGGCCTCCGGGACCATACATCTGCAAGGAGGAATTTTGCGGCAGAATAATTTCCCTTCCTGGTCAGCAATAAGCCTCGGGCAAATTCACGCACCACGGGAGATACAACCCCTTTCTCACCTTTATCATCCAGGCTTTTCACAAAGCCTTCATACGTCGGAAGATCATATTTCCTGGCAATCAAGAAAAGCTTGGCAAGTTGAAAAGAATCAGGCAGATAAGAATCCGCCAGAGATCGTGACTCCCAGCGTTTAGCCAACACCCTAAGAGTATCAATACGTTCTGCAGCTCCGGGATGAGTCATCAGGTAATCCAGAACACCAGGTCTGCCCCCCCATTGCCGTTCCGCAAGATGCTTTAAAGCGTTTATAGCATTCAAAGGATTATAACCAGCACTGACAAGAAACCTCAGCCCCAATTGATCGGCTTCTCTTTCATGCTCCCGGCTGTACTTTAAAGCCACTGCGCTGGCACTAGCCATCGCTCCCGTACCAATCGCCTGAGAAAAGTTGGTGTCCGTTCCAAGTAAAGCACCGGCCACAGCTGCTGCAAGGGAAGCAACAGCAAGAGCCTTTTGAGTTTCCAGCTGTTTGTGAATGTGTCGTGCTTCTCCGTGGGCAAGCTCGTGGGAAAGAATCGCGGCAAGTTCCCCTTCTCTTTCAAGTATCGTTAGAAGCCCCCAGTTGACGAATACATACCCACCAGGAATGGTAAAAGCATTGGGAACCTCCTGATCAACTACGAAAAATTTGTAACGATAGGAAGGATTTTCTATGGCGCTAACTATGCGATTGCCGAGTTGTTGTATATATAAGCTTACCTCCGGGACATCCAACAGCCCATAACGTTTCTCTATTTCTCTAAAGACTTCCCGCCCCAGTTTAGCTTCATCATAACGATCCAGACAGAGGCCAAAGCTTGCTTGAAAAAGGATGAAAACACATAACAAGAAAAAAACTGTTCTACGCTTATTTTGCAAGGGCGGTCACTCCCTCTATGTGCACCATTTCGGCATCAGCCCACAGGCTTTCCAGATCGTATACTTCCCGTATTGGGTTGTAAAATATGTGCACGATTACATCTTCGTAATCCATAAGAATCCACAACCCTTCCCGCCATCCTTCTATACCCAGAGGAACGGTGCCCACCGATTTTTTAATCATTTCTTCTATATGATCGGCAATACCCTGTACTTGTCTGGTAGATCGACCGCTGCAAATGACCAAAAAATCTGTGTAGGTACAAATACCGGAAACATTAAGAACCAAGATTCGCTCAGCTTTATATTCATCTGCAAGCTGAGCACACAGCTTCGCTAGTTCACCTGCATTTAGCCTTTTCCTCTCTCCCCTGCTCAATTTCCTCATACTCCGTTCAAGTACAGTCTTTCTTTAACAATGTACTCCAAGACTCTGTCCGGGACCAGAAAACGAACAGATTTTCCTTGCCGAAGAGATTCTCTAATCCTGGACGATGAAATATCAAGGTTCGTTACCGGCAGAATAAAAACGCTCTTCAATCTGGAATGACTATACCGCCTTTCTCCAGCAATCCACCTAAATTCACCACTCACCTTTTCATGCAAAAGCCGCCGTAGAGCCTCCTCCGAATGCCCAGGCCGCGTCATGACCACAATACTGGCAAGCTCGAACAACTCCCGATAATTCCACCAGGTCTCTATTTCCAGAAAAGCGTCGGCCCCAATTAAGCAAAAAAGCTCCACATTCCCACCGGAAAGGGCGCGCAAGGTACGAACGGTGTAAGAAATTCCACCTAACCTTTTTTCTATGTCACTTGCCTCAAAAAAAGGATGCCCTTCTACTGCAAGTTTCACCATTTTTAAACGATGCTCAAATGAAACAAGGCCTTTCAGGGGTTTATGAGGTGGATGATAAGCCGGAATGAACAAAAATTTTTTAAGCTCAAGATACTCGGCGACTTCTTCAACAACCCTCAAATGTGCCAAATGAATAGGATTAAAAGCTCCGCCGAGTATCCCGACTTTTTTCTTCACAAAAGCAACCCCGTCGCTTAATAGCCCAATATTACGTTCTAATTTGACCGTCTCCAAAGGCTACAAATTTAGTGGTGGTCAGTTCGTCAACACCCATAGGACCAAAGGCATGCAGTTTGGAGGTGGAAATTCCTATTTCCGCCCCTAAACCTAACTGATAACCGTCATTGAACCTGGTTGAAGCATTGACCAGTACGAGCGACGATTGCACCTCCTGAACGAATTTCCACGCTCTTTCATATTCAGTCGTTACTATGGCTTCCGTATGATCAGAACCATATTTCCTTATGTGGTCAATGGCCTCGTCCATACCGGAAACCACTTTGATGGCAAGAATAAGGTCAAGGTACTCCTCATACCAATCGTCCTCAGTAGCCGGATGGCACTCAATAATTTCCTGCGTGCGGTGGCATCCGCGGAGTTCCACGCCAGCTTTCTCCATCTCTTCGGCAACTGCAGGCAAAAATTTCTCCGCAATCCTTTCGTGAACCAGCAGGGTTTCCATAGCGTTGCAAACTCCCGGCTTCTGCACTTTAGCGTTTATGCAAATCTCTACGGCCATGGGAATGTCCGCCGAGCGATCAACAAAGACATGACACACACCTTTGTAATGCTTGAGTACCGGCATAGTGGCATTGTCGTTCACGAATCTTATTAACTCCTCACCACCCCTTGGAATCATAACATCAATGTAGTCTTCCAGCTTCAGCATCTCAAGTACAGCAGAGCGGTCGGTCGTTGGAACGAGCTGAACCGCATTTTCCGGAAGGCCTGCTCTGGCAAGCCCTTTTCTCAGAATATCGGCGAGACACCGGTTCGACTGGAACGCCTCCGAACCACCCCTCAGAATAACAGCATTGCCGGCCTTTATGCAGAGTATCGATGCATCAACGGTCACATTTGGACGGGATTCGTAAATAATGCCTATAACTCCTAGGGGAATTCTCATGCGTCCCACTCTTAATCCGTTTGGCCTGGTCCACATGGACACAATACGCCCTATCGGATCAGGCCAGGCAATAACATCCCTGATACCGGAAACCATTTCTCCTATAACCTTGTCGGATAGCTCAAGTCTGGCCAGCTTAGCACCGCTTAACTCCTTCTTTTTCGCTTCTTCTATATCGCGGGCATTCACATTCTGGATCTCGCTCTTCCGGCGTTCAATCTCCTCCGCAATGTATTTCAAAGCCCTGTCCTTATCACTCGACGATGCTTTAGCCATCATAAAAGCCGCTTCTTTGGCTTTCTTACCAATGCCTTTTACCATTTCCCCCAAGCTCATGACGCCTCCTTACGTTGCACCTGCTGAATCTGTTCCTGTTCCACCAGTAATGCTAGATTATTCCTATGAATAACTTCATCAAAATGCTTATGCCCCAGAACCTTATCAATTTCCGTCGTGTGACGGCCCTTTATTTTTTCAATATCTCCAGACCTGTAATTAGTCAGACCAATCGCTATAACCTTTCCCTTTTCGTCGAGGCACCGAACAGGAGCCCCTTCGTCGAAGTTCCCGCGCACTTCCTTTATGCCTACCGGAAGCAGAGATTTGCCTTTGGCCACAATGGCCTTTACAGCTCCATCGTCAATAACCAGATCGCCTGCCGGGTGCGGCAGATGAGCAAGCCAAACCTTCTTTCCCGAGTAAACCCTGCCTTTGGGAAGAAATAACGTTCCTATATCGGCACCCAAGAACAACCTAAGGAGCACATCCCTTTCACGCCCTGACGCAATGATCATAGGAACACCTATGGACATAGCCTTTTTGGCTGCCATGAGTTTGCTAATCATCCCCCCCGTTCCGAAGGCTGTGCATTCATTCGAGGCACAGGCTAAAACCCTGCTGTCAATCTTCTCCACCGTTGAAATTAGGCGAGCTGATGGACTTACACGAGGGTCGCTATCATACAGCCCTTCAATATCTGTAAGATTTACTATGATGTCAGCTCCCACGAGCCCTGCGATGAGGACAGCTAACTGATCGTTGTCCCCAAACTTTATTTCCTCAACGGCTACAGTGTCGTTTTCGTTTACGATAGGGATAACTTTCCACTCGAGAAGGGTTTCCAACGTATTCCTAGCATTGAGGTATCTTTTACGATCTGCAAGGTCTTCCGCCGTCAACAGTATCTGCGCCGCAAGAAGGTCGTGTTTGTCAAAGGCTTCCTCCCATGCCTGCATGAGAAAGCTCTGCCCCAGTGCCGCCGTTGCCTGCTTGTAGGGAATACTCTTAGGACGTTCGTTTAATCCCAGTTTTTTCATTCCCGAGGAAATCGCTCCCGAAGAGACGACAACAACCTTCACTCCTTGCCCGTGAAGTTCAGCAATTTGATCTCCCAAGCGATGAACCATGACTCGGTTAAGACCACGAGGAGAAGTCAGAACCGCACTTCCAATCTTAACCACGACACGACGGCAAGTCTGAAATATCTCTCTGCGCTGCTGGTCTATTGTATCAGCGATCATCAGGTCCATCATTCTTTTGTTCCTCTTCATACAAAATTCCAACCAGAACCCTGAGAAGTTCCTCAAGGTTCATTCTCTGAAGTGCTGAAATAGCCACAACTGGACATGACAATTCAGCTTTGTAACAATCAACCATGTATTCGATTATCTCGTCATCATCAAGTAGGTCCACCTTGTTCAGAGCCACGACCTGGCGTTTCTGCTTGAAAACTGAACTAAATTGATCTAGCTCATTCCTAATATCTCTGTACGGCTTTAAAGGGTTGTCAATGTCCAAAGAAGTGATGTCAACCAGATGAAGAAGTATTTTTGTTCTTTCTATATGCTTCAAAAACCTTATTCCCAGCCCTGCACCACGATGAGCTCCCTCAATTATTCCTGGAATATCAGCAATTACAAAAGGTTCTGCGTCACCATACTGTACTACACCGAGCTGAGGCACCAAAGTCGTGAAAGGATAATCGGCGACCTTGGGGCGGGCAGCTGAAAGGGATCTTATCAGTGTAGATTTGCCGGCATTAGGAAACCCGACAAGGCCAATATCTGCAATGAGCTTTAATTCGAGTATTACTTCTTTTTCTTCTCCCGGTTCTCCCTCTTCAGCATACCTGGGAACCTGATTAGTAGATGACACAAACCGAGCGTTGCCTCTTCCACCTCTACCACCCCTGACAGCAAGCCACTTCTGGCCCGGCTCCCTCAAATCCGCCAGAACAACCCCTGTTTCCACATCCTTAACAACAGTTCCAACAGGAACATATATAGTCAGGTCATCTCCGCTCCGCCCATGTTGATCCTTACCGCGGCCATGCTCACCAGATCGAGCTTTAAAATAATGACGGTAGCGAAAATCGAGGAGCGTTTGCTTGCGTTCGGTGGCTTCAAGGAATATGTGACCACCTCTTCCCCCGTCTCCACCGTCGGGACCACCACGAGGCACATACTTTTCACGACGAAAACTTATACACCCGCGTCCACCATCTCCAGCCTTGAGCCGTATCCTTGCTTCGTCTACGAAACGCATTTGCTTCCATCAAAAATACAAAAAGCGACCCCTGAACTCCGCGGGCTCAAAGGTCGCCACTTGAGCGCAAAACCGAACAATCAAATTAAGCCGATACAGGGTAAACACTTACCCTTTGACGACGCTTGTCTATGTATTCAAACTTAACTACTCCGTCCACAAGGGCAAAGAGCGTGTAATCCTTACCCATTCCCACATTCTTTCCAGGGTGGAATTTTGTTCCAAGTTGCCTCACAAGGATATTTCCAGCCCTGACGAACTGCCCGCTGTAACGCTTAACGCCACGCCTCTTCCCGATGCTGTCTCTGCCGTTTCGAGAACTTCCTCCAGCCTTTTTATGAGCCATGATTTGCTCTCCCTAAATTATTTTACTCATTACCTTCTTCCTGTTCCTGAATTTCCTGACCTTCCTGAATCTGGGCTCCTATAGACTCTATCTGCACGGCACTAAGCCACTGTCTGTGTCCCTTCTTCCTTTTGTAATTTTTCCTTCTCTTGTGCTTCATTATGATAACTTTTTTGTCTTTAAAGTGCTTTAACACCTTGCCCTGTACCCTAATGTCATCCAAGTAGGGACGACCAATTTTTACACCATCCTCACTTTTCAGAAAAAGCACCCGATCAAAAACCACCGTTTCACCAGCTTCAACCGGGAGCTTCTCAACATTGATTACCTTTCCAGACTCCACCTTTACCTGCTTTCCGCCCGTTTCAACTATCGCATACATCCCTTTTTCCCTCCCCAACACAAACTACAACACACAAAAAAGGCGGCTAAAACCGCCTTCTATATCTAAGCCTTGCTGGATTTTAAGACTAAAAATTACATAGTGGCATAAATACCCATTTTCAAAAGCATTTCCTGATATTCTTTCAATTTTTCACAATCAGCTAAACATTTATTTTTATCCTCATTAACTTTTTCGCAATCCAAACAAGGGCTTCTCATCATAGCCTCTCCTCCTTTACCTCCCGATTTGTTTTTTGAAGCATTTATTTTTATACGAAAGGCTCCCTCCTGTCAAGATGCGCTTTTAAGGGTCGCCACTAGCATACATATGCCAATGGTAACGAACAAAGCCCCTGAAAATAGTTTGAGATAATATGGAGATACCCAGTTCTGAACGAGATCCGCACTGAAAACGCCAAGGCCACTGGTAGCGGTAAGAGCTAACGAAGCGGCGATAAAAACCGTCCAGCGCGACTTACTACTCACCGCAAAGCTGAAAGTGGCAAGCTGTGTTTTATCCCCTAGTTCGGCTAAAAAAATCGCCAAAAAGGTTGAAACAAACACTTTCCAGTCCATACTAACCCTCCCGGAGTGTTTTTTTAAGCTATCGGCTATACACCGTGAGCTTGAAGCTGGCAATGTCATTTTCAGAGGTTATTGAGGGTTGTCTTAGAAAAAGTTGGACGATATAATTGTAGCGTATTTATGTTTGAGCATATGGAAATCTTGAAAAAGGGGGCAGATGATGCTTCTGAAAGGTTATAAGCTCAGAATTCTCAGGCCAGAGTGTAACCCGAACTTTCAATCACTGCATTGCATAGCAGAGCTAAATGAGGATATAGGTGAAGTGATCCCATATCTTAACGCAGATCTTGGTGCTTACCAGTTCACCAAGGATCCACCATCTGTTACTTTCAGAGTACACGGAAAACTCATAACAGTTCACCCAAGGGAAATAGCCGTAAACGCGCTCCGCGATGAAGAAGAAGCTAGGAAAATAATTGAATGGATGAAAGGAGAAATAAACCGGGTATGGGAAAACCGGGACAAAATAAAGCCCAAGTACGAAACTCCACAGAAGCCCAACATCATTGAAATCTTAAAACACCTGCCTAAAACCAATTGTAAGAAATGCAAAGCACCAACGTGCATGGTCTTTGCTGCACAACTTGCTGAAGGAGCTAAAAACGTAAAGGACTGTCCAGAACTCAGTGAGGACAACGCAAGGAAGCTCGAAAATTATTTGAAAAAGTTCCTTTTTGTTCGTGAAACTACGTAGATGTGGATGGGGGGTCCAAGAAATCAGTGAGAAAGTCAGCGAGAAAGAAAAGAATTTTGTTTCTCTGCACAGGAAATTCCTGTAGAAGTCAGATAGCGGAAGCTTTTGCAAAACATTATCACGGCGAGTGGCTGGAAGCTTATTCGGCGGGAACAAGCCCGCAGGGTGTTGACCCAAAAGCTGTTAAGTCAATGAAAGAAGTCGGAATAGACATTTCAAATAACACGTCAAAGTCACTGGAAATATTTGACGATATGGAATTTGACTTCGTGATAACGCTATGCGATGGTGTCGCACTAAGATGCCCGATGTTCCCTGCAAAAACACTTTATACCCATGTGCCGTTTGACGACCCTCCGATCCTAGCCATAGACGCAATCACCGAAGATGAAGCAATGAAGCATTATCGGAGAATTAGAGATGAGATTGCTGAGTTTGTAAAAACATTACCCCAATTTCTGAAAAAGAAGGGCTTGTAAAACCATTCTTTGCTTATTTTATTGTCGGCACCATGACGGCCTTGGGTCGACAAGTGAAACTATCGATATCGGAAGTCCCAACAAATTCAGTATAAGAAGGTGGGCAAAGATATGTGAACCATGCCATGCGAGCAACCCACCTTCTTACCGTTTTCTAAACGGGCACAGGTCGCCTTCTCCTACCCTGCCTGGCCCGAAAGTCTTCGCTCTGCCGTCCCCCCTCCAAGACGGCACATAAAAGTGTTAATATGCGAAGCGGAGGTGTTCAAACAGCCTCTAACGCGAAGTAAACCTCCTTTCCTCCTATTGTCATCACTTGCATCCGACATTCATTCAAAGACTGCCATTTGCTTTGCTGCCTTTTCCCTCTGAATCCTGGAAGCGTCTCTGGTTGTAACAAGATAGAGGCATTTCGTGGTGCAAACGGTGACGCATGCCGGCTTGAGTCCCTGATCAATTCGATCCATACAGTAATCACATTTTACGACTTTCCTGGTTTCGGGGTTCCATTGAGGAGCACCCCATGGGCATGCATTCATACAAGCCTTGCACCCTACGCAAAGCTCCTCATCGACAAAAACAATTCCATCGTGTCTCTTTTGTATGGCACCTGTGGGACACACTTCAACACACCAGGGCCTTTCACAATGATAACAGGACATGAACTTGTAAAAAGCCCTAGGAAGTCGGCCCACAAAACGTGGTCCCACCTCAACAATTTCACATAACTTGGGACCTTCCGGCAGCTTTTTATTGCTCTTGCAGGCTATTTCACAAGCACGGCAATTAATGCACCTCTGAGCATCCTGTATAAGGTAATACTGGCTCATCAGCAATCCTCCCGATATTCATTACGCCTTCGTGTAGGCACGGCGAACCGTAACAATCGTATCATCCAATGCCGGACTTCCGCCGATCATATCCGACCTGTTTTCCACTAGAACACCATCGGCAATACCTTTGTCATAGCACCTCTCAGCCAAGCGAGCTTTGTGCCCAAAGCCGTGAAGCATGAAAACCGCTTCAGGATGAATAAGATCGGTTACTAAAGCCCTGATTTGTCCATGTCCCACCGAAGAAGAAATCTCTACCAAATCTCCATTGTTTATACCTAAACGCTCTGCCTCTCTGGTATTTACCCATAGCACATTCTCTGGAATCTGTTCGTTTAAATATGGGTTATTCTGAGTGGAAACATGTGTATGAATCGCGCAGCGCCCAACCAGTAAGCGGTATTGTCCTTCAGGAGGCGGCATGACCGGTTCGTAAGGAGGAAAAGAAGGATAACCTGCCTTTTCAAGCAGAGAAGAAACAAATTCTATCTTCTTCGAGGGAGTTTTCAGCTTGAGACCATTTTCTCGATCCCAGAATATCTGTTTGTCGGTGTAGGAAACAAAACCTTTGGCTTCAAAATCATTCAGTGTAAAACCAGTGCCTTCAAGTTGCCACCTGACGAGATCTTCCATTGTCTCGTATGGGAAAAACTTTCCAAAGCCCATCTTGGCAGCCAATTCTTTTATAATGATAGCATAGGGTTTCGTGTCATATTTTGGAGGCACAGCCTGTCTTCGCAGAAACATCTGTGGTTTCAAACCGTTTACCTGTTGAACGCAATCGGTCCTTTCCAAAAAAATCGACTCAGGAAGAACTATATCTGAATGCCATGCAATATCGCTCCACTGGATATCAACGGTTACAACAAGATCCAGTTTTTCCAACGCCCTTTCCATCAAGCCTCTGTCCGGGATGGACATGAGAGGCTCAAATCGGTTAGCAATGAGTGCTTTGATTGGGTATGGGTCCTCTTTTAATATGGCGAAGGGGAGTAGCTGCCCCACCCCATGATTCGGATCGGGCAAAGGTAAATCTTCCGTGCCTACTTTGTCAAACCTGACCTCATCAACTTTAGGAAGATCCTTCTGTTCAGTGAGTTTACGAGCAGGCTTACCTCCAACTTCACCGGGGCCTTTTTTGAAGAAAATGCCACCCTTAGACTCCACGCTTCCCATCAATGTGTTGAGAATGAGAATTGACCGTCTCAAATAAATTTCATTTGGATGGCTGGCCCCTCGGTAACCATAATGGAAAACTACATGAGGCTTTTGCTGCGCTACCTCACGAGCAAGATTTACTATTTCTACAGCAGAAATACCCGTTTCTTTTTCAGCCCATTCGGGAGTGTAAGGTTGCACAAATTCCTCAAGCTTTGAAAAGCCTTCAACCCATCTTTCCACAAATCCAGCGTCGTAAAGCTTTTCCCTAATGATGACATGAATAAGCGCATAGTTTAGGGCAAGGTCAGTGCCGGGGCGAATCATGAAGTAACGATGAGCCTTTGTTGCCGTTACGGTAACCCTGGGATCAATGTAGGTAATTCTTGCGCCATTTTCCAGCGCTTCCATCAAGAAGTTAACTGGCTTTACTTCCAGCGCTTCAAAGAAGTTCCTCCCGTAGAATATGATGTGTTTAACGTTTTTATAGTCTATTCCTATCTGAGCATCGGTGTATCCAAACATAGATCGACAGGCCGTATTTACCGAACCTTTACAAATGGCATCGTGGGTAAAGTGGTTCGGGCTACCGATGCAGCGCAAGAAGGTTTTGGAAACATGTGTGGCTAGGTTGGCCCGTTCGCCTAGTACGACACTTCGACCCCCGTACTTTCGGATAATTTCCTGAAGTTTCTCGGCTAGTAAATTAAGTGCTTCATCCCAGCTAACTTGCTTCCACTGCCCAGATCCCCTGGGTCCTGTTCTCACCATTGGAGCCTGCAAACGCTGGGGATCATTAAACAACCCTATCGCGGCAGCTCCTCTAGGGCAAAGACTCCCTTCAATCCCGGGGACGTGAGGGTTCCCCTCAATCCACTTAACTTGCCCGTCTTCCACCTCAACTTTGATCGGACATCGCACAGAGCACATAAAACATAAGCTGTAGACGGTTTTGCTCATGGATCCACTCCTTCATACAAAATGAATTTCTGCCAGCCAAACCATATTTCAAAAAGTACAGTGCTTCCCCTGTTATCGGTATTGAGACCGGCAATCCTTTCATGCAAACACCGTTCCTTTAAGTGTGACACTAACGAATCGAATTTTTTGGACACCATTTGACCGCGAACCCGACGACGATGAGAATAACCAAGAGGCTTCGATAGGGTTATTACATCTTGCACAGCTCATTTTTTGGAGGAGTACACGCAGTAGTTTTTGTGATGTGCACCTTGATCAACACACCAGAAAGGCAAAAATTTATTGCACTGCAAGCTATTTTTGCACCCTTCTTTCACATTGAAGTAAATTAGATTTTTGTGATTAGTAGCGCAAAATTATTTTGCACTAAATATAGCTTTGTCGATAACTCACCGGTTGTAAAGTAGGTTTTCACAGTCATGTGCATAGGCCAAATTTCGCAAAATGGTGACCCATAAAGAACCGCCCCCTCTCCTGGCATTAGCCTTGCTTAGTGCATGGCTGGCCAAGTGATTGTGGGGATCCCCATTGCAAAGCTACACCGCGCGGGCAAAGACGAAAGCTAAAATTGCAAACAGGAGGTGACTTGAATGAAGCAAAGTTACAGGGCTCTTCTAATTCTTGGTCTTGTAGCAGTCATGCTCGGATGGATTGGCTTTCTTCATGTTGGCATGGCTCAGGAAAAGGTGGGAGATCTGGGACTGGCTGGAAAGCTGGGCAAAATTATTGCTGAAACCCCAAAGTGCAGTGGTGAGCTTACGAAGGGATGCATTAATCCGGATGCTCCTAGAGGCTATCTTGGCATCCCGGGGGCACCCAAACCTTCGTACATTGTAGGATTACTTTGGGCAATTTGGGTCGGGTGGATATTTTCCACAGTCGGTGCTTTTGGCGGCATAATGGCAGGAGTGGGACACATAACGATTTTTGGCCTGGCCAACTACGCCAAAAGCTTCAAAACTACCAATTTTGCTCTCAACAAATTCCTGACCGACAGTATTCGCGTTTCAAACCAATTCCTCGTGGGACTTAGTGCTCTCGTTTCCACCATTAACTATGCGAAAATGAAACGCCTTGTAGCTCCTCTCGGGATCGCAATGGGTGTAGGTTCTATCATTGGGAGCACCTTGATACCTATCCTTACGGCCGGAAAGATTAGTCTTAAGGCTTACCTAGGATACTTCGGTATTGCCGTATTCCTTGTTGCCGGCTTTATGTTCTACGGAACGACAGAAAGAGGACGCTCAAAGAAAAAAGCTGCGAAGGAAGCTGCTGATCGTTTTGAACAGGCCGTTAAGTCCGGAAAGGATGTTCATGAAGGAGTTGCGATTCAAAAATTTTCTCTCACTGAATGTGCATTTACCTTCTATGGTGTTGAATTTCGATTTAATCCCTTGCTTGTAGCCCTAGGCGGTTTCTGTATTGCTTCGCTAGCCTCTTTCCTTGGAATTGGTGGAGGTTTCTTGCTCGTACCATTTATGACCGATCTGGTCAAACTTCCAATGTTCATCGTTGCCGGTACTTCGGCATTAATTGTTCTAATTGGCATGGTTGTAAGCATATTCAATTACATGGCCGTAAAAGGGGTTATGGTATGGTGGTCTTTTATTGGCGTGGAAATGATAGGAATTTTTATAGGTTCCATGATTGGTCCAAGAACGCAGAAGTACATTCCCGACATTTGGCTTAAGAGGCTCTTTGTGCTTTTGGCCATTTACGTTGGAATCCGTTATACATCCAAGGGATTCCTCGGCCACAGCATCGTGCCTCCTTATTAATAATGGGCTGAAAAAATTAGAGGGTTGTTAAAAACTTAAGGAGCATGCCCTGGGTCGGGGGCGTGCTCCTATCTTTGGTCACTACACAGAACATGAAGCATCAACGTGGCGTGTGGTGCTGATTTTTTGAATACTCTATGGCAGGACACCATCCAGGAGCTTATAAATGGGTAAAATTTATCTTTTCCTAGATCCTTACCTGATCACGCTTTATCGACTGGTAAAGGATCCAATTATCGGTTTTTTCTTGGGCACTTTCCTCCTTGCTACAACGGCGGTTATTATTGGACAGTTTTCAATATCCTTGGCCTTTCTGGTGAACCGCCGCTATGTGGAGAAATTAAATAGTCAGCTTGTCTATTGGAACAACCTATCCGTGGACGCTTTGAAAAAGGGAGATAAGGAAACCTATAAAAATGCAAATAATGAAGCAAATCAGTTTTTTGGAAAACTATTCTTTCTTTCTATTGCCTATTCCGCTGCTTCCTTGTGGCCAGCTCCTTTTTTGCTTGGCTGGATGCAAATGAGATTTGGTTTAATTGAGTTTCCAATTCCTTTTCCACTTCCCGTGATAGGTTCTAATGTAAGTTATACGGCCATATTTATTCCCTTTTTCATAATTGTTTATTTGACTTTTCAGAAATTACAATCTCATCTTCCGTATTTTCGGAAAATACACGCAATATTAGAATCCTACGAAAATGAAAAAGCAAAATTGAAGAGTCTCACCGCCAGATAAAATCCGATCAAAAAAAGCGGGTGGTTGATCATCAACATACAATCAACTACCCGCTCATGAACCTTTTGCTAACTACGCCGTCCAGACCTCAAATGGCCATCCCACGAGACCCCCTTCAATGAACCACACTCGGTCAAACCCGGCGGCGTTGAGTATTCTCTGAGCTTCATAACCTCTCATGCTAACCTTACAAAAAGCCAGAATATCTTTGTCCTTCGGAAGTTCGTTGACTTTTTCCCTCAATGCACCCAGCGGAATGTGTACGACCCTGTCGTCTGGTAACCTCATTTGATTAAATTCATCAGGCGTCCTGACATCTAGAAGTACCAAATCCTTTCTCTCATCCATCCATTTCTTTGCTTCAAGAGGGTTCAGGCCATTTGCAAGGCCGTTCATTTTATTAAGGAGCACGTGTGCTGCCGTCGCAATTGGATCTATGGGAGGCGAAAACGGTGGGGCATAGGCAAGGTCGACATAGGCAAGTTGATCTAAGGTTGCTTTGAATTGAACCGCCATTGCGGCTACATCAATTCGCTTTGCCGCATCACCCATACCGACCACTTCCGCCCCAAGGATTGTTCTATATTTCCGGGACGCAATAAGCTTGATAGTTAGAGGTTTTCCCTCCATATAATGAGGTTTATCCGGTCCTGTCCAGACCGCAGACACCACATCAATGTTGAGGCTTTTTGCCATTGCTTCAGACAAACCGGTTCTGGCAACAGTCACTTCGAAAACCTTGCATACGCTGGTGCACGCAATCCCCGGAAAGGGGCTGGCAATGCCGGCAATGTGATTGGCTATCACTCGTCCATGCTTGTTGGCCGTAGAACCAAGAGGTATAAATAAAGGTTGTCCTGTTATTGGATGAACGTAAAAGTTGAGCACGCAATCTCCCCCGGCATATATATCGGGATCGCTTGTCTGACAGTAAGAATTGACCAAGATACCGCCCTTAGGGCCACAGGCGAGACCCGCTTCCTTTGCAAGAATGTCGTTGGGGCGTACGCCAACGGCAACAATAACCAAATCCGCAGGCAATTCACGCTTATCCGTTTTCACCGCCTCAACACTTTCGCCTCCAAGAATCTCCTTAACAGTTTCACTGGTAAAAATTGAAACCCCTTTCGATTTCATGAATTTCTGCACCAGAAGCGCAAGTTCCCGATCCAGAAACTGAGGAAAGATCTGATCAAGCATCTCCACGATAGACACATTCAGGCCAACTTCTGCAAAGGCTTCCGCCATTTCTATGCCGATATAGCCGCCACCAACGATAACCACATTTTTGGCTTTGCCCTGGTCAATTAAATTCCGAATATTCTGAGCATCGTCGAGATTTCTTACAAAAAACACGTTCCGCTTATCTATCCCGGGTATTGGCGGGCGAACTGCCGTTGCTCCGGTAGCAAGAACAAGCTTATCGTACGGAAGGCTATACTCTTCACCGGACCGTAAATCCCTAACGACTACTGTCTTACTTTCTCGATCTATCTTTATCGCTTCGGTTTTTGTAAGAACCTTAACACCCTTTACTTTTTCGAAGAAAACGGGCGTCCTCGGAACGCCCACCGGTGTTTCCACCAGAGCACTCAAGTTGTTAAACAGGCCTTCAACATAATAGGGTATTCCACAAGCCCCAAAAGAAACATGTTCCCCCCTCTCCAACACAGTAATTTCCGCTTCAGGCATTAGTCTCTTTAATCTTGATGCAGTTTTCGGTCCACACGCAACAGCGCCGATAACAACAATCTTAAGTCCTTTTCCGCTTTCCATTGCTCCCCCCTAAAATTTTCAATTGGTCTGGACAAGGTTGGTGAAAATCATAACATACAGCTTGCCAGTAGGGCAAGTTAATGGTTATATAACATTACATTCCATCGTTCATGTTATGGTGAATTGGAGTAAACATGAAACCACTCAAGGCTATGGATTCCCATTGTCACGCTGATATTCTCCTCGAGAGAGCGCCCAACTTTCCAAGACTATATAAAGATCGGAAAATCGGTGGGATAACTTGGTCATATAACGAAAGAATCAGTTCTTATAAAGAATATCCATCATACTGGAATAGACAAAGGCAACTCGTACAAACACTCAGGCAACAGGGCATTCCATTCTTTTATTTGGTAGGTATTCATCCCAGGTGCATACCCAAAGATCTGGCACAATGCTGCGAAATGCCAAAATTGCTGAAAGATGCTCTCAAGGAGCACATGGAAAATCCTCTATGTCTGGGCATTGGCGAAATAGGACTCGACGAAAGCAATGCTGAAGAAGAAAAAATCTTTCGCTGGCAACTTGAAATAGCGGAGAAAATCACCATACCAAAAAAGCGTATTGGTATACATACTCCACGCAACAAGAAGAAAGAAGTGACAGAAAAAATTCTCCGACACCTGGAGTATTTCGAGCCCCTTCACCCTTTTATTCTCATTGATCACGTTCTCCCTGAAACCTTTGAAATGGTGTTTGAGAGAGGTTACTCGATAGGAATAACACTTCAGGAAGGGAAGGCATCGGTGGAAGATGTAGCAAATCTGGTGGAACGTTATCCCAATAGGATGTCTGCTGTAATGCTGAATAGCGATAGCGCAAAGGTCATATCTGAGCCTTACCTTGAGTTTTTAGAAAAGGGAATTTTGGAGGACCAAGAGTTGAGGAAGGCCATGCTTGTTGGCAATTGTGTGAACTTTTTTAACCTTGATGAAGGGAGGTTAAAACCATGAAGAAAGTTGCCATTGTAGGATGTGGAGCTTACATAGATAGTGGCTATGGTTGTCCAGGAGAGTGGAGGTGTCTCAAGGCGGCGGCCATGGGTGAGGGAAAATTCGAGGAACAATCTCAGGTTGTTTTCTGGATTACTTGCGAATGTCCTGGAAAGACTGTCGTTCCGAACATAAAAATGGCAATGCAACTTTCTGAAGTAAAGCCAGATAAAATCCATTTGAGCACGTGCCTTGTAGGTTCCAAACCGGCATGTCCTTATTGTACGTCCGAAGAAATGGCAAAAATGATAGAAGAAGCTGTTGGAATACCCGTCGTTATGGGAACTCACGAATATAAGAAAAAGTAATTTCTTACAAAGAAAACAAAGGGCGTGCATATCACGCCCTTGTGAATAAGTCCATCATACGATTTAATTACATTACATCCTTATCACTTTCTTCAACAGCTTTATCTATCTCGGCCTTAAGCTGTGGCGGCAGGCCTGGAATATCCACATTTAGAAAACCGCGAACTATTGTCGAGGTAGCCTCGTCTTCAGTCAACCCTCTGGCCATTAAATAAAAAATTTCTTCCTGGGCAATCTTTCCAACGGCGGCTTCGTGAGACATCTCAACACCATCGACATGCCCTTCAAGCTCAGGAATAGCGTGGATGATACCACCGTTTAGGATCAACCCTCTGCATTCTAGATGAGCTTTTATATCGGGTGATTTACCAATAAGGTGTCCTCTGGCGATTATGTGACCGCCATTGCTTATGGCCCGAGATACAATTTCAGCCCTATTACCGGGATGATTGAGAAATACTTGTCCGCCAACGTCGTAAGTGGAACCGGGGGTTCCGACAAGAATGCTATAAAATCTGGCAACAGCATCAGGACCGATCAAATGCGTGACGGGATACATCTGAAGCGATTTAACAGGTTTCATGCAAATATAGTTGCTCAGAAAGAGTCCTCCTTCTTCAACAAGAGCAGCAGATCTCGGCCTTATGTGCATTTCCTCTGCCCAGTTGTGAATCATGGTAAAGGAAAGCTTGGCATTTTTTTTCACAAAAAACTCGGAAATTCCAATATGTACTCCCCGTTTAGTCGTGTGGGCGGTAGCACAGCCGGTTATTATGTGAAGCTCGGATCCTTCCTCAGCAATAACGATGTTATGCACATTTTGCTGGAGATTATCCTTTTCCATAAACATACACGCTTGAATCGGATAAATGCTTTTTGCTCCCGGTAAGGCTCGAATAACATAGCCATCATGCAGTTCCAATTCCGCCGCCGCCGTGTATTTATCGGTATCAACGGAAACAAGTTTCCAATAATAATCCCAAATCCAGTCGTACTTTTCCAAGGCAATGCGCAAAGGAATGACCTCTATTCCCTCTTGCTTAACGTTACAGTGAACTACACCAACGTCTTTCTGAAAAAAAGTACCGGACCTTCCATCTTCCGTTACATCAATCCCAGCCATTGCAAGCAACTCTCGCTCTATGGCCGGAAGAGCACATAACTCTTCATGGCTCAAAGGTTTTGGCGGAGGAGCTTCCTTTTCGTACTGATCGAGATCAACATCCTCACCTATTGTGGCATTTTTATCTTTGGCTTTAAGCGCTAGTTTCTTGTATTGTTCCCTAATATGCATCGCACACATTCCTCATATCCAATGTTAGCTATACACTTGAGAATTTCCCTGGGATTTTCTACACAACTTAACACACCGTCATATAAGACCTGACCCTTCGATGCGGTTACATAATCAAGGATATGACCCGTATGAGTAATAACGAGTCCCATTTTCCTGCGTTCCCGTTTCTGTTGACGGATGGGTTTATCGCCTTTCACCTTCACCTGAAAATCTTGACCCAGCAGCCGGGCAATGGTTTTACCCACTAGTTCCATATTTTCAAGGTCAACGCCTGATTCCGGTTCATCAAAAAGTAGCAAATCCGGATTTTGCGCCATCAATTGAAGCAGTTCAGAACGCTTGATTTCCCCACCGGAGAAACCATCATTTACATCCCTGTCCAGAAAATCCTCAAAATTAACTGCTTTTGCCATTCCTTCCACATCTATGTCTTCTCTGCCTCCAGCACAAATCTTAATCAATTGGCGCACCTTAAGTCCTCTTAGAGTAGGAGGTCTTTGAAAGGACATACCAATTCCCATGCTGGCGCGTTCGTGGGTTGGCATGTTCGTTATGTCAACCCCTTTGAAATAAATTCTTCCCGCCACAACCTTGTATTGGGGAAATCCCATAATGGTCATGAGAAGAGAAGTTTTTCCTGATCCGTTAGGTCCGAATAGTATATGAGTTTCACCGGGCTGAATTTCCATGTCGATGTGTTTTAGTATCAATTTCCCGGCAAGCTCAACCTGAAGATCTTCAATAACGAGCATAACTAATGACTCCTTAATGACTTAGATTCAGTAATACCTGAAGGTTCGGGTATCAATAAAACTTTTCTCCAAAAAATCAACCCAATATTTTAAGCGAAATTCGGAATTACCAACGTAAGCCGCAGTGGGCAACACCCATTCGGGAAATTGTGAGTAAAAGAAATATATCCGATTGGTGGGTCAGTATCCAGCAATGCTTTAAGTTACTAAATTTTCTCGCCGGGTTTGATTCTATGAGCCATGTTTCTTCTTCCTTCTCGAGGTAGCGGAACAGGAACTTGAAAACCTGCTCCAACCACCTCTAAAGTTTTTATTCATCACTGTTCATGTAATAGTCTAAGCCGAAATGGGTTATCTGTTCCTCACCCATCAGATAGCGAAGAGTATTTTTAAGCTTCATGAGCTGGATAAAGAGATCATGTTCGGGATAAAGGTTTTCCTTGTGCATGGGGCTTTTGAAATAAAATGAAAGCCACTCCTGAATACCGCTCATGTTAGCTCGCTGAGCGAGATCCATAAACAAAACAAGATCTAGACAGAGAGGTGCAGCTAGTATGCTGTCTCGACATTCAAAATCTACCTTTATGTGCATTGGGTAACCGAGCCATCCAAAAATGTCGATGCAATCCCAGCCTTCTTTGTTATCACCGCGTGGAGGATAATAATTGATCGTTACTTTATGATAATAATTTCTGTAAAGGCTTGGGTACAGATGAGGCTGGAGAATATAATCAAGAACAGACAACTTGCTTTCTTCCTTTGTCTTGAAAGAATCTTTGTCGTCCAAAACGAGACCATCACGATTTCCAAGGATGTTAGTGGAATACCAACCCTCAAGCCCCAGCATCCGAGCTTTCAATCCAGGGGCTATAATAGTTTTCATGAGGGTCTGGCCGGTCTTGAAATCCTTACCTGCTATGGGAACCTTATTTTGGCAAGCCAACTCAATTAAAGCCGGAATGTCTACGGTGAGATTAGGTGCTCCGTTTATGTAAGGAATACCCATCTCTAGCGCAGCAACCGCATAAATCATGCTAGGTGCTATTCTTGAATCGTTGTCTTCCAAAGCCTGAAGGAATTCGGGAAGGGACTGATGAACTTTATCCGGTTTCATGTAAACCTCGGTGCTCCCGCACCATATCATGATGCATCTGGAAACATTGTTCTTCTTGCAAAAATCTTCAATATCTTCCTTTACGGCATCCACCAACTCTCGAAGATTCGTACCTTTTTTGATATGACTCCCGTCCAGATTTCTAACGAAACGCTGATCAAAAACAGCCGGCATCGGCTTTATCGAACTCAGAAAATCCCTAACTGATTCCAGATGATCCCCGCTGAGCACGCGGGCATACTTGGCAGCCTCGTATAAATTCGCATCGTATATGTCCCAACCCCCAAAAACCAGGTCATTCACATCAGCAAGTGGAACAAAGTCCTTAATTCTTGGAGCCCTATGTTCATAGCGTTTGCCAAGGCGTATGGTTCCCAACTGTGTAAGCGACCCAATAGGTTCACCAATGCCTCTACGTATAAGTTCCACGCCTGCAACAAAAGTGGTGCTAACTGCTCCACCTATACCGGGGATAAGTACCCCCACCCTACCTTCTGGTGCTCTTATGTTTTCCTGCCTTCTTATCTCTTCTCTTTTCAAAGCTCAACCCTCCGTTTTTACAAGGATTTTCACGATTCAATCCGCCTAAATTTCTCAGTGAAAATAGCCCTAAAGATAAAGCCAAGTCAAGTGAGGGATAGAAGGGTCCTAGATCCAACTCAAATTTATCAAGGCACCAATGATAAACTCTGGAAAAAATGCTTTTTCTGCGGTAACAGTAAGTTGGGTTTTCGACAATCTTACACTGTCAATGAGACGGTTGAACTGGAAATATGATAAGTACGCACTTGATCAGGAAAATTACAGAGGTAGATCCTCAGCTTCGAGAAATCCTCTTGCTGATTCTCGAAGAGATAGAAAAGCAACGTGCTCAGTGGGAAGAATCTGTAACTAAGACCGAATTTAATGAGCTCAAGGAAATAGTTCAGGATCTAGCTCGAAAGATATCTAAGCTGACCGAAGCACAAGAAAAAACCGAAGTAAGACTTAACCAACTAGCCGAAGCACAAAAACAAACCGAAGCAAGACTTAACCAACTAACTGAAGCACAAAAACAAACCGAAGCAAGACTTAACCAGCTAACTGAAGCACAAAAACAAACTGAAGTAAGACTTAACCAACTAGCCGAAGCACAAAAACAAACTGAATTCAGAGTTAACAAGCTGGTTGAAACACAGGAGAAAATGCAACAGCAGTTGAGTGAACTGGTAGAAGCGCAGAAAAAAACCGAAAAAGAAATTGCCAAGCTCACTCGGGGACTTTCACGAACGAGGAAAGATCTCGGAGGATTATCAAGAAGCGTGGCTTATGCGCTGGAGAATGAAGCTTACCGCCACCTTCCGTCATTACTCGAAAAACGCTTTCAGATCAAGTTGCTTGAACGACTTATCAGAACGTCAATTGAAAACGAGGAAATAAACATTTTTGGAAAGGGCCGACAAAACGGTAAAGACATTTTCCTTGTCGGGGAAGCGGTGCTAAAGCTCGATGATACGGCTAAACTGAGAGCGGTCTGGAAAAAGGTTCAGCTTGTCAAAGAACAGTTCGGTGTTGATGTGGTTCCAATCCTGGTAACCCATTTCGCTAAACCCTCAGTTCTAGAAAAGGCCCAGAAGGCTGGTATCATTGTGGTACAAAGTTTCGAGTGGATCTGAAAGTAAAATGCATTATACCAGTCCTACCAATCGCATTCACAGCTTTACAAACTTGAAATAACGGAGTGATCACATGGAAAAACCTTCAATCGAACAGGTGCAAGAGTTTTGTTTTGCCGTACTAAAAGGTGCATCAGAAATTGCCATGGATTCCTACGGCAAGGGACGACCGGAATTGAAGTTTGATTTTGACCTCGTCACAAAAGTAGAAACGGAAATCGACAACTTCATGCGCGACGAAATTGGTAGTAAATATGGCGATACCAGAATCTTTCAGGAAGGTGGAGTGGAGGGCGAGTATAAACACGGTGCGAGTGGTTTGATGTGGGTTTTCGACGCACTCGATGGTGTTGCAAATTATCAGGCCGGCATTCCCTTGTGGGGCCTGTCTATAGCCTTAGTTGAAAATTTTTGGCCTATATTTGGTGCGTATTACATGCCTGCAACGGAAGACATGTTTTGGGCCTTTGCGGATAACAGGGCATATCACAACGGAGAACCCATTGAAATTGTAGAGGCAGAACCGACTAATAATGAAAGCCTCCTTTTTACATACTCTCGATTTCACGATCACTTCACCACAATCTTTCCTGGAAAAATAAGAAACCTTGGCTGCACGGGTGGCCATATTTGCTATGTTGCCAAAGGCAGGGCTGACGGAGCAATCCTCCACAATGTCTCTTACCGTGATCTTCTGGCGCCAGCCATTATTCTGGAAGCGGCTGGAGGAAGCATAGAATACATCGACGGCAGGCGATTTGATGTAAACGAATTTTTGGACGGCAGGAAAATCAAAGAATTCCTTCTAGCCGCTCGCAAAAACGAGCACGACCAACTCAGAGGCTACCTATTAAGGACAGATATAAGCGCCTACTGAAGTGCGGAAAAGCCGTGCACCTCTATCTTCTAACGTGCACGGCTTCTCTATTACTGCAATTTAGTCTGAACTACCTTTCACAAAGCTCTACAAGTACTCCGAAGGTCGATTTTGGATGGAGAAAAGCAATTTTAGCTCCCCCAGCACCAATCCTTGGTTTTTCGTCTATCAAGCGCACGCCCTGTTTTTTTAATTCTTCCAGGGCTTCCTCAAGATTTTCCACCCTGAAAGCAATATGATGGATACCTTCCCCTTTCTTCTCAATAAACTTAGCAACAGGACCATCTGGAGAAGTTGATTCCAGTAACTCTACTTCCGTGTCCCCAGCGGGGAAGAAAGCCGTCGTCGTCTTTTGTTCTTCCACTGTTTCAGAACCTTCGTAATGCAATCCCAGCAACTGTTCATAAAGTTTCCGAGCTTCATCAATACTTTTTACGGCAATGCCTATGTGATCCACTTTCAATATTTTCATCGTCCCGCCCCCTTTTTAGCGTCTTCTGACATTTTTCTTTATAAAGTCCACAATTTCATAAGTGGGAGTTCCAGGACCAAAAATCCCTGCTACGCCCATCTTTTCAAGTTCCTCCGCATCATCCTGTGGAATTATACCACCTCCAATCACCATAACATCATCCATGCCCTTTTCTTTTAAGAGCTCCAGCACTCTGGGGAAAAAATACATGTGAACTCCCGAAAGACTGCTTATGCCTATAACATCAGCGTCTTCCTGAAGCGCTGTTTCTACAATCATCTCCGGCGTTTGCCTCAGCCCGGTGTAAACCACTTCCATACCCGCTTCGGCTAAAATTCGAGCCAGCAACTTGGCTCCTCTATCATGCCCGTCAAGACCTGGCTTAGCAATTACAACCTTTATTTTTCTTTCCTGCTGCTCCTGTGCCATGAAACCTACCTCCTCACCGTTTGAACACATCCCGCCTTACACAAATGACTCCGGTTTGTATTCACCGAAAACTTCCCGCCATACGTCGCAGATCTCACCTATCGTGGCCTTGGCTTTCACGGCTTCAATCACGGCGGGCATAACGTTCTCATCACTTTGAGAAACCTCTCGCAGTCTGGCTAGAGCCTCATCTACCCGTTTCTGATCCCGCTCTGCCCTAAGCCGTCGTACCTTTTCCGCTTCCCTTCGTCCAACTTCCATGTCCACCTTGAGTAAATTCGTTGGAGGTGGTTCATCCATGACGTATTTGTTTACGCCTACATACGCCCTCTCACCAGACTCAATCTCTTTCTGAAATCTGTAAGCACTCTCCTGTATCTCCTTCTGAATAAACCCTTCCTCAATAGCCGCCAAAGTGCCACCCATCTCATCTATTTTGCGGATATATTCCTCAATCTCCTCCTCTATCTTGTTCGTCATCGCCTCCACGTAATAAGAACCGGCAAGAGGATCTATCGTATCCGTTGCTCCACTTTCTTCAGCAATAATCTGTTGGGTTCTCAAAGCCACGGTTACGGCTTGCTCCGTTGGGAGACACAAGGCTTCATCATAGGAATTGGTATGCAATGACTGACAGCCTCCCAACGCCGCAGCAAAAGCCTGCAAGGCCACTCTTACAATGTTATTAAGGGGCTGCTGGGCCGTCAGAGTAACTCCACCCGTCTGCACATGATAACGCATCATCATTGACCTAGGGTTCTTGGCACCGAAGCGTTCTTTCATTATCCGCGCCCAGCAACGCCTGCCAGCCCTGAATTTTGCAACCTCTTCCAACACATTGGTAAAGGCATTAAAGAAAAAGCTCAGACGCGGGGCAAATGTGTCTACATCAAGCCCCCTGTCTATGCACGCTTGAACATAGGCTATCCCATCGGCTATTGTGAACGCCATCTCTTGGGCAGCAGTGGCACCAGCCTCCCGTATATGATAACCACTTATGCTTATGGTGTTCCATCTCGGCACATGCTTGAAGCAATACTCAATCAGATCAACGGTTAGGCGCATACTCGGCTGTGGCGGAAATATATACTGTCCTCTTACCGTATATTCTTTTAGAATATCATTCTGAACAGTTCCTCCTACCTTATCGAAAGGCACGCCTTGTTCTTCAGCAATAGCAAGATACATGGCCAGTAAAACGGTCGCCGGAGCGTTTATCGTCATGGACGTCGTGACTTTATCCAGCGGAATTTTGTCGAAGAGAACCTTCATATCCTCAATGGAATCTATCGCAACACCCACTTTGCCAACTTCACCAACGGCAAGTGGATGGTCGCTATCATAACCCGACTGTGTAGGTAGATCAAAAGCAACGCTCAATCCGGTCTGTCCTTGCTCAAGTAAATATCTAAAACGAGTATTCGTTTCCTTTGCGCTTCCGAATCCTGCATACTGACGCATGGTCCAGAATCGCCCGCGATACATGGTCGGTTGAACGCCTCTAGTAAATGGATAAGCTCCTGGAAATCCAAGATTTTTTTCGTAATCAAAATCAGCAACATCAAGTGGGGTATAAACCCGTTCCACTGATGTGCCCGAAATGGTAGTGAACACCTTCTTGCGCTCAGGAAATTTCTTAAGAGCCGGATTCAATACCTTCTCTTCCCACTCAGCCTTTTGCTGGGCGATACTATCTAACTTGCTCTTATCAAACATTGCTCCCTCCTCACTTCAAGAGTGTAACCACTGTAGCCTGCGGCGTTGCAAAGGTTAAGTAAAACTTAACCTATGTTAGTAGTTATATACATCATTTTGTGAACTCAGGAAAACCAGATTGTCGAATATTCGGAAATGGCAGCCAAAAAATGACCTGTTCTATGGCAAACAATTACAGAACATTAGCAACTCTTTTACTATTCACCACGTGGTCCTTAGAAGTATTTTGATAAGAGAGTGCTCATGCAAACACCTGATTTTCCAACGCACCTGGGAGGATTTGAGCCCCTAATTCGTGTCGCAATCCCCTCGAATCGGGTCATGTTTTCCGACGATCAATAATGTACATAAAGTACGAAGTGGAAGTCCGTCGCAATCCCCTCGAATCGGGTCATGTTTTCCGACTTGAGATGAAGGTCAATCTTTACATTGATTGTCCAGGTCGCAATCCCCTCGAATCGGGTCATGTTTTCCGACAGGTAAAGAAAATCCGTCCTCTCTACTCTCCAGAGGTCGCAATCCCCTCGAATCGGGTCATGTTTTCCGACGAGGGGGGGGTGTGTCTGATGCGCAAAGTGTACGCACTCGCAATCCCCTCGAATCGGGTCATGTTTTCCGACAAAATTGGCGAGCTAATGATGGTGGCCTGACATGGGTCGCAATCCCCTCGAATCGGGTCATGTTTTCCGACTTTTTAAGAAAAAGAAAGCCAATTCTTACACTACGCGTCGCAATCCCCTCGAATCGGGTCATGTTTTCCGACTGCGTCCTTATAAGTACACGAAATCATTAAGCCGTCAAGCGGTTTTCGGTAAACCTCCCCCAAAAATGGGGTCCCGAT
>JAFDGW010000037.1 GCA_019309115.1 Deltaproteobacteria bacterium
ACCTCTTTGATGTCCATCTCGGATACACAAAAACCCGTTTCTTTCGGAGAAAGTAACTCATCCATAGCAGGACTAAAATTATATCCGTTTACTCACTTCGTCAAGTGCCTATGTCTGTGTATGAAATTTTGACCTCGATATAGCAGACCGAATTGCACGGGCACATACAGGCCAAGTGTAACGACGTATCACCAGTTTCGATCCCTCTTTTGCCATACCAATGCAACGCTTCAATTCCCTATCATCTGCCAGAGTTTTCAGCGTCTTTTCAAACTCATCAATTTCCCTTATGAGAAGATGCACGCCGTCGTGAAACTCATATCCCCTGTTTCCATGTTCTGTCGTGATTACAGGAAGGTGATAGGCAAGGTATTCGAGAAGTTTCAGGTTTGTGCCAGAGCCACTTAGAATAGGATTAATAGCAATATGGGAGGTATTGAGAACGACCTTTTTTTCTTTTTCATCAAGTACTCCCAGTAAAAACACATTATCCGGGACATAATCAGAACATACGTCGTGATAACAAACACTTCCCACCACCAAAAAGGCATAGTCAGGAATATTTTCAGCTATTTTCAGCACCTGTTGAACCGCCTCAATATTTGGACCGTGCCAGCTTCCTATAAACAAAACCACCCTTTTGTAGCTGTGCAGTCTCAAGCGCCTACGTAACTCCTGACGTTCCTCACGAGACAGTACGGTCACGTGTTCTACATTCAGCCCATTGGGAACAATCAGGATTTTCCTTTCTTCCAGTCCGTAAAGCTTTTCAAGGCGACGTTTATCCCTATCACTGCAGGCAAAGATAAGATCTGCACTTAAACAGCAGTCTCTTTCCACCGAATAAACACGGTCCAAAACCCAACGGCCAGTTTCCGTTTGAGGCATAACCGCCTTTTTCATATCGTATTCCACATTGTGGGCATCATACCAAACAATTTTATCATTGAGATCGGGTAGTGCGTAAAATAAATAGGGATGAGAAAAAACCACTATGTCTGAATTTTCTGCATATTGTTGTGCAATTTCACAGAAATCGGGGATGAGCTCTATTCCGTCTATTGCGGAAACGTCTTCTGCGGGAATTCCAAGTTCCCTTTCAAGGCGTTTGTCAAGCTCTGCAAGCCCGGGAGACCGAGGTACTCGTATCTCATGAAACCCCGGGCATATTTCCTGTTCCTGCATGGTTTCGTCAGCATTAACAAGGGCAAGCACCGTAACATCGGCGTCTCTGGCAAGCTCTTTGTAGAGGTAGTAAATCCTTCTCTGCCCTCCACCAATGGGTGGATTTATCCCGAAAGTGGACAGAACCAATACCTTTTTGCGAGATGCTTTCTTTATTATTACCGGCCCCGATTCCGAAATACTCCCACAGCTACTAATCTGCTCCAGCAGGATCTTTACCACATTGTCCCATCTTATATGGGCAACCGTGTCGAAAGCACGCTTTCCCATGGTTACAGCCTGTTCGTGGTCATTCATCAGTTTTTCCATGGCCTCTGCAAGGTATTCAGGACCGGGTTCAACGCAGTAGCCGTTTATACCATTTTCAACCAGTTCTGTAACTCCCCCGGCATCAGACACGGTGATTACCGGCTTGGAAGACTGCATTGCTTCCACCGTTATCAAGCCGTAATCTTCATCGTAGGGAACAAAGGGAACAAACAGGGCTGATGCATAAAGACCCACCAGCTCCATGTCGTTAACAAAGCCCAAGAATTCTATTCGTCCGTCCCCTTCAGCCAGTTCCTTCAGCCGTTCCAATTCAGAACCGGTGCCGGCAATCTTCAGTTTTACGTCTGCTTTCAATCTCCTGAACGCCCTGACAATCATATCAACGCGCTTCAAATCCGTAAGCCTGCTGGCCGTAAAAACGAACCTGTAGTCACTGCAGTGCAAACCCTCCAGGTTCGACGGATGATGGATAACTCTAACCGATACACCTTCGGGGAAATACCCCTCCCTTTCGCTCACTCTTCGAGAAATTGCACTGTAAGACCTGATATACTCAGGTGACAGGGCAATATCGTCCAGAAAATGCACAATGGCCCTTATGAGGGGGCCGGGAAAGGCAAACGCATGGGACAGATCTTCCCTGTCTCGCAGGCTGAAAATCTCATCCCAGAAAAGAGGCAGTGTCTCCCTCATCCTGGGCATTTCAGTTATCAAGCGAACTACACCGTCAAAAGCAGGTGGAAGTTCATAAATTTCCCTTTCATCTCCCGAAGAATATAGCTCATATAACCCCCTCAGCTTATGCTGCATATAGCAGTGGTGGTTATGGTGGTGCACCATCCAGGCAGGGTATTTTGTCGATATGACCGCATCGAAATGAGAAAGATCCACCTGAGAAAAACGCCTATAGCTTTCCAGAAGATCCCAGAAGGCTAACTCTGGTGAGGGTATTTTTATTAATTCCACTTCATGATTGGTAAATGTATTGAAGGCTCGAAGAAGCCCCCACCAAAACTTCTCTGCTCCACCAACAACATAAGGCACTGCGCTTGGGGCAACAATGGCTATCTTCACAGCTTGTAACCTATCCAGGCATAATCTCGAGAAACCTTCAAGTAATCCTCAAGTGAATCAAACCTCACCGAACGCGCTTCAATCAACTGGCTCCGATCTTCACTAAAGAAAAAGGCTCTGCCCATTCTAAAGCCTATGGCTTCAGTAAGCACCTCGAGTGTATCTGGAAATACAGGGCGCACGTGACTGGGATCCCTAAAGAAATCCCCAGCTGCAACCAGCAAGTTTCTGGGGTTTGGAGTTTCAAGTATCAGCATTCCCGATGGTTTCAAACATCGATATGTTTCCCTAAGGAATTTAAGGATTAGTTCAAAAGGCAAATGTTCAATAAAATGGAAAGCTGAAAACAAAGAAACCGAATCATCAGGTTGTTTTTTCAAAAATTCAAAAATATCTTCTTCAACAGCATTCAATCCCATTCCACGACAAAACTTTACAAATACGGGATTTATGTCAACCCCAACAGCCGGTATCCCGTGTTTTTTCAACAAACCAAGCCACTCACCGCGTCCACAACCCAGATCAACAGCAGGAAAATCCTCCGAAATGTTAAGCTCTTCAATACATGAAAGGTACACCTTAAAGCCTTCCTTGACATTCTGTCTGGCACCTCTGAAGCGATCTTCAAACTGCGTATAGAGCTGATCGGCTACAGACAGGGGATGTGATAATTGTTTTTCAATCAAACGTGAAAAATCCAGATTCTTTATCAACTGTTCCGTCAAACTTGACGCAGCCTGCCTCTTTTCTTCCAGCCTCTCCAGATTTTCCCTTATATTTCCCAAATCCCGACGAACTTCCAGCTCTTTTTCTTCCATCCGACGTTTCTCGCCTTTCAGCTCAACAGCCAGTCTTTCTATTTCTAAGTCAATCCTTTTCAGCTCCTTCTCAAGCCCATGCCTCAGAGATCTCTGACTGTCTTTTACGTGAGCAAACTGATAGCGTAACGAATTCCTAAGTACTTCCGGCGAGGCAATTCGAGCAAGCCGCCAGGGCATAAAAAAAAATTCAAGCACAGGTATTCTCGAAAGCCGACTAAGAACAACAGCGGAAATCAAACCCTTGATGGGCACCTTGCGCCTGCGCCCTTCCTTTCCGTAACGCATGGCAAAAAGGACATCTTCTCTGTAGTATTTACCGCTTTTCAGACGCTTGAGATAATGCTCGAAGCCTTCTTGGTCGGGATCCCTGCCCAGAATTTTCCTGTAAGCTAGTTTTAGGAACTCTTCATCAGACAAAGGGACCTGGAAATCTGCAACGGTGCTGAAGGAAAATTGCTCAACGGAACATGCGTCTAAAACCGGATCCGCTTCCACCCTAGACCTTTCATCAAATACTCTGTTAGCTTCTTGTTTCACCAGCTTCCGAAGCTCTTCGCTTTTCACTTCCAGAATCCCTTTGAGCTATCTCTCTTCCTCTGCTTTTTATCCTTCAAACATTATCACAAAACTTATGACTCTCTCATGGCTCTGTCTGTAACCTTCAATATCGGCTCAAGCAGATATTCCAGCACTGTTCTTTTCTCGGTTGTAATGTAACAGACAGTCGCCATACCGGGCATAAGAGTCAAATTCTTTTCCTTCAGAAAATCCTCATCCAGCACAATACGTCCTACGAAATAGGAATGAATCAAGGTACCATACTGGGCCGTAATCCTGTCACCGGATACATAAACAACCTTGCCGGGCACAGGTGGAACGGATCTCCGATCAAAGGCCGTAATCTGGACCATGGCTTCCTGACCGGGATGAACCTTGGCTATATCGTTAACCATAATGTGAGCTTCTACTATCAAGTTTTCATGCAGCGGGATGATTTCCATTATTGGTTCGCCGGGCCTTATAACCCCCGATGTTTCAGAATGCACCCTGAGGTTTATCACTTCACCATCCACGGGCGCCCTTATTTCAAGCCTGTGCAGCGCATCAAGGTACGGCCTCAATCGATCCCTCAGAGAAAAAATCTCATCTTTTACATCACCAAGCCTTCGTAAAGACTCTTCTTTGTACGTGTTCCTTATGGTAACCTGTTGTAATTTAAGTCCCTCTATTTCCTGTTTTGCCGCAGCAATACTGGTTTCCAGTGATGCTATCCGTCCTTTTCTATCTGCCAGAGCTCGCTTCAGGTTTAATATGGTAACCTTGTCCACATATTGCTTGTCGTATAATCTCTGTTTAGCGTCCAGTTCCTCTCTAAGAGTCGCAACGACAATTTCTTGAGCCTTCAATTCCTGTTTGTAGCCCTCAATTTGCTTTTCTATCTGAGCAATCTGGGAATCAATCAATGACAGCTTATTCAATAGATCACGACGCCGAGAAAAAAAGATCTTTTTTTCCGTTTGCACCAGTTCTGTCACTGATGGGTTTTCCCAATTTTCCTTGAGTTCCTGCGGCCACTCAATGGTTTCTGCAAAGATACTTTCCGCAGTAAGTCTTGCGGCTTCGGCCAGCTTGCTCCAGAGCTGAACCTGAAGCATACTGACCATTGCAACAACCCTTTCATCTTTCAGCTTGATCAGCACATCCCCCGCTTTTACATGATCTCCTTCCTTAACATATATCTTTTCAACAATACCACCTTCAGGATGTTGAATTACCTTTTTCTCGCCTGCTACCTTGACCTCACCCGGAGCAATAACGGCTCCCGAAAATGGAGCAAAAGCTGCCCATCCTCCAATGCCCCCGAAGAACACGGCAATCACTATCACGCCCGTTCGTATAATCTTACCTGGATTGGGTAAATCGTAATTTTCGTCACTCACCATCCCTACATAGTCATGGGTTCCCCTTTTTCCGAAAATGTTGCGTATTTTTTCCAATACCTTTAGCTTCACGTCTTTACACCTCCTCCAGCGGCCTGGCGATGCTGTTGCCCCACAAGCTTTTGTACCACAGCCTGTCTCGGACCGAACATAACAACCTGTCCATCTCTCATCAGAAGCATCTTATCCACAAAGTTCAACACCCAGGGCCTGTGACTCACCAGGACGATGGTTACACCTTTCTCCCTTAATTTCATAAGTGTCATCCCGAGAGCTTTTTCACCTGCTTCATCAAGGTTAGAATTCGGCTCGTCCAACACCAGAAATTTCGGATTTCCATAAAGAGCCCTGGCAAGTCCAAGTCTCTGCTTCTGTCCCCCTGACATAATAACGCCTCCAGGCCCTAACTTTGAATCATAACCCTGGGGGAAAGATAAAATTAGCTCGTGAATGTCCGCCATCTTTGCCGCTTCTGTAACCGCCTTCGGGTCTGGTTTGGCCATACGAGCAATGTTTTCTGCAATAGTACCTGGGAAAATTTCAACATGTTGAGGCAAATACCCAACCCACTTTCCCAAGGCCTCTCTATCAATCATGCCGATATCCATTCCATCAAGCTTCACCGTGCCTGAAGTTGGTTGCCAGATCCCAAGAATAGTCCTGCACAAAGTGCTCTTGCCCGCTCCGCTTGGTCCCACAATGCCCAGTACCTCACCGGGCTTGAGTTCAAAAGAGACATTCTTCAAAATGGATACTCCTTCAAGTGCAAAGGACACCTGCTCCACCCTGAGCCCACCCTTTACCTCCAGAGGCTTTACCCTCTGTAGATCTTCCGTCTCCTCCACTATTTTCTGTAGCCGATCATGAGCTCCCCTGGCTTCAACGGTCTGTTTCCAGGTGGACATTAACTGTTCAATGGGCGCAAGCGCTCTTCCCATGGTAATTGACGCCGCGATCATAATGCCCGCAGTTGATTTGTGAGTAATAGTAAGGTATGCACCCGTCCCGTAAATCAGCACCTGCAGAAGCGTGCGCCAGCTTTTTGCACATCCTGTCATCATCGCCGATAGCTCGGCCGCTCTCAGCTGAAAACGCATGGCCATGCGATCGCGCTTTAGCCAAGTTTCTGTTAAAGCCTCACCCATACCCATGGCAGTAGCTACTTCAGCATTGTACAGACATACCTGATAAAACTCATTCGCCTCTTCACCCACAGCCCTGACCGCTTCATACCTTTCCCTCGTCAGAAACTCCTGAACCAGACCAAAAACCATTATCCCCAGAGCTCCGCAAATAGCAACCGCACCCAGCAGGGGATGCATCATGAAAATCACTCCGATAAATATCGGCGCCCAAAGAAGGTCGAAAACTACCAAGGCCGGCCCGGCCGTAAAATAATCCCTTAATATTATAACATCCCTCACGTTGCCCAATCTCTCTTTTCTCGTAGGGTCTGTAGCATCCTGAAGTGTCTTGAAAAAAACCGTTTTTCCCATCTTTCTGTCCATGTCGGCAGAAATCCAAATAAGAAGACGAGATTTAACCCATTCCAACAGCCCAAAGGTTATCAGAGCTATGACAGCGCCCAATGTAACAACAATAAGAGTTGGCACACTGAAGCTAGCAAGAACACGATCATAAATAACAAGCATATATATTGGAAAAGTTAGATAAAGTGTATTTATGAAAAAAGAAAATATCCCAGCCCACATAAAAGGTTTGCTCCAGGTTCTAAGAAAGCTTTTCATCTTACCAGTCTCCCGCTTTTTAAGACTCTCTCCGGAGAAACGTGAAAACTATCACCGGAAGTGGTAAAACCTGCAAAACCCCGCATGGAACCAACGATCCAAACGGAAGATGACACGAACATTCAACCACCTTCGAGCTCCCAAGTTAGGGCATTTGAAATACACATTGTTGTCTAACTTAACTGGTGGTTCTGAGTCATCCCCCTTTATTCCGTTCCGCAAGAATCAGCAAATTCCTGGCCTTTGAAGGTATAAGACTATCATTCCTCAGCCCCATGGCGTGGTAAAGCCTTGCCAGGGAAAGCTGAAAATCAAGATAAGCCTGGTTTCGAGATGCTTCGGCTCTCGTGAGGCGAGCCTGAGCATCCAGAAGGTCCATAAGGGATCCCACTCCAAGCCTGAATCGTTCTTCCGCCTGCATGTAGGCTTTTTGGGCAAGCTCCACCGTCTTCTGACTCATGCCTATTCTTCGCCTGGCCTCTTCCACCCATCTGTACTGATTTCCAATTTCTACCTGCACGGATCTCTTCACCTCAGCAAGGCGCTCCCTTAGCCTCATTACCTCTATCCGTGCAGAGTTCACTCTATAAAACTCCTCACCGCCCAGCCCAAAGCTCCAGAAAAGCCTTATAGAAGCATTCCAGTAATGATTGGTCTGATCCCTATCATACGGATATCCATAAAAGTAACCCGGCTCCTTATAATCCCTTCCATATTCCACATAAGACACCGAAGCTTCAACCCGTGGCAGAGTTTCTCCAAAGGCTATCTTCACATCCTTTTCCGCAGCTTCTATGTTCTTTTCAAGTACCACAATTTCTGGCCTCCGAGTTAGACCAAACCACAAGCACTCCTCCAGCGAAATGGGTATATCCACGGGGAAACTTAAAAGCCTACCAACATATTTAACCTTTGCATACGGTGGAAAGTCTAAAAGGGAGTTTAAAGTACCAAGTGAGGTGAGAACCGAAGCGGTAGCTCTTTCCAGTTCTTGTTTGGCTTCTTCCAGATCGACCCTGGCCTGCAAGAGTTCAGCCTGTGATACCAGCCTCTCCCTGAAAAAATCTTCTGCCATCGCCACGTTCTTCTGCAACCGCTCAACGGAATGCTCAAGACGGTTCTTCTCTTCCTTCGCCTTCAAATAGCGCAAAAATGCTGTCTGAATATCCAGCACTACATTCATGGTTTCCAGGTGAGTTTCGGCCTTGCGGAGCTCATGCACCACCTTTGCCTTTTTATAACCCTGCAGTAGCGAAAGCCCTGAAAACAGCACCTGAGTAAGCCTCACACTTGCTGAGTTTATGGTTTGATCCTGATAATCTGAATCAGCAGGACCGCTGGCAAAGGTATTTTCAATCTTGCTTTTCTCAATTTGAGCCGTAACCCTGGGGAGCATCCTGCTCCGAGCGATAATGACTTCCTTCTTGCTTTGTTCAACTACCTGCTTCCTCTCGGCAATCCTATGGCTTACAGCAATGCCTCTAACAACACAGTCTTCAAGATGAAGCACCGGCCCCACTCGTAAGTCATCACCAGCCCACGCGGGAAAACCCAAACCGTAAAAGAAAACAAAAGCCACAGCAAACATACAAAACGCACAGGAAGAGCACCTATAACTACAACTTAAGGGCCCTACCGTATGTACAAAGGACCTCATTGGAAAGAACCCCCCGGCGCAGATCATGCCAGCTTTTCACAGTTCGCCGCCATATTTTTGCGTCAATCGAATAAACCCCCTGTTCCCTTAGAGCCGTTTGTATATGCCACGGAAAAGCTCCATCCGCAAACATTTCTTCCGGCACACCATGAGAAAAGATAAAATCAAAGAAAGCACATATCATTACCAGCATGGTAATCTTGCGAATCGGCACATCCGGCCGTACAACAAATGCCCGGAATCGAACAGCCGCCTCATCAGGCGTAAGAACCCAATCACCTGTATCGTCGGTAACACAAAATAAATACAGGTACGAAATAAAGCCTTTCTGCCTAGGCGGTAGCCCGTCAAACCACTGCAGAAAAGCGCGAAGAGGATCTAATCCCTGGACCATATTCATACCACCCTGTTTTCTAAAAACCGCACACATTCTACACTATGCCATAAAGAGCCCGTTCAAAAAATGCGGTTTGCACAAAATCAGGACAAGATTGGATCGATGTTCTTCCGGTAGCACATCATCCGGGGAATCCCAGCAGTCGGAAGCGTAAAAGGCCCGAACTTCGAGACCTGCAGATGTGGCAAAGGTGAGGAGTTCCTTCATGGTGTATTCCCGATGATGATGGTGAGCATCCCAGTTGCCATCACCAGGCGGGTAACAGGGGAGGGGATTTTCACCATTCATGAGCTTGATAAGGTTTTCTTTTCTGAAAAAATTCGGTGTTGTCAGATACAGCCACCCATCCGGAGCGAGCAGGTTCCGAAAGCTTTCCAGTAGCGGAACAGGATGAGCATCGAGATGTTCTAAAACTTCAGTAAATACAACAAGATCTATGCGGTTGGCGTAAAGAGCAAGCTCCGGGTGCTCGTGAGGAAGAGATGTTGTCAGATCCAGTTCTATATGAATATTGCTTCCGATAAGCCGTTCAACCACGTCGCACCTGAACCCTGGATAATCCGGAGGGACAGGTCGATCAAGGGTGATCAAAAAGACGTCTGGAATAAAGCATCGATACAAGCATGAAAAAAGGCTTACTCCAACGTCAAGAATAACAGGTGCCTTTTTCCCGCTGAGCATAAAGCAAACAGCTCGAATGAGTTCATGGAAGCGCCTGCTGTGGTCCTGTATGTAGTCGGTTTGACCTGTAACTTCATGGGCACGAGCCCTGAGCTCTTCAAGCTTTTTCAGGTAGTCTTCATCGCTGGGTTCTGGATACCGACGCACCAGTTCTGTCATCGAAATTACGTCGGGCGTTCGATATCCGGAAATGACGGGATCGTTGTTCCATGGAAGAGGAAATACATTTTTTTCGGATGACCTCTTTTGAAACAGGCCGCTCAGGGCTTTTTTTAAAAACCTGCGCATTTCTATCTATCAGGCGGCGGCCGGCTTGGGTTTACCGAGAAGAGTGGCTATGACCCTGTCTCGAGGACCAAACATAACCACTCTGCCATCACGGAGAAGCAGGATCTTGTCGGCTACCTGCAGAATATCCGTCTTGTGGCTGACAATTACGGTGGTACACAAACGGTTTTTACGCAGTTCCATGAGAATTTCCCTCAGGATTCTGTCGCCCTCATCGTCCAGATTCGAATTGGGTTCATCCAGGACCAGTAGCTTCGGAGAGCCATAGAGCGCCCTGGCAAGACCTATCCTCTGGCGCTGTCCACCTGATAGCCTGACACCACCTTCACCTTCTACAAAGGTATCCAGACCATCAGGCAGTCGATCAATCAAGTCTTCAAGGTGTACAAGCTTCACCACCCTCTCGAGTTCCTGAGGATCCGGCTTATGCATTCTGCAGATGTTTTCTGCCACAGTTCCGGGAAACAATTCCACATCCTGAGGAAGATAACCGATGAATTTGCCCCGATTTTCCAGGTGGTAATGAAAGATACTTGAGCCGTCTATACGTACTGCGCCTGCTGCCGGAGGCCAGAGACCAAGGATTGTGCGGCACAGAGTGGTTTTTCCTGCACCACTGGGTCCCATGACCACCATGAATTCTCCGGGTTCAAGAGAGAAAGACACATTGGCAAGAATGATCCGGCGATTCAGAACAAGTGTGAGGTTCTGGACGGCAAGGCTGCCTTTAGGTGCAGGAAGTGGCATGGTATCGCGGCTGATGCGGTTTTTCAGGTCTAGGTAGGTTGTCAAACGCCTGTACGCTTTTCTTGCCTGCAAAAAAAACTTCCAGCTAAATGTAACCTGACTCATGGGACCAAGGGCCTTACCCGCAAGAATAGAAGCCGCAATCATGGCCCCTGGATTGGAAACCCTTTTTATACTCAGATACGCTCCCACACCGTAGATGGCTACCTGGATCCATATATTGAATGGCTTTATTATGGATTGCATAAGAGATGCCCGGAGACTTCCTTTAACCTGATTGCTGAGTATTTCACGCCTCTGTCTGTCCCATCGATCGAACATGAAAGATTTCATTCCCATAGCGTGGACAATTTCCCAGTTCCGAAAGATGCTGTCCCCGAACTGATTATGGAATATATAAAGCCTGTTCGCCTCCGTCATGGGTCCTCTGACCAGCCGTTCCTGCAATACTCCCATTCCTGCGGCAATAAATGTCAGAACCGTAGCAGTAAGACCCAGAATAGGATGAAAGAAGTAAACGATGACCAGGTACATGGGTGCCCATGGTAGATCAAGCAAGCCGATAAAGCCGGGATGGTTCAGGAACTTGACCAGATGCTCTGCGTCGGAAAGCCCCGTCCTGTAAACCCTGTCCTTCCAGGGACCGGCAAACTCTTTTACGGTTTCCCTGAAGAGATAGCTTCTCACACGTTCGGCCATCATGGAGCCAAGGGTTAGAAGAAGCTTGGATCTTATGAAATACATGACGGCCAGTACGACAAGAGCAAAAAAGGCGGCAACGGTCATGGAATAAAGGGAACCTCGGGAGTAAGTGGCAATAACATTCGAGTAAATGGCGAACATGTAAAAGGTGAAGGTGAGCTGAAGCATGTTGATTACCATACTGAAGAAACACACCACCAGGATGGACTTTTTCCATTCTGCAATAAAAGATTTTATACTGGGAATCTTAACAGACATCGTTCTTCAGGTTCTCCTCAATGGTGAGCATTTTTCTTACGTCATCGGCCGTCCAGAATGAAGGTTTTTTTGAATGATTGTCTTTTTTAACGGGCCTGCGACCGGGATGATCCGTGGAGCTCTGGGAATATCGATCCAGGAATACATAAATCGCCAGCAGCACAAAAGGACCCCCTATCATGTAAAGACCTACCATACCAAAAAAAAGTATACTCCCGGTGTCCATTGCCCGCTCCCTTTAATTCTGTTTTTTCACCATAACACGGGGATACATTCTTGCAAGTCCGACGAAGAAAAAATTATCGGGTGGAACAACTGTAATAAAGGCAGCTCGGTCCATCCAGTGGTAGCATTCCTGAAAGTGAACATTGCTTTTGTGAGTTGCCACGCTTAAGCTGTATCTTCCAGGCCCCAGGTTCAGCTCCGGGATATCCCATATCACCGTTAGCCTGTCGCCGCGTCTGGCGGCAAGCTGACCGTATGTGTAGAAAGTGCTGGTTCCAAAGATGTCCTGGCCGAATCGATCCCGAAAGAGTATGCCCACTGTAAGGTCATCAACATCGGATTTGGCATAGCACCGAACTGTTATGCGGCAGGGATCACCTGATCGTATGGTTTCTATAGGGTTTCCCGTCGGATCGCTGAAAATCACCTCCTCAACTGTCACCTTCTGATTACCATAACAGAAGACACCTTCCTGGGCTCTGGCCGGCTCCAGCTCCAGCCCTTCGGTTTTGCGGGCCACGAGAAAATTGTATGTATTCACAACATCTTCTGGTTTTCCTTCTTCAACAATTCTGCCTTTATCGAGAAGAATAGCCCTGTCACAGAGCAGCTTAACTGCATTCAGATCGTGAGAAACAAAAACTATGGCACCGCCCGACTCCCGGAACTCGCGAATCTTTCTTATGCACTTCTGTTGAAAATAGAGATCCCCCACCGATAGCGCTTCGTCAACCAGGAAAACGACCGGATCTGCATGAATAGCTATTGAGAAAGCAAGCCTCATGATCATGCCACTGGAATAAGTTTTTATAGGCTCGTAGATAAAGGGACCAAGTTCAGCAAAAGCGATGATGCTATCCATTTTTGAGGAAATTTCATCCTTGCTCATGCCAAGGAACGTTCCGTTAAAAAAGATGTTGTCTATTCCGGAAAATTCGTAATTAAACCCGGTGCCTAATTCCAGGAGCCCCGTAACTCTACCATTTACGTTCACCTTTCCAGCATCTGGCATGAGCACCTTCATAAGCACCTTTAGAAGAGTTGACTTGCCTGCACCATTCTGACCAACAATGCCCACAATTTCTGAACTGAAGACGTTAAAGCTGACGTCCTTCAGGGCAATGACGGTACGATGATAGGTTCTACCCGTCAGGATTTCTTTCAGTCTGTCCGAAGGCTTTCTGTAAAGTTTGAAAGCTTTTGTCAGTCCTTCGACTTCGACTACAGGGTTCATGGGAGCTTCGGGTTCTGGCTGCTGGATTCTGAACTAGTCAGTGGTTGTAGCTTATGGTTTGATGTATTCCGGGTGTTACTCAGACTTACAACCTTTTTAAATACTTTCACCGTGAGTTCCGCCGTTTTTTCCCAGGCAAATAGACTTGCCCGCTTGAAGCCAGCTTCTATCATCTCATTTCGCCGTTCTGGGTTTTCGTAGATTTCCATAACGGCTTTAATCAGATCATCTGTGCTGAAAGGTTGCATATAAAGGGCTGCATTGCCAGCGACTTCCGGGATGCTGGCAACGTTTGAGCAGATCACAGGACACCCGCAGGCCATTGCTTCAAGGACAGGAAGTCCAAATCCTTCGTATGTGCTTGGATATACCAGAGCCAAAGCGCCGTTGTAAATGGCCACAAGGGATTTTTCATCGACATAGCCTGGTATAAAAACTCTATCTGAAAGGCCCCATTGCTTTATCCGGGCCTGCCAGGATTTACTTCCCCATCCCTTCCAGCCTGCAAGAACAAGGTTTATCTCTGGTGGGAGATGGGGTAGGGCGTGGATGATAACATCCAGGTTCTTTCGAGGTTCCAGTGTTCCTACAAAAAGGAGATAAGGCGTTTTTATTCTGTAGCGAGTCAGAGTTTTGGAGATCTCGGCTTTTGAAACAGACCTGAAGACAGGATCAACCCCTTCAGGGGTCACGGATACCCTGTCTGCAGGGAAGCCAACCATTTCGCATAATTCCTTTTTGACGAAATTCGACGGCACAAGAATGTGTTTTGCGTATTTTAGGCGCCTTTTGAAAAAGAGTTTAAAAAACCAGACCCGCTCTGCCGGATGAGTGGCCGATTTGTGGAGGAGCGAAAGATCGTGGAGAGTAAAAACCTGGGGGATGTTATATCGCAGGGCAGCGGGTGTGAAAGCCGTTTCATGATAAAGTTCCGCCCCGGAAGCTGGTATTATTCTGTTCAGGGCATGTTCAAATCGAATCCAGGTTATAACTCTCAGGGCGAAAACAACAGGATGAGGTAGTTTCCAGGCAAAGTCCGTCTGTTTTATCCAGCTTGCCGGATCAGCCTGGCAGGGCATTTCTTCCGTAAGATTCAGCCCATCGAAATACGAGACCGTGATACCGTCCATGGCGGAGAGGCACCGATAAAGGTTTCGGGTATATCGAGCTATGCCAGTCAGCAATCCCTTTAGTGGCAGCGCATTAACGACTATACTTAAGTTGTCCGAACTACTCATACTCCTCCTTATCCCTTTGCTTGTAACCAAACCTTCAACAGAAGAACATGACCCCAGCACACTTTCTTTCACTCACGGATTATACCCCCCGAATTGGGATAAGCCTCCCTGACTAATAACCGATGAAAAATCGTGGAATTAGCCAGAACACCCCCATGCTAAAAACCCAGCTTAATAGCATAAGTAAATACACTTTTGCATGACTGTGCATCCTGAGCAAGATCAAAATGCCGGTAGCGACGCAGAGTATAGTCCATACGGCGGAGATGAACAGGAATTTCACACAAAATCCCTCACGTCCTTTTCCAGCTTCCGAAACATGGCGTAGGCAACTAACAGGCCAATATGCCCTGCAGTGGACAGTATGGCAAGATGGGTAAAGTTGGGGTATTCGTGAAATACAAATATTTTATGGTAACCATCGGTTATCACATAGGTTGGGTTCACAAGCATGAGCTTTTTGAGAGTACTGGGTAGTATTTCCGGGACGTAAACCAGAGGAGTAAACCAGAACCACAGCTGAAGTGCGATGTTTATGATTTCTTTAGTATCTCTGACGAATACAGTGAGGGTTGCCATCATGATTCCAATTCCTGTCGTGAGCAATTGTTGAAGATAGAAAAGGTAGGGCACAAGGAAGATATGATGGGTAAAGCGGTAATCTGTGAACACTAGAAATGCAAAGAAAAAACTCATGGTTATGAGAAAAGTAATTGTTTCGGAAAGATGAACAAAAATAACCAGACCGGGTAGCGATGTGGGAACGCGAGATATTATGTGCTTGTTATCGATAAAAACGGAAGTACTGCGAGAAAGACTATTGGCGAAGGCGTTCCAGGGGATCAAACCCGCCGATACGTAAATGCTGTAGGAATATACTCCGGAGTTTCCCGGAAGGCGTGCTCCCATGAATTTCCCAAAAATCATGGTGTAGATGAATATGGGAACCAGAGGCCATATCAGAGCCCAGGCGACGCCGAGAGCAGATCCTGCATAGCGTTCCCGGTAATCCCGTTTTGTAAGCTCCCATATTAGAGAAGGATTAAACATATCACCCATTTATCCCCTCCCTTACGGAAGGGGTCTTCCCGCCCGCAAAAGATAAAAGGTAAGATTTATACGTTTAGGACAGCCCTCCGTAAATGCTTATGTGTTGTAGAGCGAGGGTTTTCAGGTTTTCCAGGGACATCAGATGAAGCTCAATAATCATGGAAAGCCCCGATCGCACCCATTCTGCCAGGACAGAATCCTCCAGTGCCCGCAGCCTTTCCCTGTTTACCACACGACAACCTGCCACCGAAAAAACCTTGTTTTTTACCTTTACATTCAGGTTGTTTTCCTCAAGCACCCCTTTTTTCGCCAGGTCTCTCACAGCAGTGATAGTTGCTCTGAGGTCGTTATTGAACCATTCGAGAAACTTAACCACCTGCTGTGTAAACCCGCTGTACTTACCGTTTTCAAATAGCCTTGTCCCTTCTTCACCTTCTACTGCAAAATGAGGTGCTTCTTTATCAATGCATAGCTTTAATTCTCCGTTTTTCCTGACCAGTGCAAAAGGATAGCAAAGTATACTCATGGGTATGTATGGCATCATCCACTTTCCTTCTCGAGATACATAGCTGTTCTTTCCCTGTTCAAGACCAAGGATCGCATGTGGAGCAACAGGATCACCGTCGGGGAAAATCACAGGATAGTATTTCGCAACTCGACCCAGCTCTCCTGCCGTAACAGGCACGGATACCATGTTGCGGGCAAATTCATAATTCTTTACAGGATGATAAGTAAGATTCTCGTGCTGTTCAACCGTCAGTTCCACCAGTTTTTTGTACATAGGTTGATCTCCATTTGCCTTTAAAAATTTTTTATGCCCGATAGACACTCGGCGCGTGAACTACTCCTCATTGAAATGAGGAGCTTCCCGTTTCAACGAGTGTATCAACACTCTCCACGGGCGTAAGTTCGGGTCGTTCCAACCCTACTGCTCGTATGGTGAGCAACCCCCTGCTACTACGGCTTGGTTATCGCCCGTTATTTGTCTTTCCCGTGTGGGTAATATACCACAGATTAGCGATAAGACAATAATATACCCCTGATTTGTTAGCAACACATTAATTGTCCGGTTTTTGTAGCACACGATTTTGGATTGTAGCGATGGCAGGGGTGGAAGTGTTTTTTTATGTGTCATCGAGGCAGAGCCTCCACCACCAAAAGATGAGCCGCATCCTCCCGGGTCAATTTCCTCCCTTGCTATCTCGAAAAAAGCTCCATCATCCGCATCTCCTGTAGCTTCCTCGTCCGGCTCATACCGTGCTCACCTCCTCAGACACAGCATGAACCGGACAGCTAATGTGCTATAATAACAACCATATTATGTGTTCCTGACATGCAAATTTGGCTTTGGAGACATTCGGAACACCGGCACTTTGGTTTTTGACATCGGAGAATTTGAATTTTGCGCTAATCCTCTCCTTTTCAAAGGGGAGATACAGCGCACGGCGTAAGCCGTTGTTTTGACTATGCGTAGACGTAGAATCAGCGGTATATCATGTGCTCTCAACACAAGGCTCATTTACCCTTTGACAAAGAAAAATTCTTATGTATCATAAGCTACAAACCTCAGAAGGGGCTAGAGGTAAGGGGTGTGGTTTTATGGCGATGAAGGTCTGGTTATTTGGGAGGGAGGGATAAAAAATTGATGGTTTTACCCTTTGACAAGGAAAAACTCTTATGTATTTATGTATTATGGGTTATGGCGCTATAAACCTTAAGCTTTAAAAAGGGATGTAAAAAAATTAGGGAGGAGTGGTTATGGCTTGGCAAGATTACTTGGAGAGGGTTCAGGAGATTTACATTGCTTACTACCAGAGGCCAGCGGATCCGACTGGTTTGGTTTACTGGGCTCAGAGGCTGGATTTAGCGGGTGGGAATCTTGATCAAATCATTGACGCATTTGCTACTTCAGAGGAAGCCAATGCTTTGTATGGTGAGATCAATGAGGACACAATAGGTGATGTAATTGACGCCATTTATCAGGCGGCCTTTAACAGGGCGCCAGATGACGCAGGAAAGCAGTTTTATATTGATGGTTTTGGGGATAAGTTTACTGCAGCTACTATTATGCTCAATATTATAGACGGTGCTCAGAATGATGATAAACTTGTTTTGGAAAACAAAGTAGACTCTGCAATGAACTTCACCAAGGCAATTGATCCTGAGCTTGATGGTAGGGATTTGCAGGCAACCTATGAAGGAAATGATGATGCTCAGGCAGCGAGGGATTTTCTAAAAGAGGTTGGAGCTACGATTGATACGGTTAAGACAACAGAAGATGCACAGTCCTTTATTAAGGAAAAGATAGCGGATGAAGGGGATCCGATTTTAAGTGAGCAAATAATTAGCGGAAACACTTTTACCCTTACTAAGGACCTTGATTCTGTTGAGGGAACTACTAACGACGATGTGATAAATGCTGTTATTTATCCTGGTAGTACTAGCGATAATACCTGGAATACGGCAGACAGCATAGACGGCAAGGCAGGGACAGATACTATTAAAGCTCAGGTTATTAATGAAGCTACAAAAACTGTTGCAGGATTAAGTGCTTCTAACGTTGAAAAGGTTGAATTTAAACATGTTGATGGTAATGCAAGTGCAGATACTACATTTACTGTAGATGTTGGTAATATTTCTGGTCTTCAGGAAGTTTGGGTTTCTAATGGCTCTTCCTATAATACTGGTAATGACACTACAACAGATGACACTTTAAAAATTTCTAATATTTCTAGTGGAGTGAAGTTTGGAGTAGCCAATAATGATGCTAACCTTAAAGTAGTTGCAGAATATGCTTCTGCTGCTACTAGCGGTACTTCAGATGAAGCAAATATTGTTCTTGGTGGTGGGACCACAGGAGAAGTTGACTTAGGAGCCGGTTTTGAAAAGGTTAATATTGAAGTAACAGATGCTTCTACTGTAAATGCTATGGATCTCAGTTCTGGTGGTACAGCAACTCTTAAGGAAGTAAACATTACAGGTGATAAGAATGTTACGATAAAGAGTCTTACAGGCTTTAAGACTACTGCTGATTACACAGTAGATGCTTCTCAGGCTACAGGAAAGGTAACCCTTGGATTGGTTGCCAATACCCACCTTACTGCTAAAGGTGGCTCTGGAACTGATATTGAGGATGTATTAACACTTGATCTACAAAATCAGACAGTAACTACTGGTATGTCCATCAGTGGTTTTGAAACTCTTAAGTTGATAGATACTTTAGGAAATGGTACTCTTAAGTACTCCTTAATTGATGGAGTGGATAATCTTCAAATTAAAGGAACTACCACTAACCTCTCTACTAATGTTATCACCTTACAGGATGTTTCTGCAGGGACAGCTGTCAATTTTGTAGGAACTGGTAAGGACCAAGCTCAGTACTTTAATGGTCTAACTTATAAGCTTGCGAATTATTCAGGGACTGCAGATAGTGTAAATATCTCTGTTAATAATGCAGGAACTGCTACTTCTTCTACTAAGGCTGCTACTATTGGAAATATTACTACCACTCAGATTGAAAATGTGACCATGGATTTTGCTGATTTCAGTAAGGTTACTGTTAATAACTTTGCAGATACTACACTCAAGAGTTTGACGATTAATGGATCTGCGGATATTACTTTTGCTTCTGGAACCTTGGCTACATCTGTAACAAATGTTGATGCCAGTGGTGCTTCAGGAGATATTGATTGGGGTACTTTGTTTAATAATGTAGGATTTACTAAAGATCTTACTTTCAAGGGTTCTTCAGGAGCTGATACTATTGCCAATAGTCCTGCAGGAACAGCAGGAAAAACTATGGATTTTGACCTTGGAGATGGGAATGATAAGTTTGTTTTAAATAATGCTCCTGCTGGGACCAATGTATTAAAGCTTGATGGTGGTGCAGGAACAGATGTGCTTAATGCGACTACTAGCGCAACAGTGGCTTACTTTGATAATTTTGAAGAAATTGATAATCAAACTGCTACTTTAACTCTTAAAGTACCTGGTGGATATAATGATACTGTTAAAATTGTAGAAGTTTCTACTGGTGCAGCTGCTCTTACCTTTGAATCTCTTGGAGGAGATGTTGACCTCAGTCACCTTACTTTTGTGGGATGGACAGTAGCAACAGATACACTTACTCTTAAAGGAAGCGCTAATGCTGAGAGCTTGACTGGATCCAGTGTGGCTGACATTATTCAGGGCGGTAAAGGAGCTGATACAATTACAACTGGTACTGGTGCTGACAAGGTGGTGCTGGATTCTCCGTTTGCTGCAGCTGATAAGATTAAGGACTTTGCAAGTGGAACTGATACGCTGAAGATAGATCTTACAACAGAAGGCACATTAGCTCTGGCAGCAGGTAAATTCGGAGGAGATAATGCAGTAGATGCAGCTTATACTTCTGGGAAAAAGCTACAAGTTTTACAGTTTACAACCTCAAATACAGGTGGAAAATTGGTCAAATCAATTGTTAAAGTGACAGGTACTCTGACTGGGACAGGGAAAGCCACACTTACAGGTACACTGTGGTTGAAAGGAAAGTCAATTACTTTTGGATCTAAGAGTATTAAGCTAAATGGTACTAAAACTATTAAGACTTTAGCAGCCGCTCCTACGGCGACGGTTTCAAAAGATGGCGTTCTATTCTTCTATGATACAGATGATCATGTGCTTAAGATGTATGGATTGAAAGTTACAGCTAAAACCGGTGATGCAATCATAGATAAAGTATCCAAACTCACAGTTAAGACAATTGCGCAGTTTACTGCAGGTCATGAGCCAGCAGCTACAGATATAGTTATCTTCTAACTGTTGTCTCTAAGTTAAATAAGGCTTTAAGGCGGGGTGGCTTAAAAGCTGCCCCGCTTTTTTAATTTCTTCTTGAGTTGTGTGAAGTTTTGGTTTAATAAGAATCTCTATGCATGCAGAAGCTTCTGAGCTAAAAAATGCCATTAATCTTTTTAATCAAGGGAAAATAAGGGAAAAAGGGGACAGGCGAATAATACACACTTTTGCATCTAATAGTAAAAAAGGGGACAGGCGAATAATGCTTGACTTTTATCTTCAAAAAGCTTAAAACGCTGAAGAAGGAATTCTTTTTCCCCAGATTAGCCCTTACATAAGGAGTTTAGTGTAAGAGATCACAGGGTAACAATAGTGGCATTGCAGATTTTTGTATACAGTGAGCGGGTATTGTGATAGGTGGGAGCGGTCTTAGAGGAGAAGATTGTTGAAGCGAAAGGA
>JAFDGW010000038.1 GCA_019309115.1 Deltaproteobacteria bacterium
TTTGCGGGGATAGGAGTAGAGGGTGACGTGAACTCACCCAGAGGGATAAGGGTAGGAGTGACCTATCAAACTCCCTTAGAAGCTCCGTCCGTAAGGGCGGAGTAGTTCACTATCGTCCGGTAGTTCCCGCTGGAATCACGGTAGAAAGGTTGAAGTCAGATATTGGACCGGGTCGCTTTCAGTCGGCAATGTCTGCTCTTCACAGGGCTTGTACGGAACTTGAGAAACAGGGATTGGCAATTGTCGTTCAGAAACACAGTAACAGGCCAGGCATCATATTGACACCTGAAGGACACAGTGTGGCGGAAGGAATATGAGAAAATGCAGTCCGGAAGTTGTTAACGTAGCCCTAGGTAAGCGGTTGAGAACCTGCCGTTCCATTTCATGCATCGGTGTCTTGCCAAACTTTGAAGACTATGATTTTGAGTCAAGGCTTCTGATAGAAAAAGCCGGGAAGGTGTACTACCCATCGGCAATTTATGAACCACTTTTTGATTCTCTCGGGAAGGCGACTTTCCCAAAAAACTATTACACCTTCGTGGGCAACAAAATAAAGCAGACGCTTCTTTTTGAGTGGTGCGGGGTAAATCATCCCAAAACCCGAATTGTCTATGGTCGAAGGAAAGAAGAAAAAATTTTGAAAGAGTTTGAATACCCCTTCATTGCAAAAAATCCAGTGGGTAGTTCCCAGGGCAAAGGGGTTTTTCTCATTCGACACGAGGGAGAACTTAGAAGATATCTCGAAAAGCATGATCCGGCTTACGTTCAGGAATATCTCCCCACGGACAGGGACCTCAGGGTGGTAATTTTTGCGGGCAGAGTAATCAATGCCTACTGGCGAATTGGAAAGCCTGGTGAATTTCGCCACAACGTGTCTCAGGGGGCAACTATCAGCTTTGACAACATCCCAGAAGATGCCATTGATTTTGCTCTTGATGTTGTCAGGAGATGCGGGTTTGGTGAAGTAGGTTTGGACGTCCTACTGTACAACGGGGAGTATTATGTGATAGAAGCCAACATGGTTTACGGTATGGAAGGGTTCCGGTGTAGGGGGCTGGATGTTTATGTAATGTTCAAGAGGGCTGAAAGGGAAGGATGGCTTTGAACAACAGTCGAACGTTGCGAGATAAAATCCTTAAAGCCAGAGAACTGATTTTATCGTCTGAATATGTGGTTGTACTGACGGGAGCTGGCATATCTGCCGAGTCTGGAGTCCCAACCTTCAGGGGATCCGATGGGATATGGAGAAACTACAATGCAATGGAATTAGCAACACCTGAGGCATTCAATACTAATCCAAAACTGGTATGGGAATTTTACCTGTGGAGACGACGTTTAATTGCTTCTTGCAACCCTAATCCTGCTCATTATGCTCTGGTGAAACTGGAGCAAAAAGTACCTTTCTTCACGCTAATTACTCAGAATGTCGATGGTCTTCACCACAAAGCGGGAAGCAAAAATGTGCTTGAGATTCACGGAAATCTCTGGAGGGTTCGCTGTACGCGTTGCGGACGGAACGAATACGATACCAAAACGGAAATGGATGTTCCTCCTCGCTGCGATTCCTGCGGTGGAATTCTTCGCCCCGATGTGGTTTGGTTTGGAGAAACACTATCTACAGATGTGTTGTCTGAAGCGATTAACTCGCTTAAAAAGGCGGATATTCTCTTGATTGTTGGAACTTCCGGAGTGGTGGAACCTGCCGCTTCCTTTGGAATGATAGCACGTCAAGATGGAGCTTTTGTCATCGAGGTTAATCTGGAAAAAACACCAAGGAGTGGCTTTTACAACCTGACCATAACCGGGAAGGCAGGAGAGGTATTACCTCAAATAGTGGGATAGTTTTGAACGACTAATTGGAGCATACATAGATGTATGAAAAACCATGGCAAGTAGTTGCTACGGAGGTAAAAGAACTTGGTGGCTTATTTAAAGTCAGGAAAGACCGGGTCATAATGCCGAAAAACGGCAGGGAATACAACGTGTATGCTCTATGCGTGGCCGATTGGGTGAATGTAATTCCCCTTACGGACGACATGCAGGTGGTTATGGTAAAGCAATACAGACATGGTATTCGTGATTTCACGCTAGAGCTACCGGGTGGGGTAATAGATTCTGGAGATACGCCGGAGGGTGCGGCAAGAAGAGAGCTGATGGAAGAAACTGGATTTGTTGCCGAAAAATTTGAACTTCTAGGCACCGTTTTTCCGAATCCCGCGATCCAGACCAATAAATGCTACACATACCTGGCTTGCGATGCCCGCAAGGAAAAGAGTCAGCAACTGGACGAAATGGAAGACATTGAGGTGATAACAATTCCCCTGGATCTGGTGGCTGATTTGATCCGAAAAGGTGAAATCTCACACGGCCTTATTATGGCAGCTTTCTGCCACCTTTTTGTCAAGAAGCCCAAGCTCCTACAGCTAGACAGGTTGGATTCATTTGGGAAGTGATCCATAGTGGTTCCGTACGTCCAGTTGATGTTTAAGGAGCATATCGTGTCGTAGCTTTGGGGAGTTTCAACTAGTGTTGCCGCTCGCGTCGATGCCATTGCTGGACAGCTCAAATGTGCCACGTGTTAGTTTTTCAAACATTTCCAAAGATAAAGTTGAAATGTTCATTGTTATGTGTTACCCATTTGCCGCTAAGGAAATGACCGGGGCGTAGCGCAGTCTGGTGAGCGCACCTGCCTTGGGAGCAGGGGGTCGGAGGTTCAAATCCTCTCGCCCCGACCATTCAATTAATGTGAACTGAAACTGAGCAGAAATAGAGACGGCAACAAATAGATTCATGGAAGAGGAAGGCAGTACGCGGTGTAAACTAAAGTATTCGCAGCCAAAATCTGGCTGTAACCCTTTGGGTATGTAGGAAGGGGGTATTCTATATGAATACCCCCTGTTTTTTTGGGGAAAGTGCTGTGGTAACGGTTCGACAGATCCTGAAATGGCTGGATGAAATTGCTCCCTTTGATTGTGCCGAATCGTGGGACAATGTAGGATTGCAAGTTGGTGATCCGGCTGCTGATGTATCGACAGTACTGATAGCACTTGACCTAACTCCTCAGGTAATAAAGGAAGCCAAATCCCTTGGTGCTTCATGTATCATCACGCACCATCCACTTATTTTCAAGCCATTGAGTTCCCTGAAGTATAGTGAATATCCCGCAAGCCTTGTTTGCGAGCTTATAAAATCGAACATTTCGTTGATTGTTGCCCATACAAACCTGGATGCTTCACGAGAAGGCACAAATGTCGTGCTGGCGGAGGTTCTGGGGCTGAGTGCCTATGTTCCCATTGAAGTTAACCCTTCCTGTATTGATAAGCCAGGTTACATGGGGCTGGGGGTATCAGGTGAGCTTCCAGAGGAAGTTTCAATCACAGAGTTATGCAAAAAACTTACTACCATTGTTCCTCCTGAGCAGATATCGGTGGTGGGCGATAAAAAACGACGGATAAAGCGAATTGCCATTTGTACAGGTAGTGGAGGGGCACTAATTCCACAGGCTATCGTGATGGGAGCTCAGTGTTTTATCTCTGGCGAAATAAAATACCACGATGCCCAGCATGCCCTGTTTTCAGGACTCGACTTGATAACAATTGGCCATTTCGGTTCGGAGAAACCGGTAGTGAAAAGAATTGCCGCGCTTCTCCAAGAAAAGGCGCAGGCGAACAACGCACGAGTGCAATTCCTTCCGGCCAGGTTGGAAGCCGATATTTACGAAAAACAGTGGTTGGAGGAGGATGAGCTTTGAATGAACAATTGAAATATCTCATCCAGCTTCAGGCCTTGGAAGATAGAAAAAAGGCCCTGTTAAAGGAAAAGGAAGAAATCCCGAAACTCAAGATTAGAAAGGAACGAGAATTTCAGGAATTTGAGGCTCAATACGTAATGAAAAAAGCGGAACTAGAGAATTTACAAAAGCATCACAAGGATTTGGAAAAAGAAATTGCCGAATTGGAACAGAAACTCTCTCGCTGTATACAAAAGGAAAGGGAAGTTAAAACCAATGAGGAATACAGAGCCCTACTGAAAGAGCAGGAATATCTTAAGGTGGAAATAGTTGAAAAAGAGGATAAAGTGCTGGAGTGCATGGAAAGGGTTGAAATTCTTTCCAAAGAAGTAAAGCGGTTGGGTAAGGAAGTAGAGGAGCGCCGGAGTCGGCTAAAGCAAGAACTGACCGAGCTTGATGAAGCTACGTTGTCTATTGATGCCAAGGTTGAAGCCGTTGAAAAAGCACAGAAAGAGATAAAGGAAAAATTGGATCCCCAGGTGCGCAGGAGATGCGAATCCTTGATGGCACGCCAGGGTGGAATTGCAGTGGCTCCGGTGGAAAAGGGAATTTGTAAGGTATGTCATGTTAGCTTACCACCGCAGCAGTTTATTGAACTTCAAAAGGATACGATGGTTATGAACTGTCCACACTGTCATCGTTTCATTTACTGGCCCGGACACGAGGTTTACATCGAAGCAGCCAAAGAGATCATACAGGAAACCCTGGTGGTTCAGTGAGGGGAATATTGGGCACGGAGGAAAGCAAGAAATGGCGACCTATGGGTTAAAAATATTTACGGGTAACAGCAACCCAGAGCTTGCTAAAAAAATCTGCAAAAATCTTGATATACCATTGGGAAAAGCACTGGTTTCCACTTTCAGTGATGGGGAGATTCGGGTTGAAATTCAGGAGAATGTCAGAGGAGCAGATGTGTTTGTTGTTCAGTCTGGATCTCATCCGGTAAACGACCACCTTATGGAATTATTGGTGATGATAGACGCCCTCAAAAGGGCATCCGCCCGAAGAATAACCGCTGTCATGCCCTATTATAGCTATGCTCGCCAGGACAGAAAAAACAAACCAAGGGTGCCTATAACCGCAAGATTGGTGGCAGACCTCATATCGAGGGCAGGTGCCGACAGAATTCTTACTATGGATCTTCACGCAGGCCAAATACAAGGGTTCTTCGATATTCCCGTGGATAACTTGTATGCGTCACCGGTGCTGCTGCCATACATTAAGGAAAACTTCAACAACGATCTCGTGATTGTATCGCCCGATGCAGGTGGTGTACCCAGAGCGAGGGCTTATGCAAGTCGCCTTCATGCCGGACTGGCTTTAATTGATAAACGCAGAATTGACGCTAACAAAGCAGAAGCGATGAACATAATAGGTGAAGTTAAAGACAAAATAGCAATTGTTCTGGACGACATGGTTGACACTGCTGGAACTCTCTGCGAAGCGGCACGTGCGCTTGCAAAAAAGGGCGCAAAATCCGTTCATGCTTGCGTAACGCATGCGGTGCTTTCTGGTCATGCAGTGGAAAATATAGAAGGCTCACCCATAGAAACGGTCGTTGTTACGGATACTATACCCCTTAAACCTCAAGCGGCGCTTTCCGCAAAAATTAAGGTGGTGTCGGCAGCAAGGCTGTTTTCGGAGGCAATTAAGAGTATTCATAACGAAGATTCAATCAGTTCACTTTTTGAGATACAGCACTGAAACTGACCTTTTCAGGATCGGGTTCTGGGAACCCGGAGGATGGCCAATGAGGAAAGAAGTGCGGTGTAGTAGATGTGGTAATGTTGTGTATGTGTATAAAAATCCTTTTCTCACGGTAGATTGCATCATTGAAAATGATTCTGGAGAAGTTTTGCTTATCAGGAGAAGGAATCCTCCACATGGATGGGCTTTGCCGGGAGGGTTTGTCGAATACGGAGAAAGCCTCGAAGAGGCTATGGTGAGAGAGACGAAGGAGGAAACAGGGCTGGAAGTTTGGAAATACAGCCAGTTCAGAGCTTATTCCGATCCGGAAAGAGATCCGAGGTTTCATACCGTATCGGTAGTTTTTATGGGTAAGGCCCGTGGAACTCCTAGGGCTGGCGATGATGCCGGGGATTGTCGCTTTTTCCCTTTGGACAACCTCCCATCGGATATAGCATTTGATCACGCACGAATACTGGATGATTATCGGAAATGGAAAGAGCAATAGAGCCGGCCGTTTTAGTTGAAGCCATTCAGTGCAGGAAAGCAGCAGGGTGCGATGTAGTATCGCACTGGATTGTCGACGAGGTTCCCGTTACTCTGTATTTCAACGGCGAGCAGATGATAACCCTTATGTGTGCTGGTTTTCATCTCGACGAGCTGGCAGTGGGTTTTTTCATTGCCGAAGGCTGGATTAAAAATCGCGATAGGGTTCAGGGAATTGAGGTCGATACAGAACGGGGGATTGTCAATGTAAGATATGATGGTCCTGGAGGGTCGAAGGATAAATTTTGGTTAAAGCGGGCAATAACTTCAGGCTGTGCAAAGGGTAGTGTACTTTGTGAAGTCCTCGATGAATTGCTGGAAAACTCGATCCGATCGTCGTTAAAGCTCGCTGCAGAGGGTGTGTGGAAATTCATGAACGAGCTAAACAACCTGAGCAGTTCCTCGAAGAGAACACATGGCGTGCATAATTGCCTTCTGGCTTCGCCAAGTGAAGTTATTTACTATCGCTATGACGTAGGAAGACATAACGCCTTAGATATGCTTGTTGGTAGGGCTTTTCTTGACGGGCTTAGCCTTGATGACAAACTGGTTGTTACAACAGGAAGACTTACATCCGAGGTCGTAATAAAAGCCGCTCAAGTAGGAATACCAATACTTATAAGCAGACACGCCGTTACAAAGCTGGCAGTTGAGCTGGCCAGCTCCCTTGGCATAACGATAATCGGCTATACGCGAGCTGATAGGTTTACAATTTATTCAGAACCTTCACGAATAATCAAATAAATTTGTCCTCGTTTCGTAATCTAATTGTGTAAAACTGAAGGGAGCATGGAGGTGAGCTTTCGTTTTGAGCTTATAAAAACAAATTCGTCGTCAAAAGCACGCCGAGGCAGGATGTTTACCGCTCATGGTATCGTCGAAACCCCTGTGTTCATGCCCGTGGGTACTCAGGGAAGTGTAAAGAGCGTGGACCCTACCGACTTACAAACCATGGGATGCGAAATAATTCTCGGAAATACATATCACCTCTACCTTAGACCAGGGACTGATGTGATTGAACAATTTCGCGGGCTTCACAGATTTATTTCGTGGAACGGTTCTATTCTCACAGACAGTGGCGGGTTTCAGGTCTTCAGCCTCGCTAAAATCAGGCAGATTAATAACGATGGCGTACTGTTTCAGTCTCACATAGACGGATCAAAACACTTGTTTACCCCTGAAAAAGCAGTGGAAATTCAGGAAAAACTCGGCTCGGACATTGCCATGAGCCTCGACGAGTGCACACCTTATCCGGTGGAGAGGGCTTATGCGGAGCAGTCGGTAAAGCGCACGATTGAATGGGCCAAGCGGGGCAAGATGAGACATGAACGAAGGGATCAGGCACTTTTCGGGATTGTTCAAGGGAGTGTGTTTGTGGATCTTAGGCTCCGATGCCTTGACGCTCTGATGGAAATGGGTTTCGACGGCTACGCCATTGGAAGCCTTTCAGTTGGGGAACCCAAAGAAGTGATGTTCGAGGTGCTAGAGCAAATTCTCCCGCATTTTCCCGAGAATAGTCCCAGATACATAATGGGAGTTGGTACGCCGGAAGATATTGTCGAAGCCGTATCACTTGGAGTTGACATGTTTGACTGTGTTTTACCCACAAGAAATGCTCGAAATGGAACGCTTTTTACCTCCTTTGGTAAAATTAACATCAAAAAAAACGAATTCGTTCGGGATGAAAACCCTATTGACCCTCTGTGTTCTTGCTACACCTGCCGTAATTTTAGCCGCGCATACTTAAGGCATCTTTATGTATCACGCGAACTTTTGTCCTACAGACTGAACACTATACACAACTTGCATTACTATCTGGAGCTTTTCCGTCAAATAAGGAAAGCAATTGAACAGGACTGTTATGAAGATTGGAAAAGAAATTTTTACAAAAGACGTGGAGAGACTTAAGGGTGACGATAAGTTTTGTGTTCGTCGGAAAAACTGGCTTTCGTGAAATAGAGAGGCAACTCGATTATTATTTGGAAAAACTCAAAAGGTTCGTTAGGGTTAGCGTGAAGATCATTAAAGAGGAAAAAATTCTACGCTCCCGAACTGACAGGGACATTATGAAGCTAGAAGGCAAAAGGATTTTGGAAGCTATCAAGGGTAACGGCACGGTGATTGTGTGGGATAGATGCGGTAAAATGGTTTCGTCAGAAGAATACGCCAAATATATCGGGAAACTCGAGTTGTCGGGTACAGGAAGGGTCTGGATGGTTACCGGTGGGGCGGTTGGCTTGAGTGACGAAGTTATTGGAAAGGCGGACGCTGTGTTCTCTCTTTCTCCGATGACCTTCCCGCATGATCTTGCACGCTTGATCATTGCCGAACAGACCTACAGGGCTTACACGATACTTCGAAGAATTCCATACCATAGATAAACATAACTCATCTCTTGGAGGACACGGAGAATGGAGTATCGCTTTGATTTTCTGGTCATAGGAAGTGGGATTGCTGGTTTGACCTTTGCCATAAAGGCGGCATCCTTGGGAGAAGTGGCAATTGTTACTAAGAAGGACAAGTTGGAAACATCCACTAACTACGCTCAAGGTGGAATTGCTGCTGCCTTTGGGGCTGATGATTCTTTCGAAAACCACATTCAAGACACCCTGTCCGCCGGGAATGGTCTATGTAAACGTGATGTGGTTGAATTGGTGGTACGTTCTGGCCCCGAGCGGGTAAAAGAACTGGTGGAATGGGGGGTAAGATTCAGCCGCAGGAGCGACAATCCCCTGGATTTTGACCTAGGTAGGGAAGGGGGACATACAAAGAATCGTATAGTCCACGCCGAAGATATGACAGGGCGCGCCATTGAGCAAGCTCTGATTCGTGTGGCAGAAAACCACCCAAGGGTGCACATATTTGAGGATCATTTTGCCCTGGATCTTGTAGTCGAATACAGTGGAATGCGCATAGGAAGGCGGTTTCGTAAACGCCACAAGAAGTGCTGGGGAGCTTTCGTTTTTAATAAGCAACGCAATGAGGTGGATCTTTTTTTGGCGCACGTAACTTTGCTTTGTACAGGCGGAGCCGGTAAGGTGTATCTCTATACAAGCAATCCTGATGTTGCCACCGGCGATGGCTTGGCAATGGCATATCGTGTTGGCGCGGAACTGGCTAATCTCGAATTTGTGCAATTTCATCCCACCTGTCTTTATCATCCAAAAGCCAAAAACTTTCTTATATCCGAAGCGGTTCGAGGTGAAGGGGGACGACTCATTGACAAGAGAGGACGCGCTTTTATGAAGGATTATCATCCCCTTGGTGATTTAGCCTGCAGGGATGTAGTTGCAAGGGCTATCGATACGGAGATGAAAAAATCAGGTGATGATTGTGTTTTTCTTGACATAACCCATAGGAGCAAGGACTTTCTCATAAAACGATTTCCCAACATTTACGAAAAGTGCCTGTCACTAGGAATCAATATGGCAAAAGAACCAATTCCTGTTGTGCCGGCGGCTCACTATATGTGCGGCGGCATTAAAACGGACATTCATGGATGTACGTCCATTGACAATCTGTATGCTATAGGAGAATGTGCCTGTACGGGATTGCACGGGGCGAATCGCCTGGCAAGTAATTCACTACTAGAAGCTCTGGTTTTTTCTCATCAGGCTTATCTCCATGTTTCGGAATATTTCAACACCTTGAAAGATGAGTCTTTTCCTCTCCTGTCAGTTGGAGATGCTCCATACCCTCTGGTGTCAAATGCGCTGGCACAAAGTGAAATGATTTTCATTGCTCACAACTGGGACGTTATACGTAAGGTTATGTGGAATTACGTTGGTATTGTGAGGCGAGACAAAAGATTGATGCTTGCTCAGAACCACATTGACCAAATCCAGCGCGAGATATACGAACATATGCCAAACATTCCACTGAATACCGACGCCATGGAGCTAAAAAATCTGGCGGTTGTTGCAGGTATGATAGTATGTTGTGCCATATTAAGAAAGGAAAGTCGCGGCCTTCACTATAATCTGGATCATTTACAGAAAGACGACGAAAATTGGAAACGGGATACTGTCATTGTTCTAGATGAAGAGTAGGCTTCTGATATGATCTACATTTCCGGATGGAAAAAAGTCTCTGCCCTTTTGATATTTCTGCTGATGGCCGGAGCGGGAGTAAGTATTATCTCAGCGTTTCTTTATAAGGGCTTGAGGCAGCTCAACGCATGGAAGATAAAAAGTATAGAAGTTCGTGGAAATCGAATTATTACTGACGCCCACATAAAGAAAGATTTAGGGATAACCAGGGGCATGTCCATTTGGGACATCAGACTGCCGGATCTTGGGCATCGCTTGGAGGCAGATCCGTGGATAGAGAAAGCTCTAGTAAGGTGGAATTTCTCCGGGAATTTAGTTGTTGAGGTTTTTGAGAAAAAACCGACGGTGGCAATTTGTGATGATATCTGCTATTACATCGACCGAAAAGGAAACCTGTTCGCAACTTGCAAAGAGTGTCCGTTTGCCAAGTACAAAATTTACGTGGAATCGCTGGGCGAAGTTAGCGAGTCTTTAAGACTTAAAGGTGAGTTTGAAGATAAACTGAAATCATTTCTTAAAACTCTATCCCGAAGAGATTCTTTTGAAAAAAAGGGGGCAATTGAATTTTTTTATCGGGATGTATCGGGATTTTCTTTACGTATCGATGGATTGACTTTTATCATGGGATTTGGGAATTTTGCCCATAAGTTTGCACTATTTGAACGATTGTTGGCAGAATTTGAGAAAGTAAAAAAAATTGTTGACATAAGTACGGTGGATTTGAGGTATAAGAAATACGCTCTTGTAAAAGCGAAGCCCGCCGGGAAGGAACGAGAATGGCAAAAGGCCAGGGCACGATAGTCGGGCTTGATATTGGTACGACAAAAATTTGTGCCGTCGTTGGACAACAAACATCTGAAGGCGTCCAGATTGTGGGGATTGGTTCATCTCCGTCTTTTGGGGTGCGCAGCGGAGTTGTGGTAAATATTGACAGAACGGTGCAGGCAATTCGTAAGGCCATCGATGGCGCAGAATTTATGGCTGGTTGCAAGATAGAAAGCGTCCACGTGGGCATTGCGGGAACTCACGTTAAGGGGGAAAACAGTACAGGTGTGGTTGCCATAAAAAACCGTGAAATAATGAGTGCGGATATCGAGCGTGTTATGGATGCAGCGCAGGCTATCGCACTACCCTACGACAGAGAAATCCTGCATGTTATTCCCCAAGAATTCATCGTGGACGATCAAAGGGGGATAATAGACCCACTGGGAATGAGTGGAGTTCGCCTTGAGGCTAAGGTTCATATCATAACAGCAGCATCGACTGCGCTTCGCAACATCCAGAAATGCTGTGAAAAGGCAGGACTATATGTGGAAACGTTTTCACTGGAATCTCTTGCTTCGAGCCGTGCGGTTTTGTACCCAGACGAGAGGGAGCTCGGAGTTGCCGTCATTGACATGGGTGGAGGGACATCGGATATAGCCATTTATCATGGCGGATCAGTAAGGTACACTGCGGTCGTTGGGCTGGGAGGGAACCACATCACCAATGACATATCGGTAGGACTTAGAACTTCGCTCGAAGATGCTGAAAAGATAAAAAAAACCTATGGATGCGCTTTGGCGGATAAAATCGATCGCAGTCAGGAAATTCGAATTGCACCAGTTGGAGGACAGGGAAGTAGGCGGATTGACCCTTATTTGCTGGGACAGATTATTGAAGCTCGTGTAGAGGAAATGTTAACCATTATTGACTGGGAATTGACGAGGTCGGGATACGGGGACCAACTACACGCGGGGATTGTACTGACAGGGGGAGGTGCTTTGCTCCCGGGCATAAAAGAACTGGCGGAAGCTGTCTTTGATCTCCCGGTCCGAATAGGTGTGCCCTATGGTTTTAGTGGGCTCAAGGATGTGGTGAACAATCCTATTTTTTCAACTGCCGCTGGCCTTGTACTGGCCAACGTGGAAGGTGATGAGAGTGGAATTTATAAAGATATAGCTTCTAGGGGAGAATCCTGGCTGGGGTCATGGTTTATTTCATTTGTGAAAAGAATCCGCGACTGGTTTGGCGAATTTTAATTTAGGGAAGGCCAACGACGAGGAGTAGCATAATGGAAGAGAAAAGGGGAAGTAAGAAAAAATATTTTGATATCTCGGAAGAGGAACTTGAAGAGCGACAGGCCCGCATAAAGGTTGTTGGCATAGGAGGGGCCGGGAACAATGCGATAAATAATATGATAGCCGCCGGTCTTGACGGTGTTGAATTCATAGCAGCCAACACCGACTACCAGGTTCTCAAGAAGTGCAGTGCCCCGGTAAAAATTCTTCTTGGTACAAACACAACCCGAGGACTGGGAGCCGGCGGAAACCCTGAATTGGGTGCCAAAGCCACAGAGGAAGATATTGATAAGATAAGAGAAGAAGTTGAGGACAGCGATATGGTTTTTATCACTGCCGGCATGGGGGGTGGTACTGGAACGGGCGGAGCACCTATTGTGGCAAGGGTTTGTAAAGAACTCGGAGCTTTAACCGTTGCTGTTGTGACGAAACCTTTTTCGTTCGAGGGGCGCCCCAGAATGAGAAACGCCATGGAGGGATTGGCAAAACTTGAAGAAGTCGTGGACACCATAATAACCATCCCCAATGATCGTCTCACCACGTTATCCGACAAAAGAGCAACCTTCCTTGAGATGTTCAAGAAGGCAGATGATGTTCTTCTATATGCGGTCAAGGGTATTTCTGACTTGATAGTTAATCCCGGTTACATAAACGTGGACTTTGCCGATGTTAAAGCCGTTATGAGTGATATGGGTGGAATGGCACTTATGGGAACTGGAATCGGTCGCGGAGAAAATAGAGCTTCCGAGGCGGCTACTCAGGCTATTTCCAGCCCATTGCTTGAAGATGTGTCAATTCAAGGAGCTAAGGCCATTCTAGTCAACATAACAGCCGGGCCGGATCTTACAATGCATGAGTTTGAAGAAATATCCAGCATAATTAACAGCGAAGTGGATGAAGAAGCTGACATTTACTTGGGAACGGCCATAGACCAGAACATAGGTGAGGAACTAAGAGTCACCGTTATTGCTACGGGCATTGGCGCAGCGGTAAAGAAAAAGCAGGAAACCAGGGGGGAATCTGGCAGGGTCATTCGAGTTCGTCCGAGGCAGTCTGAGGCAGCCACGTCTAGTATGATTCCAGATCCTGATTACGAATACCTAGAAATCCCAACTATTGAACGGCAGGGAGGGTTGAGGCAGAGGGAAGAAGAGAATGAGACAGAAGAGAACTGGGCGCGGCGTAATAACAAAAGGCGTTCAATATTCAGAAGATTTCGGAAGGCTATTGCTGACGAGGAAGATCTGAACATACCGACTTTCATAAGACGACAGGTTGATTAAATCAATGCTCAAGGAATAAGCTATTGCCTTGAACGGTGAAGCTGGGTAATATAGATATTACTATTGAAGAAGTGGAAGGAGAAAAGTGGTGACCGTGCATAGAAGTTTAAACTTGGCTTTGTTGCTTCTTCTTAGCTTATATCTGGCCCCGGTCCGGGGACCCGATGGCGTGCGTGTGCGGTCGCCTGGTTGAAGAAATGACCGCCGGCTCCAAAAAGGCCACGGGTTCCCACCCGTGGCCTTTTTTATTTGGCTCAATGTCAACACAATAAAAAAGGAGGTGTTTCCATGGGGCTTTACTCCCGACCGGATTTGGCTGACTCAGCTATTATAACTGTTGCGTTTGCAGATGTTATCCCGATATGGAGTAACCATCCAAGAACAAAGGAGAAGTGGAGTTATGGCCAGAAAGATATATGTATTCGACACAACTTTGAGAGATGGTGAGCAGGTGCCTGGAGCCAAGCTAAATAAGCGCCAGAAACTGGAAATTGCCGAACAGCTCGCCTTATTGGGTGTTGATGTTATCGAAGCCGGCTTTCCGTGCTCCTCCCCTGAAGATTTACAGGCCGTTAAGGCTGTAGCGGAACAAGTTAAAGGTCCCATAATTGCCGGGCTTGCCCGGGCAGTTAAAGAAGATATAGATGCTGCATGGGAAGCCGTTAAAAGCGCTGAAAAACCAAGAATTCACGTCTTTCTTGGCTCTTCTGACATACACCTTCAGAAAAAACTCAGACGAGACCGTGAATCAGCCTTAGAACAGGCTGTTGAAATGGTAAAATATGCAAAAAAATACTGCGAAGATGTGGAATATTCGACCGAAGATGCGTCAAGGACTGATTTTGACTATTTGTGCCGCGTTGTTGAATCGGTGATAAAAGCGGGAGCAACGGTCGTTAATATCCCGGATACAGTAGGGTATGCCATTCCTGAAGAATTTGGAGACTTAATAAAGCGCCTTAAAGAAAAAGTGCCCGCTTTGGATAACGTTATCCTCAGCGTTCATTGCCATAACGACCTCGGATTAGCCGTTGCAAACACCCTTGCGGCAATTCGAAACGGTGCGCAACAAGTTGAATGCACCATTAATGGAATAGGCGAACGTGCTGGAAACGCTGCACTAGAAGAAATCGTAATGGCTCTTAAGGTCCGTCCTCAGCACTACGATGCCTACACGGAGATAAACACACGCGAAATCTACAAAACCAGCAGAATGGTCAGCCGTACAATGAATATCCCCGTTCAGCCCAACAAGGCCATCGTCGGAGCCAACGCTTTTGCTCACAGCTCTGGCATTCATCAGGACGGTATACTCAAGGACAGGCGAACCTACGAGATAATGAAACCTGAAGATGTTGGAATAAAGGATCATAAGTTAGTTCTAACCGCTCGATCCGGCAGGGCAGCCTTAAGGCATCAATTAATTCAGGTTGGTTTCAACCTGAGCGAAGAACAATTTGAACGAGTCTATCAACGATTCCTCAATGTTGCAGACCGCAAGAAAGAGGTAACATCTGAAGATTTGATCACCATTGTTGAGGTGGAATTAACAAAGGTTCCTGAGACTTTTTCTTTCCACAGTTTACAAATCATGAGCGGAAATACCATTGTGCCCATGGCCTCAGTAACTTTGCTCAGGGGAGAAGAAAAGATAACCGAATCGGCCATTGGAAACGGTCCCGTTGATGCTGTTTTCAGGTCAATTGAGAAGATCATCAAGAAGTCCGCAAAGCTAAGAGATTACGACCTCAAGGCCGTTACCACTGGCACGGACGCATTAGCAGAAGCGATGGTTCGAGTGGAAATAGATGACACCATTTTTTCCGGAATTGGTACTAGTCCCGACGTGGTAGAAGCTAGCGCGAGAGCCTATGTTAATGCTTTCAACCGCTATTTTGCAGCGGAAAACGGATTTAACGGATTAGAAAAAATATAAACTATTTTTTCAGGGGAGCGGCCATCACTTCGCTCCCCTTTTATGAAAGCATCATACCTACTGACTATTACTTCCACCTACATCATGAATGACCAGAGAACGCCTGCAGCTACCGCAGAACCGATGACTCCCGCTATATTTGGTGCCATAGCGTGCATCAAAAGATAATTGTTGGGATCTTCCCGATTTCCGATTAGCTGAACCACTCGAGCGGAATCCGGTACTGCAGAAACACCAGCCGCCCCGAGAAGCGGATTAATCTTTTCCTTGGATACAAGGTTCATAAGTTTTGCGAATAAAATTCCTCCAGCGGTGGCTATCATAAACGAGGCTGCACCAAGAAAAAATATCCCTATGGATTTCTTGGTAAGAAATACGTCGGCCTGAGTTGATGCACCTACTGTTATGCCCAGAAGAATCGTAACGGCGTCAATTATTGCCGTTCTGGCAGTATGAGCCAGCCGATCAGCGACCATACATTCCTTTAGAAGATTTCCGAAAAAAAGCATGCCCAACAGGGGTAGTGCTGCTGGAGCCAGAAAACAACATAACAAAAAACCTACCACAGGAAATACGATTCGTTCCCTTTTGCTAACCGGCCTGGGATCTTTCATGCGAATGAGGCGTTCTTCACGAGTGGTGAGCAGTTTCATTATGGGAGGCTGTATCACCGGAACGAGGGCCATGTATGAATAGGCTGCTATTGCAATGGGTCCAACTAATTCCGGCGCAAGTTTTGCGGAAAGAAAAATGGCCGTAGGTCCGTCTGCACCGCCTATTATTCCTATCGATGCGGCCTCGTTGGGAGCAAATCCCAGCATCAGAGCACAGAGGAAGGTCGTAAAAATACCAAGTTGAGCTGCAGCACCCAGAAGCATCAACTTCGGTTGGGCTAGCATGTACGAAAAGTCTGTCATGGCCCCTATGCCTAGGAAAATAAGCGGAGGATATATACCTTGGCGGACCCCGAAGTAAAGGTAGTTCAAAACACTGCCTTTTTCATAAATCCCAAGGCCTAGCCCCTTGAATACGGGCACATTACCCATCAGTATGCCGAACCCTATAGGGATAAGCAAAAGTGGTTCATAATGTCTGGCAATGCCAAGGTAGATGAACAGGCAACCCACCAAGATCATTATAACATGGCGATAATCCGCCATCGCAAAGCCCGTGTTACTGATGAAATCAAGAATCATCTCCATAGGTCTTTACCTGTCTTTTTTTGACCTATTCCTTATTTCTTCTACTACTTCAACGTTTCGACTCCAGCAGTAAAAGCCAAGACATTCACCCTCACATTCTTTTATCAAACCCTTTTTGAGCAACTGGTAGAGACCATAATGAGGCCGTCTCAGACCCAGTTCTTCAGCCCGCTCTAACACTTCTTGCAAAGAAAATGGCTCACCTAATTTGCCCGTAAGAAGTTCGAAAAACCTGTAAGCCTCCTTTTCATCCTCGGTCAACATGACCTGGACTTTTTTTTCGCTTTCATGTGGTTGAGTTCTTGGAGGCATACTCTTTGGAGTGAGTACCTTGTCCCTCTTACTTGAAAAGAACCTAGGAATACGCTCAACCATGTCAAACAACCAGGTAAGGTGTGCCATGATAAAGGCTAAGAAGGCCAGGGTAGAAAAAACCACAGCTATCCCAAGAAATGCAATGGTCCATCCCTGGGCCGCAGTTATCGCTTTCAATCCATACATTATTGGCATTCCTCCAGTTGTTTAGGAGATGATGGCCGGCGATAGGGTCTCCGCTGCTGCATTACCGGGATGATTTTCTGTACAATGCGCTGTGCGAGGTTCGCGTCCATTTGCATTAGGGTAAAGAGGTCTTTTTTGGAAAAACCTATCAGTTCAACGGGCGTTAAGCATATTGCCGTTGCCGTATGGTAAAAAGGACTTACCAGGGTAGACCACCCTAGTGTGTCCCCAGGTTTTTCTACTACGATAGACCTTCCATTCGGATATGCGAGTAGTATTGCACCTTTTTTAAGAGTATAAAGGTGCTGGGCGGGAGTTTTGGATCGGAAAATCAATTCTCCTTCGTTCCAGCGCGAAGGAAATGCAAGTTTAGCCAACTGAACAAGTTCTGAATCATCAAAATCCCGGAAAAACTCGCACTTCTTAAGTTCGTTAACGCTTATCATTGAGTAAAAATACCTTCCTCAGCCGAATAATGTTAAAGTTGCACAAACATCAGCAACTTAATCCTTATAAAGCCCCTCATATACTTGCGTCGAAACCCGCAATGGGATGATTTACCAAGCAATTCGCCTCAGCTTCTGTAGTTCATTGCAAGAGACACATACTGGGTGTAACGTAACATGTCAATATGGTAGAAAGTACCTCTCGAAAAACCTTCCTCGGAAATTGTGGTTCCATAATGAGCATTATTGCTTTACTTGCTTGCTGAACGAAAAAAGACTCGCCACATTCACTTTTTACAAAAAATCGTCTATGAATTATCAAGCTTGAAACCATTAGCTTATTGTTTACGGGATTGTTTGAAAACAGGTGAAGCATGGCTGACAGGTTGTATGACGTTGTTGTGATCGGAGCAGGGCCTTCTGGAACTACGGCCGCTAGAAATCTTGCCAAGAAGGGAATCAAGGTAGCAATCCTGGACAAGACAAAATTTCCCAGAAAGAAGGTTTGCGGCGGTGGATTGGTGTACAGGGCTTTGTCCTTGGTTCCACGAACTGCCCTACACGCAGTGGAACGATTTTGCTATAATGTTTTACTATCATTTGTCAAAAGCCACCTGACTTTTCAGATATGGCGAGAATATCCCATCATTAGCATGGTTAGCCGTAAGCGTTTTGACGTAGCCTTATTGGAGATGGCCATTAACGCAGGTTGCTCCTTTGTTGCAGGGGCCGAGGTGAAAAATGTAACAAAGGTGAATGGGCTGTTTCATATTGAATGTGGGAAAGGATCGTTCCGTGCTCCTTTTTTGATTGCAGCGGATGGGGCCACTTCCCGAACAAGTCGCTTGCTGGGCGTGCCTGATGAACGAGTTTTGATTCCGGCGGTGGAGGCCAGAATCGACGTTAGAAAACCGGAGGCAATTGAAGAACAGGCCAGGTTTGATTTTGATATCTTTCACGGTGGCTACGGATGGGTTTTTCCAAAAAGTGGTCACTATTCTGTAGGAGTTCTGACATGTCATAGAAAATCTTCCATTCTTTCGGCACTTAAGAGCTACGTAACTTATTTAGGCTTTGACTGGAAAAGGGTTCGTAGTGTTCAAGGAGCTTTCATCCCCATTAGGCCTAGGAAGAAGTACTGTTGTCATGATGGTTTGTTCTTCGTTGGAGACTCCCTCGGCTGGGTTGACCCAATCGTTGCAGAGGGCTTGACCGGCGCACTGACGAGTGGTGAATTGGTAGCCCGTGCTATAAGTAAAGCTGACCTAGCTAAGGACAAAGCGGAAAAACTGTATCGACAAGCTTTGGGAAGGATGTTGTGGAAAGACTATCCATGGAGTGCTTTTCTTGCGAAAGTCGTGTATAAACGACCACGCCTGCGCGATTTATGTTTCCGTCTTTATGGTCAGGAAATAGCCGATGCGGTTACGGATGTCATGTCGGGTAAGTGGTCTCATAAGTGGTTGATATTGTGGCCTTTTAATTACTTAAAGGCAATTGGACTGCTACCATGTAGGATAAAGCATCTTAGAATTACTAGGTGTTGTTTGGTTTTATGATTTTTCATAGGCATGTTCATTCATGGAGGTAATGAACTGATGAAAATAGATGTTCATACCCATATTTTCCCGCCAGAAGTTGTTTCCAACCGCGAAGCCTTTTTCGACAACGAGCCAGCTTTTAGGTTGCTATACGGTAGTCCAAAGGCAAAAATAGTTACAGCGGAGGGACTGATAACCATGATGGATGAGTTGGGCATAGATGTTGCTGTTACCTTTGGCTTTCCATGGGAAAGCATGGAGATGACAAAGCGGCATAACGATTACATTCTGGAAAGCGCCGCCAAATACGACGGGAGATTAATACCTCTGGCCTGTGTGTTTCCTTTGACTAAAGAGGCCGAATTTGAAGTCGCAAGATGTCTTGAAAGTGGAGCCATGGGTGCGGGTGAGCTGGCAATATACGGGGAAGCATCCACCGATGAAGCAATAGCAGCTTACGGGCGTATCGCAGATGTGGTGCGACGGCATGGAAAAGTTATGTTAATACACGCCAATGAACCCATTGGACATTCTTATCCTGGCAAAGCGCCTTATGGACTCGCTTTTTATTATGAAATCCTAAAACGTTGCGCCGACGTTCCAGTCATTCTGGCTCATTGGGGCGGTGGAATTTTCTTTTTCGGTAGCCTTAAAAAGGAAGTTGATAATGTTTTCAAGAATACCTACTTCGACACGGCTGCATCGCCTTTCCTCTATAAACCCTGCGTTTATAAGCTAGCATGCCAGATAGTCGGGGCAGACCGAATTCTTCTTGGAACCGACTATCCGTTGCTTAAGCCGGATAAATATTTTTCAGAGATGAACGCTGCAGGTTTAACCTCGGAAGAAAAAGAAAAGATATCTGGGCTAAATGCTGTAGAACTCTTCAACATAAGGAAAAACAGGCTTTGATACTTTTGCGTCCGTGTAAGTTATTGATTTTCTTGGTGGAGCTGAGGGGAGTCGAACCTCTGACCTCTTGAATGTCATTAAAGTCAAAGCGTTTTTATCATTTTTTGTTGATTTTTATCTTTTGCGGGCGGGAAGACCCCTTCCGTAAGGGGAGAGGGTGAAAGCCCGCAGGTGCGTTAGCACCTTGAAACTAAACAACCGTGAATGTAAACTACAACCGCAGAGATGAAAACAAAAAGAGCAATAGTCCTAGAATTAAACAACTTGACAGAAGAACAGCAGATAATACTTGGACACCTCACCTACCACGCTGGAAAGCTCTGGAATCAAGCAAACTACCTCG
>JAFDGW010000039.1 GCA_019309115.1 Deltaproteobacteria bacterium
ATTGAAGAGAATAAAAAATCGGCTGCGGGGGGCGCCTCCGACGAGCTACATGGCGGGCCCATTCTCGGCGCCCCCCTTGTTAAGCAACGTCAGTAAGGAGTAGTACGATGGCACGTAAAAAACACCTCCACACCTGCCATCGCTACAACCCAAAATCGGACAATCTATGTGCTACAAAAACCGGACAATTAATGTGTTGCTAACAATGAAATTGTTACGGTTGACAATCTCGTTATAAAGGAATAAATAAGAAGTGCACTTGGCGCGGGGTGGAGCAGTTAGGTAGCTCGTCGGGCTCATAACCCGAAGGTCGGAGGTTCAAATCCTCCCCCCGCTACCAAAAGGTGGCTGCATTTTACCGCATTTCGAAAAAGCAATAATCGCCGGTTAGCGGAAAAGCTAACCGGCTTTCTTTTTCGTCGAGAACGTGTAGGATTACCTATTCAACAGCGATGAGGTCCTTTATGGTTTCAAACTTCTTTTTTCCAATACCTTTTACGTTTTGTATTTCATCAATTGTTTTAAAGGGGCCATGTTCTTCGCGATATTTTATGATTCTTTCGGCCAGTACCGGGCCTATTCCTGGTAGTTTCTCCAAGTCGGCCTGAGTTGCAGTGTTAATGTTCAGCTTGGCTTGTTCTGACTGCTGAACCTGTTGTGTTTGAGCTTTTTCTTGTTTTTGGACTGCTTTATTCTGGGCCAGAGTAGGACAAGTCATTACAAAGATAGTTAACAGTGCTATCATCGCGGCAAAAATCGTTTTGTTACAATTGAGCCTCATAAGCACCTCCTTTGTTCCTCTTTGAACCACTCATCCCACCAAAAACGCCATAAACGCATGAGCTACACCTTTTGTTTCAACATTTCCTTCGCCTCTTCAATTGTTTTTTCAACAATGTTTCTGATTTCCTCAAGCCGCTCCGGTGTATCTGCTTCGTAACGCAACACCAGCACTGGCTGAGTATTGGATGCGCGCACCAAGCCCCATCCATCGGGAAAGACAATCCTCGCTCCATCAACATCTATTATGTCGTAGCCTCGCTCCTTGAAAAGCTCCTTTGCTTTTTCAACCACCTGAAACTTTACTTCGTCAGGACAATCAACCCTTATCTCAGGGGTTGTGTAAGTCTGGGGTACTCCTTCCAACAGTTCAGGTATTGTTTTCCCGGTGATTGACAGTATCTCAAGCAGGCGGCATGAAGCATAAATTCCGTCGTCAAAGCCAAAGTAACGGTCCTTAAAAAACATATGCCCGCTCATTTCACCAGCAAGCTCGGCCTGAACTTCCTTCATTTTGGCTTTTATAAGCGAATGTCCGGTTTTCCACATTATAATCTTGCCGCCCCGTTTCTCTATGTCTTCGTATAATGTCTTTGAACATTTCACTTCCGATATGAAAATGGCCCCCGGTTTTCTGCTTAGGATTTCCCTGGCGAAGATAATCATTAGCTTATCACCGTAAACTACGTTGCCGTTGTGATCCACAACACCCAGCCGGTCGCAATCGCCATCATAAGCTATGCCAACGTCAAGCTTCTCTTTCTTTACCAGCTCGATCAAGTCTTTCAGGTTTTCCAGCACCGTTGGATCTGGCTCATGGTTTGGAAATGTGCCATCCATGTCACAGTAAAGCGGATAAACTTCACAGCCAAGTTTTTGTAGCAAAGGCAAAGCAACGGGACCTCCTGTGGCGTTACCTGCATCCAGTCCCACCCTGAGCTTCCTCGGCATTTTTATGTTTTTGAGAATGTACTCTGTATAGGGCGTTATTATGTCGTAAGTGGATACACTTCCATTTTCGGAAACGAAATTACCTTCTTCCATAATTGCACGAAGCTTCTGGATCTCAGGGCCAGATATGGTATCGTAGCCGTTGCATATCTTGAAACCGTTATACTCAGGTGGATTATGGCTTGCCGTTATCATCATTCCACCTTCACGGTTTAAATGTCTTATGGCGAAGTAAAAAACAGGAGTGGGACACACACCCAAGTCGACTACATCCATACCCGCGGTGGTTAATCCTTTTATGAGAAGGTCTCTGAATCGGTCCGAGCTAAGACGGCAGTCTCGGCCGACCACAATACGGCTTTTGCCCTGACGAGCCATGTAGGTTCCAAACGCCTTTCCCAGAGTTATCACATCATCGTCGAGGATTTCACTTCCCACAATTCCACGGATATCGTATTCACGGAACACCTTTGGATGCATTGTCCTCTCCTTTCCGGTCGATGCTCATCTATTCATCTTTCTTGAGCCTCAGAATGGTTGCAATCAATGCCCACGCAAGTCCAAGCGCCAGCACAGTCAGTACAGCATAAAGAGCCGTAAAGAACACGGCATGACTTGGATCATACCAGGGGATATCCCATGGAAGCATACTGGACACACTTCGTTTCAATTCAACTGCCAGAAATTCTCCGAATCCCATCTCGCACTCCTTTTCTTTAAATCGGGTTCACAAGTTCAAAGCCTATTACCAAGTCTAACCACCGTTGACGTTTTTCACCTTCCAATTTCTACCACGCAATCGTCGCCAACCATAAGGCACAAAGACTCTTGATTCCTTGGCGTAGGTCTTACATGAACGCGTCTTCCGAGTACAGAATGCTCGAGCCTCGGTATATTTTGAATAACACACCCTTCCATAATAACACAATGCTCCACCGTTGATTGTTCTATACGAACATCTGGCCCGATAGCCGTAAAAGGTCCTATTGTTGCTTTTACTAAATGCGATCCCGCCCCAATGATAGCAGGCCCTCTGACAACAGATTGCTCAAGATGGGCACCTTCTTCTACGACAACTCTTCCCGTAATCCTGCTACCAGAGTCGACAACTCCCCGAATGTCTGTTTGAAGCCATTCGTCCATGACGGTATCATTTGCCAGCAGGAGATCATCCTTTTTCCCAGTGTCCAACCACCAGGACTCAACGCGATGGCTCTGGACGTTGTAACCATTTTTTATAAGCCACGATATTGCGTCCGTGATTTCTAATTCACCACGTTTCGAAGGTTTTATGTTGGCAATAGCATCGAATATGACGGGTCTGAAAAGATATATACCCACCAGAGCCAAATCGGATGGGGGCACTTCAGGTTTTTCCACCAGATCAATAACCCTGCCATCTTCGTCAATTACCGCCACTCCAAAAGATTTAGGGTTAGGCACTTGCTTTAGAAATATGGACGCAGCAAGGTCCTCTCTATTTGCGAATTCTTTGACTTCGGTGGTGACTCTGGACCCTATGAGATTATCTCCCAGATACATCAAAAACGGGCCTTCCTCCAGATAGTCCTTGGCTACAAGAACCGCATGAGCCAACCCCAGAGGTTTTTCCTGAAGGAAATAGTTAATATCCACACCCCACCGGCTTCCGTCTCCCACTCGATCCTTCACTTCTTTGCCCGTTTCAGGAGCGATAACGATTCCAATGTCCCTTATCCCGGCCGCAACAATATTTTCTATTACGTAAAACAGTATCGGCTTATTGGCCACGGGGACCAGTTGTTTTGCTCCCGTATAGGTAAGAGGTCTTAACCTTGTGCCTGCACCCCCTGAAAGGACAAGAGCTTTCACGGGCTTTTCCTCCGTTCAGATAAGGCCAAGACGACGCCTATCGTAAAGCCCTTCGGTGACGCTGTTACACCAGTCCATATTGTCAAGATACCATTTTACGGTTTTTCTCAGACCCGTTTCAAATGATTCTCTCGGAAACCACCCCAGCTCGTTTTTAATTTTGCTAATGTCCATAGCATACCGTCTGTCATGTCCCGGGCGATCCGGCACGAAACGTATAAGGTCCTCATAGGAATCTATCTTTACTCCTCTTTTGATAAGCAAATCATTCTTTTCCACCGGCGTAAATTCCTCAAGAATCCTGCATATTGTCCGGACTACTTCAATGTTCGTTTTCTCGCTTTCTCCACCTATGTTATACTGTTCACCCACTCGCCCCCTATCAAGCACCATACAGAGGGCCTCACAGTGGTCCATCACGTACAGCCAGTCCCGCACATTTTGTCCATCCCCGTAAATGGGAAGTTCCCTACCTTCTACGGCATTGAGCAGTGTCAGTGGTATGAGCTTTTCCGGATATTGATAAGGGCCATAATTATTCGAACAATTGGTTATGATAACGGGAAAACCATAGGTTTTGTAATAAGCTCTGGCAAAGTGATCTGATGCGGCCTTTGATGCGGCGTAGGGGCTGTTGGGCGCATACTTTGTCTCTTCGGTAAAATAACCATCCGGTCCCAATGAACCGTAAACCTCATCGGTGGACACATGAAGGAATCTAAAATTTTTCCGGGCTTCTTCCGGAAGATTGGTCCAGTAGTTACGGCAGGTGTCCAGCAGGTTGAAGGTTCCAACCACATTGGTTTCCACAAAGGCAGCCGGGCCTTCAATGCTCCGGTCCACGTGAGATTCGGCCGCAAAGTTCACAACCTTTGTAACTTCAAAAATTTTCAGAAGATATCTGACAAGCTCTCTGTTTGCTATATCTCCATGGACGAAAATGTGCATAGGATCATCCAGGAATTCTCGTATGGATTCTAAGTGCCCAGCGTATGTTAACTTATCGAGGTTAACAATACGAACATCGGGGCGATTTGCCCTTACAAAATGGACGAAGTTGGACCCGATGAAGCCCGCTCCACCAGTGACCAGCCACGTTTCATTCATAATCTTCCCCTGAGTCAAGATTCCAGAGCCTATAAAAGCATTCTTTGATTTCTGGAAGTTTTATGAATTTCTCTAGCTTTTTGCAGACTAAAAGGTCTGTGGGAAAAGCCATTGGTTCGGGCGGCTTGGTAACGGGGAAGAAAACGGCTTCTTCTGCGTCAGAGCCTGCTCTAAGGGATCCACCTGTTCGCTTTCCCAAAAACCACACGCCAACAGTTTGATGTTCGAGATCATGAAAATTTGAATATACGGCGAAAACCGGACCGAGCTCAACCCTGAGCCCCGTTTCTTCTTCGAACTCCCTTACCGCCGCTTCCCTGATGTCTTCTCCCCATTCCACATGTCCACAGGGAATACACCACATTCCCCTGTAAGAACCTTTTCGTCTGACGAAAAGAATTTTATCTCCTTCCAGCAAAATGACCGCCACTCCTACAGTCGGATTCCTATAAAAGACCCTGCCACAACCGGTGCAGATGAACCTAACACCCTTTTGCCTTTCGCCGCCTCTTACGAATTTTCCACACAAAGGGCAGAATTGCCATTCTGTGCTACAAGAGTTCATCTTTATCGCTTTGCTTGAGGTGTTCTGTGATTTTTCTTACCTGCTGATGCATTTTCAGGTCGGCCACGAGTATTGCGTCATCCGTATTGACTATCAGCACATCCTTGAGGCCAAGCATGGCAATCCACTGTGTTCCGCGATTCATAACGAAGCAGTTGCGGCAATTAAAGAACTTTCCGCTACCGTCCAGCAAATTGCCTTTGTCGTCCCCTTCCCTTGTGGCGCGAAGCTCATAAAGACTGTACCACGATCCAACGTCGCTCCATCCACAAGCCGATGGCACAACATACACTTCCGTTTCCGTTTTTTCCATTATGGCATAGTCGAAGGAAATGTTTGGTGCTTTTTCATACAGAGCTTCAAGGTAGGTTTTGAAATCTTCCTTTCCAATGTGATCGGCCAGTCGGACGAGATTCGAATAAAAATCAGGCATGTGCTTTTCAAATTCTCCGAGCAGCACACTGGGACGAGCCACAAATATCCCGGCGTTCCAGAAGTAACGCCCAGACTCTAGATATCTTTTTGCAGTTTCAAAATCAGGCTTTTCCACAAAGGATTTCACCCGGTATATACCGTTTTCTATCTTTTCGGATTCTCGTTCTATGTAACCATAACCGGTTTCAGGCCTGACTGGCACGATGCCAATTGTTACTATGCAATTTGTTTTTCCGGCCAGGTCTCCCGCTTTCTGAATGTCGGAACGGAACACATCTGGTTGAGCGATAAAATGATCGGCGGGAAGGATTACAATCGGAAGATCGTTGCCCTGCTGCGATATTACCATGGCAGCAAGCCCAATGCAGGGCGCCGTGTTCCTACCGAAGGGCTCGACCAGGATGTGGATGTCTTTCTTATCGGCCAGGATTTTTTTTGTTTCTTGTTCGTGACTCTTACCGACAACGACAAATACATTGCGATCCGGCACCAGTTCGCTTATACGCTCGTAAGTTTGGCGCAGCATCGGTTTGCCGCCGATTATGTCAAGAAACTGCTTGGGGTGTTTCTGCCTGCTTAGAGGCCAAAACCTGGTTCCGGACCCTCCAGCCATGATCACCACATACATCCGGTATTTCCTCCCCTGGTTCCAAATTCACCACAGCATGCACTTGTAGAAGCCGCTCGGTCTCCTGATTCTGCAGACCAATTCCAACCTTACTTCCCTTCCGTGAGGCCCTATCCACTTTTTAATTATAACCATTCCTGGGAGTACTCTTGGTGGCACCTTGATTTCAACTTCCGCTCGAACGTTCACGTAGCCAAAACCGTTGCAATTGATGCAACTCCAAGAAAGTCGCCAGTCCCCGCTGCACAGGGGACATGGAACCACCCATGGTATTTCTACTGTAAAAATGCCGCCACGATAGGCTTCCTCAGGAGTCAGAATCAGTTCGGCCCTCAAAACCTGTATGGGCTCAAGCTGTCGAACTTTGCCAAGGTTATCACGTCTGAGGCTGTTGTAATAAGCTATATTTCGCTTTCTGTCGTATTCCTTTCTTTTCTGAGGATTACTCAATGTTTCATACGCTTCCCGAATTTCCAAGAATCGTTCATGGCTTCCCGTCTCCGCAACATCAGGATGGTACTTTTTTACCGCCTTTTTGTAAGCCCTGTGTATGGCATCTGGACTTGCATCAGTCGGTATACCCAGGATTTTATAATAATCCTTCATGGCTTTTCGACCTCAGAATCAAATCTCCAGAGGGAATGCTTTCCATTAGAAGGATATGTTTCCTAACCGCTTTTTTCAACTACCGATGCCCAGTACGGATCCACAATCTTCTGATGTTCCAGCTTTAATGCAGCGTATATTGCAAAGTTTAGTGGCGTGCTAACGTTCAATTCCTTACCCATTTTAACCACCAGGCCGTTGAGAGCCTCAATTTCTATAGGCCTTTTCCATTCAAGATCCCGAAGCATGGAAGGTTTAAATTGCCTGTCGTACGACTCCGCGAGCTGCAATGCCCTATCGACAACATCTTCGGGAAGCTTAATTCCCTTATGACGGGCAACATTTTCAACTTCTTCAATTACCCCAATAAGAAGTTTTCTAGTTTCCGGACATGACAGAACCTGACCAAGGGAAGACCTCGAAATGGTTCCCACGCCGTGCACACCACAAATAAATAAAAATTTTTCCCACAATATCTGCTGGACATGATCGGTAAGACGAACGTCAATCTTCGCATCTTTGAATACTTGTTCTATTGTTCTTGCTCTTTCGGTTATAGTTCCGTCTAGCTCACCAAAAACGATCCTGCCAGGTGGGCCTTTGTGAATAATTACGCCAGGAGAAGCCATCGAAGATTCAATAAAAGCCGTTCCAGCCATTATTTGAGAAAGTTCATAGTACTGGGCAAGCTTGTCCACATTGTCCACACCGTTTTGGAGTGTGAGAATTACGGTATCTTCTTCAACCATAGGCTGCATCGTACGTGCTGCTGAATCAGTATCGTAAGATTTTACGCAAAAGAGCAAAAGATCAACTGGGCCTACTTCGTGAGGTTCTGATGTGGCGTGCACGTGGATCCTGTAAGTCTGCTCGTTGGAAATAACCCTCAAGCCCTCTTCCTCAATGATTTGAAGATGTTTTCCACGAGCTACGAAATGAATGTCTTGACCCGCTAGGGCCAGCAATGCACCAAAATAACCACCTACACCTCCTGTGCCCATAACCCCAATCTTCATAGCTTTGCTCTCCCCAGAATTGCATTAGATCTTCCACACCAACCCATAAAGGAACTTTCTTGTATGTACGAGAAAAACAGCCAATTTGAAATGAAAAATTGATAAAATCCGCAGTTCCGTGCAATATTACAATATACCTACCGAACTGTAAAAGCTTTAACGTGGATCAAGGAGTGCCGAAAATGGGACAGGATGAACTCAAGGTAGGTTTGAAAGCAACGACAGAAACGGTGGTCACCAAAGATAATACCGCCATTTCGATGAAAAGTGGAGACGTTGAAGTGTTTGCGACCCCCGCTATGGTTGCACTTATGGAAGAAGCGGCGGTTGCATGTGTAAGCTCTGCTTTACCTAAAGACCAGACATCTGTGGGAACTTATCTGGAAGTGAAACATCTGGCGGCTACCCCGGTGGGGATGAAGGTGAAGGCGGAAGCAACCTTGGAACAGATTGACGGAAAGAGACTCGTTTTCAGTGTTGTGGCCTTCGATGAAAAGGATAAAATAGGGGAGGGGAAGCACGAGCGATTTATTGTATCCAGAAGCAAATTTCTGGAAAAGGTCGCGTCGAAGAGATAAAGGTAAAAAGTTAACAAATTATACTGCTCCTCTCTTAAGTGAGACACCTTATAGAGGTGGCTTCATAGGTAAAAGCATTTGGGTTATTAACAGTTACTTGATTTTTTGATTTTATTTGCTTATTTGTATGCATGTACACAAACGAGTTACAGTGTTATAGATTTATGAGCTGTGGGCAACTAAAGGGGCTTGTCTCCGATGGTGTCAGGCAACATAAGCCGTTACGTCTGACTCCACAGCTCGTTGAAGTGGATGTTCATCTGAGCAGAAATAGGAAGCTGTGAGTAGGAAAAAGGTAACGGTGGAGTGGACCCCCACCCAAAAGGATAATGAGGGGATTAACCTGCCAAACTTCCTTGGAAGCTCCGCCCTTGGGGGCGGAGCAGTTCACCATCTTCATACCACCTTAAGGGGAACGGATCGGTGTTTGAATCATTTAGCGAATCAAACCAATGAATTTTTCAAACCTTTCTGAAATGTTTCCAAAAATCTGGCTTTCGTTTTTCTATGAAAGCATTTTTCCCTTCGGCAGATTCTTCGGTTCCGTAGTATAGACTCAGGCCGCCAACTCCAAGTTCCGTTACACCTCCTAAGCCATCGCTTTCGGCCAGAAATGCATATTTAAGCATCTTCAGAGCGGTGGGGCTCTTTTCCAGGAGTTCTTTGCACCAGGTGTTCACTTCTTCGTCCAGCTTATCAGCGGGTACTACTTTGTTCACGAGCCCCATTTGATAAGCCTCTTCGGCCGTGTAAATTCTGCACAAATACCAGATTTCCTTGGCTCGTTTCATTCCCACATTTCGCCATAGATCTCCGGTTCCAAACCCCGGATCGAAGCTGCCCACTCGAGGTCCTGCCTGCCCGAATTTTGCCTTATCGGAAGCTATAGACAGATCGCAGTTAACCTGCCAGACATGTCCGCCACCTATGGCATAACCGTTTACTCTAGCTATGACCGGTTTCGGGATGTGCCTTATCAGGAATGTTACAAACTGCCATGCCACCTCCAGGGGAAGTGCGGCTATGGAACCCTCAAGCTCTTTCGCACTGTAGCCTTTGTATCCACCAAGTTCCCTTATGCTCTGGTCTCCACCGGTGCAGAAGGCTTTATCCCCTTCTCCCGTGAAAACTACTACTCCAACGGAATCATCAGTCCAGGCATCTATAAATGCCTTGACCAGCTCATGAAGGGTAACGGGCGTACAGGCATTATACTTTTCAGGACGGTTTATCGAGATTCTGGCCACCCGATTTTCTTTCGTGTAGATTATGTCCTGAAATTTCATATCACCCCTCCTGCTATTTTCCCGTTAGCACATTGTTAAACCACCGCTTACACTCAGAACCTGGCCGGTTATGAACCCGGCTTCATCGGAAGCAAAGAAACATACAGCATAAGCTATATCTTCCGGTTTTCCCATTCGCCGTAAGGGGATGATCTTTTCCATTGAACCTAGTATCTTGCTCCCGAGGTCGCTGTCCTGCTTAAGTTCCTCTACGAGAGGTGTTTCTGTCGGTCCAGGGCAGATGACATTTACCGTTATGTTATAACGAGCCAGTTCTCTGGCCATGGTTTTGCTGAAAGAAATTATGGCTCCCTTGGCTCCTGAGTAAACCGCCTCGCCTGTGCTGCCAACTCGGGCGGCATCCGAGCTGATTGAAATTATCCGGCCCTTTTTCTTTCCCACCATGTCGTTCATAACAGCATAAACAGTATTGAGAACTCCTTTGTAGTTAATGTCTATGATTTTGTCCCAGAAATCTGGGGTTGTGTCTTTAAAGAGCATCATCTGGTCCCAACCTGCGTTGTTCACAAGAATGTCCACAGTCCCAAAAGTTTGGTGCACCATATCCACCATTTTTTTCACCGACTCTAAGTTTGTAACATCTGTTTCGATGGCGATGCACTGCCCACCAGCGGAATTTATTTCTTCGGCTGTCTCGCGAGCAATGTCACCGCGTAAATCTGCAATGGCAACTTTGGCACCCTGAGATGCCAGAATTCTGGAGATGGCCTTTCCGATGCCTCTACCACCGCCTGTTACTATTGCTACTTTCCCATTAAATCTGAACATTTTTATTGACCTCCTTTTTTAGGACAAATTTTGCGACCATTACTCCCTGGCTTTCTGCTAATATGCCTCCACAAGCAAAACAATCTATCGAACGAACGGTAGCATGTTGACTTTTATCAAGGCAACTTTTGTATGTAAATATATGATATATGCTATTAATTTTCAAAACCTCTGAAGTCTCAGTCAATGCCAGAGCGGCAAGATGAAGGGGATTTCGGTTCCGTTTGGATATCTAGCCTCGATTAAGAATATTGAAATAATTTTTATTATTTTAAACATTTAGCCTTCTCGCTTGACATTTTGATGAAAATGGATACGAAGCAAAAACCTTGCTGTGCAATTTGGGGCCTGTGAAATTTAGAAGAAGCAGCAGAAAGGGAACTTGGCCAAATGGAAATGAGGTGGCTGTTCCGGGTTGATGATGCTACTCTTGACATAATGCCGTTAACGACGCATACAATACGGTTCTCTGAAACGGAGGGGGATGAAGATGATCGAAAGGGCTCTTAAGGGAGGGGTACATCCTGACGAGTGTAAGCTCACAGCTCCCAGTCCCATCGAAAACTTTCCGTGTCCTGAAAGGTTGTATGTTCCGTTGCAACAACACCTGGGTCGCAAGGCCAGGCCGATGGTTAAAAAGGGTGATGTCATAGCGAAGGGGCAGAAGATCGGTGAAGCCGATGGATTTATTTCGGCCAACATACATTCGCCCGTTGCTGGGAAGGTAAAATCTATTGACAAGGTCATGCTTCCCAACGGAGTGTTTGATGATGCAGTTGTGATAGATGTTGATCAAGAATCCAATTCTGTTGCGGAACCGACATGGCCGTTAAAGCCAGTTGATGATCTTACACCGGACGACATCCGCACCATTGCAAGGGAAGCCGGTATTGTAGGGCTTGGTGGTGCTACATTCCCGACGGCTGTTAAGCTGAGCCCGCCCGAAAATGTCAAGATTGACACGTTGATTATAAACGGTGCCGAATGTGAACCCTACCTGACGGCAGATCATCGTCTCATGCTGGAACACACCGATGAGGTCATAAGAGGCGCGGAACTTGTGCGTCGTGCCGTCGGTGCCGAAAAAGTTTTCGTCGGCATAGAAAAAAACAAACCAGACGCCATAAAAAAATTTGACGGCATTCTGAAACGCAAAGATGGCTGGGAAGTGGTTGCCCTCAAATCGGTATATCCTCAAGGGGCAGAGAAAAACCTGATCAAGGTAATAACGGGTCGTGAAGTTCCCGTTGGTGGACTTCCTTTCAATGTAAATGTGGCAATTCAGAATGTGGGCACCGTTTATAGTCTTTACCGGGCTGCGAGTGAGGGGATTCCGCTTATTGAACGTGTTGTTACGGTTAGTGGAGATGGTGTGAAAAAGCCGGGAAATTTTCGTATTCCCTTTGGTGTGATGGCTCGCGAGGTACTCGAACATTGCGAAGCCCGGTTTGGGGAGATAGAAAAGGTTATATTCGGAGGTCCCATGATGGGTATGTCCATCAAGGGGTACGATGTTCCTGTAATAAAATCCACGTCGGGTATTCTATGTTTCGTGAAGGCCGTCCGTCGTGAACCATATGGGTGTCTTAATTGTGGCAGGTGTGTTGAAGTCTGCACGCTGCACATTGCACCGACCCGAGTCGTAAAGCTGGTCAGGGCTGCAAAATGGGATGAGGTCAAGAAGGCCGGGATTATGAACTGTATGGAGTGCGGATGTTGTGCTTATGTCTGCCCGTCAAAGATACCGCTGGTTCAGTGGATAAGGTACGGAAAATTCATGTTACGGAAGATGGAGGCGCAAAGGTAATGACTGAGAAGTTGTATGTTTCGTCTTCGCCACATGTGCTGTCCCCTGAGGATGTTCCAAAGATTATGAGGCATGTGATTTATGCACTGATTCCAACCGTCGGGGGGGCTGTTTACTTTTTCGGTCTCAGAGCACTGGCCGTTATCGTGCTTTGTGGAGCTGTTGCTGTAATTACCGAAGCGGTCATACTTGCCGTTCGGAAGAAAAAAGTTTCCACGATAATGGATACCAGTGCGTTGCTAACTGGAATTCTTTTTGCCCTCACACTTCCGCCTTCGGTAAGTTTTGGTACCGCCGCTATTGGTGCGTTCATTGCTGTGGCGGTAGGAAAGCAAGTGTTCGGTGGATTTGGGCAGAATATTTTCAACCCCGCCCTTGTGGGACGTGCCTTCCTTCAGGCAGCTTTTCCCGTTGAAATGACTACGTGGGTTCCACCGAGGGTGCTTCAAAAAGTGGATGCAGTGAGTTTTGCTACCCCGCTGGGCGGGTTCAAGTTTTCCCATCTTATGACTTCTCACACCAGTTTGTTTCTGGGCAGTGTTGGAGGGTCCCTGGGTGAGACGTCTGCGCTCCTTATAATCATCGGGGGTATCTACCTTTTATGGAGGCGCTACATTGACTGGCGTATTCCCGTTAGCGCCTGTGCATCCTTGGTTTTGTTAAGTGCTATCTTTTACCTCATTAACCCCCAGAAGTATCCAGATCCTGTGTTTATGCTTTTTGCTGGTGGTTTCATGCTGGGAGTATGGTTTATGGCCACGGACCCGGTTACTTCGCCTGTGCATCCAAAGGCTGTTTGGATCTACGGGGCAGGGATCGGGTTTTTAGTGGTAATTATCCGCCTTTTCGGCGGTATGCCCGAAGGGATTATGTATTCTATTCTGTTCATGAATGCATTAAGCCCGATGCTGGAAAGGTTTACGCGACCGAGAATGCTGGGGGAGGAGAGATGAAGGAGTCATTTAAGATAATAGTGGTTTTGACTTTAAGTGCCCTTCTTTCGGGGGCGGTGTTGGCGTGGTTTAATCAGTTCACCGAAGCGAGAGTTATTGAGAACAGGCTAGCCGAGCTGCGCAAGAGCCTCAGTGAGGTTGTGCCCGGAATGACGAGATACGATGATTTAGTAAGAGAAAGAAACTTTGCGCTGTATAAGGTTTGGGCAGGTGATTCGGTAGCAGGTTATGCCGTCGAAGCTGTGGGCAACGGCTATCAAGATAAGATCCGAGTTCTTTTCGGCGTTGCGCCGGACTTTTCTAGAATTTATGCCCTCAGGGTGCTTGATCAGAAGGAAACCCCGGGCCTGGGAGCAAGGATAACCGAACCGTGGTACCTCAAGGGTTGGAAAAACCGTGCTGCGACTTTACTTGTCCTGGTAAAAGGTCGTGAAGCTACAAAGAGCAATGAGATACAGGCTATAACCGGAGCTACCATTACTTCTAGGGCCGTTGTTTCCATAGTTAACAAAGGGTTGGCCAGGGCAAAAAAGGAACTGAGCAACATTTTGGGTAACGATTCGAAGGGAGAAGCAAAGTGAAAGGTGAAGTATCCCTCGGTAAAGAATTCACTAAGGGTTTGTGGAGAGAAAATCCTGTACTCGTAATGTTACTGGGGCTTTGTCCTACACTGGCGGTTACTAATTCGGTTAAGAACGCTCTTGGAATGATAGGAGCTGTCTTTTTCGTTCTGACCTGCTCCAGTATTATGGTTTCGCTTATAAAAAAACTCGTGCCGCCTCAGGTGCGTATAGCCACCTACATTGTCATCATTGCCACCTTTGTTACCATGGCGGACAGATTTCTTGCGGCCTATTTCCCTGCACTCAGCAAGGCTCTAGGACCGTACGTCCCATTAATAGTTGTTAACTGCATTATTCTGGGCCGGCAAGAAGCCTTTGCTTCTCGGCACGGGGTCGTGGCTTCTGTTGCTGATGCTGTGGGAATGTCTTTGGGCTTTGGTATTGCCCTTATGCTTCTGTCTTCCATCAGGGAGATACTAGGCAATGGAACCTGGCTTGGTGTTCCGATTGTTAAGGGGTTGTTTACTCCGTGGCAGGTCATGATTCTACCGGCCGGGGCTTTTCTGGCTCTGGGTGTTCTGGTGAGCATGGTAAGATACTTTAAAAACAGATGATTTTTAGGGGGCGTTGGAAAGATGGAATTCTTTGTCATCTTTATGTCGGCTTTACTGGTAAATAATTTTGTACTCAGTTACTTCCTTGGTATTTGTCCATTTGTTGGAGTGTCTAACCGTCTTGATTCGGCTTTTTCTATGGGTATGGCGGTTACCTTTGTCATGAGCCTTGCCGCGGTGGTTTCGTGGGCCATTTATAACCTAGTGCTGGTAAAGTATGGCCTTGAGTTTCTGGAAATTGTTTCTTTTATTCTAGTGATAGCATCGCTGGTTCAGCTTGTGGAGATGTTTATTCGCAGAATGTCTCCTGTTCTCTACCAGACGCTAGGTATTTACCTGCCGCTCATTACAACCAACTGTGCCATTCTAGGTGTAGCCCTGTTGGCAGTGCTTAAGCAGTACACCTTTGCAGAAACGGTGGTGTTTTCGGTCGGAGCCGGGCTGGGGTTTACACTTGCAATAGTCGTCATGGCAGGCATTCGTGAAGAGCTGGATGCGGCCGATGTGCCAGCTCCGTTCAGAGGTGCAGGTATAACCTTTATAACGGCTGGAATACTTGCTCTAACCTTCATGGGTTTTTCTGGACTGGTTAGGTAGGTCGGAAGGTGGAGAACTTTATTATGACGGGAAAGGAGCGCTGATACAGATGGGATCGGTAGTAGCAGCCATAATGACAATGGGTGCCATTGGCCTGTTCTTCTCTGTTATTATTTCTGTTGCCTATCAAAAGCTTAAAGTTGAAGTGGATCCCAGGGTTGAAGAAATTCTTGATGTGCTTCCTGGAGCCAACTGTGGTGCATGTGGTTATCCGGGGTGCGCAAATTACGCGGATGCTATTGTGAAGGGAGCACCGGTAAACAGATGTTCTGTTGGTGGGATGGAAGTTGCTGAGGCTATTGCCAGAATAATGGGTGTTTCTGCCGAGTCAATGGTGCGAAAAGTGGCGAGGGTGCGTTGCCGTGGCGACAGAGAAAGGGCTGTGTGGATCAGTGAATACGTGGGGATTCAGAGCTGTGCAGCGGCTCATTTAGCAGCAGGTGGAGGTAAGCTGTGTAATTACGGGTGTCTAGGGTTTGGAGACTGCGAGAGAGCATGTCCTTTTGGTGCAATTCGGGTTAATGAACGTGGTGTAGCCGAAGTGGACGAAAACGTCTGCATCGGTTGTGGGCTTTGTGTACAGACTTGCCCTCGTGGAATAATCACCCTGGAGCCAGTGGACAAAAGGGTGCTGGTTTTTTGTGTATCTCAGGATTCTGGAAAGGTCGCAAAGAAAGCTTGCAAAGTGGCCTGTATTGGTTGTGGCCTTTGTGCTAAAAAGTCACCGGATGCGATAGTAGTGGAAAATAACTGCGCCAGAGTTGTTGATGCGGACAAAGTGACCGATGAATCCATCGAAAAATGCCCGACGGGGGCTATTGTCCGTCTTGGTTCAAGAAATTGAGTAATAGGGAAAACTTTTGTTTGATGAGAAAGTTCGAACGGGGCACAGTATAGTGCCCTACTTTTTTGCTTTGCCCAATCCGTTGTTCCCTCACCAGCTCTGTAACTGATGGTGCCAGAAGGAACAGATACTTCGTGCGCTACATTTAGCCGCGCCTCATCGGTCGTGGGATCGATCCAGGACAATAGATATTTGCTGCTTTTGTAAGTTCCTGTTAGATTGAGCCACACTGCCTGATAGCGGTTATTGTGCGATTGGCGGGAGGCTTGTTATGAAGGTTTCCGAGTTTATGACCAAAAAAATCGAGTGCATCAATGCTGATGCCTCAATATACGATGCCATTGAAAGACTCTTAGACAAACGTATCAGGTCGCTGGTGGTTAAGAACGCGAATTCTCATAAGCCTGACGGAGTAATAACGGCTAGGGACATTGTGTTCAAGGTTTTGAGTGAGGGCAAGGATCCCCGTAGAATCAAGGTTGGCGAGATTGCTTCGTTTCCTGTTGTGTGTGTATCCCCCGATGATGAGATAAGCAAAGCCATGAGGCTTATGAAAGAAATGAATTATGCCAGGGTTTTTGTCTGCGAGGGGAATTGTGTGATTGGCGTTTTAGCACTGATGGATGTTATGCAGGCTAGTCTTGTCGAAAAAGCACGGGCTGGAAATCATGCTTAAGCGGCTTTTAGGAAAAGATAGCAGGGAAGAGCAGGTTGTTGATGGTATAAGAAACCATCTTCGGTTGTTGTACGACCAATGTTGCCTGCTGGTGAAGCTTTTGAAAGATGAAGATGTCGTTTTAATAGAGCGGATTATGGACATCGAGCGGGAGGGAGACATAATCAGGCGTCGTGTGTTTTCGGAGCTTTTTGAAGGCGCCTTCATTCCCTACATGAGGCCTCATCTGTATCGTTTTGTAGAAATATGCGACCGAGCGATGGATACTGTGGAGGACGTGGCGAAGTATTACGAGTTGGCACAGGTTCCGAGCAATTTAAAAGAACCTGCCGTTTCAATTGCCGAGATGACTTCCAGTATGGCGGAACTCTTATTGATTGCCTATGATACCTTTCAGAAGGGGAAGGATTTGAGGGATCAGATGCTGGCCATTCGCGTTTATGAAAAGCGTATAGACGATGTGGATCACACAATCCGGCTAGAGATGAAGAATATCTCGGTGACTAGTTTTTGGGAGGGATGGTGGCTTGGCGAACTTTGCCGTTCTCTGTCTTTGGTAAGTGATATCATAGAAGATGCCATGGATGTTCTCTCGCTTATCCAAGTAAGCCTCAGATGAATCCAATAACTCACTGGCTGTATCTTACTGGCGGTGTTTTTATGGGCTGGGGGCTGGGTGCAAACGACTCGGCCAATATTTTCGGAACCGGAGTAGCAAGTGGTCTTATCCGCTACAGAACAGCCGTGTTGGTTACAGCAATCTTTGTTATCCTGGGAGCGATGCTGGAAGGAAGGAAGTGTATAACCACAATTTCCGATCTGACTTCCCTGTCTCCCCTTTTTTCTTTTATTTGCTTGATTGCTGCAGCATTAACCATAGCGGTGCTAACTTTTTACGCAATTCCTGCTTCCACCTCTCAGGCTATAGTGGGTAGTCTGATGGGCATAGCTTTGCAGTCCGGACATCACCCTGATTACAGGCTTCTTATTAAAATCGTCATATGTTGGATATGTACTCCCATTGGCGGTATCATCTTTTCTGTTCTGTTGTTCAGGATCTTGAAGCTGCTCTTTCTTGACAGGGTAAAATCCGTAACAATCCTAAATTTGCTTTTTACGTTCGGAATCCTGATCACAGGAACTTATGGAGCCTATGCCCTTGGCGCTAATAACGTGGCCAATGTAACGGGCGTTTATGTAGCATCAGGTATTCTGCCGCCTTTTCATGCTGCGTTAATCGGTGGGCTAAGCATTGCTATAGGCGTGTTAACCTACAGCAAAAAAACCATGATGACGGTAGGCAAGGGAATTGTGCCACTCGACCCTTTTTCAGCCATGATAACCGTTTTTTCAGAGGCTTTGACTCTTCATGTTTTTACTCAGGTTGGTGTTCCGGTCTCGTCATCCCAAGCCGTTGTAGGGGCTGTAGTGGGCATCGGATTTGCCCGTGACTATAGGACAATAAACTACCGTATGTTTGGAAAAATCGCCATCGGCTGGATATGCACACCCCTTGCCGCTGGATTACTTGCACTGTCTTTATTATTTGCCGTCAGGCAGTTACCGGAACTACCTTATTATTGCTTTTTTTGAAACTCCTGTTTCACAGCGGTATAATATTGCAACCGTCGAAACCACCGAATTCCCATCGGTTCATGCGACGGTTGCCAAGGCCCGAAGTAAACAATAGACATGACGTACCAAGAAAACTATCATGCCTCTGTAAATTTCACCAAGAAAGTGCTTTACTGTCAGGGAAGTGCTACGTCCAGGGAATGAAAGGATTGCCTCGAAATGAAGAAGAATATTCCTTTAGAAGATAGAATTATCTTTGCCCTCGACATACCAACCGTTGATGAGGCCAAAGAATGGGTCAAACGTCTTGACAACGTTATTCGGTTTTACAAGGTTGGCCTCCAGCTTTTTCTTTCCGGATGGTTTCATATTGTGGACTGGATCGTCGACAGAGGTAACAAGGTCATGCTCGATTTAAAATTTTTCGATGTTCCCAATACGGTTGCAAGGGCAGTCGAGCAACTTCACGGGAGAGGTGTGTATTTTGCCACCATACACGGGAATGATTCCATTATTAGAGCCGCTGTGGAAAACAAAGGGGACGTTCGCCTGCTGGCAGTGACGGTACTTACTGCTTTTGACGACAACGATGTCAGGGATATGCTGGGGAACAGGAGTATCATGGTTAAAGATGTGGTGTATTCAAGGGTAAGGCGGGCGATTAAGCTGGGATGCGATGGAATTGTATCTTCAGGGCTGGAAGTGCCTCAGCTTAGGCGTGAATTTGGAAATTCTTTTATCGTGGTCACCCCCGGAGTTCGTCCGGGAAGGGAGAAGGTAATGGCCGGTGACGATCAAAAGAGGATTGTTACCCCTGGGGAAGCCATATCCAATGGCGCTGATTATATTGTGGTTGGACGTCCAATCCGCGCAGCCCGGGATCCGCTCGCAGTTGTGCTGGAAATGCAGCAAGAAATCGCCGAGGTAGTAGGTTAGCTGTTGTCGTTTTGTCAATATTTTTCTATATGTTACCAGTGTTCAGCGCAGGAGCCACAGAGATGTTTTCCGCATTTTACCGAAGCCTGTTGTCCAAAAGATTGGGCAAACTGACAAGAAGAAAGGATTTAAAAAAAATTAGAAATGGTGGTGGAGTAATATTTTGGGGATAACCGTTTTGCAGTAAGAGCGAGGGTTGACGAATGAGCAATTTTTTTCTCGTTTATGAAAAAATTGCCGAGGAACGCATACGCGAGGCCATCCAAAGGGGCGAATTCGATAATCTTCCCGGCAAAGGCAAGCCGATAAAACTAGAAAATGACAGCCACATTGCGCCGGAATTACGTATAGCCCACAAAATACTGAAAAACGCCGGGTGTCTGCCACCTGAGATGGAACTGAGAAAGGAAATTCAGACGACAGAAGAACTATTATCCGGCATCAAGGATACTCAGGAAAAGTATCGCCAGATTAAGAAGCTCAATTACCTCATCATGAAACTCAACATGATGCGCCGCGTATCTCCCTTACTTGAAGAAGGCCAGTATTACTACGAAAAGGTTTTGGATAAGATAGCTCCACCTAAAAAGCGCGAAGACGCCGAGCCCAGTACACTTTAATGCATGTATAGAGTTTAATTTTTGGAAACTCTTGACAAAACATAGTCAAATGGTTGCATTTTACTTGCTATGAAGCCCAAAGAAGCAATGGAAGTTTTGAGAATATCAAGGAGTACTTTAAGAAGGTTGAGGAAAGATGGTAAAATAAAAGCCTTAAGACTCTCTAACGGAAGATATGAATAT
>JAFDGW010000061.1 GCA_019309115.1 Deltaproteobacteria bacterium
CTTTAAGGATGGTATTTCAAACAAAGTTTTTCATGCAGACTTAGTTGGTGCTTTGAACATAATTAGATCAGGAGCTAAGCTCCTTAAACTCAGGTTTTATGACAATCTGAAGGTAGTTTTTCTTAAGCTTTGTAATCCTTTAAAGCTAAAACTTGTGGATTTAATTTACAAAGTATTCCCCAAGTCCTTATGGATAGGGGATAGTAAGCAGGATTTATATCCTGCAGTGTGGACGGAAATACTACTTCAGATGAATACATTTGAAAACTGAAGTAGTGTTTTTACGAACTTAAAGCCGTCGGTGTTGCATGCGCTATAAAACAGGAGCATAATTATGGCTGCCGGGCATCGCAAGAAACCGGAAAAGTTCATATGTTGCGTGTGTGGAAGAGAACTGCCTTTTTGCTGGTGGTGCCCATGTGGTTTCATGATTTGTTCGGAATGCATGGAAGAAAACTTGTGGGGCATGACTTGCAATGGCATCACATGGACATGCCCTGATTGCGGTCGTATTCGCGGCTTTGGAAATGATTAGCAAGAAAAAAGGAGTGAAAATGAGGGAAAAACGAGTTGTCATCGTTGGTGCTGTAGCCCTGGGTCCAAAGGTAGCTTGTAGAGTTAAACGGCTCGATCCGGGTGCTAAGGTTCTTATGGTAGACCAGGATGAGTTTATATCCTACGGAGGATGCGGCATTCCGTATTTTATATCCGGTGATGTTAGTGATGTTCAGGAACTTATGAGCACCAGCTTTCATATGGTCCGAAATCCGGAATTTTTCCGGGACGTAAAGGACGTGGAAGTAAGAACAAAAACGAAGGCCACAGCTATTGATAGAAATAGCAAAGAACTAACGGTCAAAAATCTGGATACCGGAAAAGAAGAACGCATATCCTACGATTATCTGGTACTGGCAACGGGAGCAACCCCGAGGAAACCACCGATAGAAGGTATTGACCTACCTGGGGTAATGACAATTTCGAACCTCCATGACGCAGTGAAAATAAAGGAAAAGATTTCTAAAGGCCAGGTCGGAAAGGCCGTGATAATCGGAGCTGGACCGATAGGTTGCGAAGTGGCCGAAGCACTGGCCGATCTGTGGGGAATAGAAACAGTCATAGTGGAACTTCTTCCGTCGGTACTTCCTGCTTTTCTGGAACCTCCAATGGGACAGATAGTGAAGAAACACTTGGAAGACAATGGCGTTACTGTTTATACGGGCGAAACCGTCGAAAAAATAACCTCCAATAATGGATCCTTAGAAGTACACACCAGTAATCGCAAAATTTCGGCGGATTTGGTGCTGGTGTCCGTAGGGGTTACACCTCGTGGGGAATTGGCACGTGACGCCGGACTCCTTGTGACACCTCAGGGCGGCATAGTAGTGAACAACCGTTTGCAAACCACCGACCCGTGGATTTATGCCGGCGGAGATTGCATTGTATTACCTCATCTTGTCACCGGCAAACTGGTTCACATGCCCCTTGGATCCCTTGCAAACAGGCAAGGCCGCGTAATAGGAACCAATATAGCTGGTGGATACGCCACATTTGACGGTGTGATTGGCAGTTTCGCAGTTAAAGTGTTTGAGCTCGGAGTAGCTTCTACAGGGATAACCTTCAACAGAGCCAAAGAAGAAGGCTTTGATCCGGTAAGAACTTACGTTGTTCAGGCAGATAGGGCCCATTTTTACCCCACTCAGGAACTCATGTACATGGCCCTTATAGTGGATAGGAAAACAAGGAAAATCCTTGGAGCACAAGCAATAGGCAAAAACGGAGACGCCGTTGTTGGCAGAATAAATGCCATCGCCGCCCTAATTCAAACCGGGCAGGGAACACTGGATAAGCTATCGAATCTAGAAATTGCCTACACCCCGCCCTTCTCGTCAGCCATGGATATTGTAAATGCCGCGGCAAATACGGCCGAGAATATTATAGAAGGGCTTAACAAAACGATTGATCCCGATGAGTTTGTGGAAGAACTAGAGGAAAACAAAAACCTGAAAGTTCTTGATGTAAGATCACCAGCAAATGCCAAGCCTTTCATAGAAAAATTTGGCGAACTGTGGGTCAACATACCTCAGGAACAGCTGAAGTACAGAACGAACGAAATCCCAGACACAGAAAACCTGAGGATTTTCTGCAATTCAGGCTTGAGATCATACGAAGCACTAAGGCAGATAGAGTATCTAACCGGAAAATCCGGTTTGAACATACAGGGCGGAGCTGCAATGATAAAGATGACAGGGTTTATAGAGTTACCTCAAGATGAAAACTAAAAGACCTGATGAAGTCTAATGTTACCTTGGACGTATCGAACCTGCCCGGTACGTCCACCCACCATGACAATCAGGAATAGCAACATGAAACCGGTAGCGGTTTTCTGGGATCAATCCCTTCTCTGGGGACTCCTTGTATACGACGCCCTGTGCGAACTTGAAGTGCCCTTTCAACTGCTGACTTCCGAGGATATCAAAAACGGCGAACTCTTCCTGTACGATTTGCTACTGGTTCCCGGAGGATGGTCGGTACACAAAACAAAAAATCTGGGGAAGGAGGGAGAAAGGGTAATACGGGAATTCCTTTCTAACGGAGGCATCTACATAGGCTTCTGTGGCGGCGCAGGAATGGCTATAACGGGAAGGGGTTCCCTGAACATTGTTCCCGTTGAACGGTTGCCGTTAAAAGAGAGATTGCCCAGTGCTAGCGGCAAAGTGATCATAAAAAAAACTAAAGAACACCCCTTCTGGCAAAACGGCCACGAAACGCTTCAAACTTCTGTGTGGTGGCCCGCTCAATTTTTGATCAGGCCACAAAAAAGCCCAGTAACCATAATTGCGAAATACCATAGCACATCTGAAGGCTTCTGGACATCGGATATTCCATACGACAAATCTTATCGAGACCACATAAAACACCTTGAACCTTTTTACGGTATCAACCTGGATCCGGAAAAATATCTGGTAGGGCGGCCTGCAATAATCGAATATCGGTACAACAAGGGAAAGCTATTTTTATCCTATCCCCACCTTGAAACACCTGGAGATAGAAAGTCACGGCTCTTTTTGAAACACCTTATTGAAATCTACTCCGACACGACCCTTGTAAAAAAGAATCAGAGGCACAGAGGTTCACGCAAAATTGGCAGTTGTTTTCCATCAAAGAAGCACCTGCAAGCTGGTAGGAAAATTCTTGAAAAGGTTGACCACTTGATAGAGTTCGGCAAGCAACATCTTTTATGGTTCTGGAGGCTTCCATGGCTGCTGGGATGGAAACGTGGAGTAAGAGGACTAGAGTATTCCATGCTTTACACCTGTGTATCTTTTCTGTGTGAAGGCCTGTCATTGTTGGCAGCAAACTCCCATCCAAACAGGACCGCAAAGGATGTTTGGAGTGATCGCCTCCTGTATCTGGACAAGATGATATCGGAGTTTTGTTCACAGGCACGGCATCTCCTGTTTTATGAACGCCTGGCTACGACTAAACGTATTTTTTCCAAGCTAGATACCATAAATCGCGAAATAGAACCTCTCAGGAAACGCCTTTTTGGAACAAGTATGAACCATGGCGGGATGTGCAAAGAAATTTTTGACGTGCTCGATAAACTACTACTGGATACCATCAGGCTGTTAGAAAATCAGAAACTCAGGGTTTCTCTTTCGTAATTCCAAGAAAATGATCTTCGCCCCTGAAATCACCCTTGCAATAAGGTTTGTGCCCTCAACACAACACGCGATTATCAATATACCCCAGGCAACAAAATGCTCGTTCAAACGGCCGTAATCAAGGATCGGCAAAGAAACACGAAAGAAACCAAAAAAGGGAACTCCCTTTTTGTAAAAGGCATCAATCAGCACGTGAAACCATCCAGGATATATGAGCACCCAGGTTCTGAAAGAAAAAAGAGGAGAAAGCCGGAAAATGTGCGGCGGAAAAAGGGTATCCCAAGTAAAAATGAAAAGCAGAAGAGACCATAACCCGATATCGTGGCTCCAGCCACGATGAACCAGTATCCTTTTTGTTCCTATCCTTTCCACCCGATCAGGAATGGTGGAAAAGAAGAAAGTGAAAAGCAATTCCAGCGGGGACGCTCCAATCAATGCCAGCGTGGCCGTAGCAGTTATTTTGTGGTTCAATCCTGTCATGTCAAAATGTCCACTATTACAGGATAATTAAGCACTTTATCTTTTGCGGGCGGGAAGACCCCTTCCGTAAGGGAGGGGATGAAAGCCCGCAGGTGCGTTAGCACCTTGAAACTAAACAACTGTGAGTATAGATTACAACTGCAGAGATG
>JAFDGW010000010.1 GCA_019309115.1 Deltaproteobacteria bacterium
AGCCTCAGGGATCTTTCAGAAGAAGACTGAGCCAGTAAGGGAACAAGTTGTTCCGGTACTGGATAACACCGAAACACACAAGGCCCACCAAGCCAAAGCCATAGCCTCGAAGACCAACCGGGGCACACCGATTTAGGTATGCACTAAACAATAGCTATGATAATTTAGTGCCTTCCAGAAGCCAGAATTTAGCCTCAGAACGCACGAAAAGAGAAAGACAATGGGAAATATGGCTTTTTCTTTCCACGGCCAAAATTCGGCAGAACAAGGCTAATTTTTACGGTTCGACCGGTATATATTCCTACGAGATAACCGTAATATATGCAACGCAAGAAATTACCAAGGGAAATCCTCAAGAGATGTGCTGACTGTCCAGTAAAAAATTATGCCAGTATCGCTCGAACGCTGCGCTGTCCCGTGCCGCACTGGTAACCTACAAGAAAAGGACCCAGGAAAACAGGCCTACTCACGAGGTCAATACCAGTTGGTCCACAAAATCAGCCCAGGTCTGCATCATTTGTCTGCGCTGCTCGAGAAACCTTGTCCGGTTATAGGCATTGCCCAGCCTGTCGGGCACCTTATGTGCCAGTTGATGCTCGATAACATCAGGCGGAAAACCCAGCCTTTCATGAAGAAGTGTTCTTGCTACGGCTCTAAAGCCGTGTGATGTGAGCTCTTTTTTGGTGTCTATGCCCAACGCTTTTAGTGCTGCATTCATTGCCATATCAGATAGGGGCCGCTGTGGCGTCCTGTAGGATGGAAACACGAAGGGACCTTCTGGCCGGGTGATGGGCTCCAGCATTTTGAGGATGGTAATGACCTGGCGGCTAAGAGGCACAATGTGCGGAGTTTTGGTCTTGGACACAATAAAGCGCCATTCCTGGGCTCTCATGTCTATATCTTCCCATTTCATACTTCTTACTTCCCCGGGCCTTTGGAAGGTGTAGGCCAATATCTTGAGAGCACTTCCAACGATGAGATTAGGATATGTCCAAACCAGCTTGAGAATGCGGGCGAAATCCTCGGGTGTTGTGGGAGCGGGACGGTGGTTGTATCGCAAAGGCGGAAGCAGTCCCTTTAACGGGTAGCATGGGTCGGCCTGGAGTTTCCCCTGTGCGATTGCATATCGGCAGACCTGGCCTATTGTTTGTAGGGTCTTGTGTGCTGTTTCTGTTTTTCCTGCTTCGTGTATCTTCCGAACGCAAGCCATAACGTCTTCTGGCGTGATGTCGCCTATATATTCATTGCCAAAGCAAGGGTAGATGTGGTTTTCCAAGTGCCCCCTGATTTTTTGTGCATGTTTTGTACTCCAGGACGGTTTCTTGATCATAAACCATTCTTCGGCAATTGCCTTGAAAGTATACTCTGCACGGGCTTTCTTTTCCTTTCTTTGAGCGCTAGGGTCCAGCCCTGCTTTTATCATCTGGCGGTATTCCAGAGCCTGCTTCCTGGCCATTTCAAGGGTTACTTCAGGGTATTTCCCTAATGATAACGTCTTCCTTTTGCCTTGGTAACGGTAGTCTATTCGCCACAGTTTGGACCCATTAGGCATTATAAGGCAGTATAACCCAAGTCCACTACCGTCATAGAGCTTATAGGGCTTGCCTTTGGGCTTTGCGTTTCTTATTTGCGTATCACGAAGAGCCATAAGGCTTTCCCCTGTCCTGACGGTATAAATCAATCCACAAAGGCCTTTCTTGCCTGGCGGTATCTTCTTTACCGTCAAAAATACCGTCGTAAGGGGTGTATGTCAATAGATTTTTCTGGACAGAGTTGAACGTTTGATGTATCAAGAAGCCTTGATTTTGCTTGCTTTGTGGAATGGTGTTGAATTTCTATACACTAACAGTTGGTGCCCCCGGCAGGATTCGAACCTGCGGCACCGAGATTAGGAATCTCGTGCTCTATCCTCCTGAGCTACGGGGGCTTCAATATTTGACCGCTAGCGGCATTCTACCAGCTTTTTTCACGTCATCAAGAAGAAAAAGCTTGCTCACTAGATAACCATAGGTACAAATTTGATCGAAGATTTTTGCAGGACTAAGGATGCGGATTTTGAGTAATAAGCAAGCTATTTCTCGGAAGTTCTCAATTTGAGATAGACGAATAGTTCAAAATGTGTAATTGATAATGATATTAACCAACAACTCTTAGAGTGGGAGGACTCACATGGAAAGAAAAGCCAAGTATAGGCTGATGGTGACTCGTCGTGAAATGCTTTACGTTCACGACGAATTTGATCACACCTTGATGCTTGTTGAAATGGAAGGTGAACCTATTGAGTACCAACCCGGTGTAGCCGGCAAATTTGTTTCTAGACGCTCAGTTACATTCCATGACCGCATCCGTGGTAATGGTCCCATGCAGGGATATGCTGTGACCACCTTTGAATATGGCACTCTTTACAGCAAATTTGAGGGACACAGGGACGCCGAATCAAAGCTCACGAAAGGCACCTGGACTATTTACAAGGGACTAGGCAAACTCGCTGGTATTACCGGTTCCGGCAGTTTTACCGTAACTCCTGGTGAAAGAGACCGTGAGTATATCCTTGAAATTGAAGGTGAATACGAACTTCCGGAAGCGTAATAATATTATGATCAATGCTCGGCTCGTAACAGAGTATGCCGTATCTGTTGCGAGCCCGTCTATTTTTCCAACAGGATACGGTTCATGTTGTCAATCTAAGGAATTTCATAGTGGAGGTTTACAGCACATCAGAGATTCCGCTCAAATTTACATAATTTACCAAAAAACTGGACAAAATACGCCTCAGAAAAGCGATACAAAACTTGTGTTGTTTTTTCGAACACATTCACACAAAGTCTAATGATCGTATGTTTTCTCCTCTTTCATGGGTAGAACAAAGTAAAAAGAATTACCATATTGTTCGGGTTCGCAACCTACGTGGCCCCCATGAATTTCAACCACATTCTTCACAAAGTTCAGACCATGCCCAGAACCGGCCGTTCTGGATTTTGCGTTATCCGCACGGTATCCCTCTTCAAAAACCTTTTTCGCTTCTTCTTCCGGTAGTGGCTTTCCAGTCGTAAATATGGAAAACTTCACACCATGAAGGCCCTCGCCAAAGTAATTTTTCAAAATCTGGCTGTCGTAAGACATCAATTTGACCTTATTACCCAGCGGGTCCTCTATCTCCTCAGTGTATTTCAAAGCGTTGGAGAAAAGATTGTCAAAAACTTGAGATATAAGCCCTTTATCAACCAGAAGGGTTATTTCTCTATCCGTTAAATTGTCCAGGGTCTTATTAATTTTGATACCTCTTTTGGCAAGTATAGGTTCATATCTGTCAAGAAGAGGCTCAATAATTTCTTCCTTGAAATTGCAGGGTTGCTTTTTTAAAACATAGGTGCCATGCACAAAGTGATCACGACGAAGTAACGTTTCCAAAAAGAGGCTGGTGTGAGTGTAATGTTTTTCAAGAGCCTGGGTTTCTTCTTCCAGCCTATCGTTATTGGTGGCCAACTGATGGTAAATTTCGCAGATTTCTCGAGCAATCTGAATGTTCTGCATTTGTTCTTGTGAAAAAATTATGAGATCTCTTATTCTCTTCTGCAAATCGCGATAAGCTCCTGAAAGTTTTTTCATTCTGCGAAGATAGAGTTTGTAATAAAGATTGGGCGAAATGACATTATGCTCTATGTCTGCCACAAGCTGGTTGATGAACTTTAGATGTTCTAAATTCTGCTGAATAAGAAGTTTTTGATGCAAATTGTATCCTATCCTGTTGGCAAACTTTTGAAGAAAGAAAATATCTTCTTCTCTCAACTCCGACGAAGACAAAACTTCGAAAAGCCCCAATATGCCGTTAATTCCTGAATAAGGCATCCACTGAGTTAGTGCCTGGTTTCCCCTAATGGGAAATGCCCACCCATAGTCACTCTGGAAAGGTTTATCCCTTAGCTCAATAACCTTGCTTCGTTCCTCTCTATCTTCCACAAGCCCCTCAGAGCTTGTACACACTTTCTCTAATTTCTTGTTCCTGGGATTTACCACGTAAAGGACAGAATCCAGATCAAAAAATACCTTGGGCACGGCAACGGCTATCAAAAAAAGATGATCTAGTGCAGTCGACTCCTGCGCCAGATCGAAAAATGTGGCAAAGGCTTCCTCCTGAAGCCTTTCAAAATTATACCGCTGATAATCCTGTTTCTTTTCCTCTACTCGATCTATAACCTCTCTAAGGGTTAAATGTCCCATAAGCTCAAGCCTTCAAACCGAGTTAGTAGCAAAAACAGCTTACCTGAATTTATTGTACTGCTTTTTCCAGTGCTTGAAAAATATCCATTTCACGATCCCACTCGTGCTTCAATTCTCGACCCATAAGTGACTGAACTGCTTCTCCAGGATCAGCGTTTTCATAAAGCACTTTATACACCAGTTCACAAATGGGAAGCTCCACACCCAGTTTCCGGGCAAGAAAATAGACTGACTTCGCTGTCTTGACACCTTCAGCTACCATCTTCATATCGGCAAGAATTTCATCCAGTTTTTGCCCCTGTCCGAGCTTATAGCCTACGGTGCGATTTCTGCTGAGATCCCCCGTGCATGTCAACAAAAGGTCTCCTACGCCTGGAAGCCCAAGGAATGTCATAGGATGCGCCCCCATGGCTATACCAAGCCTGGTCATTTCTGCCAGTCCTCTGGTTATTAAAGCAGCTCGCGTATTATGTCCAAATCCCATACCATCACAGGCGCCAGCTGCAAGAGCGATCACATTCTTCACAGCTCCGGCAATTTCCAGCCCAATTACATCGGTGCTAACGTAAACACGGAAATAATCGGTTGCAAAGACTTGCTGAGCCATCTGCGCCGTTGTAATGTTCTTACAGGCCAGAGTAACAACCGTGGGGAGCCTACGAACCACTTCACGGGCAAATGACGGACCCGAAAGGCAACAAAAATGCACATCTTCCCTACCAGATGCAATTTCCCTCCACACACCAGACATGGTGAGCAAGGTATCATTTTCAATGCCCTTCGTGGCGCTTACCACAACGGCATCTTGATCCAAATACGGCACAACCTTTTCCGCTACTTCCCTGTACACATGGGATGGAACGACCATAACAACCAGCGAATGATTAACAACCACCGGTGCAAAGGCCGTATGCGGAACAACCCGCTCATGTATTGGCACTCCCGGAAGATAAAAAGTATTTTCACGCTTTTCGGCAATATCTCTGCAGAGTTCCGGCTCATAAACCCACATATCAACAGTATAGCCCTTCTCTGCCAGCAGGTTGGCAAGAGCTGTTCCCCAGCTTCCGGCTCCAACTATTCCTACTCTTTCAACACTTTTTTCCCCCATATCACTCCTCTGCTTCTGCTGAATATTCCTTATCGACTTCTTGTACAACAGCAACATCAACGACGATTTCGTCTCTATCAAGATCCATAAGCTTAACACCCTGCGTTGCTCTGCCTTGTTCTTTAATGTCGGAAGCATGAAGGCGAATAAGCCTCCCCAGGTTCGTGATCAAAAGCACCTCATCATCCGAGTTAACAAGGCAAAACCCGGTAGCAGGACCGTTTCTGTCGGTCACATTCAGGTTTATAATACCCTTGCCACCTCGCCCCTGAACTCTAAACTCACTGGTCGGCGTTCTCTTACCAAAACCCTTCTCGGAAACCACTAAAATGGACTCCTGTCCGTTAAAGACTTCCATGCCTATTAGGCTGCTACCTTCCACATCCATACCCTTAACGCCCCGAGCCGACCGTCCCATAGGCCTAACCGACTTTTCGTCAATGAGAATGGTTTTTCCGTTTCGGGCCATGAGAAAAAGCTTATCTTCTCCAGACGTCAGTCGTGCCCTTATAAGCTCGTCACCGTCATTCAACGATATAGCTCTAATACCGGTGCTGATGGGGCGAGAAAAAGCGTCAAGGGCAACCTTTTTTACAATACCCTTCTTTGTTGCAAACATTACATACACATCCGGACTGAACTCACGTATCGGCAAAAGAGTAGCAACACCTTCTTCTTCCTGAAAGCTCAACAGATTGACTATCGCTCTACCCTGAGCATTGGGAGAAGTCTCAGGCACATCTCGCACATTCAGCCAGTAAAGCCTACCCTGGTTGGTAAACACCAACAAGACATCGTGAGTGGATGCAGTAAGCACCGTAAGAGCAAAGTCCTCCTCCCGGGTGGTAAGTCCTCGTCTTCCCTTTCCTCCTCGTCTCTGGCTTCGATAAACATCCAGCGGTGTTCGCTTTATGTAGCCGTGGCGGCTCAAAACAACCACGACCTCCTTTTCTGGCACCAAATCTTCCCAATCCAGATCGCCTTCGTCTGGTATTATTTGGGTTTTTCTTGAATCTCCGAATTTCTCAATCAACTCACCTAGTTCGTCTTCTATTATCCGGTCAACTAGTGCTTGGGATGAAAGAATCTGTTTGAAAGATTCAATATTTTTTAAAATCTGCTTGTACTCTTCCAGTATCTTGTCACGCTCAAGGGCCGTAAGGCGCTGAAGTTTCAAATCCAGAATAGCCTGCGCCTGTACATCTGCAAATCCGAACCTTTCTACAAGCTGCTTTCTGGCTTCCCCCGGCCCCGGAGCCTTTTTAATGAGCTCAATGATTTCATCTATGTGATCAAGGGCTTTCTTAAGACCTTCCAGAATATGAGCCCGCGCTTCTGCCTTACGCAAATCATATTCGGTACGCTTTACGATTACTTGGCGTCGGAAGTTAACAAAATTGGCGAAGACTTCCCGGAGCGTCAAAACCTGAGGCTTGTTGTTCACAACGGCAAGCAAGGTTACTCCAAAGGTTACTTCGAGCGGGGTGAATTTGTAAAGCTGATTTTCGATGACCTTTGGATTTGCGTCGGACCTTAGCGTAAGAACCACCCGCATCCCTTCCCTGTTCGATTCATCACGTATATCAGAAATACCATCAATCCGCTTTTCCTTGACAAGGTCTGCAATTCGCTCCAATAATCTGGCCTTATTTACCTGAAACGGAATTTCCGTAATAACCAGTGCTTTCCTTTTTCCGCGAATATGCTCCACCTGTACACGTCCCCGCACCTTTATTGCACCCCGACCTGTGGAATACGCGGACCGTATGCCGTCAGTTCCATAAATTATTCCTCCCGTGGGGAAATCGGGGCCGGGCAGGATATGGAATATCTCATCTAAAGATATGTCGGGGTTCCTTATAAAGGCTTGAAGAGCTCGACAAAGTTCCGTCATGTTGTGAGGCGGAATATTGGTGGCCATGCCAACCGCAATGCCCGAAGCACCATTCAGGAGCAGATTGGGAACCTTGGTGGGCAGCACTGTTGGCTCCCTTAGAGAATTATCATAATTAGACTGAAATGGCACAGTATCCTTTTCTATATCCTGAAGGAACTCGTGAGCTAATCGAGCCATGCGAACTTCTGTGTACCGCATAGCCGCCGGAGGATCCCCGTCAACGGAACCGAAATTTCCCTGACCGTCAACCAGCGGATAACGCATTGAAAAATCCTGAGCCATTCGGACCAGTGCGTCATAAACGGCGGCATCGCCATGAGGGTGGTATTTACCGATTACGTCTCCAACAATGCGAGCAGACTTTTTGTACGGCTTATTATAGTCGTTCCGCAGCTCGTACATCGAATAAAGAATACGCCTGTGAACGGGCTTTAAACCATCTCGCACATCCGGGATGGCTCTCCCGATGATGACACTCATTGCGTAGTCGAGATAGGAAAGCTTTATCTCATCCTCAATATTTACAGTTTTTTTCAACATCGCCTCTCCCTGCTAGATATCCAGTTCCCTGAAATCCAAAGCATTCTCCTGGATAAACTCACGTCTTGGCTCAACCTGATCACCCATGAGTATGGTGAATAGTTCTTCTGCCTGATATTGATCTTCCACCTTTACCTGCAAAATCGTGCGCTTCTCCGGATTCATCGTAGTGTCCCAGAGTTGTTCCGGATTCATTTCTCCAAGGCCCTTGTACCTCTGTATGGTCAGCCCCTTTCTGGCGATATCCAGGAGATGACTGTAAACCTCACCAATACCGCTGAGAATTTCCGCCCCAGCAATATTGTCTGATTCCTTCCCCTTTTTTTCAACAATTCTGAAAACGCTGTCACGAAACTTCCCAAGTGATCTGGCTACGTCAACCACCCGTTGAAATTCAACGGACCTCAGAAATTCATACCTGACTCTGTAACGCTGAGTTCCATTTTTCGGAACCATTAACTCAAGGTCATAGCCCTTCTGTTCTTCTTCCGGTTCCAGAGCTAGCACTTCGTAGCCCATCTTTTCCAGAAGGTCCTTGAGGCGAAGCAGAGTTTCCTGGTCAAGCAATTTTCTGTCGCCTGACGTTTTATCAGGAAACAGCTCCACAAAAGCATCCACCAAATCTTCGAGCAGCTTGTGAGGCACCTGTTTATTCATAGCAATTTTGTCAGACCAATGCCGGTAGGTGTTATAAATCTTAAACCTTTCTAAAAGCTCTCCGGAAGCAATAGGCTTTCCCACTTCATCAAAATAAACATCCACCTTTTCGACCGCCCGCTTCAGCAGAAAGTTGGTAAATTCATCATCGTCCCGAATGTAGTATTCCCGCTTTCCGTCAACCAGTCTGTACAGAGGCGGTTGAGCTATATAGAGATAGCCGTTTTCCACAATCTCGGGCATCATTCTAAAGAAAAAGGTGAGAAGCAGGGTTCTTATGTGCGCGCCGTCAACGTCAGCATCGGTCATCAGGATTATCTTGTGATATCGGAGTTTTTTTATGTCAAAATCTTCCGGGCCTATGCCGGTTCCAAGGGCGGTTATCATCGTGCGAATTTCCTGATTTTGCAGCATCTTGTCGAAGCGAGCCTTTTCCACATTGAGAATTTTTCCTCGGAGAGGCAAAATAGCCTGGAATCTTCGATCTCTGCCTTGTTTTGCCGAACCACCGGCCGAATCGCCCTCGACGATGAAAAGTTCACACTTTTCCGGATCGCGTTCCTGACAATCTGCAAGCTTTCCCGGAAGACCGTGATCGCTGAGTAGCCCCTTGCGGCGAGTAAGCTCTCTGGCGCGCCGTGCCGCTTCTCGAGCCCTGTAGGCATCGAGAACTTTCTCAATTATCGCCTTGAACACCTTGGGATGTTCCTCGAAATAAGTGCCAAGCTTGTCCTGCACAAGCTGCTCCACATAACTCCGTACTTCCGTATTCCCCAGTTTCGTTTTAGTCTGTCCTTCAAACTGCGGCTCGGGCACTTTAACGCTCACTACTGCTACTAGCCCCTCACGTACGTCATCACCAGTGAGCTTTTCGACCTCTCCCTTGGAAACCTTATGGTCCAGAGCATACTGTTTGATAACGCGGGTAAGTCCAGCTTTAAAACCCACAAGGTGCGAGCCGCCTTCTCTTGTGTTTATGTTATTGGCAAAGGAGAGAACCTTTTCTTTATAAGAATTGTTGTATTGAAGAGCCACTTCGATGATCACGTTGTTTTTCTCCCCAGAGAAGTAAATTACTTCGGGGTGAATTGTTTCCTTGTTGGCGTTGAGGTGTTTCACGAAAGCCGAGATACCACCCTCGTAATGGTAGATTCTTTCTTTGCCCGATCTTTCATCAGTCAGCTTGATGGACACATTGGGGTTAAGATAAGCCAGTTCGCGTAGTCTTTCGGCAAGAATGTCAAGGTGTATAGTAGTATCCGAAAATATAGTCCCATCTGGTTTAAATGTTATTTTTGTACCTTGGCGCTTTGTAGTACCGATAATCTGAAGTTCAGTTACAGGCTCGCCACGTTCATAACGCTGAAAATAGACTTTGCCATCCCTTCGTATCTCTACCTCAAGAAATTCACTCAGGGCATTAACGACGGAAACACCCACACCGTGCAGGCCACCAGCGACCTTATAAATGCTATTATCGAACTTTCCACCGGCATGTAGCCTTGTCATAACGACTTGAACAGCCGGAAGTTTTTCCTTTTCATGTAGGTCCACCGGTATACCACGTCCGTTATCCTCGACGGTTATGCTCTCATCCACGTGGATGGTAACTGATATTTCAGTGCAGTATCCTGCGAGAGCCTCATCAATGCTGTTGTCCACTACTTCAAAGACGAGATGGTGGAACCCTTCGGTGGAAACATTGCCAATGTACATGGACGGTCGCTTGCGAACCGCCGCAAGACCTTCCAGAACCGTGATCTTTTCGGCAGTATAATCGTCAGATTTACCGTTAACCACAGCATCTTCCATCTCAATTTCTCCTTTCGAACAATACCCTCGGCTAGAATGTCGCTCATATCATAATATGTTGTTTGCGAACTATACCATTTTTTACGCCTTTTTCCAAACCGACCACCGCAGCTCCTCAACCTTTGAAAAACGAAATTTGCAAAGATTTACAAATAATTGACATGACATAAGTAACCATATATTAGTGAGTCCACTGAGTAACCGTAATTTCGTTCAAAATCTGAAAAGGAGGCGATAATACTGAGACTTTTGAAACATTCCAGCCGGGTGGATACTGGGTAATCCCAATTCCGCCACGTAAAGAATCGAAATGAAAACGAAATTGCACCGAAACGGGAGTTGAATGACTATGTCCACGAGGAAGTACTCACCTCCACCCAACTTTATCAAGGACATCATAGATGATGATCTCCGAACCGGAAAATATGAAGGACGTGTCCACACTCGCTTTCCACCAGAACCTAATGGCTATTTGCACATAGGTCATGCCAAGTCAATCTGCCTGAATTTCGGCCTGGCTGAGGAATACAACGGCAAATGCAATCTCAGGTTTGACGATACAAATCCGGAAACGGAAAATGAAGAATTTGTAAAGGCCATACAGGAAGACGTAAAGTGGCTTGGTTTTGACTGGGAAGACAGAATGTACTTTGCATCAGATTACTTCGAGCAACTATATCAGTACGCCGTGGAACTGATAAAAAAAGGCAAAGCTTACGTAGATAGCCTCAGCCCGGAAGAAATCCGGGAATACCGCGGAACGCTCACTGAACCTGGCAAGGAAAGCCCATATAGGAACCGTTCTGTTGAAGAAAATTTGGAACTTTTCGAAGCTATGCGAAGAGGCAAATTTCCTGAGGGCGCTCACGTTTTAAGAGCAAAAATAGACATGGCTCATCCCAACCTCAACATGCGCGATCCAGTTATGTACCGCATCAAGCATGTCCCTCACTATAGGACAGGAACACAGTGGTGCATATACCCGACTTACGACTTTACTCATTGTTTGTCGGATTCAATCGAACGGATAACTCATTCGATTTGCACGCTAGAGTTCGAAGACCACAGACCGCTGTACGACTGGTTCCTAGACGAATTGGAAGTTTATCATCCCCGGCAAATTGAGTTCGCACGGCTCAATCTGACTTATACAGTCCTCAGTAAGCGCTATCTCTCGATACTCGTTAACGAAGGGTACGTAAAGGGCTGGGATGATCCTAGAATGCCGACGATCCGAGGCTTGCGAAGACGGGGCTACACACCTGAAGCAATTCGAGACTTTTGTGAGCGAATCGGCGTTGCCAAGCGAAACAGCATTGTTGACATCGCTTTGCTCGAACACTGCATCAGGGAAGACCTGAACAAGCGTGCTCCAAGAGCCCTAGTTGTCCTGAATCCCCTTAAACTGGTTATCTTAAACTATCCAGAAAACCAGGTGGAAGAATTGGAAGCGGTAAACAACCCTGAAGATCCCGCAATGGGCACCCGAAAGGTTCCCTTTTCGAAGGTATTGTACATAGAAAGGGATGATTTCATGGAAAATCCTCCCTCCAAATACTACCGCCTGGCACCGGGGCGAGAAGTTCGGCTGAGGTATGGATATTACGTTACATGCGTTGATGTTATAAAAGATCCTGGTAGTGGTGAGGTGGTCGAGGTTCATTGCACTTATGATCCGGCAACACGGGGGGGCTGGAGTCCTGATGGGAGAAAGGTCAAAGGCACGATTCATTGGGTGAGTGCTGATCATGCAATACCAGTGGAAGTGCGCCTGTACGATCACCTTTTCACCAAAGCTGATATGGTTAATCTGGAAGAAGATGAAGATTTTAGAAAGTATATAAATCCCGACTCTCTCAGGATTCTCTATCCCTGTTATGCGGAGCCAAGCTTGGCCAATGCCCCCGTGGAAAGTAGATATCAGTTTGAACGAGTGGGGTATTTCTGTGTGGATCCGGATTCGACTCCGGAAAGACTCGTGTTCAATCGTATTGTTGGCCTCAGAGATACATGGGCAAAAATTCAGAAGAAGTTTTCATGAGAAGCAAACGGAAAGCTCTACGCAAGGGATTTAGTTCTGGGACAGCCGTTACAGCATCTGTTTTAGGTTCACTTAGATCGCTTTTGATGAACAGTAAGCTTGTTCCAGATGACAATGCCAGGACTGGAAGAGCCTGGGTAGCACCAAGACTGCCAATTGGAATTTATCTACCAGTTAAGGTCGAAGTCATCGAAGTTGATCACAAGCAAATGATGGCAGTCTCTCAGGTTCTAAAAGACGGCGGAGACGATCCGGATATAACTCACGGGGCATACTTCAAAACCACAGTCAGATTATTTCGAGCCGGCAATGGCAAAGGTGGAATCCTGCTTCAGGCTGGCCAGGGAGTTGGCATCGTAACAAAAGAAGGATTGCCCGTAAGAGTTGGCGAACCCGCTGTAAACCCCGTGCCACGCAGGATGATAAGGGAAAATGTGGAGCACCTGATAGAGCAAGTTTCATCGCTCGAGTGCAGGAACTTGCCGACAATCGATATCCCTACAGTGAAAAAGGCTTTATATCTTCCTTTTCGAAGTCAAACATGCCATGCTCTTGTTATCTCTGTAACCGTTGAAGTACCGGGTGGAAAGCAACTTGCTGCTCGCACGCTTAACCCTCGCCTAGGAATTACAGGTGGTATATCCATCCTTGGCACCACAGGCTTGGTTGTCCCCTACTCACACGAAGCTTTCAAAGAAACCATAGCCTCAGCAATGACCTTCGCACGACGGAATAATTGCAAAACCCTGGTTCTGAGCACCGGGGGAAAAAGCGAAAAGCTGGCCAGAGCAATACTACCCGAGCTGCCCGATGCATCATTTATCCAAATTGCAGATTTTTACGAATTTTCACTTAAAAAGGCGCAAGAGTTCGGTTTCAGGCACGTTATTCATTCCGTCTTTTTCGGGAAGACCGTTAAAATGGCGCTGGGATATAGGTACACTCACGCCCATAGCTCAACACTCGACCTTGGACGACTGGTTGACTCATGGTTGACCGATCTGGTGGACAAAGACCTGGCCAATAGGATACGAAATTGTAACACCGCTCGCCACGCTTTTGATGTTCTGAATGAATACGGACGACCGGATGTGGCAAAAAGGATTGCTCAGCTTGCAGTGACAATGTCTCGTAGATTTGCACCAAAACTAAAAAAGATTGAATTACTCCTTTTTAATTATGATGGTGAACTAATATGCCGGATTTAACTGCCAGCCAATGGAACCCGCCTCAAATTGTATTGATCGGAGCGGGCATGGACATTGATACATTCAAGAGGTGCTACGCTCATTGGCTGGCTCGTGCAGAGGTGGTCATTACGGGTGCACCGATCCTGCAAGAGCTAACATTGCCGGAAAATGTGAAGGTTCTAGAGATCAAACCGCCCGTGCTTGAGCTTGTAAAAAAGCTAGATCGGTTAGCTCAAAAGCGTCGCGTGCTGGTTATAGCCTCCGGAGATCCCCTCTTCTTCGGTATAGGGAGATTACTGTCAAAGCATCTGGATCATACCAGACTCAAAATTATTCCCAACATTACAGCCGTGCAGTATCTCTTTGCCAGATTGAAAATTCCCTGGGATGATGTAAAGTGTTTGAGCTTACACGGCTCAGCAGAGTCTCGCGAGTTTTTCTTCTGGCTCAGGCTTGGCAAGAAAGTGGCTCTTCTTACGGATCCAGTGAACAACCCTACAAAAATAGCGGAAATACTTTTGCAACATAACTTCAGGGCATGTCAGCTGGCAATTGGAGAAGCTCTGGGAAGCGATCGTGAAAAGGTAACCGTTGCCACACCTGAGGAAGCATTTGCAAAACACTGGAACCAACCGAACATAGTGGCAATTCTACCCTATGGAAAAGTCAACAACGAGGGGGGATTTTTCGACGAGGCGCAATTGTCACATCAAGCCGGTCTGATAACCAAGCGTGAAATCCGGGCCGTGGTGTTGGCAATGCTTCGCCTGAATCCGGGAAACATATTATGGGACATTGGTGCCGGGAGTGGCTCCGTTTCCATCGAAGCTTGTTACTCAACACCGCTAGCACGGGTTTATGCCGTCGAAAAGAATCCGACCACTTTTAAACACCTTGTCAATAACGTGGCCGCTTTTCACTGCGGAGAAATCGAGGCGGTGCAGGAGGATGCGGTGGATGCGGTGAATCACCTGCCCGAACCAGATCGGATATTCATCGGCGGCGGAGGAAAAGATTTGCCGGCAATTTTGGAAGGAATACACAATCGTCTTCAGGGCCGGGTGCCTCTTGTACTCACAACAGTGCTTTGGGATTCGCTGGAAAATGTAAAGAACTTCGCCAAGTCGAAAGGATACAATTTTTCGGCCGTGCAAGTTGATGTTCAAAGAAGCAAGCCAATTTCAGGATCTTTCCGGTTTGATAGCCTTAACCCTGTCTTTATAGTGCACCTCGAAAGGTAGCACGACATTTTACTGGAATCTCGCTTTAATTCTTTTGTCCTTGCCTATTGCTTTCATTTGCTTCTCTTAAAAGCTTCACAACTCTCTCTTCGCAATACCACTCAATCTGTCTGCAAATTCCCATAATTATTTTAACGTCCCTTGCCCGAAGTTGCATCCGACCGAAAAAGCGTCTTATGTTCATCATCCAGTATTCCGGATTTTCTGGATTGATGAAGTTAATCTTCGTAAGGGTTTTTGAAAGATAACTGTACATTCGTTCCAGCTCAAAGCTGGATGCAAGCCTGGGCACAAATTCAGGCTCCGTAACCATAGAAGCTGTGAATATCTCATAAAGAATAATCATAACGGCCTGAGCCAGATTCAGGGACGCAAATTCGGAAGAAGTTGGAATCGTTACGAGGACGTGACAGTACTTGAGTTCCCGGTTGGCGAGCCCTCTGTTTTCTGGTCCGAATAAAAGGGCTATCCGATTGCTCTGACTGATAGACACCAGTTTTTCCGCTACTTCACGAGGGTTAGTAATGGTTCTGCGCTGGGATCCACGTCTTGCTGTGGTGCCGACAACATACTGAAACGGGCCAAGCGCTTCTTCAAGATCGTCGTAGATCTCCATATTTGCTACCACGTCCTCGGATGCGTGCGTTGCCATCTTGAGGATTTTGGTAAGATCGCAGTTCAATGGATCCACTACAATAAGCTGCTTTACACCCATGTTTTTGCAGGCTCGCGCCACGGAACCGATATTTTCGGGAAAATGAGGTCTATGCAACACTACGGCAAAGTTATCCAGATTTGCCCTGTGCTTCTTTACCACTCGTCTTTCACCTCACTAATGCAACAAACCAGCGTAATTCCCCAACCGCCAGATAATCCAGAGTGAACAAAATGCGTACAACCCGCTGACTACATCATCTCCCATGACCCCAACAAAACTAGGATACCTTTTATCAAGCCATGAGGCACCGGGTGGCTTCAGGATGTCAAAAATTCTAAAGGCAAAAAAACCTGCCACAGCGAGAAACCATAAGGGATAACTCTTTCCGGTGATAAGCACAGTCGTTAAAAAGCCAGCCACTTCATCAAGTACAAACTGCTGCGGATCGCTCTGATCGCTATGATTTTGTATAACGGGCAGAGAGAAACAAGCGGCAATCAATACTGCAACCAGTCCGCCAAGAAGTGCCAGTCTGAAGGCCGTGTTGCTCTCGGTTAGGCTGTAAACCGCGGCAGCAAAAACGACTCCACCAAGGGTTCCCCATGTTCCAGGCATTTTGGGAAGGTAGCCAAGCCCAAAACATGTGCCCACAAGATACGCCACTTCGACCTTTCTGGATTCATTCTTCTTCACTTTTTGATTACCCCATCGGAACTTGCCACAGAAACATTTGCATAGAGTGAATGAACAAAAGGCCAAAAGGCAAGGGACGCTATTACGAAAAAAAGCCCCGTATAAATGAATGCTCCCCGGTAACCTTCCGTTGCAGCTATAATTCCAGCAACAAAGTTACCCACAAAAATCCCTAAAGTACGCACGCTGTACACAATGGCGGAATTGCCACCCATGCGCCCCTGAGGAAACAACAGAGCCGTTAACATGCCCATCGAAAAAATTGCCGGTGTATCCCCAAGGGTATGCAAAATGCGGGCACCTATCATTTGAACGAGGTTGTCGGCGTAAGCTGTTGCAATGTGAAAGACAGACGAAATCAGAAGTCCTCCTATGAGCAAGGGAGTAATTCTGCCCTGTACATCGAATCTATGGCCCGTGAATGGAGAGAGAAAAGCCATCCACATGCCAACGGCCATGTAAACTATGCCGATCTCTCTCGTGCTGAAGCCCAGTTCCTTCTTCATGAGCACCGAAAAGCCTGTTTGTTCCACACCAAAGTGCATCCCGTAAATGAAATAGATTATCAGAAAGAGCAGAGCCCTGGGCTGTACGATGTCGTCCCGATATTCGTTCCATCGAAAGGCATAAATCGGGCTGTCCGGAAGTAAGGAAAAAAACAAAGCAAGTATTGCCGTTACAACCAACGAAGCGCTTAAAACAAGCTGGTAATCCCCGCAATGGTGTAGCTGAGCTCCTATGAGCGGTCCAAAACCAAATCCAAGGAAAAAGCCCATTTGGTAGAGAGAAATCCTAATACCTCTTTTGTCCTCAGGGATAACTTTAAGAAACAGTGCAAAAAGCACTATCTGAAAAATAGACAATCCTAAACCCCCGACAAAGGCACAGATTGCAAGCCAGAAAGGCAAAGTCAGATTCTTGATACCCACAATGTGAAGCAAAATAAAAAAAATACCGAGGAAAAGGGTTTTTTTGGGGCTTACCCGGTCTGCAAGCATACCGAACGGAATAATGAAACCCAATCCACCAATGGAATAAGCACCTATGATGAAACCGGCCATTTTGGACTGAATTCCTAGTTTCGACAGGTAAATAGGTAGAAAAGCCAGCACCATCCATAACAGGCAGGTCATGGTAAAGGAACAGCAAAAGAAAAGGATCATATGCCAGTTATTAAATCTAATGGAAGAGTTGTGGTAACTGCCCATTTCAAATCTCTTAAACACTTTCTTTTATTTCCCATTTGCCCGTGATCAACCTCACGCCGAGGTAAACGAATGGAGTATCGAGGGCGGCAATGAAAAGTTTTACAAGATATTGGGATACGAGCATTTTAAAGACTACAGCTTCAGGGAAAATGCCTACAAACGCAACGCTGATAAATATTGCCGTATCGATGAACTGAGATGCCATTGTTGAAAGGTTATTTCGAAGCCAGAGGTGATGTCCTTTTGTCTTTTTCTTCCACAGGTGAAAAGCCCATATATCGTGAGTTTGTGAAGCAAGATAAGCCAAAAGGCTAGCGAAGACAATTCGCGGAGTAAAACCGAAAACGTCAACGTAAGCCTTATTTTTCTCAAAGAAGGACGCCGGTGGATACACAACGACTAGCAGAGAAAACAAAACGAGAATTATCGATGCTCCAAAGCCGACTCTAATCACGCGGGATGCCACATGTTTACCGTAAACTTCAGAAATTATGTCTGTGAATGCAAAACTCAGCGGGTAACAAAAAACAGCTATTGGTACCACAAAGGGGCCGACCTGAACAAGCTTTCCTGCAATCACGTTGGATATAACCACGATGGCAACAAAAAGGCCCGTGAGGTAAAGCAAGGTATCTTCGAATTTACGCATCATTCTACCCCCAAGCTACCGATTTGCGTCGTAGTAAGAAACCCTCCCCTGATGTTGTAAGTAATCGTCACTTTAAGCCTCTCGGTTTCAAGTAGCTTTTTCAGGTCCTCGTAAATCCTCTTTGTGGCTTCCTCCTGATATATCCCCACATTTCGAAAACTGACGAAATAATACTTCAGGGACTTAAGTTCCACGATTTTCCCGCCGTCAGGGAAGTATTCTATGACCACGCGTCCTATGTCCGGTAAGCCAGAGAAAGGACAAACTGCTGAAAATTCCTCTGTCTCTATCCTGATTAACTCTTCCCTTCCCTCGAAGGGAATCGGCTCAAGAAAATCTGGCCTTATTGCTTCTTTGGGTTCAAAATTGAATACTCTTCCTTCTGCTTTGGGCATGTGCCTATCCCCCCCAACTTTGTCGTTCTAATTGGCATGGTTTATCCTTTTATCCTAAATTAGCTTGTCGGACAAATGCCCTGACAATATGTTTGCACTAAAACTACCAAAGTATTATGTTTTAAAGAGATTAATCGAGAAAACAGCAACGTTACCAGGAGGCTAAAAATGAAAAGGGGCATGGTAGCATTATTGGCACTTTCTCTGGTGTTGGCCGGATGTGCGTCAACCGGGTACCCACCGTCAAGGTCTCAGCAGGGAGCGCTTCTGGGCACCGGGATAGGTGCTGCGACGGGGGCAGCTTTAGGCGGAGCCATCGGAGGCAGCGGTGAGGCGGCTTTACTGGGTGCAGCGGCCGGCGCAGTAGTCGGCGGCATAACGGGCGGGATGATAGGCAGTTACATGGACAAACAAGAGCAAGAATTACGTCAAGCACTGGCAAACGTTGAAGCTGCAAGCATACAACGAGAGCAGAACATTCTCGCTGTAACCTTCCGGTCAGATGTCCTTTTTGATTTTGACTCGGCCGTTTTGAAACCCGGAGCATACGATGAACTGGACAGGGTTGCTCATGTGTTGAGGAGATACCCTCAAACTAGAATCAGGATTGAAGGTCATACCGATAGTATAGGTTCTGAAGAATACAACAGACGGCTGTCGGAACGGAGGGCTATGGCCGTACGAGATGCGCTGGTTCAACGCGGTGTCGATCCTAGACGAATTCAGGTGATAGGCTACGGCGAATCTAGACCCATAGCAACCAATCAAACGGAAGCAGGAAGACAACTCAACAGGCGTGTAACAATTGTGATTATACCTGAACAGGCCTGACACGCCGTCGCCATTCGTAAAGGGCAATGGAAACCGCCACAACAACATTAAGGGATTCCAACACCGGCGAGGTAGGGATTCGTAGGCTCTTGGCTTTAAGCTCCGTTGGAATTCCCGGCCCTTCAAGGCCGGGAACAAGCATGAAAAGGTCCGGAAATTCAAAAGATTCGATGTCAAGACCAGCTACATCGAGCCCAAAAAGATGGGGAAAGTAAGGTAAATTTTTCAGAGAAGGCCCCCTGTAAAGGGGAGCCTTGAAAATGGCCCCAGAAGATGCGCGAATTGACTTATGATGATATGGATTTGCCGCCTCTTCTAGAAGTACCACCTGTGTTACATCAAAACCAACACAGCTCCTTATAACGGCGCCAACATTCGCAGGATCCTGAAAAGGTACAAAAAGGATGCATCCATGCGACGGCACTTGTTGCGGATTCCAGGTTGGAATCTCAGGTGTACGAAGCACCAAAAAGGGTTGATCAATCCCGAACACGTCTATTTTCCCAAAAAGATCACTACCCAGTACATAGACTGGGATAATGGAACTATCATCAACTGTTTCTGTGATCTTGCTCAAGTGCTTCTTCTTAGCACAAACAGCGTACACGAGATCACTTCGTTCTCTAGAAACTTCTGAAACAATTTTCCTTCCAAAAACAAGGCTCTTACCGTATTTTTTTACTCCCTTACCGGAAAGAATCGATTTTAGCTGTTTGTAAAAAGGATTGCTCTTGCTATGAATTTCTCTAAGCCTCACCTTCCTCTCACCCGCTTCGTTAATAACGACGGTGTCCCTTTTTTCTTCTTACCCGATTGGCCCATATTTTTCCTAGATAATCACGTCCTGGTTCTCTATAAACCTGCAGGACTTCTATCGCAAGGGGACTCATCCGGTAAAGTTTCTCTCCTGGATTTGGTTCGAAGATGGATAAAAATTGCTTACCGAAAAGCCGGCAATGTGTACCTCGGGCTTGTACATCGCCTGGATAAGCCAGTGGCAGGCATTTTCACCGTGGCGAGGACTTCCAAGGCGGCTTCTAGGCTTTCCGAGCAATTCCGCAACAAGACGATTCGAAAAGAGTACATCGCGGTAGTAGAAGGCGTTCCACGACCCAGATGCGGCACAATAAAACACTGGCTTATTCGTGTCGGCGGCAAAACCATTTCGACACCCCGCTACACAAAAGCACATGCAAAAGAAGCAGTGCTTGAGTACGAAGTCCTGGAATCTATTGGCAAGCGCAGCCTAATTCGTGTTCTTCCGGTGACTGGCAGAAAACACCAAATAAGAGCCCAGCTTGCAGCAGCAGGTCATCCAATACTGGGAGACATGCTTTATAAATCATCACATAGACTTGCCAAAAATGCCATAGCTCTTCTGGCAAGATCCATTACATTTATACATCCTACTCTCAAAAATAAGATTACTCTCTCATGCCCATATCCTAAAGGCTGGCCATGGCCTGAGGTGCAAGGCAACTTGTTTTGGGACTGGGACGAGATTAAGAACAGCTTAAGTTTGGCAGAGGCAGATTACGGATAGATAAAAGGTGATATAAATTGACACGGTAGTACACAAGCATTTACCGTAAAGGCGGTATCTGATCATCATGTAGGGATGTAAAAAATGCCAATAGCATTTCTGAGGAAAATTGCGGTTTTCCTGTTCTTTGTTTTTCTGAGTCTGGTTGCGCTTTGCGTAGGCCTGGGATTGGTTTTTTATTCATCCATTGAAGAAGGTCTGCCTTCAATTGAATCTCTTAAACATTACCGACCACCGGTGGTTACCACAATGTACGGGGCTGATGGCTCAATAATTGCCGAATTTTATCATCAGAGGCGTTATATAGTACCGTTTCGGGAAATACCGCGTCACGTGAAGCAAGCATTCCTTGCCGCCGAAGACGCTAGGTTTTACGAACATCCCGGGATAGACATCTGGGGAATCATAAGAGCAGCAATTGTAAACATCAGAGCGGGAACGATAGTACAAGGTGGAAGCACCATAACACAACAGGTAGTGAAGGCTTTGTTGCTCTCACCCGAACGTACACTAAGAAGAAAACTGAGAGAAGCCTTGCTGGCTTATAAAATCGATCAAACCCTTTCTAAGGACGAGATTTTTAATATCTATCTAAACCATGTCTATTTCGGCGCAGGAGCCTACGGCGTTGAAGCTGCTGCTAGAGTCTATTTTGGAAAACATGTTCAAGACCTCACTGTGGCCGAAACAGCCATGCTTGCCGGCCTTCCGAAAGCGCCGTCTCGCTTCAACCCCTACAAAAATCCAAAGGCTGCAAGAGCCCGCCAGCTTTATGTGATAAGACGAATGGAAGAGGAACATTTTATAACGCCAGAGGAAGCAGCACAGGCTCGAAAAGCACCTCTTATAACAAGAAACCGCATGACGGATTCCCTCCCGCACCTGAACCACTTCGTAGAGTACCTTCGTCAAAAGTTAATTGATCAATTTGGGGAAAAAACCTTTTACGAAGATGGACTTCAGATTTACACGACCCTCGATCCCAGGGCTCAAGCTCTAGCCCAGGACGCTCTGATAAAAGGCTTGAAGGCTTACGATAAGCGACACGGTTTTCGTGGACCTAAAAGAATTTTGACCAAGGATGAAATTCAAAGGTGGAAGGCCAATGCTTCCACAAAACACACGGGTCCTACTAAAATAGGCAAAACCACAGAGGCCCTTGTGATCTCCCAAGACGACCGCACCAGAACATTTCAGCTCCTTATTGGAAAATCCGTTGCATGGCTTCAAAAAGACGGGTGGAAATGGACGGGATACAGTTATCGCTCTTTGAAAAGAATTTTGCCTCCTGGCGCCATAGTGGACGTTGTTCCTAAAAGGAAGGTGAACAACGAATGGATTGTAAACCTTGACCAGACACCCGAAGTAGAAGGTGCCGTGCTGTGCGTTAACCCTCACACTGGGGAAGTTCTGTGCATGGTGGGAGGCAAAGACTTCTCGAAGAGCCAGTTCAATCGCGTCACCCAACCAAAAAGACAGCCCGGATCGGCTTTCAAGCCCATAATATATTCCGTTGCAATAGAACAGGGTTTTACGGAAGCGTCGATTCTGGTTGACTCTCCAGTTATCAGGCCCGATCCCAGCCTTCAAGGTCCCTGGAAACCGGCAAATTATGACGGTAAATTTATGGGACCGGTAACGCTTCGCAAAGCCTTAGCCCTATCCAGAAATGTAGTAGCGATAAAACTGCTCGACACCGTTGGAATAGAGCCGGTTATATCCTACGCTAGAAAAATGGGCATAATGTCACATCTAACCCCAACCCTGTCACTGGCATTAGGGGCGTCGGGTGTTTCTCTGTGGGAACTTGCCCACGCGTACACCACTTTCGCAAATAGCGGATCGACTCCGGTATTCCGGTGTATAACCAGAATTCTTGACAGGGATGGAAAAACAATTATGCAAACAATGCCAGAATCCAGACCAGTTCTGAGTCCTGAAACGGCTTATATCATAACAGACATGTTGAAAGCCGTGATACGGGAAGGAACGGGACGATACGCAAGGCGGTTGAAAAGACCTGCCGCCGGTAAAACCGGTACAACTAATGATTTTCGTGACGCTTGGTTTATGGGCTACACGCCTGATCTTTTTGTCGGAATATGGGTCGGCTACGATAATTACGGAAAATCCCTGGGAAAAAATGAAACAGGAGGACGAGTTGCCTGCCCAATCTGGACGGATTTTATGATACGATGGTGCAAGGGAAAGCCCATCAAGGATTTCCCCACCCCTTCGGGAATAGTCTTCGTCCGGGTAAACTTAGGCAACAACGAAGGAATCAAATTTCTACCGTTTAAAATCGGATATGTGCCGAAAATTCTTTCAGATGTGAATAAAGTTGCCCCTCATAGAGAACAGGAAAGCGATGAATCATCCATATACAAGTCAGAACTCTTCTGAAATGCACGATTTCTTTTGTCCTGGAGGAAATCTATCCAAAGTTCTGGACGGTTATGAATTTCGTTTTGAACAACAACAGATGGCGGAAGCCATATATCGCACCATCTCTGAAGGAAACCTTCTGGTGCTGGAAGCGGGAACGGGCGTTGGTAAAACGTTAGCATATCTGTTACCACCCATTTCGGCAAAAAAGAAATTACTGGTCTCAACGGCCACTAAAACCCTTCAGGATCAGATAATCAAAAAGGATCTACCGTTTCTAAAAAAGCATTTTTTCCCAGGCCTCAACTTCACACTGCTTAAAGGACGGCAAAATTACCTCTGTAAAAGGCGGCTGCTTCAGTTGCAATTTCAGTCGACGTTCCAAGACATCGAGGTTCTCGACAAATTCAAGAAAGTCTTAAAGTGGGCAAAATCCACAAAAACCGGTGATCTCTCAGAAATCCTCGATCAGTCAAACGGCATGATACACGCCATGATTGCATCGTCGTCCGAAACCTGCCGTGCATCTGGTTGTGCCTTTTTTGACTCGTGCTTCATTATGGATGCGAGACGGCAAGCAGGAAAAGCAGACGTTGTAGTGGTTAATCATCACCTTCTATGCGCCGATACCTTTCTGAAAATCGAGGATCTGCCCGACGTGATACCTCCCACGGACGTGCTGATTGTTGACGAAGCTCACAGGTTTCCGGAAGTCATGAAATCAACCTTTGGGATACATTTCGGAAGTAAGCATTTTAAAACATTTTCAACTATGCTGAAAAGCGTTGCTGCCGCTTTTCCGGAAGAAACCGCGGAAATCATCAAATGTCTTGCGCAAGTAGAACTTGTCATTTCAGAAGTATCCCGGTTCATTATTGATCGCTCGGGCAAACACAGACGTTTTCTGCTGGATGTAATAAGCAAAGACAACACTTTTCATCGACTTATTAGACAGGCAATAGCCGGATACGAATCATTGATAAACCGGCTTGAAATTGCCGAACTCGACATATTGAAACCCCTAGAAGATCTGGCGACAAGAGACAAAGAAAATCTGGCCTTCTTTGCCACAGAAAGAGATGATAATTATGTTTATTGGGTAGAAGTGTCGGAGCGGCAATTCACCCTGCATGCTACTCCCATTGATCTTTCTAACTTCATGACCAAAACTCTGGAAATATATCCTTGCTCAATTTTTACTTCTGCGACTATGGCGATTAACACGGGGGAAAGCACTGAATTCGATTTTTTTCTTCGCTCTGCCGGCATGAAAAATGCGAAAACAAAAACCATGCGGCTTGGCTCGCCCTACCGCTACGACGAACAGATGATAATCTTAGTACCCCCGCCCGGCTTTCCTGAACCATCCGACGAGAATTTTGTAGAAAAAATCATCGAGATATCGGAACGAATCATTGCTACCGTACCTGGTGGCACTCTGTTTCTTTTTACCAACTACAAAAATATGAAAACTTTTGCGGAAGCTATAAAAAACACCGTTTCTGTGCCCGTTTATGTTCAAGGAACGGAGCCAAGGCAAACCATTTTGGAAAAATTTAAGGAAAATCGTCGATCTGTTTTGATTGCAACCCGAACATTCTGGGAAGGAATTGATGTTCCCGGGGATAGTCTCCAGGCACTACTCATTGAGAAGCTACCTTTTGAACCCCCAGACGATCCCTTGGTCATGGGAGAATCGAACTTCTACAAAAAAAGGGGTGAAAATTACTTTCGTCGGTTCTCAATACCTCGAGCAATCCTTAGCCTCCGACAGGGAGTAGGCAGACTAATTCGTTCATCTAGGGATCGAGGCATCGTTGCTATCTTTGATGTGCGACTCAGGACGAAATTCTACGGCAGGTATTTTTTGAATAATCTACCCGGATGTCAAATTGTAGACAGGATTGAAGAACTAGAAAAATATCTCGGAAAGGAGCAACCATGAGAGATCAGGAATGGAGTCACATTGATGAAAAAGGCCATGTTAGAATGGTTGATATTACCGAAAAACCCAGAACATCTCGAGAAGCGAGAGCTGAAGGGAAAATAATTGTGAGTCCCAAAGTCATGTCCAGCATTATTGGCGGAACGGTTCCCAAAGGTAACGTTTTTGAGACTGCCAGAATTGCAGGAATTCAAGCGGCAAAAAAAACGTGGGAACTGATCCCCCTTTGTCATCAGCTACAATTAACATCAGTAAACATAGATTTCGAGATAAAGGAAGATAAATCCGCAATAATAATCCGTTCTCTGGTAAAAACCACTGATCGCACCGGCGTTGAGATGGAAGCATTGACGGCTACGGCCGTTGCCGCTCTCACGATTTACGACATGTGCAAGGCACTTGACAAAACTATGACTATTGACCAAATACAGCTTACTTACAAAAGTGGAGGAAAGAGCGGAACATTCGAGCGCTAACGGCAGGAGAAACGCAATGGATCAGGAGACTCTGGCATATTTCAAAAAGCTTCTCGAGGAGAAACTCCGGGAATTGCTTAAAGAGGCTGAAAAAACGGTGCAGGAAATGACGGGCGAGACTATAACTTTTCCGGATCCTGCAGACCGAGCTACAATGGAAATGGACAGAAGCTTTTTGCTTCGCATTCGAGATCGGGAACGAAAGTTGATTGCTAAGATAAGGGAAGCTCTGGAACGTATCGAAAATGGAACGTTTGGAATATGTGAGGAATGTGGGGACGAGATAGACATAGAACGGCTCAAGGCGCGACCTGTCACCACACTCTGCATTGAGTGCAAGCGCAAGCAAGAAGCACTTGAAAAAATTCGCGGAGAGTGAACCACTCCCCCCAGCTTATAATGGAGTGGAATGCTCTCCTGCGGGTTTTCATTCCCTCCCGGATGGGGTCTTCTCGCTCGCAAATGATAAAAATTGTTACACCCCGAGGTAGGCTTGTTTTATTTCCTCGGATTTTTCCAATTGCTCGGCAGGGCCTTCCATTATAACCTTGCCTTCGGCTAGTACGTAGGCGTAGTCGCTCACTGAAAGAGCTAGATGGGCATTCTGTTCTACCAGAAGCATCGTGACGCCTTCCTCTCTCAATTTTTGAATGATCTTGAAGATTTCTATAACCAGGAGTGGAGCAAGCCCAAGGCTTGGTTCATCCAGGATAAGTAACTCAGGTTTTGCCATTAGACCACGTCCAATGGCTAACATTTGCTGTTCACCACCACTCATAGTACCGGCTTTCTGATACAGTCGTTCTTTTAGAGTAGGAAAGAGCGTGAGCACATGTTCCATGTTTGTTTTAAGTTCAGCTCGAGCCCTACAGCTAAACGCTCCCATCTCCAGATTTTCCAGAACGGTCATTTCAGGAAAAATCATGCGTCCTTCGGGTATCATCACAAGCCCTTTTGAAGCCAGCGCATGGGTAGATAGTCCCGTAACGTCTTCACCCTTAAAGATGATCTTTCCATTACGGAGCGGAAGTAAGCCAGCTATGGCCCTTAACAGGGTGGTCTTTCCCGCACCGTTGGCTCCCAGTATCGTTGTCAACCTCCCTGGAAAGACTTCCACGCTCACACCCCACAATATCTGGACCTCACCGTAACCCGTCTCAAGCCCATCTGCTTTTAAAATAGGCTCAGCCATTATCACGTCTCCCCCGCCTTTCTTTTAGCAATTTGAGAGCAAGATCAGGATCACCAAGATAAGCCTCCACGACTTGAGGATCGTTGGCTACTTCTTCAGGAGTTCCTTCAGAGATTTTTTTTCCGTAAACGAGAGCAATAACCCTGTCGGATATATTCATTATAGCGTGCATGAGATGCTCTATCATCAAAATGGTTATGCCCTTTTCCCTAATTGCCGATATAACTTCCAGCATTTGTGAAACTTCTGCCGGATTCAACCCTGCAAGTACCTCATCAAGTAGCAACACATCCGGATCCGCTGCAAGTGCGCGTGCAAGTTCCAGTCGCTTCTTCTCCGGCACATTGAGCTTCCCTGCCAAAAGGTCGGATCTGTCGTCCAGATTCACAAACTTCAAAACCTCATGAGCCTTTTCACGGGCACTTGATAGGTTTGCATTGGCTTTTCCAAAACAGGCACCCACCATAACGTTTTCCAGAACTGTCAAATCACTGAGGGGTTTAACAATCTGATGAGTTCGTGCAATTCCGAGTCGGGCTCGTGAATTGGGAGGATGCTTGGTTATATCCTTCCCGTTGAAGCGAACAACTCCTCTATTAATGGGAAACACTCCACTTATGGCGTTGAAAAGGGTTGTTTTGCCCGCTCCGTTGGGACCTATTATGCCGAGAATCTCGCCCGCTCTGACACCGAAGGTTATGTCGCTAAGGGCTACAAGTCCGCCAAATCTCTTGGTGACGTTTTCAACTTCTAGAATCATTCCAGAATCTCCCTCGCTCGTTTCACCTTCTCACGCACATACCCGATTATACCTTCCGGCACGAACAGCACAATTAACAACAACACCACACCCGATATGGCCATGTGAAGATCCTTGAAAAGCGGATTTACCAGCAAAAAGCCCTTCAGTCGCTCATAGACGATTGCTCCTGTAACCGCACCGGTTACAGTTCCGTAACCGCCAAGCATCACCATGAAAATCATCTCTATCGACTTCAGAAGGTGAAAAGCATCATGAGGCTCTATATTGCCGGCCTTGAAGAAGAAAACAGCTCCAACCATGCCGGGGAAAAAGGCAGAAGCTGCATAGGCAAGGCTCTTGTACAAACGGGCATTAACACCGAGAACTATGGCAGCGTCTTCGTCTTCACGGATAGCCATTAATCCCAGGCCAAATTTGGATTTTTTTATGGCATAAGCTGCTACTACTGTAACAATGGCAACCGCCGCCATAACGTAATAAGAAAACCATATAGCTTTAGCAGCCCCGCCGTAAGCCTTGTAGATCTTAAAGTTGAAATAAAGCCCTTCTGCTCCGCCGATGAAATTCAGATTATTAACCAAAGCCTTGATAGCTTCATTTACGCCTATGGTAGCAATGGCAAAGAACGCACCTCTCAGCCTCAGAACGGCTTCTCCAAGCAGAAAGGCCGTCAAAGCAGATGCTAGACCGCCCGTAATCATGGCAGGAATTAAATGCCAGCCGTGAAAGTGCATAAGGTAAAAAGCCACATAACCGCCAATACCATAAAAGACAATGTGGCCAAAGCTAACATAACCGGTATAGCCAAGAATTATGTTAAGACTAACGGCTAGCGATAAGTACATCAATACGAGAAAGGCACCTTCCCGTGCCGTAACCGATCCCGTAAGGGCCGGAGTTGCAACGATAATAATTAAAATTGGCAGAAGGCAGAATAAAGTCTTTGCACTCTTCATAGCATCATCTCTTTGCAAGGATTCCCGTTGGTTTGACTATGAGAATGAATACTAGAATGACAAATTCAAGGAATGGAACATAGCTGGTAGGGATTTTCAAGGTCACTATGTTTTCAATAAGGCCCAAAATCAGACCCCCGATAAGTGCTCCCAATGGACTACCGAGCCCGCCTAGTACGCAAATCACAAAGCTCTTTAGTTCGTATCCACCACCTGAAAGAATCGTAAAGGGAAAGATCGTCGCCACTAGGGCGCCGGCAGACATTGCTAGAGCAACCCCCACGCCAAAAGCAACAGCGATGGTCAAGGTGGTGTTCACACCCATCAATTCAGCCGCTGCCCTGTTCATGGAAACGGCACGAATAGCTTTACCGTGCCAGGTTTTGTACAAAAAAAGGTATAGTGCCGCCGTAAAAACTACAGAAAATACTCCTGTCAAGATTCGGGTTGTTGGCAGGACTGTTCCAGCTATGCTAACAGATCCCATAGCTATATCAATGGCTCTGGGATTGGTGGTGAAGAAGAAAGTCCCTAATCCTATAATAACCAGACTGACAGAATATGTGGCAAGAAGAGTAGAAAGCTCAGGAGCAGAAAGAACACGGTGAAGTGCCACAAAATAGGTTAGTGCACCGATGCCAACTCCAACCACCAAAACCAAAAAAACACCGATAAACGGCGAAATGTGAATATATTTTGCTATAAAGTAAGAAGAAAACATCCCGAGAGCAATGAATGCCCCATGCGACAAATTAATAACGTTCATAACACCCCAAATCAGGTTAAGTCCTATGGCGGCAAGTCCATACAAAAGCCCCAGTAAAACACCACTAAAGATTGCACCAATCCACGCAGCTGACACCCGCCTGCACTCCTTTTCATTCTTTTTTTACCTGTCTGTCTTTCTGACCAAAAATTGCTTTTTTTAACCACCTGGTGGCGGGACCGCTCACCAGAACCCAAGGGGGCACGTAACCTCGCCCCCCACTTAGAACTTTAATACTTGGAAGAGAAAGGATACACAAGATCGGCCGACTTGGCTTCTAGTGGCCATACCACTTCCTTCTCCATTTTTCCGCCCTTTTTCTGCCACTGGAGATAAACCATAGAATGGCCCATCTGTCGACCGTAGTAATCGCCGGTATCGAATTTAATCCTTCCGTAGAAGGTTGTAATATCAAGGGTTTCCAGTGCTTTCCTGACATCCTCCGTTTTAATCGAACCCGCCATTTCTATAGCCTTTTGGAGAACCAGTGCTGATACGTAACCCCCCGCTGCATGATACCCTGGTTCGTAGCCATAAGCCTCCTTGTAAGCCTCAACAAACTCGCCGAGATCTGGGCCGTACCACTCACTTTTTGCAGTCTCCTTACTAAACTTAGCCAGAGGTTCCCACTGAGAAGGGCCAGTCACATACAGAGCTGCCTTGCCCAGTTCGCTGAACTCTGGAACAGCCGGTGCAACCAAAAGTGATACAAGTTTGACATTTATCTTCTGTTCAAAGAGTTGCTTTGAAAATGTCTCACCGTCGGCGAAATGACCTCCACCAATGATGGCATCAGGCTGAGTGGCTTTAATTTTGTTGATGAAGCTCGTGAAATCAGTCGTGCCCGAGTCGTATGCTTCAAAAAGAACTACCTGAAAACCGTTCTGTTCCGCATATTTTTTGGCAGAAGTGCATACGGACTTGGCAAACTTAGAGTTTTCGTAAACCACCGCCACTTTCTTCGCTTTGGGATCAAAATGTGCCAGTATGTCCAATGCACCGGTTAGATACCTGCTGGCGGGAGTATAAATCTGGAATACGTGAGTATAACCCTTGTTGAAAATGCTATCCGATGCCGCTCCCGTAGCCATCATGATCCTACCGTACTGCTCAGCAATAATAGCAGCAGAAGCAGTAAGACCACTGGAATAAGGACTTATGAGGAAGTCGGCTTTGTCCTGATTGATAAGTCTCACATAGAGTTGCTGGACACGATCCTTACTGCTTTCGTCATCATAATATTTGAGCCTGACTTTGAGTTTCTTATTCAGAGCCTTTACAAAAATTCCACCTTGGGAATTCACCTGTGAAGCCCAAAGCTTTAACCCTTGGTATTGTTCCTTAGATTCGGAGTTAAACTTCCCCGTCTGCGACATGGTAAACCCGATAGTCAGGTAATCAGAAGATGCCGCCGCTGGAACAAGTCCGGAGGCAAAAAACAAAAAGGTAATTAATAAAACTACCGCTTTTTTCATGGTATCCTCCTCTATCTCAACAGGTCAATACTACGCCAACCAACACAAAATCACACAGCACCCTTTATGTAGCATCGAACTTTTTTTAGCTCAAGAAACAATTGAATTCACTGCCTGCTTGCTCTTGACAAATACGGCTTTTTTTGAGATTGGACTGACTGGTCCGTCAGAACTGAAAAACGAAAAGAGCAAAAATAACGATGGGCAAAACCGAAAGTGTCGATATAAAGGCCGTCAGGAAACTAGCAGATAAAGTAAAGCAACTCTCGGACAATATCGAAAAAGAGAGGTTAATCCAGAATTTCCTAGAGAGTGTTGTAGAAGAAGACAAGGATGTGCACCCTTTGATGGAGGAACTGCAAAAACACCTGCCGGAATGCTTACCGTTTTTGCGAGGGCTTCTCCAAGGTTTTAACTTGGCGTCAGGCCGTTCAAAAGGGAAATGTTATCAAAGCTATGACCATACTGAAATCAGGGAAAGAATATTGGACGCAGCCCTAAAGGTTTTTTCCACCAAAGGCTACTACGAAACAAAAATGGATTGGATTGCCCGTGAAGCGGGTGTCGGAAAGGGCACATTGTACCGCCACTTTAAAAGTAAAGAAGAATTGTACCGGTATTTGATAGACTCAAGGCTCAGCGAACTTAAAAACAAGATCAATGAAATTATACACACCGACAAGGATGTTCTGGAAATTTTGTCGGAATGTTTTGCTGAGTATTTCCGGTTTTTCCAGCATTACCGGGGTCTCTATCGGCTGATCCTTAGTGAAGAAGTTCCCTTCGAAGGTGGCAAATATATAAAGGCCGCATTAAGAAATATTTATCCAATTAAACATAAACTTTTTAACGCAGCCCAAAAAGGCCAGTTCAAACAGGTTAATTTCGAAACGGCTTTCTATGGTTTCATGGGATTTCTGCACGGGGTGGTTCAGAAATGGCTCGACCATGGTTGTAACTATGATCTTATGGATGAACTGCCCGTGGTAACGGAAATCCTTTTGCACGGGGTTAAAACCGAAAGGAGGTAAAAGGAATGGACAAAGAAGCCATCAAACAAAAAGTGATCGATCTGATTGTAGAAAAACTGGGGGTTGAACGTGAAGACATTGTACCCGAAGCCCATGTAATTGACGATCTCGGGGCAGACTCGCTGGATGTTGTGGAACTTGTAATGGCCTTAGAAGAAGAGTTTGACATCGAAATCCCCGACGAGGATGCAGAAAAAATTCGAACCGTCCAGGACATTTTTGACTACATAGACAGGGTAGTTTCTGAACAACAATAATCAAAAACCTGGCAAAAGGGCTGCTAAAGATTTATGCCCTTTTGCCTATTTGTCTTTTTCCTCCAGAAACTTTTCAGGATCCACAACTCTAGCGTTTACTAGGGTTTTTTTTATGGCCCAGAAGATTTCGGAAAAATGAGTTTCAAAATTAGATGGAGAGATCCGCCCCAGTTCAATGAACTTAATTATAACTTCTTTTGCAACCTTCAATATCCGTTCGTCATCTGGATGCATAATTCCCTCTCATAAAATCAACTTTGGGGAGATCACCTTCTCCAAGGAAGGAAGGCCGGACAGACTACTGGAGAAGCGGTCTCCCCTGGTGCGAGATACCCCAGAAAGGCATCCCGCCCGCGTGTATTTTATCCTTCCCGGTGGATCTAGCAACGATTAAATTTGGAATTGCCAATGACACTGCTAACCTACGTTTGTTAAAATTTTCGTAGCACTTTTACAACCTGTTGATCCTGCTAAATAAATTATTTTAACAACTCCATGTTTCTGTCCGCTACCGCCTGTAAAGTTTTTCAAGCTTTTTTTCGAGATACTCCACCCGAAACTCCATGAGAATTTCAACAAAAGCCGAATCAGTTACAGGATCACCTGGATGATAAAACAGGTGGCTCCGACAGGAACAGTCGGACACACCGAAGCCTGGAACGGCGTCAAAATGGTTCGCAAGAGCACGGGCGATATGGCACTCGGGGGCTTCGGGAAGGCGTATTGGAAGAGGTCTAACTCGAGTTGCCACAGATGTGAGACGATCAATGTGCCAGTGAAATTTTTTGCGCTTCCGCCTGTGATAAGCCATACGACTCTGCAGATTTCTCCTGGCCCTGCCGACATACATGTAGGTCCCGGGTGGGAAATAACGAATCGAGCCGTTTTTCCTGAAGCTCAAGTGTTTGGGCTGCGGAATTGAGACGAGAAGAATATAACAACCCGAATCGACAGCGTGCTCTTCGATAAACGGCCAAGGTATAATAAGAGGTTTAACGGAAGAAACCTGAAAAGATAGGTCTTCATATTCCACAGAAATAGCCGAAACCTGAAGCTTGCTGCGAGCGGCAAGAAGCACTCTGACGAAATCAGTGTCCACGTGGACATTGGGCATGAAATAGCGAGCGTGAGGCCATTGCACGACGAAAAGCATTGCTCCTCGTGCACGTTCTGGCAAAGCTCCTGCAAGTTCAGCCACATGGCGTGAACCCCGAGAAGTTTCCGCATCCGGGAACATGGCCATGGAGGAACCGAACAAAGTACACGTCTTGACCTCAAGAAAGATTTTTTCCCTGGTATTTATTGCCCTGCGGGGTGCCAGCAGGAAATCTATGCGACTGTGTCCTATTGAAACTTCGGATCTCTCCACCGAGCATTCTTCGTAGCCCGGAATGCGTCCTTCATCAAGAAGCCTCTCCACAATCCTGTTTGTGAGCTGCGTGTGCAACATGACGGGATGACCATTTTTCTCAACTGCCATGACGGTGTAAGGAAGCTTTCCCGAGCCTTCAGAGACCTTGAGCCACACGGTTCTTCCAGGAAGCAGCAATTCCCAGAGGCGGCCGGAATTAGGCAAATGAGCCTTTACAATATTTCCTGCCAGCTGACATTCCACGACGAAACGATTGAGCCGCCGTAGGAAGCGAGAGCGTTCCATTATCCATTCCCCAAATCTAATTGCTGGCATTGCTATACTATTTCAATTTGACCACCTCAGGATATATCTTTACCCATTCTTCCTTAAACTTAACAAGGGCTTGCCTGGCTTCTTCATAGTCCGTGGGGCTTCCTTCCCTTCTCCTTTGAGGTTAACAGCATTCATCGGTAGGAAGGTCTCTTTTTCCCCTCATGTCAACCGGACGCAATTAATGAAACACCACCTCATATTCACGATCCTATTTTCTCGAACGGTCTCTAACACATTTGACACAATTTAAGCGTTCCTTTATTATTCTAATTGTCTTAAATTTTGGATTTCAAAGCTATGTAGTTTGGTCTAATATCGGGAGTAAAAGCGAATATTTGGTAAAATGTGTGAGAAATCTCACATTTTCCAGGAAATGCTATTCATTAGTCAGAATATTCTGCTTTAGAGAACAATTAGGGAGGGAAAAGCATGCAATTATCAAAATACAACATAAAATTCCCTTTAATTGAGCCAAATCGACTGGATCAAGACGAGGCATTCTTTTTTCTGTTTGAAAACGGAAATAAAACCAAAATACGCTTCCACGAATACGCGGAAATATACAAGCGTCCAGGGCTTTATGAGCAGCTATTTTATCGACGACTCAAGTGTTGTTCTCCTCAGAAGGTTGTAGAAATACTGACCAGGGTTCTCAAAGATAATCTAACTCACGTGACAGAACTCCGAGTGCTTGATCTTGGGGCGGGAAACGGCATGGTAGGAGAACAGCTTCACGCTCACGGAGTTGCTCGCGTTGTGGGGGTGGACATAGTGGAGGAGGCTCATATTGCATGTGAGCGGGACAGGCCCGGGATTTATGACGCCTATTACGTTTGCGATTTTACAAAGCTTGAAGAGTCCTTCAGGGACCACATAGCTTCTTGGCAGTTCAATTGCCTGACATGTGTAGCGGCGCTTGGTTTTGGTGACATTCCCGCCCGGGCTTTTTCCAACGCCTTCAATCTTATTTGCGATTCAGGATGGATAGCTTTTAACATAAAGGATACCTTTGTCCTGAGAGAAGACAGAACAGGTTTTTCCAGACTTATCAGGGCCCTGATCAATCACGGAGTTCTTGAAATCCATCATCTGGAAAGGTATCGCCACAGGATATCCATAGATGGGCGACCTCTGTTTTATTATGCTATAGTAGGTAAGAAGATAGATAATATACCAGAAGATATAATTGATTCCATTAGAGTGTCTTAAAATCCGCCAAAAAGCCCAGGGCGATTTTGGCGAAATTCTAAAATTTTACAGGGGAGGTTGCTTTTATGTCCATGAGTCGCTAAACCCGGGAGAAGGCCTCTTCGAAGAAATGGGTGCCGGCGACCAAGGACTCATGTTCGGCTTCGCCTGCGATGAAACTCCCGTCCTCATGCCCATGCCCATCTACTACGCCCACAGAATCACAAAAAAACTCTCCGAAGTAAGAAAAAACGGCGCCCTCGACTTCCTTCGCCCAGACGGTAAAAGCCAGGTAACCGTCGAATACGAAAACGGAACCCCTATCCGAATTGATGCAATCGTCGTCGCCGCTCAGCACACACCAAACGTCTCCTATAACACCATCAAAGAAAGCATCATCGAAGAAGTTATAAAAAAGGTCATCCCAGAACACCTCATAGACAACAAAACAAAATTCTTCATCAACTCAACCGGCCGCTTCGTGATCGGAGGACCCATGGCAGACACAGGCCTCACAGGTCGTAAAATAATCTGCGATACCTACGGCGGTCAGGGTAGCCACGGAGGCGGATGCTTCTCCGGCAAAGACCCCACAAAGGTCGATCGAAGCGCCTCCTACATGGCAAGGTACGTCGCTAAAAACATAGTCGTAGCAGGTCTCGCCAAAAAAGTCGAAATCCAGGTGGCCTACAGCATCGGTGTTGCCGAACCCGTAAGCCTCATGGTCAATACCTTCGGAACCGGCACAATAAAACCCGATGATAAAATCGCCGAAATCATCAAAGAAATATTCAGCTTCAAACCCGCTAACATGATTAACCACCTCAAACTCCTCAGACCCATCTACAAAAAAACCGCCTGCTACGGCCACTTTGGTAGAAACGACCCAGACTTCACATGGGAAAAAACCGATATGGTCGACTTACTCAGAGAAAAAGCCGGGCTCTGACAAATGAATGGTATGGGGTTACTAACAGTTACTTGATTTTTTGATTTTATTTGCTTATTTGGATGCATGTACACAAGCGAGTTATGGTGTTATAGATTTATGAGCTGTGGGCAACCCGAGGGGCGTGTCTCCGACGGTGTCAGGCAACGTAAGCCGTTACGTCTGACTCCACAGCTCATTGAAATGGATGTTCATCTGAGCAGAAATAGGAAGCTGTTAGTAGGAAAAAGGTAACGGCTGTCCAGAAACCCAAGAACGGTGGTTTCTTTTGTGAGGAGAGGTGGGGGATTGAGTGAGCCTGTTAGTTTATATTCTGGTTTCTTCCTTTCTTCGTGGGACTCAGTCTAACTATCAGGCAACGCAGTAAGAACTTGAAGAGGCAAACGGAAAGGAGGAAGATGAGGAAGCAGTAGTTGAGCAGAACTACTTTTGTTATTATATGTTCTACTGCCATATCGTAAGATTTAGCATTTTCTTTATTACCATAGCTATTTTTTGTTTTTTCCTATATCTTGCTCGAGCGTAGTTGACACCACCCTTTTTTTTAATTAGAGTTCAAAGCTCCCAAATTTTACAATTAAGTTGTCATTTTAGGTGTTCACAATGACAAAAAATGGTTTAGGAAAGTTAAACATCTCAATTGAAAAGGGGTGTAATTTTTCATGAAACTCAGGGGAGCCCAAATATTTTTTGAGTGCTTGAAAAAAGAGGGGGTTGAAGTCATTTTTGGCTATCCCGGTGGTGCGGTGTTGGATATTTATCATGAAATGCCGAACTACGATATCCGTCACATTCTGGTTCGTCACGAGCAGGGTGCCACTCACATGGCCGACGGCTATGCGAGGGCATCGGGTAAGGTAGGCGTTTGCCTGGTAACGTCGGGTCCTGGAGCAACTAATACGGTAACCGGCATTGCAACAGCATACATGGATTCCATCCCTATAGTGGTATTTACCGGACAGGTTCCAACACCTCTAATAGGAAACGACGCCTTTCAAGAAGTGGACATTGTTGGAATTACCCGCCCCTGCACTAAACATAATTACCTTGTCAAAGACGTTCGGCATCTTCCGCGTATAATCAAGGAAGCCTTTTACCTTGCTCGATCTGGACGTCCCGGCCCCGTGCTGGTGGATCTACCCAAGGATGTAATTCAGGCATCTAACAACTTCTCCTATCCCAACGAAGTGGAACTGAGAGGTTACAAACCCACCGTTGAACCTCACAAAGGCCAGATAAAACGCGCTGCAAGAGAACTCCGTAAGGCAAAAAAGCCGGTTATATACGCAGGTGGTGGAGTGATACATTCCAGCGCGAACAAAGAACTCACCCGCCTTGCCGAGATGCTTCAAATACCCGTAACAACAACACTCATGGGACTGGGTGCTTTCCCGGCCGTAACGAAAAAAGGTTCCAAGGAACTACATCCGCTGTGGCTGGGTATGCTCGGAATGCATGGTACTTATCGTGCCAATATGGCTGTAACCAACTGCGATGTGCTTTTTGCGGTAGGCGCTCGTTTTGATGACAGGGTTACCGGGAAGGTTGAGGGGTTTGCACCAGAAGCGACCATAATTCATATCGACATAGACCCGACGAGCATAAGTAAAAACGTGAAAGTTGACATACCGATTGTAGGTGATTGCAAACGTGCACTAAGGCAATTGATTAAAATCTTTGAGGAAGAGCCTGTTGAGGACCTGGAAGCCAGAAGGGCCCCCTGGTTGGAGCAAATTCGGGAATGGCGGGAAACATATCCGCTTGCTTATGAGCAAAAAGGTGACATCATAAGGCCTCAGTTCGTGGTGGAAAAAATATATGAGTTGTCCGAAGGGAATGCCATTATAACCACCGAAGTCGGTCAAAATCAGATGTGGGCCGCTCAGTATTACCACTTTACCGAACCGAGAACCCTTCTAACATCCGGTGGACTTGGAACTATGGGCTACGGCCTTCCGGCCGCTATTGGTGCTCAGGTAGCCTGTCCAGATAAGCTGGTTATAGACATAGCCGGTGATGGTAGCATCCAGATGAACATTCAAGAGCTATCCACTGCAGTTTGTAACGATCTACCTGTTAAAGTAGCAATCCTCAATAACAGTTATCTCGGTATGGTGCGTCAGTGGCAGGAACTTTTTTACGAAAGGAACTATTGTGAAACCTGCCTAAGAGGGTCCCCAGATTTTGTAAAACTTGCGGAAGCCTATGGAGCCGTGGGCTTCAGGGTAGCAAAACCCGAAGAGGTTGAACCGGTGCTTAAAGAAGCTTTCTTGGTTAAAAAGCCAGTTATTATTGATTTTATTGTGGAAGAAGAAGAAGGCGTGTATCCTATGGTGCCGGCAGGAAAAACAATAAACGAAATGTTGCTGGTGTAGAACAATGAGCGGAAATTACAGAAACAATCATGAACCTCGTCATACAATAGGCGTTCTTGTTGAAAACCAGCCGGGAGTTCTTTCCAGGGTGGCAGGTCTGTTCAGCGGACGCGGATTCAACATCGAAAGTCTCACCGTGGCGGAAACGAACGAGCCCGGAATGTCCAGGATTACCCTGGTAACAACCGGTGATCAGTACATTGTTGAACAGATCATAAAGCAGTTAAACAAGCTGATAAACGTAATTAAGGTTCTTGACTTTAGTGACACTGAATTTGTCGAGCGGGAAATGGCTTTGATTAAAGTTAGAGCGGACGGTCGAAGCAGGGCGGAAATCCTCAGAATTGTTGACATATTCCGAGCCAAGGTCGTTGATGTATCGCCTAATTCGTACATCATAGAAGTTACCGGGGATGAAGGGAAAATTGCGGCTATACTCGAATTGCTCGGACAGTTTGGGATACTTGAACTTGCCCGAACGGGCAAGGCCGCCATGGCCAGAGGGAAAAAGGACATCCACAAGAAGAAGAAAAATGATAACGGAATGTGACAGAATTGAAATGAACTGGCCGTAGCAGATGTTTTTGTAGAAAATTCAAGGAGGGATTGGAAAATGCGCATTTTTTACGAATCTGACGCAGACCTGGCGATGTTGCATGGAAAGGTGGTAGCTGTTGTGGGGTATGGTAGTCAAGGGCATGCTCAGGCTCAAAATCTTCGAGATTCCGGGGTCCAGGTCATTGTGGCACAGCGACCGGGCAGCAGAAACTACGATCAGGCTGTCGAAGACGGTTTTGAACCTGTTTCTGTCGAGGAAGCAGCAAGCAAAGCAGATATTGTCCAATTACTCATCCCCGATCATGTTCAGGCAGACGTTTATAATAAAGCAGTAGCACCTCACATGACCGCCGGAAAAACGCTTATGTTTTCCCATGGCTTTAATATACATTACGGCCAGATTGTTCCCCCTAAAGACGTTGACGTGATAATGGTTGCCCCAAAGGGACCGGGTCATCTTGTAAGAAGTGAATTTGTGCGTGGTGCAGGGGTTCCAGCTCTGGTGGCGGTCCATCAGGATGCTACGGGCAAAGCCTTGGATATTGCCCTGGCCTACGCCAAGGGCATCGGCGCAACCAGAGCCGGGGTCATTGAAACGACCTTTAAGGAGGAAACGGAAACGGATTTGTTTGGGGAACAGTGCGTTTTGTGTGGGGGTGTTTCTGAACTGATTAAAGCAGGTTTTGAAACACTCGTAGAAGCGGGTTATCAGCCGGAAATTGCCTACTTTGAATGTTTGCACGAACTGAAGTTAATAGTAGATCTTATATATCAGGGTGGCATATCTTATATGCGTTATTCCGTGAGCGATACCGCTGAATATGGTGATCTCACGAGGGGACCAAGAATTATATCAGAAGAAACCCGCCAAACAATGAAGGAAATCCTCAAGGAAATTCAAACTGGCGCATTTGCTAAGGAATGGATAGTTGAAAACAAGGCGGGGCGTCCCATGTTTCAGGCGCTCCGGAAGTGCGGGCGTGAACACCTGATAGAGCAGGTAGGTAAGACATTGCGATCCATGATGCCCTTCCTTGAAGCCAAGGAAGCTCCGGCGGATTAGAAAAATGCGGGGTGACTCCATTCCGATCGTTCGTGAAGGATACCCCTTTATAGGTCTGGTAGCTTTCCTAACTTTCATACTGGCGATATTGCACCTCCAAGTTCCAGCCCTGCTCGGGCTGGCAACAACCTTTTTTGTCACTTACTTTTTCCGTAACCCAGATCGGATTGTACCCACCGATCCGGATGCCGTTGTGGCTCCCGCCGATGGTAAAGTCATTGCCATAGAAACAAACAAGCCCGCCTTGCCTTTCTTTTCCCAAGAAGAATTCACTCGGATAAGCATTTTTATGTCAATTTTCGATGTTCACGTAAATAGAGCTCCATGTGCCGGATGCATAGAAGATATGAAATATTTCAGAGGAAAGTTCATAGCAGCCCAAAAGGAGAAATCTTCCGAGAAAAACGAGCGAAATTGTATCTTGCTGAAGACTAAGTCTGGAAGTCCGGTGGTGGTTGTGCAGATTGCAGGGCTTATTGCAAGACGCATTGTTTGCTGGAAAAAGGTTGGAGAAGGTGTTAATGCGGGGGAACGCATAGGAATGATCCGATTTGGATCCAGGGTGGATGTTTTCGTGCCCGCCACATGGCGTCTCGAAGTTCGGGTGGGAGCCAGGGTTAGGGCCGGTGAGGATGTAATATGCAGACAGATATGAAGAAAAAAGCACGTACTAATAAAAGAAGGAAAAAGAGTCGTGATCGACGGAAAGGGATTTATATATTACCAAATCTGTTGACCACAGGAAACCTCTTTGCCGGGTTTGTTTCTATCGTAAGTACGATAGACGGTCAGTACGAAAAGGCTGCCATAGCTATATTGATTTCCTGGATCTTCGACATACTGGACGGAAAGGTTGCCCGGCTGTCTCAATCGGCCAGCAGGTTTGGCATAGAGTATGATTCGCTGGCAGATCTAGTGGCTTTTGGTGTAGCACCATCAATCTTGATTTACCTTTGGGCACTAAAACCTCTGGGGCGAACAGGATGGTTGGCCGCTTTTGTGTTCATGGCCTGTGGGGCTTTGAGGCTTGCGAGATTCAACGTCCAGGCATCTACGGAAGCAAAGCACTTTTTTACCGGTTTACCCATCCCAGGAGCGGCAGGTTTCATAGCCACCATCACGCTATTTCTATACCCCAAGGTACCAAATCCAGGGGTTACCTTTTCGTGGGTCCTCCTGTGTTTGACCTTTATCATCGGCCTTTTGATGGTAAGCAACATCAAGTACAGCGCTTTTAAGGAACTGGACTTCGTAAAGGCAAGGCCAGTACCGGTTATTCTTGCGTTCGTTTTAATTCTGGTTACAGTTGCGGCAAAACCAAGACTAATGCTATTTGCCATCCTGACGGCTTACGTTCTTTCTGGCCCATCTTTCCACATCACAAACCTGTTCAAATATCGTCAAATAGGACGTGATAATTCGTCAGCTTCAGATCAGCTAAACGAAAATGAACACATAGCGGAAAGGGAAGCCAAATGAGCGGACAAACACTGGCGGAAAAAATTCTTTCGACCCATACTGACAACGGCGTAGCTAGAGCTGGTGATTTGGTTGAGGCAAGGGTTGATTTCGCCTTTGGAAATGACGTAACTGCACCTATTGCTATAAAAACTTTCAAAGAGGCTGGGGCAAAAAAAATTTTCGATCCATTGAGGTTAGCTCTTATCCCTGACCATTTCACGCCAAATAAGGATATAGCTTCTGCAAATCAGGTAAAAGTACTGAGAGATTTTGCGCGAGAATTTGGCCTGCCTTATTTTTTTGAAATCGGGCGGGTGGGAATAGAGCACGCGTTACTTCCCGAGCAGGGACTTGTGCTTCCCGGAGATGTAGTTGTTGGTGCTGACAGCCACACATGCACCTATGGGGCATTGGGAGCATTTGCCACCGGAGTAGGCAGCACCGATCTTGCGGCGGTAATGATGACCGGGCGAGTGTGGTTCAGGGTGCCTGAATCCATAAAGTTTGTTTTTAAAGGGGAATTACCCCGGTGGGTTGGTGGCAAAGACTTGATTCTCTATACCATAGGTCAGATAGGTGTTGACGGGGCGCGGTACAAAGCCATGGAGTTCGATGGTGAAGTTATAAAAAGTCTTTCCATGGCGGACAGATTCTCGTTATGCAATATGGCTATAGAAGCTGGGGCAAAGGTGGGGCTAATCGCACCCGATGCAATAACGGAAGAATACGTCAAGCAAAGAGCCCAGAGACCGTACAGGTTCTATCAAAGCGATCCGGACGCTCGTTATGAAAAAATATACGAATGGGACGTTTCATCACTGGAACCTCTGGTTGCTTTTCCTCATCTTCCTGAAAACATCCATTCCGTATCGGAGGCGACCAATATTGATATAGATCAGGTTGTTATAGGTTCCTGTACTAACGGGAGACTGGAAGACCTTAGAATCGCTGCAGAAATTCTAAAAGGCAAAAAAGTCCATCCCCGCGTCCGATGCCTTATCTTTCCGGCAACTCCCACGATCTACAAACAGGCAATGAGAGAAGGACTGTTCGAAATATTTACCGAGGCCGAAGCAGTTATATCTCCGCCGACCTGTGGCCCCTGTCTCGGTGGACACATGGGGATACTTGCGAAAGGCGAAAGGGCTTTGGCCACGACAAACCGAAACTTTGTCGGACGAATGGGTGATCCGGAAAGTGAAGTCTATCTTTGCAACCCTGCCGTTGCGGCGGCATCAGCAGTCCTGGGACGGATTGCTCACCCTGATGAAGTAATGAATGAGTAGTGGAGGAATTTTCACTATGAAAATATCAGGACGAGCGTGGATATTTGGAAATGATGTTGACACGGATGCGATTATTCCAGCGAGATATCTTAACACGAGCGACGAAAATGAACTGGCAAAGCATTGTATGGAAGATGCCGACCCGACTTTCGCCAGTAGTGTACAATCTGGAGACATAATAGTTGCCGGAAAGAATTTCGGCTGTGGATCTTCCAGAGAACATGCTCCCATTGCCATAAAAGCAGCAGGAGTATCCTGTGTAATCGCCGAAAGCTTCGCCAGAATATTTTACCGCAACGCTTTTAATATGGGCTTGCCCATCCTGGAATGCCCAGAGCTGATAGGTGAAGTACAACAGGGTGATATGTTATCTGTTGATTTATCCACAGGCATAATAGAAAACAAATCCAGTTCGAAGACTTATCACGCCAAACCTATCCCACTCTTTATGCAGGAACTGGTGCAGGCTGGCGGATTGATCCCGTACATAAAAAAGAAGATGAACAATCGAAGTTAGTAGAATTCAATCGGAGGAAAGCAGTATGTCAAAGAAGTCTTACAAGATTGCCGTGATCCCTGGTGATGGAACAGGTCCAGAAGTTATTCGAGAAGCAGTTAAGGTGCTTAATGCTGCGGCTGATAAAGAGGAAATAACCATAGAATGGGTGAACTACGATCTCGGCGGAGACAGGTATCTTAGAACCGGTGAAATCTTACCAGATGGTGTTGTAGATGAACTCAAACAAATGGACGCAATTTTGCTCGGAGCCATTGGCCATCCGGATGTACCTCCAGGGATACTCGAACGAGGTCTTTTGCTTGAACTGCGCTTTCAGCTCGATCAATACGTCAACCTAAGACCGGTTGTTCTCTATCCCGGCGTTGATACTCCTTTGAAAGACAAAAGTCCTGAAGACATAGATTTCGTGGTGGTTCGTGAAAATACGGAGGGTCTTTACTGCGGTGCGGGGGGGTTTCTACGCAAGAACACCCCTTATGAGGTTGCTGTTCAAGAATCAGTGAACACAAGAATGGGTGTTGAAAGATGTATTCGATTTGCCTTCGAGTATGCCAAAAAACGTAATAAAAAGAAAAAGGTAACACTCTGCGGGAAAACTAACGTTTTGGTTTATGCTTTTGACCTTTGGGAAAGGACCTTTAACGAAGTGGCAAAAGATTACCCAGATGTTGAAGCAGATTACGCTCATGTGGATGCTATTTGTATGTGGATGGTTAAAAATCCTGAATGGTTTGATGTAATTGTCACCGACAACATGTTTGGCGATATTATCACCGATCTAGGCGCCATGATTCAAGGTGGAATGGGAATTGCCGCGGGTGGTAATATTAACCCGGAAGGTGTTTCCATGTTTGAGCCCATCGGAGGTTCGGCACCAAAGTACACTGGGAAAAATATGATAAATCCTTTAGCTGCGATATGTGCCGGGCAAATGATGCTAGAACATCTCGGAGAAGAATCGGCCGCCGATCGAGTGTTAAGAGCGGTTAAAAAAATAGTTGCTCGGGACATAAAAAACCTCGGTGCCGGCAAGATGGGTATGACCACTTCAGAAGTCGGCGATAGAGTAGCCGAATATGCCGTTCAGGATTGAAAAGGTGGAGGAACAAACAATGGCTGAAGGACTCAATGTAGCAGTTGTCGGCGCAACCGGAGCAGTTGGCAACATGATGATAAAGGTGCTTGAGGAAAGAAGTTTTCCAGTCAGCTCCATCAAGCTCTTGGCATCAAAGCGATCCGCCGGCAAGAAGTTGAGTTTCCGCGGTAAAGCCGTTGATGTTCAGGAACTTACAGAAGATTCCTTCGATGGTATGGATTTGGCCCTCTTTTCTGCCGGCGCTTCTGTAAGTCGAAAATTTGCACCCATAGCCGCATCCAGGGGTTGCGTTGTCGTTGACAATTCCAGCGCTTTCCGCATGGATCCAAATGTGCCCCTCGTTGTGCCGGAAGTTAATCCGAAAGCACTCAAAAACCACAAAAATATTATAGCCAATCCTAATTGTTCAACAATTCAGATGGTTGTTGCTCTGAAACCTCTTCATGATCGTGTAGGAATAAAGCGCATAGTGGTAACCACCTTTCAAGCAGTGTCCGGCACAGGGCAAAAAGCAATCGTGGAACTGGAAGAACAGGTAAAAGCCTGGTTCCAGGGAAAGCCAATTGAAAAAAAAGTCTATCCCCATCAGATACTTTTTAACTGTTTGCCTCATATTGGAAGCTTCCTGGATAATGGTTTTACTGAAGAAGAGATGAAAATGTTAAATGAAACCAGAAAAATATTCGACGATCCATCTATAGAAGTTTGTGCTACCACCGTTAGGGTTCCCGTTTTCTATGGACATTCGGAATCGGTAAACGTTGAGTTGAAAGGCCCTCTTAGTGTGGAGGAAGTAAGAGAACTTCTGGAAAGTGCTGAAGGGGTCAGGATGGTTGATAATCCTTCCGCGGCTCAATATCCGTTGCCAATTGATGCAGCGGGAAGTGACCTAACCTTTGTTGGTCGTATAAGGAAGGATCCCTCGGTGGAAAACGGCATAGTCATGTGGATAGTAGCCGACAATATACGAAAAGGAGCCGCTACCAACGCGGTACAAATTGCCGAAATACTGCTAAGAGAAAATCTCCTGAAAAAGTGATAACCGTAACGGGAGGGAAATTTAAAGGCAGAAGGCTACGAATTCCTCAAGGTCGGGGCGTAAATGTGCGTCCCACAACAAATCGAGTCAGACAGGCACTTTTTGATAGTTTGGGACATGAAATATACAAATCGTCAGTATTGGATCTTTTTGCAGGAAGCGGTGCTCTAGGCATTGAAGCCATAAGCAGAGGTGCTACGCGGGTGGTTTTTGTTGAAAATGATCGCCGCGCTTGCGCAATAATCAAGGCCAATGTGCGTGATTTGGGAATTCAGAAATCATGTGAAGTATTGTGCAGTCATTACATACCTGCTTTGAAAAGATTGGCCCGTCAAAGGAGGTTATTTGATATTGTTCTTTCTGATCCTCCGTACGAAGCAAATGTGGAAGAGTCTATCTTAGAACTCGCTCTTCCTGTTCTGAAGAAGAACGGCTTGCTAATATTGGAAAAGACTACACGGAAATGTTTTGAAATTAACAGCTTAAAGTGGCAAATGTTCAAAATCAGAAACTTTGGAGATACAGCTCTCTACTTCTTGAAACTCGCGAATAGTCTTTAAGGAGCATGCGAATGGAAGCACAAAAATGTACTCTAGCTGTTTATCCAGGATCCTTTGATCCTATAACTAACGGTCATCTGGATTTGCTTAGAAGGGGCCTGAAGCTGTTTGACAGAATTGTAATTGCTGTAGCTATTAACCCGGCTAAACGTCCCCTTTTCAGCCTAGAGGAACGTCTTGAGATGATCAAACAATCACTGGAAGATTTTCCTTTCAAAGACCGAGTTGACGTTGACGTTTTTCCTGGACTTTTGGTGGATTATGTAAAGAAGGTTGGAGCAAAAGCAATCCTGCGTGGGCTTCGAGCGGTCAGCGATTTCGAATATGAATTTCAAATGGCACTCATGAACAGGAAGCTCTGCGGGGATGTGGAAACTTTTTTTCTGATGACCGGAATGCGGTGGATTTACATAAGCTCTAGAATAATTAAAGAAGTGGTTATGGCGGGAGGTTCTGTTACGGGGTTAGTTCCGGAACCTGTAGAAAAAAAATTGCTGGAAAAGCTCTCCCAGGAAACCACGAGATGAGTGTGATTGTTTTCTCTAATTGCTTCAATGACCGATACTTAAAGTCATTCCCGGCACAAACTGTTGCCGAACTACAAAAAAAATATTTCACAAGTCCCCAACTTTGTGCTATAGGAGTTTACCGTGGTGGGCGAAGGTGAATCAAACCCTTAGCTTATGGGGCCAACTGGTGGGGACGGCATAAGGACAAAGTGAGCCCATCTGAAGATTTTAAAAAAAAGAGAACCTTTGTTGAGTATCTCGCCCTTGTCAGCCAGTTGGGCCTCACAATGGCAGGGTCGATACTTCTTTGTTTTGCTGTGGGTTTTTTTCTAGACCTGTGGCTAGGTACAGGCGGTATTTTTCTGGTGATTTTCATATTGCTTGGTGTTGTTGGTGGTGGGGTCACGGCATACAGGCAAATAATGGATCTTGAGAGGAAGCAACGTAGTGATAACTAGCGACATGGAAATGGAATCGGGAGCAAAGGCGGCTGTTGAATACCGGAGGTTTCACACGCGGTTGTCACGCCAGGCTTTCTTGGTCGTTGTAGTACTAGGCTTGCTATTTTTTGTTTTAGGGTTTAAGAATGTCGGACGTGGGTTGGTCCTTGGTGGCTTATTTAGCATAGCGAACTTTATTGTAATGGCACATTTACTCCCTTTGCAGATAGGACTTCAAAAAAAGAAAACGACAGTGGTTGCTTTTGCTTCCTTTACAGGACGCCTCTTTTTTCTTGCTTTTCCAATCGTTGTTGGTTTTGAAAGTGACCGCTTCAATGTGGTCTCGGTAATTATAGGTTTGTTTGCAGTGCAGTTTTTCATATTTCTCGATAGGCTTGTTTTGATAAGGTTTAAAAAGGCTTAAAAAGTGAGAGGCCCTTATGGAAGAATTGGGTAAAATCTGGGTTTGGTCAATTAAACTTGCGGGTTATCAGTTGACGTTTAACGTGACGACCATTCTAATGACCCTGATTGTAATGGGCATCTTGATTATCTTTGCTCATTACGCGTCTCGAAATGCGGGGATGGTTCCTCACACTTGCCAGCTTATTGGGGAATTTTTCGTTGGCAACTTTTGGAAGCTTACAGTGGACGCCCTTGATGAAGAAATGGCAAAAACCTATTTTCCACTTATTTGTGCTTTGTTCATGTTTCTATGGTGTTGTAATGTTCTTGGAATTCTACCAGGTTTGGAAGAACCAACAAAAGATCTTAATACTCCCTTAGGGCTGGGAATTATGGGTTTCTTTCTGGCCCACTACGCGGGAATAAAAACGAAGGGGTTTAAGGGCTATATAAAAGAGTACTTCCAACCCATATTTTTCATGGCACCTTTGAACGTGGTTGGGGAACTAGCAAAAGTGATTTCTATATCTTTCCGTCTTTACGGAAATATAATGGGAGGTTCTATAATAATAATTGTGGTGTCTTATCTCGTTTATGACCTTATTTTGCCCCCGTTTCTTTACGGATTTTTTGGATTATTTGTTGGTACAGTGCAGGCTTTTGTATTTACAATGTTAACTCTAGTTTACATTTCGGTGCAGGTAAAATAATATGATAGAAGCCAGTCTTATCAAAGCAGCAGCGTATTTGGGAGCCGCGATTTCAGTGGGAGCGGCTGCAATTGGTGCGGCGCTTGGTGAAGGCTATGCAGCAGGAGAAGCCAACGCAGCCATTTCTTACAGACCTCGCTACTCAGCTCAGGTTTTAACGACCATGCTTGTCGGACAGGCAGTAGCGGAAACCCCTGGCATTTTTGGATTGGTAGTGGCTATAGTTTTAATATTTGCCGCCCCCAGTCAGGTTCCGCTGACCAAGGCTTTTGCTTATGTGGGTGCCGGTTTTTCCATGGGGTTTTCCGGAATAGGTCCAGGACTTGGATCCGGGTTTCCCGTTGGTAGTGCCTGTCAGGGAATTGTCAGGCAGCCTGAAATGAGTGGGGATTTGATGAAGGTAATGCTTATAGGACAGGCCATATCTCAGTCCACGGCCATATATGGTTTAGCCGTGGCTTTAGCTTTGATTTTGCTGGCTTAACAAAAACCACATAATTTAAAAACTTGAAGGAGGTTAGAACTATGGATCTTGGAATTTCAGGTGCTGACTTCATAAGAGGAATGGCTCTTCTCGGGGCAGGAATTGCGATGGGGGTTGGAGCAATTGGACCTGGTATTGGAGAAGGTTTTGCGGCGGGTAAGGCATGTGAGGGAATTGCAAGGAACCCAGAAGAGGCTGGGTTATTGACCAGAACTATGTTGGTTGGGCAGGCAGTATCAGAGTCCACTGGTATATACTCGTTGGTGGTTGCCCTGCTACTTATGTTTGTGGTTAAGTAAAAACCCAACAAGGTGCAAACCATGATAAGCCTTAACGCGACGATTTGCGTGCAGGTATTACTGTTTTTAGTGTTGTTGTTCATTTTAAATAAAAAAATGATCCAGCCGTTGTACAAAGTGATCCTGGAGCGGCAAAATTACGTTAACGATAAGCTCCGGGAGTTCGAAAACCTTGAGAAGAAACTCCGCGACCTAGAGTCAGAGTATGAGCGAAGATTACAGGAAGCCCGCACTGAAGCACAAACGGCCAGAAATAGATTAAAGGAAGAAGGTATTGAATACTTTCGGCAAACGATGGCAGACGTGCAAAAAATGGTCAGCGAGATGAGGCAAAAGGTAAGGGCCGACATGGAAGAGGAGCTCAACAGAGCACGACAAAATCTCCATGAAGTTGCGGAATCGCTGTCATACGATTTCGTGGAGAGAATTCTCGGCCGTAGGTTGTGATGCGAAATATCAAGGGGAACGGGGTTATGGGTAATCGAAAAAAGATTATTTTGTTCTTCTTGCTTTATGGGATGTGGTGGGCTGGCCCTGCATTGGCCGCAGAAACAGTTTTCGGGATTGACAGACATCTATGGAGTTCCTTCTGGCGGGTGGCCAATTTCCTTATCCTGGTTTTTCTTTTGTACCGCTGGTTAAAGCAGCCGGTCGCGGATTTCTTCAAACACCAGCACAACGAAATTGTTGGCCAGTTAGAATCGATAAAGCAAACGGAAAACAAGCTGGCGGAGCGGGAAAGACAACAGCAAGAGCTTTTTGATAAGCTTGATGCCAAAATTGCTGAAATTAAATCCTACTACGAAGAGGTTGGTAAAGAAGAAAAGGAACGGCTATTGAGAGAAGCCGAAGTTCTCAAGAAAAAGGCTCTGGCTGATGCTGAAGCGGCAGCAGAAAGGGAGTTCGAGGAGGCTAAAAAGAAATTTCGAGAAGAGGTGGTCGAGGAAGCAGTAAAACTCGCAGAACAGCGCATAAGGGAACAGATAGGGTTGGAAGATCACAAAACTTTGATAGAACAGTATATAGCTATGCTGGAAAAGACAGCTCAGAAGCAGTATAGTTAGTAACTATGCCCGAGCGACAAATTGGAAGACATTCTAGTAAAGTAGAGTATGGGATATGGAAAAAGTATTAAAAAGTTTAACATTAGATTTTTTTGGAAGGGGGAAACATAAAACATCTCCCCATGCGTTTTTTCAGGTTCAAGACGGTTTCCTGCTGGATGTCAGGTCCAGGGAAGAAGCGGAATCAATTTCTATAAGGTTGGAACACCATGCCAACATAGAATGCAAAAACATACCGATAAACGAAGTTCCTGATAGGATTGATGAAATTCCCAAGGAGAAAACCATTGCTGTCTTTTGCCCGGCTGGAGTCAGGTCATCTATAGTTTATGCTTATTTGCTGTCGAAAGGGTATTCAAACGTTCGAATCCTTGAGGGTGGATATGCTGCATTAACTGAAGAGTTGAAACCGGGCAAGGTTCTAAAAATTCTTCAGGGCCAGGGGTAAACCATACAATGTTGACTCTGGCTGTCGTTAGCCTTCTCATCTTTACCGTGGCCGTCACCATGACGATGGTCGGCAAAGGGGGAGGTAATTTTTATGTTGTGATTCTGGCTATGGCCAATATTCCTATGCATGAAGCGGCCACAACGGGCCAGTTCATTCTTTTTTCAGCTTCCGTTGCTGCGATGGTCATCTTTCAAAAAAGCAAATCAATATCATGGGCCCTGGCCATACTTATTGGAACTCTTACTGCTCTGTCGGCGTTGGGGGGAGGGTATTTTTCTCACCTGTTCAGCGGCTTTACGCTAAAATTAATATTTGCCGTCATGTTGTTTATTGCCGGCGTGCTTATGCTGGTTCCCGTCCCGGAAAATAGAGACATTCTGAAAGTCAAACACTTTGGAGTAGTAAATGTCAAATGTGGTGATGAAATCTATAAAGTTAACCTGGGAATTGTGGTGCCGGTTACCATTTTAACCGGTTTCGCTTCCGGAATGGTTGGTGTGTCGGGTGGATCTTTTTTGGTTCCCCTTATGGTGTTGGCCTGTGGCGTGCCGATGCATACAGCAGTTGGAACTGCATCTACTTTGATAGCGTCAACTGCTTTTATGGGCTTTGCAGGTCATGCTATTCGAGGTGATTTTAATCCAAGGTACGCCATTCCGCTGGCTCTAGTTACGATTGTGGGTGGCATTGTAGGTAGCAAATTCTCTTTGAAATCAAAACCCAAAAGTTTGAAAAAGCTTTTTGCCTATACAAACTGGATCGCCGCTATTTTTATGGTCTTTAACGCCCTTCGCACAAAAGGCATAATTTAACAGAACATCGAAACTCAAGATTAAAATCAGACACCGACTACCCTCTAACAACTGGGCTTAACGTCCAGAGTCGCTTGCGGATGTGAAGCAAACTTAAAAGGGGCAATAGATTGTTGCTTCTCTAAGACAAGATTGATGATCGTTTGTCATGTAATTTAGGTATTTCGTTCAACGCCCTCAACCAGATCAATCACGAGGTCAACGGCTTGTTCAAAACCAAGCTTGCTCAAGTTTATGATTAAGTGGTAGAGATGAGGATCGTTCCAGGAACGATTGAAGTAATGTTCAATATATTTTGCCGATTCTGTTTCTTCCCTTTCTATAAGTTCAAGTGCTCCTCTATCGTCCAAGTCCAATTTCTCCTTCAGGATTGCAATTCGTTCCTCGATATTCTTTACGATTCTCACATGAATAGCTCTAGGGTGATCGGCAAGTATGCATTGCCCGCCCCAACCTACTATAATAACGTTGTCCTGTTTGGCAGCCTTTATCACCAGATTTTTAATTACTTCAAAATAATTCTGATCGTCCAACCTACCGTAGTCACGACTCACCACCTTTTGAATGGTACTGGCAGTATATTTGTCAATGAGCCTGAGAAGCCGTGACTCCCTACCCCTCCTTAAAATAGAAGCTTCCGTTTCGGATATGTTTAATTGCCTTGCTGCTTCTGCTATAAACTCTTTGTCAAGTATGGAATATCCCAGTCTTTCTGCCAGCTTTTCCGCAAAGACTTCACTTTCTGCCGCAAATTCTTTGCTGATAGTCACAATAGCCATGATTCTCTCCCGCCTTATTAATCCATTTGACCTGAACCCTTCAAAGCTACCTTGTCTTAAAAAGTCAACAATCTATTTTTATGATACTGTCAGCCAGGGTTTTGGGCAAGAAAGAGATAGCGTTTACGGTGGATACACACCGAAGTTTACTTTTTCACAAAAATATGAGTAACTATGGCATATTATCCATGATCAAAAGGTAGGGTTTTGGGGCTATTAAATATTATGGAGGTTGAGCAACACTATGTTTGATAACCTTACACTTCGTCTTGAAAAGGTCTTTCGGTTCCTGAAAGGTCAGGGCAAACTCAACGAGCAAAATATAAAGGAGGCCCTCCGAGAAGTACGGCTGGCCTTGTTGGAAGCGGACGTTAACTACGGTGTGGTCAAAAATTTCATCTCTCGGGTTAGGGAGCGAGCCCTTGGACAGGAAGTAATGGCCAGTCTTACGCCAGGACAGCAGGTGATAAAAATTGTACATGAGGAACTGATAGAACTCCTCGGTGGAAGCGCAGTTCCTCTAAATCTCTCCGCACCCTCCCCCGCCGTAATCATGATTGTCGGGCTTCAGGGTTCCGGTAAAACCACAACAGCTGCAAAGCTGGCATTAAAGCTCAAAAAAGAAAAAAGAAGCCCTTACCTTGTACCAGCAGATATTTATCGTCCGGCGGCAATCAAGCAACTCAGAATTCTGGCAGAACAGGCGGGAGTGTCTTTTTATGAAGCATCAACGCACCAAAAACCCGAAGATATAGTAAAAAAAGCCCTTGATCACGCAAAAACCATAAAAAGTGATACCGTGATAGTTGATACAGCCGGTCGGCTTCACATTGATGAGGAGTTAATGGAAGAGCTGGTACGGCTCAAGTCTATTCTCTCACCGGCGGAAATATTACTCGTGGCCGATGCCATGACTGGTCAGGAAGCCGTCAAAATATCCCAGGAATTCCATGAAAAACTTGGTCTAACCGGTGTTGTTCTTTCCAAATTGGACGGCGATGCGAGAGGGGGTGCTGCTCTGTCGATCAGGGCAGTAACAGGATGCCCCATTAAGCTTGTAGGTACGGGTGAAAAACTCGATGATCTTGAGACTTTTCACCCAGATCGCATGAGTTCTCGTATTCTGGGCATGGGTGATGTACTGACCGTTATTGAGAAAGCTCAAGAAGCCATAAATGAAGAAGATGCCGAAAGGTTGGTAAAAAAGCTCCAGGATGATACGTTCACCCTCGAAGATTTCCGTGACCAGCTCCGACAAATAAAAAAGCTCGGCTCCCTTGAACAAATTCTAAGCATGCTCCCCGGAATGGGAATGCTCAAAGAATTGAAAAACATGCAAGTTGATACCAAGGAACTTGTCAAAGTGGAAGCAATCATTAATTCTATGACCAAGGAAGAACGACGTAATCCGTCAATTTTGAATGCAAGCAGAAAGCGTCGTATCGCTAGGGGTAGCGGTACAACCGTGCAGGACATTAACCGGCTGCTGAAAGGTTATGAGCAAGCCAGGAAGATGATGAAACAGATAACGGGTACAACAAAGCGAAAGGCTAAAAAGGGCAAAAAGAAGCGCAAGAAACGCGCATTTTTTCCTTTTTAATCCCAATGAAATGGGCTATATGACGAAACTCGGTTTTGTGGGTTGAAGCGAGACGAATGTAAAAGGAGGTTAAGTAAAAGTATGCCTGTTAGAATTCGACTTGCGCGGCACGGAAGAAAGAAAAGACCTTTCTACTGGATAGTTGCAGCACATTCGGAAGCCCCCAGAGATGGAAGGTTTCTTGAAAAGCTGGGCACTTACAATCCCCTAACTGACCCGGCAGAAATCGTAATAAAATGGGATCGTCTTCAGTACTGGTTGGCTCAGGGAGCTGAACCCACCGACACGGTGAGAAGTCTCATCAGAAAGTATGAAAAAACGATGGCGGAAAAGGCTGAATCGGCTTAATGTTTCATTAACTGAGCGGACACAGAGGTTGGAGGGAAGCAGGTATGTTGAGAGAGCTGGTTGAGCAAATGGCTAAGGCTTTGGTGGATCATCCAGATCGCGTACAGGTGTCTGAGATAGAGGGTGAACAAACATCTGTGATAGAACTCAAGGTAGCTAAAGAAGATTTGGGAAAGGTCATTGGTAGACAGGGGCGAACAGCCCGGGCTATGCGAACAATTCTGAGCGCGGCTTCCACTAAATTAAACAAGAGGGCGGTGTTAGAAATCATTGAATAGATGAAAGGTCAAAAGATGGTGCCCGTGGGCAAGATTGTTCGTGCCCACGGCATTAAAGGTTCTGTCAAAGTTTTACCTTACGGTGAAAGCCTAGAATACGCCAGAAAAGGTGATGTAATCTACGAGGGTTCTCAATTCTTGGCCTACACTATTCGTTCTGTACAGAGGCACAAACGGTGCTGGATTATCACCTTTGAAGAAATACGAGATCGATCATCGGCAGAAGAACTGGTCGGGTCAGAGCTGTATATTCCAGAGGATAGCTTGCCAGAAACCGACGAAGATGAATATTACTATTACCAGTTAATAGGTTTGAGGGTTGAAACCACGCAAGGAAAATTCTTGGGAATACTCCGCAATATTATAGAAACCGGCGCTAATGATGTTTATGTTGTTATAAAAGACAAACATGAAATTCTAATACCAGCTATAAATGATGTGATCAAATCGGTCGATCTTGAGTTGGGCATCATGATTGTTGATCCTCCTGAAGGGCTTGTGGACGATGATTATTGACATTCTCACAATCTTTCCTTCCTTTTTCAACACTCCCCTGAAAGAGAGCCTGCTGGGTAAGGCCATCGAAAAAAGAATCATCAGCATACGGGTGCACGACATAAGGCAGTATGCCACCGACAAACACAAGACGGTGGACGATAGACCTTATGGTGGCGGTGCTGGAATGGTCATGAAGGTGGAACCTATAGTAAGAGCAATCGAGGCATTGCAGAAATTGCCACCTAAGGGATGGATTCTCCTCCTGTCACCTCAGGGGAACATCTTTACTCAAAAGAAAGCTCGTCAACTGAGTTCACTACCAAGGCTAATCCTCATATGCGGACGTTACGAAGGGATTGATGATAGGATTAGTAATTTCATCGATGAGGAAATATCAATCGGAGATTATGTTCTTAGTGGCGGAGAAGTGGCAGCACTTGTCTTGATAGACGCCGTAGCCAGGCTCATACCTGGAGTGGTAGGCAATGTTGAATCGGTGATCTCAGAATCCTTTGAACGATGCTTGCTTGAATACCCTCAGTTCACAAGGCCCCGAGACTTTCGAGGATATAAAGTCCCTGAAATACTGATTTCAGGAAATCATGAAGCCATAAGACGATGGCGGATAAAACAATCCATCCTGAGAACCAAGAAAAGAAGACCGGATTTGTTTTCCAAAGCCGTGCTGACAGATGAAGAAAAGGCCATTCTGCACGAAATTGAGGAAGGAAATGATCAGTGAGCCAGGTGTATATTGGGCTGGTCCATTATCCCGTACTTAACAGGAAAAACGAGGTAATAGCGTCAGCCATAACAAGTATCGACCTTCATGATTTGGGAAGATTGGCCTGCACTTATGATTTGCCCACCTGTTACATTATTACCCCCCTCGTCGATCAGCAGGACCTGGCAAAGCGCTTAATTAAATATTGGTGCGAAGGCACAGGCAAAGAACATCATCCAAACCGAGCTGAAGCTCTGGAACTGTTGAAACTTGTCAACACCACGGAAAAAGCTGTGGAAGATATAGAATCTCGTGAAGGCGTCAATCCCGAAATATGGGCTACATCTGCAAGAAAACGAGAAAAGAAAGCCCATTTGTTTACCTATCGAGAAGCAAGGATCCATCTTGCCTCGTCGTCTAACCCTGTCCTTCTTCTTTTCGGAACTGCATGGGGACTTGCCCCCGACCTCATTGAAAAATGCGACAGAATTCTAACTCCAATTCTCGGAAAATCTAATTATAATCACTTGTCTGTTCGCTGCGCTGCCGCTATTATACTCGACCGCTTGCTCGGCAGAGAAGATACTTGAAATAAAACACGGAGGATAGAACAATGGGTTTCGACGTCATAGAACGCATAGAACGTGACCACATGAGAATGGACATTCCACAATTTCGGGTAGGCGATACAGTACGCGTCTATACGAAGATTCGGGAAGGAGACAAAGAAAGGATACAGGTCTTCGAGGGGGTTGTCATTCGCAAACGCAGAGGACGCACCAATGCAACATTTACTGTAAGAAAAGTATCTTATGGCATAGGTGTGGAACGAATCTTTCCCCTGCATTCACCTCAGATAGATAAAATTGAAGTTGTCAGGCTTGGTAAAGTTCGCAGGTCGCGGCTTTACTATCTGCGAGGTCGAATTGGTAAAGCGGCGAGGATCAAAGAAAGAATCGTCAAGCGTTAAAACACAGAAAGTACCATCCCCGGTTTTGGATCTTTATGAATTCGACGAGAAATTCCAAAACCGGGGATTTAAGCTCATAGCCGGCATTGACGAAGCAGGCCGTGGGCCATTAGCAGGGCCAGTGGTAGCCGCAGCGGTTGTGTATACCTCGTCGGCCCGTGTGCCCGATGGCATAAACGATTCAAAAAGGGTAAAAGAAAGTCAAAGGAAAGTCCTGTTCCAGGAAATCCTGAATTCTGGGGCTTTTGTAGGTATTGGTTATGCTTTACCTTACGAAATAGATTCTCTGAACATCTTACGAGCTACCCTGCTCGCAATGTCAAGAGCCCTCTCGGCTCTGCCCCTAAGCCCAGACCTGGTCCTAGTAGATGGTAATTATGAAATTCCCTGTGGTAAAAACCTCACACAGATCGCAATTATTGGCGGAGACAGAAAAAGCCTGGCTATTGCTTCTGCATCAATCATTGCCAAGGTTTTTCGCGACAGAGTTATGATACTTTATGATAGACTATATCCGGAGTATGGCTTTGCAAAGCATAAAGGATATCCGACAAAACAGCATATTGAGGCCCTGAAGAAATACGGGCCCTGTCCAATACACAGAGAAAGCTTTCGCACTGTGAGGCAATGTTCAGAAAAAGCAAAGGAAAACAGTCAGAAGATGTTGCAGCTCAGTTTCTTAGACAAAAGGGCCTGAAAATTATAAACAAAAATGTACAAACGCGATTTGGCGAAATTGATATTGTAGCCCTGGATAGAAATACGATTGTTTTTGTGGAAGTAAGGTCAGTGTATGGATCTCGTTTTGGCGATCCCGCCGAATCTATAAATTTTCGCAAGAAAAAGCGTATACTTACCTCGGCAATGATGTACTTGAAATTGAATCCCGATTACCAGAATCTTCCCGTAAGGTTCGACTTTGTGGGCATAAGGTGGACAAAAGACAAACCGGAAATCAAATGGGTTCGAAGTGCCTTTGATGGACTAGATTAACTATGAAGCAGAAGACAGGTAAGCTTTATATCGTTGGGACCCCGATAGGAAATCTTCAGGACATAACCTACCGGGCTGTGGAAACCTTGCGATCCGTATCAACAATATTTGCAGAAGATACAAGACATACGAGGAAACTCCTTTCAGCATACGACATACATAAACCCCTGTACCCTTACCATGATCACAGTTCAGGAAAGGTGATAGAGTACATAATTTCTCGAGTGCGCCGTGGCGATTCAATCGCTATTGTGTCAGATGCAGGAATGCCAGGATTTTCTGATCCTGGCTACGAGCTAATCAAAAAGGCCATAGACGAAAAAATCCCAATAAGCATAATTCCAGGACCATCAGCAATTCTAACGGCTTTGCTTCTCTCCGGCCTTCCGCCTTATCCTTTCTCTTTCTTGGGATTTCCTCCACCCAGGGGATCAAAACGAAGAAGTTTTTTCGAAAAATACTCAGACGTTAGGTCAACGCTTGTGCTGTTCGAAGCACCGCATAGATTTCACAAAACACTTGAGGATATCCATCGTTATTGGGGAAACAGAAAGCTTGCTGTAACCCGGGAACTAACCAAGATTCACGAGCAGGTTATAAGGGGCAAAGTGGAAGAAATCCTGTCAAAAACTCCCGAAACGATTAAGGGCGAGATAACGTTGGTTGTTGAAGGTGCTGGCGAGGACAAAGAGCACACCCAGGATGACTCTTGGATTGATGAACTCGAAACCTTTATTCACTCCAAAAACTTGTCCGCCTCTGAAGCTGCAAGGGTATTTGCCCGTGAACATGGACTTTCCAAAAAAATGGTCTATAAAAAAATCCTGGAACTTCGGGAAGATAAGAACGATACAAAGGTCAACATCACGCCAGACTAAGAGTTTTATGATATGTATTTAAACATAGACACTTGACATAAATATAGTTAAGTCATAAACTATACTTGATGGAAGAGAGATATCTTACACCAAAGGAAGCAGGAAAGCTGTTAGGTGTTTCTACGAGAACCATACAGAGATGGGACAAGAAAGGTTTGATCAAAGTTGTTCGCACACCAGCAGGAAGAAGACGTATTCCCTTATCTGAAGTTAGAAGGATTCTTGGAGAGAGGCAGAAGGCAAAAAGGGCTGTGATTTATGCAAGGGTTAGCTCTCA
>JAFDGW010000011.1 GCA_019309115.1 Deltaproteobacteria bacterium
CGCGCCACATCCACAATGGTCTTGCGGCCTTTAAGGATCTCCAGCACAACATCCCTCTTGCGATTGGCGGTCCATCTTTGCATCCGAACTGGCTTAACCGACTTCCCTTCCATCATTCATCCCCCTTTCACAAACTAAATCTATTGCTTATTGCTGGTCCAGTCCACTTGGGGGTCACTATAGAGACTCCGTGGTATAACTCCGGCGGTTTACACTGGCTGTGGGTTATGGTTAACCCCGTGATAGCTTTTTTATGGTTCATGGGGAAGCGTTCAAAAGAAGCTTTTAAGCAGTTGATAGGGCAGTGGGAAGGGATTCTCGTTAGCGATGGATAAGGTAATACATGTTGGTATGAATTGATTTGTAATTGAAACACCTTTGGTTTTTAAGCTCAAAAAGTTGAAAATGGTAGAATACAAGAGTAGTTATCAAGGGTTCAGGAATTAAAATAAAAACTTCAATGGAGGTTGCACATGAAAGTGAGAGTTATTCTTGAACCAAGTGAAGATGGAGGATATACCGTGTATGTTCCTGGACTACCAGGATGCGTCAGTGAGGGCGATTCCAAAGAAGAAGCTCTTAGGAACATCAAAGAAGCTATAGAACTTTATCTTGAGCCTGTAGAAGATGATCTGGTTGCTTTTAACCATGAAAAAACGGAAATAGTAGAGCTTAACTTATGAGCAAAGTTCCAAGCCTGAACTATGATAAAGTCATAAAAGCCCTTCAACGAGATGGATGGATTGTTGTAAGGCAGAAAGGTAGTCACATCAGATTGCACAAATACACTAAAGATAGGAAGAAGTTGAAATTGATCGTTCCTGCCCACAAGCCTACAAGAGATCAACCTTATCGCATATTTTAAAACAGGCAGAGTTAAGTGTAGAAGAATTTTTAAAGCTGCTTTGAGACTTAAACTCAAGTTTTCCAAAACGCCCCATTTTGGTGGTTTAACTATGTGTAATCATTATTAAAAAACGTAATGCTAATTTTGCTCAGGTATACTTATCCAGGCCGTAGATCTGGAACAACTTATGGACCACAAGGACACTGAAGGTGGACTTACATTGGAGCTTACAGGTATGGCGCAGCGACAGAATCCGCTCGTATCACCTCTACTACCCTGGCTTCTCTTCCGCCATAAAACTCCAAAGCGAATGGTTCGTTCAGCCAGATTGTTGGCGGGCTCCACTCCCTCTTCAACAAGAAAGGTGAAAAGGAATTCCATTTTTTCATCCAACCTTCGGACAAATCCCCCCACTTTGCTCTTGCTCTCACGATAAAGAGCGATGAGATAGCACAGCCTGGCATAAAAAGCATTCCATTGACCCTCACTAGGAGGAACCCTCGCCATATGCACCAGGGTGTGCAGCTTCTTCAATGCCCATTCGCCACCGGAGCTCTCTGCCCAATCAGCTTTCAAAAGCTTCTTTTGAACACTTTCCATGAACCATAATGTTTTTTAGATGCATTCTCTGCTTATTCCAAGGGACAGAAATCTGATCTTGAATAGTTAGCCAAGGCAGGCAGCATAGCCTGCGATTGCTTACGTATGACATTTTTTGCCCATGATAACAAAATTTGTCATGAAGCTCTTGCTTGAATGACAGAAAGTAGCTTGCATGAGGTACCGGTTTAGAGCTATTATAAGCTTAAATTGGCAGAGTTCAGCAAATTTAAAGGTTAGGAGCAGTTAGGTGGGCAGTTTTGGTACAAATTTAGCATTTTAGGAATAGACGATTTTGGAAGAAGTAAAAAACCAAAAAGGAGGTTAGGAGCAATGAGCAGACTAAAGAGGTCAAGTGAAGCAGGCTTTACGCTTATTGAGTTAATGATCGTTATTGCGATCATCGCGATTTTGGCAGCGGTGGCAATACCGCAGTACAACGCATACAAGAATAAAGCTAAGGCAAAGGACTTGATCGGAATAGCCAGGAATTGTGCTCAGGAAGCAGTAACGCAATGTCAAATTGATACAGGAATAACTCTAGATTGGAATAAGCTTGAAAGCTGTAATCCAAGTAGTAACATCGGAAAGTATCTCACCAAGGTTAACCTAAGCATCCCAACAAGTAGTAATTGCGACGATATTAATGGTAGCAGCTTTAACATCACAGTCACTGGCAATGTAGACAGTACTAAGTACGAAGCAAAATGCTTTATTGGTAATAACTACTCCATAGACTGTAGAGGAGTAACTAAACATTAAACTAACTAAAGGTTAAGCTAATTAAGAAGAGGGGAAGTTCCCCTCTTCTGAGTTTGTGGTGAAGGTGATGAAACTTAACAATATCGTAAGAAAAGGGGGTTTTACTTTAATTGAGTTAATGCTGGTAGTGGTTATCATGGCCATCCTAGCTGGTGTTGCAATTACGTTGTATCATTCTTATCTGAAAACAGCGTTTGAAATTGACCCCGTTAACACGCTTCTTGCCGTTTCGGCAGCACAGGAAAGCTATTATGCAGATAACGGAAAGTACGCCAGTAGAATAGAGATGCTACCCGGCTTTAACGATGGAACTTCTGACGGTAATTTCGTGCTTCACGACGACAAAGATGACCGCCGGAAGTTTTATCTGAGCGTTAATTGCAATAATGATTGCAACGAGAGTTACGTAGCAACAGTGGAAAACAAACCGGGAGATTCAAAGTGGAAAGTTAAATGGAACTTATCATGCGGTGTTAATACCACCTACGGAAACTGTAAGCCCGTGCAGGTCAAGGGTTCTTCGACTCTTAGAAACGTATTCTAGCGCATGAGCATTCCCTGCCCTTTTTCCAAAGCTTGCCTTCGCAATTTTCTTTCATTGTCATATAGGCTCCTTTGGGTATTGTGGTTTGTTTTTTTCCTTTTTTTATCCCTCTCTAAAATCAGATGTTACGACATCTGGTGGCACCTAGCAACAGGTCGTTATATACTTAATAATTTTACCATTCCTCGAGTTGACCCTTTTTCGTATACCCATTCTGGTGCCCCGTGGATAGACTCAATGTGGCTTTTCCAAACAATCGTTTACGGAATATATTCAGTTAGCGGATATTGCGGGTTATTATTTCTCAAAGCCCTGATATTGTTCCTAGCCTTCTGGCAGTTAAGAAGCTTGCTAAAAACCATTACCCAGGACAAAGCGTTGATTCTTGCCATAATGTGGTCTGTGCTCTTAGCTGCTTCGTTCAGATTTACCATCAGGCCCCATATCGCTGGCTATCTCCTGTTTGTCTTGTGTTGGTACTGCCTGATACGACTTGATTCTGAGTTATCCTGGAAGAACATAATACTCATCTTTTTGTGTTTGGTGGTTTGGGTTAACACGCATGGAAGTTTTGTTCTCGGAGTTTTCTTGATTGGCGTTTATTGCCTGTATAGGCTTTCCCCCTTTTTAAAGGAAGAGATAAAAACATTATGGCAACACGACGAGTTCCGAAAAATCGTTTTCCTCGCTTGTTTCACACTGATCGCAACAACAATCAATCCCTACGGTGTAAAGCTGTTACATTTTGTTCTCTTTTCGCATTCCGGAGAAAGCAAAGAAGCTTTAAAGCACATTCAAGAATGGTACTCTGTGTCTCCTGGTTTCTTCTTCGTCTTTAGCTGGGATAAAACTTTATTCTTCAAAATTTTGTTCTGGTCATCTTTTGGTTTGATGTTCCTTCCTATTTTCAAGGGTGAGCTCCGCCATTGTTTATGGATATTCTATGTTGGTGGTTTGACTTATCTTGTCTTACAACACTATCGCTTTGCGGGTTTCTTCGCCTTTGGAGTAGCGCCACTGATTGCGTTATTCTACGAAAAATGGTATAGAGAACTTCAAGGTTTCGCTCGATTTATTATTAATTCTACCCTATTTTTAGCAATTATTTTTGCAGGACAAACTTACGGATCGGCTATTTTTAACCCTAGGTGGAGCGGTTGTGTAAGATGGGAATTATACCCAAAAGCCCTGGCTGAATTTGTTAAAGTAAAACACCTGCCTCAACCCATTTTTAATACTTACGGTTGGGGCGGATTTTTAATTTGGGAACTCTACCCTGAATACAAGGTATTCATAGACGGCAGGACACCAACGGTGTACTCAACCGACTTTTATTGGATATTCCGAAAAGCCGAAAACGGTAACAAAAGTGTGATCGAATACTTAATGAAGCAGTACCAGATCAAGACGGCAATCACTGGAAGTTCAAAGCTGTGCAGAGTTTTGAGGAGAAAATTTGGCTTCAGGGTTGTTGGCTTTGATGATCGAGGTTACTTGTTGGTGAATAAAAATGAAATTCCGAATGGGGTAAAGATTTTTAAATTTTACGACCCATGCAAAGAATTTCACGACCAAGTTAAAAAACTAACAGGTTCAAAAGGAAAGGAAAATGGGCGAATTAAAAAGAGTTTAGAGCAAATAGAAAGAGAACTGAATTATGCCATTACCGTTTTCCCAAGCGTCAAAGCCTTAAACAACTTAGGGGTTTTGTACTCAAATTACAGGGAAGAACCGACCAAAGCTCTTAAATTTTACCAAAGAGCCTTAACTCGATCCCCAGATAACTATGGAATTTATTACAATATAGGTCTCTGCTACTTTGATTTGGGTAATTATCGTCAGGCACTGCCTTATTTTGCAAAGATCACACGGAAAGATTCCCAAAATTCCAGAGCGTGGCTAATGCTCGCCAAAACTTACCACAATCTTGGTGAATACAAGAAGGCATATACAGCCATCAAAAAGCACCTAACACTTGTAGGAGACGGTGCAACCAGCGAAGCTTACCAGTACCTCGGCATGATAAAAAACCAGCTTTATGACGTGAGCGGAGCCGCAAGAGCTTTTAAAAGGGCGTTGTTGTTGGCGAAAGATGAAAAAGAAAAAGCTGTTAATTATTACAATCTTGGTAAATGTTACGAGGCAATAGGAGACCTAGAACAAGCCGAAAAGTACCTATCCGCTGCTCTTAATACTGACCCTGGGTTAAAAGCAGCAAGAAAAAGCCTTAACGAGCTAAGAAATTCCAGATGATATTTTCAAAAGTAAGCGACCGCAGGGTATCATACTGAATTAGAACTACTTTGCTTCAACTGTGAAGCTGTAAAAGATGCACGCCAAGGTCAGTCAACACTTACGAAAATTTGCATTTCAGTTATGGTTACCCTGGGATTGCTTACCTCGCGAATCCAATGCAGAGTTCTTGCTTTTAAGGTAAAATACCCCTCCCAGAAAACCCGTTGCGAGTGAGATAGAATAGGACAGTAAGCCCAATGCCACGGCTTTTTCCGGTGGGACATCCATAAGGCCCATAATCCAGACGAAGCCACCTTCTCTCACACCAATGCCCTGTATCGAAACAGGCAAAGATGCAAAAAGCGACACAACCGGTACTGCAAAAAAATAGAACCACGGTTGAACGCCTATACCCATACCACCGGCCAAGAGGTAGTGCACAATGCAGTTGCCGACTTGCAGTAAAATGCTCAAGCCAAGGGCACCGGCGAACACGTTTGTTTTCCAGAAAACCAGGAAGGCCGGATTTTCTATGTTAAACGGCAGGACATTCTTTAAAAGGCGAGCAGCCAAGGGATGCCACAGGACAAAGGTTGTAAAACCGACCACCAGTAGAGCTGATAACATAACAACCGACTCGGCCACACCGGCTGGCATCAGCTTATTGAATGCTGGCGTCACAACGGCACATATGATGGCCAAAGCAATCACTCCGAAAATTCTGTCCCCCAGTACAGAATAGGTTACCAGTGATGGAGGAAAACCTCGTTTTACAAGCATGTATCCTTTAATGGCATCTCCTGTTACACTGCCAGGCAAAAACATATTGAAAAAACAACCAATGAGATAAAACTGATAGTAAAAACTGATACGCCCCTGCATCCCCATGGCATTGGATAGGATCATCCACCTGGCAGCACTCAAAAACTGTACGATCAGAAAGATACCAAAGGCTAGGAGCCATATTTTCAGAGGAAAACGGTTCAATATCTCGATAATCGATCCAATGTCCGCCTTACGCAGCACAATTGCCACACAGAGACCGCTAACCGACAATTTGATAAACAAACTAAACCACTTCCGAGTGACATCTTTTGGCATGTGATCAAAAAATTTTGTCAAATTGTCATGAATATGAAGAGCAATCTCCAGTGAACAGGGTTTGAATCGTTCACCGCCGGCATTCCTTTTTTTCAATGTCGGTTTTCTCCAAGATTTCTCTGATTACATAAGGTCTTTTGCCCTGGGATTCGTAGTAAGTTCTCATCACCATTTCGACGATAATTCCCGTTCCCAATATGCTAATTCCCGACAGAATAAGTAAGACTCCCAGTTGAAGAAGTGGCCTGTGGCCTATGGATTGTCCCATAACGAGCTTTATGAAGGACAGGTAAGTTTCTATCAGGAATCCCGTAATCAACATGAATCCGCCCAAAGGACCAAAGAAATGCAAAGGTCTTGTCATAAACTTTTGAAAGAACAGCACCAGTAGCAGATCCGACAAAACCCGGTAAATCCTTGACAGGCCGTATTTGCTGCTACCGTGAGTTCTGGAACGGTGGCTCACAGGGATTTCGGTATATTTGACACCATAAAGACTGGCCAGGACGGGTATAAAACGATGAAGTTCGCCATAAAGCCCCAAATTTTTTACCACATCAGCTTTGTAGGCTCTTAATGAACATCCGTAATCATGAACCCGAACTCCTGTTATCCATCCTATGATCTTATTTGCCACAAGGGATGGAAGCCTTCTGGACCAGAATGGATCTTTGCGATTTTTACGCCAGCCGTTTACGACATCATAACCTTCTTCTATTTTGGCAACCAGTTTGGGTATATCTTTTGGATCGTTTTGGAGATCTCCGTCCATGGAAATCACAATATCCCCTCTGCTAAAGTCAAAACCTGCAGCCATGGCGGCGCTCTGGCCGAAGTTTCTTCTGAAGATTACAACTCTGACACGGTCATTGCGCTTAACGAGATCTTTCAGAATATCCAACGTGCCGTCTGTGCTCCCGTCATCCACGAACAACACTTCGTAGTCCATGCCTGTCTCTTCCATAACAGCGGCAATTTCTTCCATGAGTTTTTCCACATTGGCTTTTTCGTTGTAAACAGGAACAACTATCGACACATCCGGCATTTACTGGCCTCCGGTACGTAAGCAGTCACAGGCTAACCTTAACTGGGACGCAGATTTTTGTAAACATTGACCGATGGTTGGACGAACCGTTCTATTTGGAATTTTGTGGTGGGAGAAAAGTCAAGGTATCAGAAGTAACAGGAGCAAATTTCGTCTCTGCACCCACATCTGTGTCCCCAATCAGATCTTTCTGTCAAAAAGGGTAAGCTGATGATAGTGCCTTACAGGAATGCCGAAATGCTCGTAAGCTTTCCGTGTGGCCATTCTACCACGTGGGGTTTTCTTGATGTAGCCCTGCTGGATCAAAAAAGGTTCGTAAACATCTTCTAAAGTACCCTTTTCTTCCGACAGAGCAGCCGCGAGCGTATCTATTCCCACCGGACCTCCGTCGTACTGCTCAATTATAAGCCGAAGTATTCTGCGGTCCATACTGTCAAAACCCATTTCGTCAATATCCAGCATCTCCAAAGCTTCCACCGCCACTTGCTTGGTTATGACACCATCGGCTCTAACCTCGGCAAAGTCCCTGACTCTTCTCAATAAACGATTGGCAATTCTGGGCGTCCCTCTCGCCCGCCGGGCAATCTCAAAGGCACCGTCATCTTTAATAGGGATTCCCAATATCGCTGCAGATCTCCTCACGATAAGTGCCAGTTCTTCAGGCTCGTAAAAATCCAAGCGTAGCATCACACCAAAACGATCTCTTAACGGCGGAGTAAGCAAGCCAGCCCTGGTGGTTGCACCAACGAGCGTAAAAGGCGGAAGATCCAGCTTTATTGTCCTGGCCGAAGGTCCCTGGCCAATGATAATATCGAGTTGAAAATCCTCCATAGCCGGATAGAGTATTTCTTCTACAATGGGATTGAGGCGGTGAATTTCGTCTATAAAGAGCACATCTCTTGGCTCCAGATTCGTCAGTATAGCCGCCAGGTCACCAGGGCGCTCTATCACAGGCCCTGAAGTTGCCCGCAGGTTAACTCCCAGCTCATGGCTAATTATCACGGCAAGCGTGGTTTTCCCCAAGCCTGGGTATCCGTGGAGGAGAACATGGTCCAGGGCCTCACCGCGCTGTCTGGCCGCTTCTATGAAAACCTTTAAAGATTCTTTCACCTCCTTTTGACCAATATAATCATCCAATTTCCTTGGCCTGAGGTTTTGCTCAACAACCAGATCTTCCTGCTTTGGCTCAGGGGTAATAAGACGATCCATAAAAACACCTGCAAAGTTTAATCGACAAACGCTAAGCTCGCTTTTCTGTCACTACACCATGGTGCGCAAGGCTTCTCTCAGCAAATTTTCAAGGGTTATTTCATCGCCAAGCCTTTCACGAGCCTGTGATAGGGACTTTTGCGCTTCTGCCGGTTTGTAACCCAAGTTCACCAAGGCAGATAATGCATCAGACCAGATTGACGGCTCAGCAGAAGGAAAACGATCCCCCGCAGTTTCTGCGCCCGCTCGCTTCAGCTTGTGCCGCATCTCCAGAATGATCCGTTCTGCTGTTTTTTTGCCAACTCCGGGTATTTTCTGCAAGCGTTTAACATCATTGTCAAAAACCGTTCGTCTAAGCTCAGAAGGTGATATTCCCGAAAGAATCTGTATGGCCATTCTTGGCCCGACGCCACTAACGGTCATTAAATCAATAAAAGTGGCTTTTTCTTCTTTGGATGCAAAACCATAGAGCTGGATGGAATCCTCGCGAACGTGAGTATATATGTAGAGGTTCACCTCCTGACCAGGATCGGGAAGTTCGTAAAATGTATTAAGCGAAACGTAAACTTGATAGCCAACGCCGCCAACGTCAACAATCATATATTCAGGCGATTTATGAAGAATGAGACCTCTAAGATAAGCTATCATTTTCTCTCCCACATAGAACGCGCTCTATGGGTGTGAACATGGCACAGGGCAACAGCAAGGGCATCCGAAGCGTGCGAATCTATACCACCATTGATCTTCAATAATTTTGATACCATATGGGCAACCTGTTCCTTTGTAGCACGTCCATATCCGACTACCGCCTGTTTGACTTCCAGAGGGGTGTATTCATATACTGGAACACCTGAATTTACCGCCGAAAGAAGCACAGCACCTCGAATGTGACCTAATTTCAGAGCAGTTTTAACATTGTGAGCATAAAAAATATCCTCTACAGCAACCCCGTCAGGTGCGAATTTTTCTATAACCCGCACCAGCTCGCAGTAAACCAGGCCAAGGCGTTCAGGAAAGGAAAGCCTACGGGGAAGGTGAACTGTTCCATGGAATACACACTCTACTGTCCTACCGTTTTGGACGATCACCCCATAACCTGTATGCAATGATCCCGGATCTATACCAAGAATCACCATGAAAACCCTGCTTTTATGCTGCGATGCTTTTCAGCAGCTCATCAGGTATGTCAAAATTGGCATAGGCATGCTGGACATCGTCGTGATCTTCCAGAAGCTCCATTAGACGGATCACCTGCTGAGCCTGCTTCGGATCCTCGATTTTAACCACTGTCTGCGGGATCATACTAATTTCGGCAAGTTCGTATTGCATCGAATGTTCATCAAAAACCTGTTTGACCTTAAGAAAATCTGCTGGGTCTGTGAGCACTTCGAACTGATCACCCTGATCCCGCACATCTTCAGCGCCAGCTTCTAAGGCCACTTCCATAAGTTCATCTTCTGTGTATTTGTCCTTGGGAAAAACTATGAGTCCCTTCTTATTAAACATCCACGCCACACAGCCAGCCTCACCAAGACTACCCCCATTCTTGGTAAAAATGTGACGAATCTCACTGATAGTCCTGTTCCTATTATCAGTCATGGCTTCAACCAAAACGGCAACGCCACCAGGGGCATATCCTTCACATGTGATTTCTTCGTAAGACACGCCCTCCAACTCTCCAGTACCCTTTTTTATCGCGCGCTCAATATTTTCCTTGGGCATGTTCTCAGCTTTGGCAGCCGCAATAGCTGCCCTTAACCTTGGATTATTATCAGGATTACCACCGCCCATTCTTGCGGCAACCATTATTTCCCGAATAAGCTTTGTAAAAATTTTACCTCGCCTGGCATCCTGCACTGCCTTTTTGTGCCTAATATTTGCCCATTTGGAATGTCCAGCCATAAAATCCTCCCTATTCTGTCAAGCCTTTATATCCTGTGCCGAGAATATACGTTTCCCTGCTTTCTCTTCTCGAGGCCGCCGGTTTTATCACCCTAGCCTTTTTAAATAGCTTACGTAAGGTCAGCAGAAAATCATGAAAATCACTGCCCTGGAATATCTTTACCAGAAATGTGCCATTCGGTTTTAGCACCTTCTGAGCAACATACAATGCTTGCTCGGCCAGCAAAGCTGATCTAGCACTGTCAGCGTGTTTGTTGCCCGTTGTAAAAGGGGCCATGTCACTGAGCACAACGTCAAAGGGACCATAAGAATCCACAAGAATTTTGACAAAAGCCTGATCCGTCATGTCTCCCTGCAGGACTGTAACGTTACCGGGCATTGGGTGAGTTACCTTCTGAATATCCACACCAACAACGCGGCCGCTTTTACCAATTCGACTGGAAACCCATTGAAGCCACGACCCTGGCGCTGATCCAAGGTCAAGCACCTGCATTCCTTTCTTTAAAAGGGCATACTTCCTATCAATCTCTATCAATTTGTAAACTGCTCTGCTGAGATAACCTTCTCTCTTGGCACGCTGGAAGTAATGATCCTTTTGCGGAACGAACATACATAATCCTTACTCTGTGTTTTTATTGCCTTTTCCGCTGCTTGTATAACAAAGCAATTCCGGTTTGTAAACGAAAGGACCAACTCGGAAGACAAGAAAAAAGCAGAAAAACGGCTTGCCAGAATAAACAATTAGAAGTCGAACAAACAACACCTGGGGCAGGTTTGTAAATGCTGTGGCGAGTTTTTCTTCCATTTGGACTTAGGTACACAAGGATCTCGGTATATGGTATAAGGGAAGAGGCTGTTGGGGTTGTTGAGAGTTGCTCAAACTGTTAAACGCAGAAAACAGGGGATAGCCTATGAAACAGAAGCCAGATTGTGCCAATTGCCATGTAGAAACAGCCAAAAGGATTTGCAGGACAGAAGACGGGATTCATCCGAAATATTGTCCAACTGTCGCCAAGAAAGACCTTATTGAAAGGAGCATTGAAGAGTACAGAAAGAAGGACGTTCTGCATCTTGCATACAATGCATCACTTCAAGAAGCTCAAGGTTATGGAAATCGCGAAAAAGGATACGAAAGAGTGGTTCCAATCAAGCCAAGGATTCTTGAGGTGGCTGAATTTGCACATAAGATGGGGTTTAAGAAGCTTGGAATAGCATTTTGTATAGGTCTTAGAAAAGAGGCCAAAACGGTGGCTAAATTCTTTACAGACAACAGTTTTGAGGTGGTATCCGTTGTGTGCAAGGTTGGACGAGTACCTAAAGAAACGATTGGAATAAAAGACGACGAGAAAATTTCGATTGGGAACTTTGAGTCCATGTGCAACCCAATCCTTCAGGCCATGATTCTTAACTCCGAAAGTACTGATTTGAACATCCTGCTCGGCCTTTGTGTTGGCCACGATACTCTTTTTTTAAAGTACGCGGAGTCTCCCTGTACTGTTCTTGCAGTAAAAGACAGAGTGCTTGGCCACAATCCACTAGCTGCCGTCTATAATATTGACAGCTACTATAGATACCTAAAAAGGCTGAGCTACTGAGACTTGATTTTTCGTGGTTTTGTGGATGATGTTAAATTTTAAAGTGGTGGCGGTGCAGGGCTTCGAACCCCGGACACTGCGGATATGAGCCGCATGCTCTGACCAACTGAGCTACACCGCCAGCGTTTTTATATTTAAGAAATCGGTCGCGGGTTGTCAACACTTTGTCGATTACACTTCTTGACTTATAGGAAACAAGTATGTTAGAGAAACTTGCAACTGATTGAGGGCCGTTAACTCAGTTGGTAGAGTATCTGCCTTTTAAGCAGAGAGCCGCTGGTTCGAGTCCAGCACGGCCCACCATCTTATAGGCATGAATGGATCGTTTGCACTCCAAGCATTTCAATCTTCGGCATATACCTAAGATACCCACCATTGAAGGATGTAATAATCCGAAATGCAGTGCCAAAGTGCTGATGGCAATGGAAAATTGACCCGCCCTAAAGGACCTTCTGGTAATTCGGCCAGAGGTTAACCAAGCCATCAAAGGAAATGCCAGAAGCGATTCGGCTCATGGTAGACATCTCTGGTGGTGTTGTGTAAGACCTTCCTCCGGGCAAAGACTTTGAAAACCCGGAAATAGGTGGGGCTTATAAAGAAAGACATGAAGAGAGTCGACGGTGTCCCTATGAATAGTTGAATACGAATGTTTCGTTTGACTGAAAAACTGGCTATGAAAACGCCGACTTTGTTTTGGACATTCACGAAAGAACAAAAAAACATCTGGCGAGCATAAACAAAGAACAGTAGATATGGACAATCCAATGGCGGCATCCAAAGGCAGATGGCGCGTTTTTTTATTATGTGCCCTCCTGTTCATTCTTTCTCAGTTCTATCGCACTTCCAGCGCTGTAATTGCACCTGATCTTGAGCAGGAGTTTTCTCTGTCGTCAACTCAACTTGGAATTCTGGGAGCGGCCTTTTTCTATGCCTTCGCAATTTCTCAAATTCCCACTGGTTTGTTGATTGATCGAAAAGGGCCTCGATTGACCATGACGGTACTAAGTGTGCTCGCTGCCATTGGGTCATGTGTTTTTGCAATCGCTTCCGACTTCAGGACCGTCCTAATGGGCAGAATACTACTCGGTATCGGCATGGCCGGTAACCTTATGGGATCCATGGCGCTTATTGGTAATTGGTTTGAGCGCAACAGGTTTGCAACCCTTTCAGGCGCAATGCTTGCCCTTGGAACTATTGGGAACACCTTATCCACGAGCCCTCTGGCATACGTGAGCAAAATGGTAGGTTGGCGTTCTACGTTCCTTGCCCTAGGGGTGCTAACATTTTTGCTGAGTTTCTTGTTTTTTCTAAGTGTAAAAGACAGTCCGAATCCTGAAAGAGCCAAAAATAAGGAATTTCAGGCGCATTTTTCCGTAAAGAAAGCGCTGCTTCACCTTTTTGGAGATAGAAATTACTGGCTGATCTCGGCCGGAACGTTCTTGAGATACGGGACATTCGCCGCAATTCAGAGCCTCTGGGCAGGTCCATATCTGATAAAACAGCATGGTCTCAGTGCAGTTACAGCGGGTAATATATTGTTGCTTCTAAATATAGGCCTGATTGTGGGATCGCCCTTAGGGGGATGGTTTTGTGAAACAGTCATCAAGTCCACACGGAAAACGGTGATAATTGGGCTTGGTGGTCTGAGTTTCTTTCAGGCTGCCTTGGGCATGTACGAATTGGGAGGCAAAGTATCTATCCTTGGCATGCTCTTCTGGGGAGTTGGGTTTTTCGGGGGTTTTGGAATAATCATGTATGCTCACATAAAAGAGCTCATGCCGGATCAAATTACGGGGACGGCTTTGACGGGTGTTAACCTTTTCACCATGCTGGGTGCGGCCGTGTTTATTCATGGACTTGGATCTTTGATAGACCGCATGTCCCTGGTGGCGCAGGGAGCGGGATACTCCAGGGCATTTCTTGTATGCGGCTTGAGTGCTTTCTTGGGAATGGTCCTATATTTTTTTACTTCTGAAGGGGAAAAAGGCAGAAAAGATATTCAGCAAGATTGTTAACAACTATATAAGCCTGTTCGAAATCGATCTGTCCCCCGATAACTTGACAATCATTCAGGCGAGTTGTAAACCGCTTTACGCTTGTGTGTTTACAAGGGAAACAAGGAGATTCTACATGCGTATTAAGGAAATGGTGCTAGCTTCTCTGTTTGCAGCCCTAATGAGCATAGGAGGGTATATTTACATACCTATCGGTCCTGTGCCAATTGTTTTGAACAACCTTTTTGTACTGCTGGCAGGGCTTGTGTTGGGGCCACTCTATGGCGGGCTAAGCGTCATCTTATATCTGCTGCTTGGAATTGCGGGTTTTCCTGTCTTTGCCGGCGGAAAGAGCGGGTTGGCTCATATTGTCGGTCCGACGGGCGGCTATCTTTTTGGTTTCCTAGTCGGAGCTTGGTTGACGGGCATTATCAGTCGCCTAAAGCCCTTCGGTAAAGATATTATAAGCAGCACCGCTGCTGCAATCTGCGGTGGACTGGCGATATACGTACCCGGTTTAATCTGGCTTCATATTGTTAGCAAAATGAGCTGGGCAAAGACGCTGAGTGTAGGTTTTTTCCCCTTTCTCCTGGGAGATGCTATTAAAATAGTCGGGGCAGTTTTGGTGGCTTATAAGATAAGACCTTATGTATCCACGTCGGGCGTTCATTAAGTCATGGTCATCGTTGAGAAATTAACCCTGGAGTATAGCAACGGGACAAAAGCTATTAAAAATATAAGCTTCTCAATTCCCAAGGGGAAATTAGTCCTTATTTGTGGCCCCAACGGCAGCGGTAAATCGTCCCTCCTCAAAGTTCTTGCAGGGTTACACCATCCAACAAAGGGAAGAGTCCTCCTTGAGGGAAAGGATCTCCACTCGGAAATTCGTGATCCGCGAAAACTGGCGGGATTGGTTTTTCAGAATCCCGAACACCAGATTTTGGGGGAAACGGTGGAAGAAGACGTTGCCCTGGGACCGCGATACTTAGGCCTTCCGCAGGATGAGATACAAAAACGTGTCAATGAAGCCCTTTCCTTTTGCAATCTATCACACATGAATCGTAAAAACTGTCACCTCCTATCAGGGGGAGAAAAAAAACGGTTATCTATAGCCTCCGTGCTAGCAATGAAGCCACAAATTATTCTGCTAGACGAGCCGTTCGCAAACCTTGATTTTCCTGCAGCAAAATCTATACTTCGCTGCATTCTGAGCATGCGAACTCAGGGGTACACAATCGTTGTTGCGTCACACGAAGTTGAAATGTTGGCACCTCATATTGATAAAATACTGGTGCTTTACGGCGGTGAATTGAAAATGGAAAGTAATACCCCTGAAACAATATATTCTTCACTTGCAAGCTATGGCGTTCGGCCTCCTTGTTATGCAATTTTCGGGACGAAACCCCCAGAATGGCTAGCAATCTGAGTTTTCATTATATTCCATGTGAAAAGGGATTTCTCTATACTTGGGACGCTCGATGCAAATGGGCAGCCTTCATTCCCTTGAACATGGCGATTCTGTTGACAGGTTACTATGGCGCATTTTTAATGTCGGTCTTTTTTACCGTTGTAACCCTTAGACATTCTCCTAACCTAAGGAAGAACCTGGTAATACCTCCGACCTGGTCTTTGTTCCTAGCGGTAATATTCATTATGAATATCGTCGAAATAGATGGTTGGGAACATGTGTACATAAACCTGCATCAGATAGCTCCGTCGGCATTGTTATGCTGGAAAATTGTCTTAATGATCTTTTCTGCTATGCTTCTTACTGCTACCACCAGACCCTCCGATACCGTTATGGCTCTAACATACTACCTGCGATTTCTACCCCTTAGCTGGAACCATCGCATAAGTCTCATGATTACGCTAGTTTTGAGGTTTATACCCATTTTACTTGGCGAATATTCCAGCATTCAGGAAGCGCTTTATCTTCGGTGTGGAAGAAGGCGAAATCCGTTGTGTTTTTTCCGCTGGTGTATTGTTCCTTTCGTCACCAGAGTTTTAAGGCAGACAGAAACAATTGCGGACGCAATATGGGCTCGCGGATATCGTGAGGACCTCCCGGTTTCCTTCTATCCTATCCCTTCTAAAAGTATTTTGCAGTTGATAGGTGCCCTTACATTTGCCATATTTATCATGATTGTTGATGCTTTTGTGAAGGTCGTTCTTTAGGAGTAATGTATCGCAAAAAAGAAAGGACTCAAGAAATGCCAGAGTTGAACGAAGTTACAATAACAAGAGCAATCGTTGACAGATTTTTCAAAAAGTTATCCGATAATCTCGAACTTGACGTTGCAATTGTGGGCGGAGGTCCGTCCGGACTCGTGGCGGCGGCCCACCTGGCAAGTAAAGGCTACAAGACGGCTATATTCGAAAGAAAGTTGAGCATAGGTGGCGGAATCTGGGGCGGGGGAATGCTCTTTAACGAAATAGTTGTTCAGGCCGATGCGAAACGAATACTTGAAGATTTTGGAATCAGGGTTACGAGATTCGAAGATAACTATTTCACGGCCGATGCCATTGAAACAGCCACTGTGTTAGCAGCTTCTGCAGTTCAGGCGGGGGCAACGATATTGAATTGTATAACGGTTGAAGATGTTATCATGCGGCCAAACAGGGTCATAGGGCTGGTAATAATCTGGAGTGCTGTGGAAATAGCGGGTTTACATGTCGACCCACTCGCCGTGCGAGCCAGGTATATTGTTGACGCTACTGGTCATGATACAGAGGTGGTAAAGGTTGTTCACAAAAAAGTTCCCGGCAAGCTTATGACACCATCCGGTAACATTGAAGGCGAAAAATCTATGTGGTCTGAAGAAGCGGAAAAGCTAACATTGGATAATACACGTGAAGTATTCCCTGGCCTTTTCGTAGCCGGAATGGCGGCTAACGCCACTTTTGGAGGTCCACGCATGGGTCCTATATTCGGCGGTATGCTTTTGTCGGGCGAAAAGGTGGCCCAACTGATTGACCAAAGGCTGAAAGAAGAAAAATAGCTTTTTCCACTTCACAAACCACATTACAGGGTATTTGCTGAATCAAGCTGAATTTACATAGCCAGCTTAATGGTTATATTTGTCTTTAGCTTTTCTATCTTCTTGTTCAAATTCTTTCAAAATATCGTCAATTTTCTCCTTTACTCCCTTTAGACCCTCTGCTTTTATGTTTACGGTTTTAGTTTTACCCCCTTCTGTAATCCACAACGGCACCAGTTTTTCCCCATCTTCGGGCAGTTTTCCCCATACCCAGCGACCAAGTTCTTTCCCTGTTTTATCAAAGAAGCTGATTTCCATCGCGGGCTTTGACGGAGGGCTGGATGCCGACGAAGCAACAGAGTCGTATTCGATATCCTCTAATTCCCAAAATAGCGAACGAACACGCCAGCTTTCTTTCATTTCCTTCGGCTTTTCACCGTCTTTAATACGAATTCCCCACTTATCCTCACTCAATTTGACAACCTCATAGGATTTGCCTCCCTCCGCCCATGCAATCCTGTAAATGTCCTCCTCTTTCCAGACAAAAACCGATCGATCTTCAACATCCCTCGGCGACTTAGGAATTTCATTCAGAATATCTTTATCCACGTAAACCACGAACGGAAGATCATCCGTGTAAGCCATCAGAAAGTTTTTTGCTTCCTTTTCATTATCCTTTCTGGGCTCAGCTAATAGAACCTCATGTTTTTTATCATCTCCCGTTACAACCACGATAGAAACTTTTGGCCTATCCAGACCGTAGTCTTTCAAATTGGGGTTTTCAAAACTGAGGAACTTTCTCGCCCTCATCCATCTTATCTGGTCAAGGACATTTTCGACCTTTGAATTTTTGATTTTCATACCCGGGTTGCCAACACACTTCCACCCACCACCCTCACGAACAAGTTGCACAGAAAAACTATTATCCCATCCAATAGTCAACGACTTAACATCTTCATCTTCAAAGGTAACAAGTTCCTTCCGCCTCAGATCAAACAATTGCTTATTGAGCACTCCCCATCGCCCCGTGTCCATGAGAAAAACTCGATTTTGCCCAGCTACTTGGGCATAATAACTGGTTCCAGCGGGGTTTTTCTGCCCAACCCTGAGACTATAGGTTTTGCCATTCACCATCACTGTGATTTCCAGTGCTGGTTTATCCAGTCCGTAATTTTTCAAAGCCTCTCTTTTTTCAACATCCAACCATTTATTTGCTTCAATGTCAGCCACAACGTTTACCAATCCTTTGACAGATGCCTGATCAGCCTCCGTCTTCACCGGTTCTTCCAGCATCCATTTACTTCCGGTTTTTTTGATAATAATCTTCTTACTATTCGGCCTTACCAGATGAACTTCTGATGCACCATCTGGCTCGAAATGAAACACCTTCTTCTCCAACCTCTTCCGTTCCTCTTTTTCATGTCGCTTTACAACCTCAAAGTAGTAAAAGTATCCCCCCAGAAAAATAAACACTACCAAGTATATAATAACCCTACGCCATCTTCTCATTTCTGGGACCTCCTGCGTCTATATACGCCAACTCCGGCCAGAATAACCACCAAGGGTATAAGAACCAAACTGATCCAGAAAACCAGCCTCATCTGGTTGGCCGTCAACACAAGAGGTTGTCCTTCTTTCTTCCTAGGTTTTATAGTTATGAGGTTTTGTTCTTCCGCAAGATAATGGACTATGTTCAGGAAAAAGTCTCCGTTTCCTGAAAGGCCGAAGTGAGTATTATCAATAAAATCGGAATCACCGATCACAACAAGATAACCCTTTTTACCCGCCTTACTATCTTTCTCCGCTTGCCGGTTATGATTTTGTTTTGCCTGCTTACCCTCTAGTCCTGAAAGCTTGTCCACATCAACTCTCACCAGCAGAACCACGGGAACCGGGCCCATGAGATCCTCCTTTTCATCATAACTGGCCTGCCCCTGATCAAGCATTTGTTTGTTCATTTCCGCCCAAGCTCCCTGAGATGTCATAGCCAGTTTTGTTATTGCTACATAATCTGGTTTTTCTTTGGCTTCCCGAACTGACCTGGCTTCAGGGTAAAAGGTTGCCACTCGGAAATCTTTAGTGATGGGGTGAAATCCATATTGCGTAACAACGGGAAGTAGATAGCTTCCACCAAATATTCTACTGAGCTTATCAATGATAACGTCGTCGTAAATCGCCACACCATAAGATGCAAGCCACTTCTTGAGCCCCCCGTCCTGATAGGGATCGAGCATAACGATAATCCGACCACCGGCTTTTATATAACGGTCCAAACTTTCCACTTCCTCAGGAAATAAACTCTTGTGCGGCCCCGGCACGATAACCACCGACGCATCCTCGGGCACCTCCTTTGTGGACATCAGATTAAGTTCTTTAACCTCGTAATTCTCCTTTCCCAAAGCAGACTTAATTGTAGAGTACCCGGTCTTTCCGAACTCTTCGACGGAGTGCTCTCCGTGTCCAATCAGAAAATATATTTTCTTCTTTTCGGCCCTGCCCAATTTCAACAGAGCATTTGTTATTGCTTCTTCGGTAGCACTTTGGACGGTTTCCTTTTTACCGTAGCCTTCCAGAACCAAGGTTCCGTAAGTTCGAATTTCATATTTTCTTGCAAGCTCAGGTCTTTTATCGGGATCTATGAACTCGTAAGTAATTTTTTTGTTGTAATAATGGTAAGTTTCCAGAAGACCTTTTGCTTCATCCTGACTTGAACCTGCTGAAAAAAAAGCAAGTATGTGAACTGGTTCTTTAAGATTCTTCACCACTTTCTGAGACTCTTCACTCAAGGTATGCTCCTTATTCTTGGTCAGGTCCCATCTGATCGGATGATGTTCAACAATAAGGGCGATAAAAACTAGAATCCCCAAGAACAAAAGGGTGGACAGAATAGTCTGAGCACCAAAACTCAGAACCCTCCTTCGGTACTTTTCTTTCCTCATGCTTACATCTCCTCATGTGTTTAGCGAGGCTTAGCCGTGCCAACGATATGAGTCGATTCTACGCCTGGTGAGGAAAATAAAGAACGCCACAAAAAGCAGGTAGTAAACTATATGTCTTACGTCAACCAGCCCTTTTGTGAATGGCTCCACATGGTGGGTAATAGAAAAATATTCAAAAAACCTCTTCCAGGTTGTACTCTGGGCGATGGAACCCATCCATGAAATGATCCAGAACCCTAAAAGGGCACCAAAAGATAGAGTTGCTGCAATTATTTGATTTTGGGTCAGAGAGGAGGTGAACAAACCAAGCGATATGAAGGAAGCTCCCATGAGCAGAATTCCACCGTAACATGCGGCTATCACAAGCCAGTTTGGATCAGTCAAATACTCTAGGACAAAAAAATGAGGAAGCGTGCCCACAAGGAGGAAAAGAAAGATTGTAACCACACCGAAAAACTTTGCCCATACTAAAGCCCCGTCGGAAATTGGATACGTCAGAAGAAGCTCAATTGTACCGCTCTTGCGCTCTTCTGCGTATAGTTTCATTGTAAGGAGCGGAGACAGAAGTAAAAACACAATACTCAAATCCAGAAAAAATGGACGTATAACCATGTTTGTAATGTTCAGCTGCTCGGCCATAAAGGGATTTTGCATCGCTCGAAAACTTATCATACTGTAGTAGGCCACATCGCTATAGAAAAAATACCCACAAAGCACGAAAAAAACGAAAGCAACCACGTAAAAAATAGGAGACGACCAGAAAGAATACAGCTCCTTCTTGTAAACTGCCCAAAACCCCCTCATGATTGAACCTCCGACTCATCCGCCTGCACAACCTCTTCCGTAACAAGCTGCATAAAGACCTCTTCAAGGCTCAAATCAATCGACCTCATCTCAACCAACCCCAATCCACTCTCAACAACTGCCTTTGCCAGTGCAGGCCTTACCTCAACGTCCGGATCCGTTTCCACAATCCACGTCTTACCGTCTCCATTAGCAGGAGAAAATCCTGTCACCCCATCGATATCTTTCATAACATCCTGGATTTTCTCCACAGGTACCGAGCTATCAAACATAAGCCGTACCTGGCGCGTTCTCTGAAGCTGTTTCGTCAGGTTTTCTGGCGTGTCTGTGGCTACAATCTGACCTTTGTTAATTATAACAACACGCTGGCACGTCTGAGCCACTTCGGGAAGAATATGACTGCTGAGAAAAACAGTATGCTTACCAGCCAGCGATTTTATAAGCTCTCGAATTTCAACAATCTGTGCTGGATCAAGCCCTATGGTGGGCTCATCCAAGATAATGACCGAAGGATTTCCAATCAGCGCCTGTGCCAAACCAACCCTTTGGCGATATCCCTTAGATAGGTGACCGATTATTCTGTTTTCCACATTACTCAGTCCGCAAAGAGAAACAACTCTATCAATTTCCCTTTTTATTTGTTTTGCGGGTATTCCTTTTGCCTCTGCGCAGAACCGTAGGAACCTCTGAACGGTCATTTCTGCGTACAGAGGCACAATCTCGGGCAAATAGCCTATTTTACGGCGAACCTCCAGTGAGTTTTCCAAGCAATCAATGCCATCTATTCGGGCAGTACCGGATGTTGGGGGCATAAAACAGGTTAGGATTTTTATGGTTGTAGATTTTCCAGCGCCGTTCGGTCCTAGAAATCCAACAATTTCACCTCTTGCAACCGTGAAGCTGACATCCCGTATCGCAGGAATGGGACCATAGAATTTGGTCAGATCAATAGCCTCGATCATAACCGCTACCTTTTTCCTATCTCCAGCTTTCTGTTTCTGATCAAATGAACACCTACTTCCCTGAGCTGTGGAGTCAGACGTAACGGCTCATGTTGCCTGACACCTTCAGAGCTCTGCCCCTCCGGTTTCCCACAGCTCACAAATTTTATAGCTATGAAAAGCTTAATCCTCCTCACTCATCTTTCTTTAGCTCGGGCTTCAGATTCCTATATCTTCCTATATCCATGCCGCATCTCCTATGCGGTATAGCCTGCACGTGTGTATATTAAATAAATCATCTCATAACCCTATCCTCACTCTCGAACTACCCGAAACCTTTTTCGTACCTACCGATGATCCACAATTCTGACACAAATATTCGTAGAGTTCGCCATCCGGCAAAATCAATAACAGCCTTTCACGAACTGGCATAGCTTGCTTGCATTTGGGACAGTATAAAGCGGTAGCGCTAAAATCTTCAAATTGTCTAGGTGCCTCATTCCCGTAGTTGAACCTCATGCTCACCACATCACTCATTTTTCAAAGGCAAATACCCTTCTATTTTCATCCTCTGATTTCTCACCATCGTTTCTTTTCCACCATGCCCACCGCGGTTTTTTACGTCCCTGCTGACGTTCTAGCTCAAGGAATTCCTTCAGTAGTTCCTTTTGCCGCGATGATATCTTTTTGGGTAGTTTCACATCTATTTCAACAACCAAATCTCCACGAGCACCCGTCCTCAGGGACGGAACACCCTTGCCTCGCAATCTTATAACAGTCCCAGGCTGAGTGCCCGGTTCAAGACGTAGTTTTTCTGTTCCTTCTAGTGTGGGAATTTCGATCTCGGCCCCAAGAATAGCTTCTACAAAATGAACCGGTACCCTTATGAAAAGATCATTTCTGTCACGCTCGAAGATTTCGTGAGGTTCCACATGGATCTGAACATAAAGATCTCCTGGAGGACCCCCACGGTAACCGCACTCACCTTCTCCACGAAGTCTTAAGCGCGTTCCTGTATCCACTCCCGGAGGAATGCGAACCTTGACTCTCTTGGTTTTTTCAACTCTTCCGCTGCCCCCACAGGTGGAACACGGAGACTGAAGAACACGCCCTCTGCCTTTACAATTAGAACAAGTAGTGCCTATGCGAAAGAAACCGTGAGTCTGAAAAACTTGTCCATGTCCGTTACAAACAGGGCACACGACTTCGTGACTTCCAGGCGATGCTCCCGAGCCATTACACGAGGGACAGGATACAAAAGTGTCGATTTCTATCTCCTTTTCGGCACCAAGGACTGCTTCTTCAAAACTTATCGTGAGGCGATATAGTAGGTCATTGCCTGGCTCAGATGATGGTTGAGATGATGTTCTACCACGCCCTCCAAAACCGAAACCAAAAAATTCTTCAAAAATATCACTGAAAGTTGAAAAAATGTCCTGGTACGACCTGAAGCCCTGGTAACCGCTGCTCTTCAGCCCTCCATGGCCATACAGGTCATAAATCCGTCGCTTTTCCGGATCACGAAGAACTTCGTAAGCCTCCGCCGCTTCCTTGAACTTCTCCTCGGCCTCTTTGTCCCCGGGATTTCTGTCAGGATGATATTTAAAAGCCAGCTTACGGTATGCCCTCTTTATCTCTTCCTGCGAGGCGTTCCTAGAGACACCAAGTACTTCATAATAATCTCGCTTCATGAGCTCATGACCCCATACCTCAAACTCAGATTACCAATGCCTAAGGTTTTCTGTTAAGCATGGCTTGACCTAGTGTCAAGTTTGGCACTCTCTGCACCATTGCCGGCAACAAACATAAGACGCGCCGCATCGTCGCCAGCACCGGCTCTCTTGTATGCCTGAGAAGCAAAAACAAACTTTTGAAGCTCCTCAGCTCTTTTGGCAAGTTCCAACCACCCCTCTGAAGACCAGTCCTCTTTAAGAAAGCGTAAAGCTGCGTCGGCAATAAAATAATCGCCTTCCTCACGAGCCATTTCTAAAATGTGCCTTAGTCCCTCCTCATAACCTGCCTTGCCAAAAAACTCTAGGGCATCATGAATTAATCCATCCTCAAGGCACATTTCGCCAATCTTTTTTGCTTCATCGGAAGAAAGCCCTGCATCGTTCAACAAATCCCGCTTCTTCAAGTAATCCGAAACCGGAGATCTTCCCATTCACCTTCCTCACTCATTCAAGTTGTCCGAATCGCTATCCTCCATAGCGTTGCTCACTCGAGAAGCCGCCTCATCAAAGGCTTCTTTAATTTCCTGCTGTTTTTTCAGAGCTTCCTCATCCACAGCTGTAGCAGGAGCCGAATCAATCAATCCGAGCACTTGTTCCTGCTCAAGTGCGTCAATGTTATCCAAGGTAACCTTGCCCGCTGCTATTTCCCTGAGAGCCACAACAATTTCCTTGTTTTTCGGAGCATCAATCATTGGTTTGGCTCCATTTCTTAACTGAAGTACCCTGCGTACGGCAAGATGAACCAGGGCAAAACGGCTATTCATTCGCTTCATGCAATCTTCTATGGTAACCCGCGCCATGATATTTATCCCTTCCGATTGATATGTTTTTACACAAAAAACAAGCCGTAATCCCCAAAGATTACGGCTTTTTGATCAACCCTGTTTACTGTCTGGTGCCGGAGGAGAGACTCGAACTCTCACGGGCACGAGGCCCACTGGATTTTGAGTCCAGCGCGTCTACCAGTTTCACCACTCCGGCACCTAATTATTTGTTTACAAAAACCGCTTTCTCTGTCAAGAGGCTTTCGACTTCGCAAGATTGCGATCACGAATCCTAGCCTCCTCTCTCCCTCTAACTCTGAAGTCCTCATACAAGATAAGCAGGGGACTGGCAATGTAAATGGATGAATAAGTCCCGACCATGACACCAATAATAAGTGCAAAAGAAAAGTCTCGTATAACCGTCCCACCTAACAAGAATAGTGTGATCAGAACTATTAGCGTTGTTCCCGACGTGAGAATTGTCCTGCTCAAGGTCTGGTTGATGCTTCGGTTTACCAAGTCTTTGAAATTATACTTTTTTTCACGCCGCAAATTTTCCCTGATTCTATCAAAAACAATAATTGTATCGTTCAATGAGTATCCTATGATGGTTAGCAACGCCGCAACTATCTGGAGATTGAATTCCTTATTCAATAGGGCAAATACTCCTACCGTAACCAGAACATCGTGCACCAATGCAAGAATAGCCGCCAAGGCGTAAGAAAGCTGAAAGAACCAGGAAAGTATCAGTGTCAATACCAGAGCGCCAATTGTCAGATAAACATACCCCACCCCCAGGGCTTCCAGCAGTTTGAGCCCTATAATCAGAATTGCCGCTATAGAACCACTGGTTACCCACTTCAACTCAAACCGTCCGGAAATGTAAATGGCTATAAACAACAGCGAATAGTAGATTGCGAGAAGTGCCTTGTGACGTAAATCCCTACCAACCTTGGGACCAACCATTTCCACCCGCAGTATCTCCGCCTTCCCCTTACCAAACTCCTTCGCCAAGGCATCTTGAACCTGATGCGACAAAGATTGTATCGCTTCACTTTGAATGTTGGACCGAATTAAAAACTCGTTGTCAGATTTGTTACCAATTTGCTGAATAGCACTGCTCTCTATTCCAACCGGCTTTAGAGCTTTGCGTATATCGTCTATGTTAACCGGGGCTTTGAATTTAATATGTATAATCGTTCCTCCGGCAAAGTCTATGCCCATATTTAACCCGCCACGTAAGATTATTGTGACGATACCAGCAATAATTAGTAGTATCGAACAGGTAATAGCAATGTAACGTTTGCCCACGAAGTTAATATTTACATCAGGCTTGACTATCTGAAACATAATTCCATAGCTCCTTATATACTGAGTTCGGCAACCCTTCTGGTCGAGGTCCAATAATCAAAGAACAACCGGGTTACCACAATCGCTGTGAACATGCTGGCAACAATGCCAATCGAAAGAGTTACCGCAAACCCTCTTATAGGTCCCGTGCCGAACTGAAAGAGAACAATTGCGGCAATTAGCGTTGTTATATTGGCGTCGAGAATGGTAAGAGTCGCGCGGCTATAACCAATGTCTATTGCAGCCCTTGGGGTTTTTCCGATCCGAAGTTCTTCCCTTATGCGTTCAAAGATCAAAACATTGGCGTCAACGGCCATACCTATCGTTAAAATGATACCGGCGATGCCAGGCAAAGTTAAGGTGGCTTGAAATGCGGCAAGCCCTGCCATAATGAGAACGATATTGAGTATAAGCGCAACGTCGGCGACCAGCCCGGACAGTCGATAATAGACCGCCATAAATAGCACGACCAGCACACCGCCCACCAGCATAGCAATCATACCCTTGCGAATCGAATCACGTCCAAGAGACGGACCGACCGTTCTTTCTTCAAGAATCTTAACAGGAGCTGGCAATGCACCGGCACGCAAAACTATAGCTAGGTCCCTGGCTTCTTCCATGGTGAATGATCCGGTAATACTGGCGCGACCTCCTGCAATTCGTTCCTGAATGACCGGGGCAGAATAGACAACCCCGTCCAGCACTATAGCAAGCCGTTCCTTTACGTGTTCACCGGTAATCCGCTCAAAAACTCTTGCACCACGAGCATCGAACTCAAGAGCAACATAAGGTGTATTGTACTGGGGATCGATCCTCACCCTAGCATCTGTGATGTACTCACCGGTGAGGAGCGTACGGTCCCTCAGAACGATCTCGGTTTGATAAGTCCTTTTGGTTATCGGATCAAATCGCTTCATCGGATATATCTTGGAACCAGGTGGTAACTTACCGGCCTTGGCTTCCCTAAGGCTCACTCGTTCGTCTACCAGCTTGAATTCCAGCCGAGCCGTTTTGCCAATAACGCTGATTGCCCTGTCCGGATCCTTTATACCTGGCAATTGTACCAAAATTCTATTTTCACCCTGCGGGCGAATGTCCGGTTCAGAAACACCGAACTGGTCAATCCTGTTTCTAATTGTTTCCAAAGCCTGCTGCGCCGCAAGCTTTTTTATGTGGGCAATCTCTTTACCATCAAAGGTTAAGACCAGCTTCACCCCTTTATCTGTAATTTCCCTGTTCTGTTCCACCAGGGTTGGAAATTCTTTGCGCAAAACCTCGTGTAGGTTGCTCAAATCAACATCTTTCGGAAAAGTAACAACGAGGTCGCATAAACCCTTTCTTCTAACCCCAAAAAAGGGAATCTTCTCCTTCCTGAAGGCGTCTTTTATCTCGTCAACAAACCTGTCTGCCGTGCTTCGCACCGCTTCATCAGTTTGAACCTCAAGCACCAGATGCATACCCCCTTGCAAGTCAAGCCCCAGATGGAGCTTTTCCCTGGGTAGCACCCCCTTCCACCAGGATGGTAGAGACGGATTAACGGAGGGAATCAAATATATTATTGAAACAACAACTACTGCCACAACCAACAAAAACCGCCATTTCAGACCTTTCAACTTCACGCCTCCCTGAAGGATTACTCCTCTTTCTCTTTCCCCGGGGTAACCACACCGGCTATGTAGCCTCTCTGAACCTTAACCTTTATCCCGTCAGCAATCTCTAACGTAACCACCGAATCGGTTAAGCCAGTAATGGTGCCATGGAGTCCACCTTGCGTGATCACATGATCACCCCTTTTGAGGTTTGCCAGCATCATTCGATGTTCTTTCTGACGTTTTTGCTGAGGTCTAATAAGAAGAAAATAGAAAATAAGAATCATCAAGATAAGGGGTATAAAGGCCGCCAATCCCCCTCCTGCATTTTGACCCGCCGCTCCCTGACCTGTTGTTCCCATAGCATAAGCAACACCAATCAAATTCATCAATTAACCTCCTTCGCTTCCTGTTATTTTTAGGCTCAAATCCACGGCAGGAGCAGAATGAGTAATTGCCCCAGAGCTGATAAAATCCACCCCCACCTTTGCAACTTCACGAACATTGCTCAGATTAATCCCCCCTGAGGCTTCACATAAAACTCTCCCCTTGCACAGTGAGACCGCCTTCTTTAGCTCATCAATGCCAAAATTGTCCAGCAAAACCATATCGGCACCGGCTTCCAGCGCTTCTTCAAGCTCGTCCATACTAGACACTTCAACCTCAACCTTGAGCAAATTATGAACCTTTGACCTCGCAAGCTCGACAGCTTTCCTAACCGATCCCACAACTGCTATGTGATTATCCTTTATCAATACGCCGTCAAACAAACCAAACCTGTGGTTACTCCCTCCGCCGTGCCGTACAGCTTCCTTTTCCAGAATTCTCCAAAGCGGAGTAGTCTTCCGAGTATCCAACAGACGGCAATCTGTGCCTTTCAATTTTTCCACCATAAGTCGGGTGTAAGTAGCTATACCGCAAAATCGCTGCAAAAGATTCAAAAGCACCCGTTCAACCTTGAGTATCGTCCTAGCCTTTCCAACGTACCTGGCGATGACAGATCCCTTGCTTACCCAGTCGCCGTCTCGAAAAAAAACCTTACAGCCAACCTCTTCACCAATACAGGGAAAAATGCTTTTTATTATCGTCACCCCGGAAAGCACCAGGTCTTGCTTCGCCAGAATAACGGCCTCACACAGGACATCTTCCCCCACAAGGGCTTCACTGGTAACATCACCGCAACCGATATCTTCAAGAAGTGCCATTTTCAAAAGGTCACACAATTTGAAATCCAGCATGATCTCCTATCTGTCAACATAACCGGATATTTGCTCGAAATGCTCTCGCAGTTTCTTGAACTTTGCCGTAAGCCTTTCGGCTTTTTCCCTTTCCTTATCTATGATTTCCTTCGGGGCCTTGCTTAGAAAATCTTCATTGTGAAGTTTCCTCTTAGAAAGCTCCAGTTCCTTTTCGATTTTCGCCATTTCTTTTTGCAGACGCTTGAGTTCGGCTTCAAAATCCAGAACACCTTCCAAAAGCACGTAGGCTTCAATCTTTTCTGTGACAGCACCGGCTGCAACCTCAGGCTTATCCCCTTCAGAAATGGAAACAATCTCAAGACCGTCAACCTTTGCAAGATCCCTGATGAGATAGCCGTACTCCATTAACAAATCTCGATCCTCTTCATCATGATAACGGCAGACAACATTTACTTTTGCCGCCGGGGCAATATTCATCTCGCCTCGAATGTTCCGTATTCCCGATATTACGTCCTGCAAAAGCTTCATCTGCGCCTCTGCAATGGGATCTTTACGGTTCTCTTCGACCTGTGGGAACTGAGCCTGCATAATACTTCCCTGAGTCTGAGGAAGTTTCTGCCAGATTTCTTCTGTGACGAAAGGCATGATGGGATGAAGCATAACAAGAACCTTTTCCAAAACCCGGGCGGATACTGCCTGAGCCAGCCTTTTCCTGTACTCATCATCGCCGTAAAGATCAGGCTTGATCATTTCCAGGTACCAGTCACAGTACTCGTGCCAGAAGAACTGATAGAGAACACCAGCGTGCTCGTTAAAATGATAAGATTCTAACGCTTTATCCACTTCCTCAACGACACTCTGAAGTCGGCTCAAAATCCACCTATGCACAAGGTTTTCAGGCTTTTCCGGCAGGTCCATGAGCGTTTCCGATGTATCTAAATTCATCAAAACCAGTCGCGATGCATTCCAGATTTTGTTCACAAAATGGCGATATCCCTCAATCCGCTCTTCTGAAAGCCTTATATCACGACCTTGCACGGCAAAGGCAGCCAGCGTAAACCTGAAGGCGTCAGTTCCGTAATTTTCCATCATCACAAGGGGATCTATGACGTTACCCTTGGATTTACTCATCTTCTGTCCCTGGGCATCCCTCACCAGGGCATGAACATAAACATCGTAAAAGGGAACGTCTTTCATGAAATGGATTCCCATCATCATCATGCGGGCAACCCAGAAAAAGAGAATATCAAAGCCTGTTACCAGCACCGATGTAGGGTAGAACCTTTTCAGCTCCGGCGTCTCTTCAGGCCAGCCCAGGGTAGTAAAAGGCCAGAGTGCAGAACTGAACCAGGTATCTAGGACATCGGGATCCCTGCGTATCTGCGAAGAACCACAGGATTCACAGACATCAGGATCCTTCTCATCTACCGTGATGGCCCCACAGGAATCGCAATACCAGGCGGGAATCCTGTGGCCCCACCATATCTGCCTGCTTATGCACCAGTCTTCTATGTTTTCAAGCCAGTTAAAATAGTCTTTTTCCCATTTTTCAGGAACAATACGGGTTCTACCTCTTCTGACCGCTTCAACTGCCTTTTCTGCTAGCGGCTTCGTTTTCACAAACCACTGCATGGAAATCATGGGTTCAACGGCGCTCTTGCAGCGATAACAATGCCCGACCCTGTGCACGTAAGGTTCAATTTTTTCCAGAAAGCCCTTTCGCTCGAGATCTTCTACTATCTTTTGACGACACTCATAGCGGTCAAGGCCGACGTATTCATCACCAGCGTCGTCGGTCATCTTTCCATCCGGCCCGATGACCTGTACAACTTCCAGTCCGTGCTTCTGGCCAATTTCAAAATCGTTAAAATCGTGAGCCGGTGTGATCTTGAGTGCACCGGTTCCGAATTCGCGATCTACATAAGCATCTGCTATAATCGGTATCCTGCGTCCAACAAGGGGAAGAATACAGTACTTGCCCACGATATGGCGATATCTCTCGTCTTCCGGGTGAACCGCCACTGCCGTATCGCCGAGCATGGTTTCCGGCCTTGTGGTGGCAACAACAACATGACCAGAATTATCCTCCAGTGGATACTTGATGTAGTAAAAAGCTCCTTCACGCTCTTCACCCTCGACTTCAATGTTGGCCAGGGCAGTATGGCATCGAGGACACCAATTAATCATGCGCTCACCGCGGTAGATAAGACCCTCTCTGTAAAGTCGGACAAAGACCTGCCTGACGGCGCGCGAAAGCCCTTCGTCCATGGTAAACCGCTGGCGCTCCCAGTCGCACGAAGCACCCAACCTCTTAAGCTGGTTGATGATAATGTTCCCATACTTTTCCTTCCACGTCCATACTCGTTCGATGAAAGCTTCACGCCCAAGCTCATGCCTGGTTTTGCCTTCTTTTGCAAGCTCGCGTTCTACAACATTCTGAGTGGCTATGCCTGCGTGGTCTGTACCGGGCACCCAAAGAACTTCAAAGCCCTTCAATCTTTTATACCTGCAAAGTATATCCTGTAGGGTGTTGTTCAGAGCATGGCCCATGTGAAGTTGGCCGGTTACATTTGGTGGCGGAATTACGATGGAAAAGGATGGCTTATCACTGTTTACATCAGCATGAAAAAAGCCCTGTTCTTCCCAGAACGAATACCATTTCGGCTCAACTTCCTTAAAATCGTAGGCTTTTGGCAAGTTAACTGACCCCATAGGTTATGAATTCCCCCTTTCCATTTTGGCTTCAAATTCCTTGCGAAGTGCTTCAAGTTCATCTCTGACCGTTTTGAGCACAAGTTCCGGCAACCGCTCGTTAACAATTTCTTCTATACGAGCAGCTATTTTTTCCTCCAGATCTGAAACTAGCCTATCGACGTCAACTTCCGGCTCCAACTCAGCAGGCCTTTCCTCAGCAATTTCAGTTGAAGATACTTGCTCAATGGCCTCTTCGCGACTCGCTTCTTCAAACAATGCATCGATATCATCCTGACTAGACAGAACATCCTTTTCCTCTTCTTCAGACTCTCCAACCTCTGCAGCTTCTTCGGTAACGGTCACACCTTCTGTATCTACAGCTTCGTCAGACAACCCCAGTTCTGTATCCAGTTTGTCTAGGTCAATATCATCATCAGATAAACTATCACCATCCTTAAAAAGTGACTCGTCCAGATCATCCTCTATTTCTATTCCAACCGGCAAGGGCTCAGGTTCTTCCACGATGTCATCTTCTCCCAATTCCAGTATGTCTTCTTCATCAGAAAGTTCTTCCCGTTCTTCATCCCGTTCCGGTGGTTCGATCTTTTTTTTCTTTACCATAAACACAACCCCCATATTTTGTACTGAAAATTAGGGTTCCGATACCATGCACCTGAGTTAGCAGTCAAGAAATAGCAATAGAATTGCATAAAACCATTGCCTTTCGAGGAATGTGGAATTAAAAGGATTGGTACCCGGTCGTGCTAGACGGCGAGTTAGCGGTGCGCTGTACCCGAAATCCGCTTAGCGGGGTTGAATTCCCTCCCGAGGGCATTGGAGGTGACCTGCACTGCCGTCTGGCCTCCGGACGCACCGGACACCACGTAACAGACGGGTGTGAACCCCGTCAGGTCCGGAAGGAAGCAGCGGTAAGCACTGCGGTCTGTGTCGTGGTTCACTCTGGTGAGTGTTCGGAGGTTTTGGGCTTGCAGGCTCCCGTGTTCGACGGAGGGTGCACGGCCGGGCTTTTCAACACCGGTTATTAAGAGAGGGGAATACGGGCGAATGACTCAGCTTGAAATGGCAAAGCAGGGAATCATTTCTCCAGAAATGAGAAAAGCCGCGGAAGCGGACGGTGTGGATCCCGAATTTCTCAGGCAACAAATTGCCGCAGGAAAGGCCGTTCTTCCAAAAAACAAGAACCACGAGATAAAAACACTTTATGCTATTGGGGCAGGACTATCTACTAAAGTGAATGCCAATATAGGTAGTAGCGGGGCTTGTGCATCCGTCGAAAATGAGATTGCTAAGTTAAAGGCGGCCATTAAGGCGGGAACACATTCCGTGATGGACCTGTCAACGGGTGGAGACCTTCAGGCTATTAGGGAAGCAATCCTGGAGCATTCACCTGTTATGGTCGGTACCGTCCCTGTGTACGGAATCGCAACAAGGTTGCATCGTAAGAGAATACCCCTGCACAAAATGGACGTCGATGAAATGTTCAAAGATCTAGAAAAACAGTGCTCTGAAGGCATTGACTACATAACCATACATTGCGGCGTAACTCTTGAAACACTGAAGCGGCTGGAAAAAAGCGACCGTCTTTTACCGTCGGTGAGCCGCGGTGGATCAATATTGCTTAACTGGATGAAGCATAACGGTAAGGAAAATCCTCTTTATGCTGAATTCGATACGGTGCTAGAAATAGCTTACAGGTATGACGTCACGTTGAGTCTTGGGGACGGAATGAGGCCAGGGACGGTGTTGGATGCCACCGATCGGCCACAAATTGAAGAGCTTGTTCTCCTGGGCGAACTTGCACGGAGGGCGCGAGAGAAAAATGTTCAAGTAATTATTGAAGGTCCTGGGCATGTGCCTCTCAATCAAATTGAAACAAACGTACTCCTGGAAAAACGACTTTGCGATGGAGCTCCCTTTTACTTACTTGGTCCTTTGCCAACAGATATTGCGCCTGGATACGATCACATAACGGCGGCAATTGGGGGAGCCATTGCGGCGGCAGCCGGTGCGGATTTTCTTTGTTATGTAACCCCGGCAGAACATCTTTCTCTACCAAATCCTGACGATGTTTACCAGGGAGTAATAGCCGCCCGCATTGCGGGACATGCTGCTGACATAGTAAAAGGTGTTAAGAACGCCATTGAAAAAGACAGGCTTATTTCCCAGTACAGACGTGATCTAAACTGGGAGGGCATCCTTTCTATGGCTATCGATCCGGAAGCGGCAAAAAAGCGCCTCAGCCTGGCATACGATAAGGAAACCTGCACCATGTGCGGCGAACTGTGTGCCGTCAAGCTTTCTAGGCAGTTTGCCAAACGATAGGACCAACTGCTGTAAGCTTTTGCTCGATAGTAGACTTTTTCCGGTTGTCAGCCCAACTCACTGAGCACATAGCGTGCTCCACGCCCTTTGCCGATACGAACGAGCACTCCCTTTGCGATCATGTCATCCAACTCACGCAGGGATTGCCTTGCCGATATTTTGTTTATTTCGGCATAATATTTGTTGGTTATGTAGCCGTGCTCTTTTATGAAGTTCAGCGCCCGTCTTTGACGTTCGGACAAAAGTGGCATCTGTTTCCGGTCATTAGTCAAGCTTATTCCAACAGTTTCTGTTTCTTTAAACGGCATTCTAACTTCCGGTGGCAAATCATTTATGGTTATTTCGCTACCAGAGCAGAGCACGACCGCCCGCTCAATTACGTTTTCCAGCTCCCGAACATTACCAGGCCAATCGTAATCCATGAGACACTTCAAGGCGTCGCGGGCTATCCTAATATTTTCTATGCCGCTCTCGGTGCCATATTTATCAAGAAAATGCCTGACTAAAAGGGGAATGTCTTCCTTTCGCTCTCGCAACGGCGGAACGTGCACGTGCACCACATTAAGCCTGTAATAAAGATCTTCCCGAAAACGTCCTTTCTTTATTTCTTCCTTCAAATCTCTATTAGATGCAGCAATTACTCTGACGTCAACGTGAATTGTATCCGTTCCTCCTACCCTTTCGAACTCCATCTCCTGAAGAATTCTTAGAAGTTTTACCTGCAAATACGGTGACATCTCGCTAACTTCGTCAAGGAACACAGTGCCTCTGTGGGCTATTTCAAACCGCCCTTTTCTCCTCTGAACCGCCCCTGTAAAAGCCCCTTTCTCATGACCGAAAAGTTCACTTTCCAGCAAAGTTTCCGGTATGGCTCCACAGTTTATGGAAACGAAAGCCTTGTCCCGCCTTGGACTGTTGAAGTGGATGGCCCGGGCTATCAGCTCCTTTCCCGTTCCCGATTCGCCTGTGATAAGCACAGTCGCTTTTGAAGGAGCTATCTTCTCGATAGTGTCGTAAAGTTTCTGCATAACGGCGCTTTTTCCGATGAGATTCCCAAACTGATAACGTTCTTCCAGGGCCTGGGTGAGCTCCCGATTGCGGCACACCAGCCGGTAATGTTCCAGCGCTTTGCGGACGACCACAAGAAACTCTTCATTCTCGAATGGCTTGCAGATGTAGTCAAAGGCTCCTTTTTTCATTGCTTCGACAGCTTTTTCAATGGTCCCGTAAGCGGTCATCATTATTATTGGAACATCGGGTTTTGCTTTATGAAGCTGATCAAGAAAACTCATACCGTCAATGCCGGGCATTTTCATGTCCGTTACTACTACGTCGAGGTCGGTTTCCATGGCAAGTTTCAGAGCTTCCCGTCCGTTGTCGGCTGTGAAAACTTCGTAACCTTCCTCTTCAAGCAGTTCTTGAAGGATAATCAGGTAGTTTCGTTCATCGTCAACAACAAGAATGGTTCCTTTCATCCCCCCTTTTCCTCACTAACTAATCTTCTTTCTTCAAAGCGGGTATTCTTACCCTTACGACGGTTCCTTTTCCTTCCTCACTTTCAACAAAAATCTCGCCTTCGTGCTCATCTATAATCGTCCTAGCTATGGCAAGGCCAAGTCCGGTGCCGCGTTCCTTAGTGGTAAAAAAGGGACGAAAGATCTTTTCTTGAACTTCTTTGGGAATTCCAACTCCTGTATCACGAATGGTCACCTCGAGATATCCGGTCCCGTTAATTCCAATGTGATCGGTCTTCACGCTCAGTATTCCGCCCTTTTCTTCCATTGCCTGAAAGGCATTGGATATTAGGTTAAAAAAAGCTCGATAAAGCAACATCTGGTCGGCCAGCACTATACCACCACGAAGATCTGTCTCCAATCGAATGTTTTTTCCTTCTAGGGCCGACTCGAATGTTTGCAACGCCTTTTTGAGCACGTCGGCAACGTCGCATATTGAAAACTCGGGTTCCTTAGGACGAGCAAAATCAAGAAACTCCGTAACAATACCGTTAAGTCGCTCGGCCTCTTCAACAATTATCGAAGCAAGTCTGGTGTTTTTTTCATCAGACATACGGTTACGCATCAATTGAGCTGTACTCTTAATGATTCCCAGAGGATTTTTTATCTCGTGAGACACAGACGCTATCATCTCACCCAGAGTAGCCAGGTGTTCAGCCCTATGGAGTTTTTCTTCAAGGCGCTTCCGCTCCAAAGCCCGACGTTCGATTATTCTGTCTGCGCGCTTCGCTATAAGAGACAAAGCAACTACCAACACTCCCACAAAGACTGTAAAACTACCCAGCACGAGCCACTGGAACCTGAAAATGGTTTCATAGTCGGAAGAAATATCCTGGATGATTTCAAAAACCCCCAGAACTTTTCCCCTTTTCCAGGTCATAGGGCGTTCAACCCACATAGGAATGTAGGTTTTCAGTCGATGAATTCGGTTCCCCCAAGGCCATTCAAAACCGATAAAAGCTCTCCCGCCTTCGAAAACGGAAACAGTGGCACCTTCGAGGGCCTTTTGAAAAACATCACCGAGATGTCCTTTTGTCCCTACCCCCTCCGACTCTGTGCTGTACGTGAGAATTTGTTGCCTGTCGTATATATTAACCTTTTCCACAGAAAAGCCGTGAATGGTATTGCGAACAACCCGATCAAGCCTCTTATACTGATTTTTCTTCCTCAAACGAATTTCGCCTTCAGTAATGAGCGTTGGAAGCGTAAACTGATAAAAAACCTGATGATTCAGGTTTTCCGCTACAAGCGAAGCATACTCCTCACTCTTCCTCAGAACAATGTTCTTCACGCCTCTGGCAATAATGCTCGACATCACCACGGTGCTTACCAGCACTACCACAAGGCTGGACACTGACAGGTATTTTACAAGCCTAAAAGGCTTAATAGCTTCAAGCTCTTTTCGTTGTTTTTCAGCCGCCTTTTTATGCACCGCCGAATCTTCTGTGGGCCGCATCATGACGCGCCCGCCATGGGAGTCATCAGGACACAGCACGCTGCATCCTTACTAGACTAAACATTTGCAAGTTTCTTCGAAAAGCCTTTTGCTATATTTGCAAAGTCTTCAAAGCCTGGCCTTCCCATAAGACCGTAGGTCATCCGCTTGGACAACTCTACCCCAGGCTGGTCAAACGGATTTATCCCATACAAATAACCCATAAAAACGGTTTGTAGCTCGTACAGAAAAAAAGCCTGCCCCAGTGTAAACTCATCCAGTCGAGGAAACCATAAGGTAATGTTAGGCCTTGAAGCCTCGGCTAAAGCGCAAGCCGTGGCTTTCTGTTCTGCATGAAAAAGCTCGCCAAGCGTATGCCCCTGCAAATACGATAGATCCTCCATATCGGCATCAGTGTTTATGGTCACGTCCCGTCTCCAATGTTCCACGCCAAGAATGGTTATAATCTTATCATTAGGGCCCTCACGGTAAAGCTGAAGCTGAGAATGCTGATCCGTTACTCCAAGGGCCTTTACGGGTGTCGGTCCAACAGCATCTCCGTTCCTGGACTTGCCAAGACTCTCCGCAATGAGTTGCCGTAACCAGTCGGAAAATCCGTAAAGCCCTTGAGCATAAGCCCAATAGACGTGAATTTTCTTTCCCTTTTTTCTGTCGGCAATCACGTGATACAAGCCATTTTTATAAGCCGGATTGGCATCAATATCACCGGATTTGCATTTCTCGGCCATAAACTTGGCCCCTTCCACAAGTTGCCCTACATCTACTCCTAAAAATGAAAGGGGAAGCAGCCCAACAGGAGAAAGAACCGAAAATCGTCCACCCAGGCGAGGGGGAACCGTGCAGGTCAGAATATCAGCCCTTTTTGAAAACTGCCGTAAAATTCCTTTCTCCGGATCGGTAATAACCACAAAAAATTCCTTCAAACGCCCCGTTCCAAATTGCTTCACGATCAAATCGTAGGCAACTAAAAACTGACTGACCGTTTCAGCCGTTGTCCCGGACTTGCTTATAACTACGAACAGAGTTCTCTCCAGATCCAGCAAGTCAAGAAGCGCCCCAAATTCCTCAGGGTCAATATTATCAGCAATAAAAAGACGGGGCTTTGCCTGCAGGTTGTGAAAGGGGCTACGGAGTGCTTGAAAAGATGCCTTCGCGCCAAGGGCCGAGCCGCCTATACCAAACACAACCACATTGGCAAGGTCTCTTTTGGCGAAATATTCCCTAACTTTCAGAACCTCTGATAATGCCGATGAGGTCTCTATCACCTGCCAAAACCCAAGTTTTCCATTCCTTCGCTCATCGGTGATGCGATCATGCACTTTTTCAAAACTATTCTGCCATTCTTCCACCTCAGAATCCTCAATGCCGTGTTCCTTACCAATTGCCTCAGCTTTCACAAAGGTCCAGTCAAACTTAAGCTCGCTCATCATTATCAATACTTCCTCCCTTCCTGATTTGCCCTTTTATCATCCGTCTGACCTTCTCCCGGCGCTTTACAAGCACATTTCGCCATTTACCTTCCCATCCCACCGATTTTGGTTCATAGAAGATCGCATCTTCATAACCTTCAGGCAAGTAACACTGAGGTATCCAACCTTCGGGAAAGTCATGAGGGTATTTGTATTCGAGGCCAAATCCCATTTTTTTCATAAAATCTGTGGGAGCATTCCTGAGATGTAACGGTACCGGCACCGTACCGGTTTGATAAGCTAGCGACCTGGCCTTTTTCAGCGCTTTGTAAACCGCATTGCTCTTGGGAGCAAGAGCAATGTAAACGGCTGCTTGAGCCAGTGCCAGTTCTCCTTCCGGGCTTCCCATAAATTGATAAGCCTGAAGGGCCGCTGTAGCCTGAACGACGGCGAAAGGATCTGCAAGACTTACATCTTCACATGCCGCCTGCACGATGCGTCGGGCTATATACAGGGGGTCTTCGCCTGCATGCAACATTCTGGCAAGCCAATAAAGCGCTCCGTCGGGGTCGCTACCCCGGAGGCTTTTATGAAAAGCCGAGATGAGATCGTAATGCTGATCTCCTGCCCTGTCGTATCTTACAGCAGGTCTTTGCATAGCTTCTCTTACAGCATCAACATCAATTAACCTTATGCCCTCTTCCGGGTCCGGAGGGGTGGTTAAAACCACGGCTTCCAGGGTATTCAGGAGTTTTCTTGCATCCCCGCCCGACCATGAGAGCATGATTTCCTCCGCTTCCGGCGTAATTACCGCTGGATATTCTCCGATCCCACGTTCGGTATCAGATAGCGCTATATGCATTATCCTGCGAAGGTCATCACGAGACAGCGGTTCAAGAACAAGCACATGAACCCTAGAAAGCAATGGGTGAATAATGGCAAAGGATGGATTTTCCGTTGTGGCCCCTATAAGCCTAAGAACCCCGGATTCCACATAGGGCAAAAGCACGTCCTGCTGAGCTTTGTTGAGACGGTGGATTTCGTCAAAAAACAACCAGGTTTTTCTTGCTTCCTTTTTCCAAACTGCTTCGGCTTCCTTAGCAGCATGCCTTATGTCCTGCACAGTGGCAGCCACTGCAGAATAACTTATAAAATGGCCGTTACAAGCATCGACTATGAGGCGTGCAAGGGTGGTTTTCCCCGTTCCGGGCGGTCCCCAGAAAATTAAAGACGGAAAATCCTTTCGCTGGAAATATCGCCACAGGATTTTTCCATGTCCCAGCAGATGCCGCTGACCGACGAACTCATCCAGCTGCCTCGGTCTTAAGCGCTCTGCCAAGGGTTCCCTTGCTATGGCTGTCGTTACGTTCTGCATCGCATCTCAAAAAACTCGTCCACCTTCTTGTTAAACATATCTGCCGCTTCCACATGTACAGCATGACCGACATCATCAAATTCTACCAACTCAGAATTGGGTATCAACCTGTGGAGGATCCTGGAATTTTCTGGCGGAACCAAAGTATCTTTTTTACCGGTGATGATTAAAACCGGAGTGGAAATTGTAGACAGTTTTTCACAAACATCAAAACCTTGTATAGCCGCTATCTGAGAGGCGAACCCTTCGGGGCTCTGAGGCGGTACACTCAGGGCGTTTCGTTTGTATTGTTCAATTATCTGGGGATTAGCCTCGACAAAAGATTTGTTAAAAAGGATCGGGATATTTTTGTCGATTATCTCCTCGGGGGATAAGCCCTCATTGTTCGCAAGAACTTCCATGACTTCTCCCGGAGGTGGAATCCGTTGCGACTTGCCACAATGCGTGCAACCCAGCACCATACCTTTTACTCTCTCCGGCGCTATGACGCACAACTGCTGGGCGATCATGCCTCCCATTGATACTCCCACCACCATAGCCTGATCGATTCTTAAGTTATCCATGATTGCAATAACATCCAATGCCAGGTCCTCCATTGAGTACGGCCCGGCTGGAGTGGATGAACGTCCGGCGCCTCGGTTGTCAAAAACAATGACTAGGTATCTTTGTTGAAAAAACGGAAGCTGCATAAACCAGGACCAGGCACCACCACCAAGTCCGCTAACAAATATTAACGGTTCACCATCGCCATGAACTTCATAGTAAAGTGTAACGTCACCATTCTTGCACATCGCCATTCCAACCCCCCCCGATCAGCGGTAAATCTTAAAATCGTCTTCTCCATCATGCTGCCTCTCAAACTCAAAGAATATGTGCCCTATGCAGTTTTTTCGAGCCTCCGTCCACTTTTCCGGAATTTTGTTCGCAGAAATTCTGCCAAATCCCACAGTCACCCGGTGCACTTTTACCATACTACGATGCCCGCTGTTGTCCACAGCCTGAATGGAAATTGTCAGATATTCTGGATCGATTAAATTGGGTATATCCAGAGAAATGCATCCCTTAACCATTAAATGCCCGTCCCTTTTCAATGGCACAAAATAGTTCTCAAACATATTCCCTCCGGCCTGAGTGACTTCAACACGGAATCCCGCAAGATCACCATCAGGATCAGATGCTTCAACAAAGATAGGCAACCTAGTTCCAGACCACACGGCAGGTGGCACAAATGAATCTACCAGCTCGGGTGGAGTGGTACTCTTACCTGCAACAAGCGACGGAGGCGTACGATAACTTACGCACCCTGCAATAAAAACAAGAAAAACCAGAAAACAACACCTCTTCATGGTTAGCCTCCTGTTCGACAATCGATGAAAAATGGCTTTAATGTTGAGTCCGTAACCGATCACCTAATAACTATAAACGGTAGGTAACATCTGGGGCAATTCGACTTTTCATTATCTTCAATAGCAATTAGAAAAAGTCACTGCCCTTGAGAAGTAGCTTTGCCATTGTAGAACCTGGATTTAGCCGCAGAGCCTTTTTCAACAACTTGATCCGTTCTGGACCGGGAGGAACGCACTGGGACGCACCCAGATAGGGTAAGTACTGCTCTGGCTGCTCTTTTGCCGCGCGTAAGAAATGTTGGTATGCCCTTTCGGCATTTCCACACGCCAATTCACTATAACCAGCCCGCATTGACAGCTCGTAATCCGACGGAAGCAGAAGAACGTACCTGCCCTCCACCCTGGCACCGTTTGTACACGCAACTTGCTCCCAGATGGTATCAGCCATATCGCCGGTGCAGGATCTGTCTGACCTGGACGAAAGCAACGACAGATAGAAAGATTCTCGTTCCTTCACCTTGGACACCATCATTCTCTCTTTTTGAACATAATTTCTAGCTCTTAGGGCTATCTTTTTTCCGAGATCCGGTCGTCTAACCAGCATCTCCAGATAACCTATACACTCGTCAGAATTCCTGAAAAGAAACCCCGTTCTGCCGTGTACAACCACCCTTCTGTATGGTTCAATATCTTGCAAGACTGGAGCAATACCATGCGCGGCATATTCAAGGAACTTTACGTCCGATCGTGCTCGATTAAATGGAATGTCAAGCAAAGGAGCTATCCCGATGTGAAGCTTGTTCAGGAAGCTGTAATAGCGGTAAATCGACCCGGTCGGGAAATAACGAAACCGACTACAATCAAGGGAGTGGAAAAACCTGGCGACAAACGAATCGGCCATTAGATTGAACCGAACATCTTGCCGATTCTGAAGCCATGGCACAAGATAAGGAACTATGGATGCAACATCGTATAAATGGCCTGCCGACCCTCCGTAACCAATCTCTGTACAATCCGCATGCATAGAAAGGTCTCTTTCGCCGATGTGCAGCATGTGATTCAAGAATACCTTATGCCTCTTGTTTATTTTACCATAAATGGCAGCCAGATAATCGGAACTGAATTGCAAAGCATCGGCCAGAGCAGCCAGCGAAAAAATAGTCCTTCTTACCCACTTCCTAGAAAAAACCCGTAAAGTGGATTCCAGTAGGGAACGCTGCAAATGTCATCGTTCCATTCGTAAATAGTGGGCAGCCCAAGGCGCTTACGATATCTCACAAGTGGTATCAAATCTACATCTGCTACAAGGTTTATGATCGCAATATGTGCAGTCCTCAGCAATTGATCCCTTAGACGGTTTTCGCTGGTAAGGCTTATCGTTAGAAACAAATCAGAAGCATTCGCCAGAGCAGACAGCGGAACGTAAGTACGGTAGTAATGATCTCCGCAAAATTCTCTTGTAGGCGGGTCAATTTGCACAACCAAAAATGGAGGCATCAAGCACTGCTCGCTTCAATGCAAACAATTAAACTGCATCAATCTTTCGACCACCCTATTTTTCGAACCCTATGATACTCTTTTCGCCTGAGTTATTCACGTATTTCCGTCCTTACGTTTTGAGAGATTCCACGAAGTTATATAAACCACCATCTCAACTTGCCTCTGCCCTGAAACACACAACATTTCATGCAACAAAATGGTTGTGTCATTCTATTTTACCGGCCCGAATTCCTTTGCTTTCATTTCCGCACCGTTATGTGATAAATGTAACATTTATTATTCTGGTAACCCCATTTAGTGGCAGTTAAACATCGAACGTGAAACACTATAGTGTTGGAGGATGTTCGCTGTGAAGGAGAATAGTCGTGAATGTCGACGGTATATTGTCCCCTACAGAGGAAAAATCCGAAGAGATGACCGTGAGAAACTTCTTGGGCAACGAAGCTTTGTTTTGTGGTTCACAGGACTTTCCGGTTCGGGCAAGTCAACCATTGCCCATGGCGTTGAAGAAGCTCTGCATAAGATGGGAAAGCTCACCTATGTTTTTGATGGAGACAACATCCGCAGTGGTCTCTGCAGCGATCTCAGCTTTTCCCCGCATGCACGTTCGGAAAATCTCAGGCGGGTTGCCGAGGTAATCAAGCTCTTTCTGGATGCCGGGGTCATATGTTTGGCCGCTTTTATATCGCCTTTCGAAGCTGAGCGCAGAAAAGTGCGCAAAATGATTGACTGTAATGCCTTTTACGAAGTCTATGTGAAGTGTCCCCTTGAGGTGTGCGAGTCACGAGACACAAAAGGCCTTTATCGGCTGGCCCGTGAGGGCAAGATCAAGAATTACACGGGCATATCATCGCCCTACGAGGAGCCTGCTTCGCCAGATCTGACCATTGACACAAGCAAACTGAGCATCTATGACAGCATCAAGACGGTGTTGGACTTTCTGGAAACAAAGGATCTCATATAGTGCAGTGATTTTGTCAACGGCAGACAGAGATTATTGTTTGAATAATCATCGGGGCTTTCCTAATGTTTTGCTCTATCTTTGGAAAAATACTTGCGTAGAGTTAACCCCCTGAGCAAAATGGATGTATAATAAAAGTGGGGAGGGAAACATGCCTGTAAGCGTTGGTTTCATGAAGAAGCTCGATAAGGTCTCCCCTGATATGAGGGAGATTCTGATAGGACTCCTGGAGGAGATAGAGAAACAGCGGGAAGAGTCTGTAGGCAGGAAAGATTTCCTGAGGTTTGCCCAGAGAACAGAGGAAAACTTCCAGCAAACCTGGAAGGTGATTCGGGAGTTAGCGGATGCTCAAAGGAGAACCGAGGAACGAGTATCAAAACTCGAAGAGGCTATAGAGCGTCTCGCTGAAGCTCAGAGAAAAACTGAGGAACGAGTATCAAAACTCGAAGAAACGGTAGAACGCCTCGCTGAAGCCCAGAAGAGAACCGAGGAAAGACTTAATGAGCTGTCCGAGGCTCAAAGGAAAACCGAGGAGGAACTGAGAAAGCTCATTGGGGAGCACAGAAAGACCCGGGAGGAGCTTGGGGGGTTGTCTCATGCGGTGGGTTACATTCTTGAGGACAGGGCCTACGCCTCCTTGCCCGAACTGCTAAAGAAGGATCTCAGTGTGGATGTCGAGGTGTTGAAGAGAGACTTCGTCGAGCTCGGTCCAGGACGGTACGAAGAGGTCAATATCCTGGGCAAAGGACAAAAGAACGGAGAAATGGTGTGGATTATAGGGGAATGCAAAACTCAACTGAAAAAGAGGGATGTGGACACTTTTCTTCGAAAAATGTCACGAATAGAACACCTTTTCCCAGGCGATAAGGTCTATGTGGCCGTCACATACCAGACATCCCCTCAGGTAAGAGAGTACCTGAAGAAAAAGGGCCTGAAGCTTTATTTCTCATATCAGTTCCGCATCTGAAGAAAATCAGAATTTTTTCTCCGCGTTCCTCGCGTCCACCGCGGTAAAAAATACACCACCGGGGGTAAGAGGGGAGATTTAAAAATTAACAAATTGAGGTTAAGCGAAGCTTTTTATGCATTGTAAACCCCCATTTTACCCAATGGACAGCAGGGTCAACCGACAACCCTGCTATTTTCTTTTTATTGAATAACTTTGAGATTACGAGGAGGAGCTGGTTTTTCCGTTTCAGGGGGCGACGGTGCCGATGCCAATGCTTCCAGAGCACCTATGTCAACTCCATTCCCTTGGGGCACATTATTGCCGGAAATGTCCCGCGATTGACCTAAGTTAATTCCTTTGTCTATAGCCGGTGAACCCGTTTTTAACTGAAGATCTGAAACCTGAGACGGCGTGGTTCCCTGTAATGAAACAAAAAGCGGGTCGCCGTAAAGATCATCCCCTCCACCAGCAGCTTTTTTGTTCCATGTTGTTATGTCTTTACCCTTGGTTCCGCCCCAGTAGAAAATCGCATCTCCGGCCTTATGATACAAGAGGTTATGACCTATGCTAATGGGGTTGCCTGTGACCGGAGAATAAACTGCTATGGCCGGAACGCCAGGACGGACAGCAACAAGTATGTTATTTACAACCGTAACATTCTGAACATGGTTTACATTATTTGCCACGTCACTTGCCAAATACAGTTCCGCTTTGAACGGGTGGCTCTTGCCTGGATCGATCATGTTTCCAACTAAAGTGTTATTGTAAACCTTGCTGTCGGAACTATCGTATATGCTTATCCCTGCGCCGTCATTGTCAAAGCAGATATTGTAATAAACTTCATTGTAGTCACACCATTGATCCAGCTGAATACCGTTACCATCCGGACCATTTGATTCTTTATTCTGAAACACTACATTGTAACGTATGACGTTGTGATCTCCAGAATCCTCCTGAGGGCTTCTCGAAAAAATATGTATTCCGCTCGTTCCAGAAACAGCGGCTCCATTCTGGTAGACGACATTTCCTTCGACGATATAATAGCTCCCCAAAATTTCAATGCCGTGGTGTCCGTTCCCGTATACCTCATTAGACGAAATGACGGTTTCTTTGCCTGACGCACAATTTACAGAATCAACTGCTATTCCATGAGTTGAGTTGTTGTAAACGCGGTTATTCAGCACCATATTCGAATCGCCCGCCTGGTTTCCTATCCAGATTCCAAGGGCATTATCATGTATGTCGTTGTCTGCAATGGTAATGTGATTGCTTCCCTTTTGAATAATAATTCCCGCATAGGCGCTTCCGGTAACGGTAAGTCCCTCCACATGGACGTAAGCAGAATCCGTTATGACTATGGAGTTTTCTATCACAGGCGCCTCGCCAGAAACTGCCCTTACTATTATCGGAGCGGTTTTAGTTCCCCGCACAGCAATCACCAAAGACTCTTTAAAAGAGCCCAGAGATCCCTTGATCTCCAAAACATCGCCGGGTTGAATTTTCGACCAATCTATGCTGCTAAAGCCGACTATCACATTTGCGCCTTCCGTAGCTTTACCGACAGGATAAACGGTCCACACCCTTGCCTGTGCATCCGATACCGTCCACAGTATCAGGCCAGAATATACCAAACCTGCAAACAGGCAGATCTTTATGATTTTTCTGATAGCATTCATCATGGCATCACCTCTCTTACGATTAGTATTTAACTCTAAGGCTTGCAGGATCGAAATCAACCCACCACACGTCCTGAGCAAAGACTTGCTCACCAACGACCAAGACATCTACAAGCTCTTCAAGATGGTAGGTTTCAGAGTCTGCCGAAGTCTCTTCTTGTAACATAAGCTGAAAATCTCCTACCTGACTCCAATCCGAATCCACAATTGCCGAACCTACCGCATAAGGAATTCCGGCAATGGTACCAGTTCCATCTGGGTTCCATACAGCAATATAACCAACAATTTCTGTACCGTGAGGCTGACCATTCGCTTCTTCATGAAACAACGCAGCTTCGAAGCCATTAGAATCAACATTTCGCGCCCTAACTATGACAGGTGTCGAATCATTGTGTGTTTGTATAGTTAGAAAAACCTTGGGAGCATCGGGAAATTCATCTGTAAAAGCCACGTAATGCCAATCTCCATTTCCACTCAAGGTTACAATTCCAACTTCCCAAATACTTCCATCATCGAGAACATAACGGCCTTCGTCCATTACAAGGTACGCAGCCTTTTCCCGTTTATGCTTGCCGTCTAAATATTCCCATTCGTTAAAAGCAACATCAAACGAATCGGAGCCAACATTGTTGATCCTAACTATACCAGGCTGTTTTCCATAATACGTTGCCGGACCAATAAGAACAACGGGATTATGAAAGCTGGCATTTAAAGATATAGTCGTCCAAGAATTTTTAAATTGTGCAAATCCAACGTCAAGCATCACCAAAGAATTTTGAGTTCCAGTACCGTTGGGTGAATCTGCAACTAGCGGATCGGTGCCTCGAGCAACTTCGTTTCCGTCGGAAATCCCATCACCATCTGTGTCCGCATTGAAAGGGTCGGTCTTGTAAAGAGAGGTTTCCTCATCATCAGCTATGCCATCACCGTCAGAATCCACCGAAATAGCCGTAGCAACTACTTCTTCGGAAAAATCACTCTCGAGTCCCTCCGTGTCATAAGCCGTCGCAGCAATGTAGTAAATCTTGCCCGCTTCAAGGTTAGTCAGCGTAAAGCTTGTTGTATTTCCCACATCGACAGAATTCGTGTAATTCCTGCTACTTGTGCCGAAATAAAGTTTGTATCCAACGACATCCGAATCCGGAGACGGGTCCCAAGAAACGGTAATTTGAGCGGCCATAGCTTGCGAAACAACAAGAAGGAAAACACCGAAGAACAAAAATCCAGATAAGCAAGCTCTGACGAATTCTTCCTTCTTTCTGTTCATTGCCACCACCTCCATTCCGAAATTTCGAGTGGAGGCGCAGCATGAACGGATATTACTTCCATCCGCCCGGCAACCCTGCTACCATATTCCGGTCGCTCGACGACCAAAACTTAGGCCAGTAGCTTTGCGCCCCACTCTTTCAAGTGGTTTGCCCTTTTCAGGCGGCCCCATTTTGCAGAGGCTTTCGCTAGAAAAATTAAAGCACCATCTGTGCCACAAAATTACAACAAAGCGTCCTTCTAATTTACCTATTTAAAACAACATGTTATGAGACACAACTGGCTGGAGCGTTACATTAAGGCAGAAACAATTACGAAGTTTTGTGTGTCATTGTAATTTGTGTATTGTAATTTGTGAAATAAAGAGGCCAATTTGAATGACAATGTCTGGGATCGGAATCCTTTTTACTGTACGGGCCAGACACCCATTGCTTGTGTCTTTTGTTATCGCTGGCACATGCTTTGCTTGCATTGGCACGTAGTAAACCCACAGTTGGTTAGGGGAACCGCTTAAAGAAAGGAGCGGCTGGAAATGAAAAAGGTATTATTGGAAGTTCCCTATGCAGAGCTTTCAATGTCAATATCTTCCGAATCCATGCTCGAAAAAAGAATTTTAACACCTTTTGGGATCGTGGACGTAACCGTGCAACCTATTTCTCAAGCTAGCCATAATGAAGAAGGTGAACTTTACTTCAGAATTACTTTCGGCGGTGATATCGAAAGATGGGTTATAGACGGAGCCTTAACCGAAGAATTTAAAGATGCCGTGCTTCTTTTTCTTAAACATCTGGTCTTGGAAGATATAACCTGCAGCCTTCCAGCCTGCCGCGTTTTCAAGCTTTTGATTAAAGTCAAGGGAATCGAAACCGTTATTACTCTACCAGCCTCGTAAGTGCAGAACTATTTGTGTTTCCGCCATTTTGGATGAGTGATACCGTATTTTTTAATGCGGTAATTAAGCACCCTGGGTGATACTCCCAGTAAACCGGCAGCGCATTTCTGAACCCAATTACATTTTTCCAGAGCATCAATTATTCTTTGACGTTCATTATCTGGGGTTTTGACCTGCGGAACGGCTTTATCCGAGTGTATCCCTGGTAATAAAACATTATTTGATGTAATGACTTGGGATTCCTCCAAAATCACAGCACGCTCAATAACATTGGCCAATTGCCTCAGGTTACCAGGCCAGTGGTATCTCTGAAACATCTCGAGCACCTGTGGTTCAAAATCGACTATATTTTTCCTCAAACGCTGGCTCTTTAGCCTCAAAAAGTAATACGCCAGTGGGATTATACACTGAGGACGCTTTCTCAAAGGAGGCAACTCCACCCTGAGTATATTCAATCTATAATAAAGGTCTTCTCGGAACGTTCCATCTTCGACCATCTTTTCGAGGTTCCTGTTAGTTGCAGCAATAATGCGAACGTCCACTTCAATGGTCTTATTGGATCCCACCCTTTCAAATCGTTTTTCCTCAAGAAATCTCAAGAGTTTGGCCTGTAATGACAAAGGCAATTCGCCTATTTCATCAAGGAATACCGTTCCACCTCGTGCCTGCTCGATACGTCCAACCCTTAACCTAACCGCACCAGTAAAAGCCCCTTTTTCATGTCCAAACAACTCACTTTCTAACAACAACTCTGGAATATTGGTGCAACTTATCTTAACAAAAGGATACTTTCTCCTCTGGCTATTGAAATGAATCGCCCCCGACAAAAAACTCTTCCCTGTTCCCGTTTCCCCGGTAATCAAAACGGTAGCATCCACTTGCGAAAACTTTTTCAGAGTTTCAATGACCGCTTTCATCGACGGGGATTCAGCTATTATTTGGTCAAAATCGTACACTATGTCCTGTTCTCTGCGAAGATAATCAATCTCGTTCTTGAGCCGTTTGCACTCTATTGCATTTTGCACCGAAAGTTTCACTTTTTCAGGTGAGGTCGGGAGCACTATGAAATCTGCAACTCCGGCCTTGGCAGCCTTGACAATCAATGATGCTTCGGTTTCCAAGCCCAGACCGATTATTGGTTTATCTGGACACAACTTCTGAACTTGCTTCACTACGGTGATATCACCTGGATCGCTTAAAGTAACGAAAATAACTTCGCAATCTGCTTTCTCAATATCATTGGAAAGCGAACGTAAAGTCCCCGCGTGGACTAAAAAATCTTTCCGGAGCAGTTCGCTTAAACGATCAGAAATCTCTCCAGTACCTAAATCCAGGACAAAAACTCTGCTAGGCATAAAAATTTCCTATCCTTCAAAAAACTTACGAAAGAGAAGAAGATTCGGAATGGGAAGCATCGGACTTGTAGATTTTGTCCAGAATGCCGTTGATAAAAGACCTGGAATTAACGTCTCCAAAAGCTTTTGCCAGCTCCACTGCCTCGTCAATGGCCACCAAGGGGTGAATTTCATCACAGTAAAGTATTTCGTATGTGGCAAGCCTCAGTATATTCCTGTCAACAATTGACATCCTGCTGATTTTCCAGTTTTCAGCCGCTTCCTCAATCTTAGAGTCTAACCTTTTTTTGTGCCTGGCAACTCCATGGACCAAATCTTCCATAAAAAGCCGATCAACCTCAACAGGCCCTGCTACCTCTCCGTATAGCCGGAGGGCGGCATCAGCGTCCAGATCTCTGACATCCATCTGGTACAAAACCTGCAAAGCTGCCGCCCTTGAACCTCTACGTCCGGCGAAAAGTTTTTTTTTCTCCATTCACTAAATCCGTCACTCAATCTGCTTCAACAAATTGGCCATTTCAATAGCTGCCATTGCAGCATCCCAGCCCTTGTTACCAGCCTTGGACCCCGCTCGTTCAATGGCCTGCTCAAGGGTATCGGTTGTTAAAACCCCAAACGCTATGGGTACGGTTGTTTCCAAGCTCACCGCCGCAATCCCTTTTGATACCTCATTGGCTACGTAATCAAAGTGTGGCGTTGATCCCCTGATTACCGCACCGAGGCAAATAACAGCATCGTATTTGCCCGACATGGCCAGCTTTTTCGCTACCAGCGGAATTTCAAAGGCGCCGGGAACTTTAAAAACTTCAATATCGTCGGATTCTGCACCACTTCGAGTCAGAGCGTCCATAGCTCCACCAAGCAGCCTATTGCATATAAAATCATTAAATCGGCTAACCACTATTGCGAACTTTAAACCATGAGCTAACAGCTTTCCTTCATAAACTTTCATATCCACAACTTCCTGTTTCTAATCGTCAGCCTAGTCTTAGCAGGAAATCTCCTCTACCTTTCCCTTTCTCTCACCAGCTGCAAGAGATGCCCCATTTTGCTGCATTTGGTTCTAAGGTACTCAATATTACACTCGTTGGGAGGCACCTCAATGGGTACACGCTCGGTTACGGTCAGGCCGTAACCCTCCAGCCCAACAATCTTCTTTGGATTGTTGGTCATCAGGCGCATCTTGCGGATACCCAGATCAACGAGGATTTGCGCCCCTATTCCGTAATCCCTCAGGTCCTCTTTGAAACCCAATACGTGATTGGCTTCAACTGTGTCCAGCCCATTTTCCTGAAGCTTATAGGCTTTTATCTTGTTCAGAAGCCCAATACCACGACCTTCGTGGTTGCGGATGTAAAGCAGAACACCTTTACCCTCGCGGTCTATCTGTTTCATGGCCGCCCTTAGTTGATCTCCGCAATCACATCGCAGAGAACCAAAAACATCCCCCGTAAGGCACTCGGAGTGAACCCTCACAAGAATTTCCTCATTGGAATCAATTTCCCCCTTCACTAGGGCAATATGCACGTAATCGTCTATGTCATTGGTGTAGGCTATTATCTTGAACTCACCGGCAAAGGAAGTGGGAAGTTTTGCCTCGGCCGCTCGATGAACGAAACTTTCATGCTGCATCCTGTATTTGATTATGTCCGCAACTGTAACAATTTTCAGCTCATGCTCTTCGGCAAAAATCTCAAGGTCAGGCATACGGGCCATGGTGCCGTCGTCTTTCATTATCTCACAAATAACGGCAGCTGGTTTAAGACCCGCTAGCCTCGCAAGATCTACAGACCCTTCGGTCTGGCCGGTTCGCACCAGAACACCACCTTCTCTGGCGCGCAAAGGAAAAACGTGTCCCGGGCTTACGAGATCTTCGGGCTTAGCATCGTCTGCAACGGCCGTCAATATTGTGTGAGCCCGGTCTGCAGCGCTTATGCCGGTTGTAACCCCGTGTCTAGCTTCAATCGAAACGGTAAAAGCCGTTCCAAACTTTGAATCATTGTTCTGAACCATCATGGGAAGTTTGAGGCGATCAACAATTTCCGGAGCCAGGGCCAGGCAAATGAGCCCTCGGCCGAACTTGGCCATGAAGTTTATCGCCTCAGGAGTAACCTTTTCAGCGGCAATACAAAGATCGCCTTCGTTTTCTCTGTCCTCGTCATCCACCAGAATTATCATCTTACCCTGGCGGATATCCTCCAGTGCTTCTGGTATGGTTGCAAGAGGCATAGCGGCACCGCTCCTCATTCGATAAAATCGAGCTTCTCAACGAAGCCCACGATGGTCTATACCATGTCGCCGATGCTACCTCAACAAGCATATACTCACTAATCAAAATGGCAAGTCCTCAAAAGTCGATTCAAAGCCTGACCTTGTAACTCCAGTTGAAAGTGCGAAACAAAATGGTTATAGTCAACCGACAAATCGTCAGAAGGTGCAGATTAATGCATTACAAGGGAAAAAACATGAAGGAATGGGCGTCACATTTTCCAGATCCTGAGGAGCTTGAAAGGGAATTAAACGATTACCTTAAGAAAAAGTATGGAGTGCGAATTCGAGTCATGTCACCTATGCAAATGGCTTTCAAGGGCGAAGAAGATGCATCAGCAAAAAAGTCATCGGGCGTTAGAAAAATACGCTTTGACCTCAAACCCAAAGACCTTGAAGATTACCTCAACCAGTACGTGGTCAAACAAGAGCATGCCAAAGCCGTACTGGCCACGAAAGTGTGCACTCACTATAATCGCATAAAGTTGCAGCGCGAACGTGAGCGCTTTGGCCGACAACATACGGTGGGACGAATAAAAAATAACATCTTGCTGGTCGGACCTACCGGAGTAGGTAAGACCTATCTAGTAAAGCTCATCGCCGAAAAACTCAACGTCCCATTCGTAAAGGGTGACGCCACCAAATTCAGTGAAACAGGGTATGTGGGTGGTGATGTGGAAGATTTGGTAAGGGACCTCGTGACCGCCGCAGACGATGATATCGAACTGGCAGAATACGGAATCATTTACATAGACGAGATAGACAAAATTGCATCATCCAGAAACATAATCGGTCCGGACGTATCCCGAACGGGGGTACAGCGCGCCCTTTTGAAGCCCCTTGAAGAAACGGAGGTTGACATCCGCGTGCCCCATGATCCCATTTCCCAGTTGCAGGCAATTGAGCATTACAGAAGAACGGGAAAACGAGAAAAACGCACCGTCAACACTAGGAATATCCTGTTCGTCATGAGCGGAGCGTTCCCGGAGCTGCCAGAAATCATAAAAAACCGCATGAAAAAGCAGGGTATTGGCTTTGGTGCGGAAATCCACAGCAAAGAAACGGATATGGATTTCCTCAAGCACGTAACAGCGGAAGACCTAGTCCAGTACGGTTTTGAAAGGGAATTCATCGGACGTATTCCCGTGATAGCCGTGCTTGAACCCCTTACAACTGACGACCTTTACGAAATCCTGAAAAACCCGAACAACCCCATAATTTCCGGAAAAAAAGAAGATTTTCGCTGTTACGGTATCGATGTAGTTTTTGAAGACGCAGCACTGAGAAAGATAGCCGAACTGGCCCATGCGGAAGGAACGGGAGCGCGGGCATTGACGAGTGTGGTAGAAAAGGTCTTACTACCATTCGAAAAGACTTTGCCTTCCACGGGTATCCGAGCCTTTGTGGTTACTGAAGCGGTAGTTGAGAATCCTGAAAGGGAATTACAGGCTTTGCTGGAAGAGGCAGACGATCCGGAAAGGATACACCTTTATGAGCGTGTTAAGGCGCAGGAGCGCATAGCAATTCTGGAAAAGTCCGAAGATAAACTCTCCCGTTTCAAAAAGAAATATCCCCTCATATTCACCCCTTCGAGAATCGAACTGGTGGTGGACTTCTACGGACGAACGGGGGTTCCCGTCGAAAAAATCTGCGAAGAAGTAACCTTGCTTTACAACCAGATAAAGATCTTTGAATCGGACTACTATGAGAAACACGGCTTTAAGATCACTTTCACAGAAGATGCCGTTGATGAAATCATTCTACGAGCGCTTGAACAGGATACCACCGCTGCCGTGGTATGCAGGGAAATATCACGAGACTATGATTACGCCTTCAAATTGATTGCCGATCGTTGTGGGCAGGTTCAGTTTGAACTACCTCGAGACGCAGTAGTGCAGCCTAACGAGTACATGGACCACCTGGTTAGAAAAACTTACGAACAATACCCTGATGAAGGTGACAAGGCATGATTGGAATTTCCAAGCTTTATTGTGGAACTGTGGAACCGTCCGATGCTCTTCGTTATGGAAGAAAAAGTAAATCCCTCCCTTCCCATCTTCTTCAATTCTCAGAAGATAAAAAGCCCGTCGTGGTGTGGAACATAACTAAAAGGTGCAACCTTAGGTGTGTCCACTGTTACGCTCATGCAAATCCCACGGGCACTAGAGATGAACTTACTACGGAAGAAGGCAAGCGCCTCATAGACGATCTGGCCGATTTCGGATCGCCTGTAATACTTTTCTCCGGGGGCGAACCCCTTATGAGAGAGGATCTGACAGAACTGGCACATTACGCTATTGAGCGGGGCATGAGAGCCGTCATATCCACCAACGGAACGCTAATAACCCATAAGGTAGCGCAGGAGCTAAAAAATATAGGCCTTTCGTATGTCGGCATAAGCCTGGACGGCATGGAAGAAGTAAACGACAAATTTCGAGGCGTCCGAGGAGCGTTCAAGAAGGCGCTAGAAGGTATTGAAGCCTGCCAGGAAGCGGGAATAAAGGTTGGCCTCAGGTTTACAATAAACAAGCGGAACGTCGCCGAAATTCCTCGCATCTTTGACCTCATCGAAGAAAAAAACATCTCTCGCGTATGCTTTTATCACCTGGTGTATTCCGGTCGAGGCTCTAATCTCATCAATGAAGACCTGAACCACGAAGAAACCCGCAGAACTGTGGACCTCATCATAGATAGGACAGCGGACCTGCACAGGCGCGGGCTACCAAAAGAAGTTCTGACCGTGGACAATCACGCAGATGGCCCGCACATTTACCTGCGGCTGGTCCGTGAAGGGTCTCCCAGAGCACCCGAAGTGCTCGAACTCTTAAAGATGAACGAAGGGAACAATTCGGGCAGAGGCATTGGCTGCGTGAGCTGGGACGGTTCGGTTCATGCCGATCAGTTCTGGAGGCATTACTCTTTTGGCAACGTGAGAGAAAGACCGTTTAGCGAAATCTGGACGGACCTGTCAAATCCACTCATGAAGAAGCTGAAAAACAAAAAGAAGTACGTAAAGGGGCGTTGTTCCAGGTGTAGATGGCTGGACGTTTGCGGTGGAAATTTTAGGGTACGGGCAGAAGCAGCGACGGGTGATTTGTGGGCGCCTGACCCTGCCTGTTATCTGACCGATGAAGAAATAGGCTTAACTCAAGAGAGGCTTGAAAATGCGGTATCCTGAGTATAGACCGAGGCGAATGAGGCGAACCGAGAATCTGCGGCGGATGATAAGAGAAACCCGCCTGAGTGTTGATGATCTTATCTATCCTATTTTTGTGATCGAGGGGGAGAATATTAAAAATCCAGTCCCATCCATGCCCGGTGTATTCCAGTTATCGGTGGATAAGCTGGTGGAAGAGCTCAAAGAAATATCAAACCTCGGAATACCCGCTGTGATTTTCTTTGGCATACCCGCAGAAAAGGACGAAAGAGGAAGCGAAGCTTACGCTCAGTCCGGAATTGTCCAAAGGGCTGTGAAAGTTGCAAAAGAAACTTGTCCGGATCTTGTTGTAATAACAGACGTTTGTCTGTGTGAATATACAAGTCACGGTCACTGTGGGATCCTGAAGGGACGCGAAGTTGACAATGATGCAACCCTGGAGATTCTCAGCAGGGTGGCAATATCGCACGCAAGGGCGGGAGCTGATATCGTTGCACCGTCCGATATGATGGACGGCCGAGTTGGAGTAATACGGAAAGCTCTTGACGAAAATGGATTTACACATACGGCAATAATGGCTTATTCGGCCAAGTACTGCTCTTCATTTTATGGCCCTTTCAGGGAAGCAGCCGATTCTGCTCCACAGTTCGGAGATCGCAGGTCCTATCAAATGGACCCCCCGAACGCACTGGAAGCGCTGCGGGAGGTTCAGCTTGACATCGAAGAAGGAGCCGACATTGTGATGGTCAAGCCGGCTCTGGCCTATCTCGACGTAATTCGCCTTGTTCGTGAAAACTTCGACTATCCCGTTGCCGCATACAACGTAAGCGGTGAGTATTCCATGATAAAGGCGGCTTCCCAAAAGGGATGGCTCGACGAGCGCCGTGTTGTTATGGAAGTACTGACATCAATCAAGCGAGCAGGAGCTGACTTAATTCTCACCTACTTTGCTAAAGATGTAGCTCGCTGGTTAAAGGAAGGAAAGGTGTAGATGTGAAAAAAGAAAGCGGTACCGTTTTGCCGGCAAACCTGAGGTTAGTCGCCTGGGAAGTAACCAGAAGTTGTAATTTGTCCTGCGTGCATTGCAGGGCAGCATCGATGGATAAACCTTACCAGGGTGAATTCACCACCGACGAAGCCTTTTCACTGCTGGATGATATAGCGAAGGTTGGTAAACCCATTATAATCCTCACAGGCGGAGAGCCCCTGCTCCGGGATGATGTTTTTGAAATAGCCCGATACGGGACGGCCAGGGGTTTTAGAATGACCCTGGCAACCAATGGCACCTTGATAACGGACGATGTGGCTCAGAACCTTAAAGAAGCGGGAATCCAGCGAGTTAGTATAAGCATAGATGGTGCCACGGCGGAATCGCACGACAACTTCCGCAAGGTGGAGGGAGCATTTGACGGTGCGGTAAGGGGTATTGAAATTCTGAAAAAACATGAAATCCCTTTTCAGATAAATACCACCATTACGAGCGCCAACCTGGGAGAACTGGAGGGCATACATAGGTTTGCAATTTCCATCGGAGCGGTGGCGCATCACATATTTTTACTGGTACCGACCGGCCGCGGTAAGAATCTGGCAGATCAGGCATTACCTGCTGACGAGTACGAAAAAGCCCTTCATTGGTTCTACGAGCAACGAGGCAAAAGCTCGCTGCAGTTGAAGGCAACATGCGCTCCGCACTACTACAGAATACTCCGCCAGCGAGCCCATGAGAAGGGAGAACGGGTGACCTTCGAAACCCATGGCCTCGATGCAGTAACTCGCGGATGTCTTGCTGGCATCGGTTTTTGCTTTGTATCCAACATTGGAACCGTGCAGCCGTGCGGTTATCTGGAGGTTGACTGTGGAAACGTGCGCAAAGCACCTTTTTCGGAAATATGGGAGAATTCCGAAATCTTCCGATCCCTGAGAAACCTATCTCTTTACGAAGGTAAATGTGGTTACTGCGAATTCATTCGAGTATGTGGCGGTTGCAGGGCTCGAGCTTACGAGGCAACCGGAAATTTTCTGGCAGAAGAGCCGCTTTGTACTTATAAGCCTCGCGCTAAAACAAAAGCTTAACATCCATGCTTTTCCTCGAAGAAGTACAAACTTCTCAAGGTATGATATTACTGCTTCAAGAAACACCGTCCTACTACGCCCAAGTGGCTAATCTGTTTCGCAAAGTGTTTTACAGGAATTACACTTCCGACTATTTCAAATGGAAATACAGGGAAAGTTTTCGGGAACAAATATTCGCAATCGGAGCGGTAGAAACAGCCACCAATACTCTGGTTGGCCACGTGGCTGCAGTACCTCTTAGGGGCAAGCTGTACGACAAAGACTGCACATTTTTTCAGTTCGTTGACGCAATGGTTGATCCTCATTGGAGAGGGCATAATCTACTAACCCGTATGATCCACCTTCTAGTAAAACTGATAAAAGCAACAACGCAAAATTCGTTTTGTTATGTCTTTCCTGGTCCAATTTCTCTAGAAATTGGGAAGAAATATAAGTGGCTATATCCTGTTGATGCGGTGCAGGATATCAGTTTTAGAGCCCCATCTGTATTACCACGCTTAACAAAACCAGTTATCCAGTTTGAGGAAAACAGACTAACAGTGGACACCCATGAAAAGTTGTTCAGACAAATACTAATCGATTACCCATGTTGTATACAGCGAGATTGGACTTTCTTCAAATGGAGATTTTTTGAGCACCCAGCAAATAAGTACAATTATTGCTTGGTCAAACTTATGGGTAAACCCATTGGATGGAGTGTGTTTATGAAGGTTCAGCACGAGTTAAGATTGATTGACTACTGGGTATTCAAAAAGTTTTTACCCCTATTTTTTACAGCCCTCTGCAACTATAACGGTGTTACGGTTTGGATTCCAAAACACATAAGAATCGCTATTAAACATCTTAGGCCACGTTACAAGGATACGCCAATAACAGCGTGCTTGATAGGAGACGAAAAGATTTGGGCAAATCCAACATCCATACGCGACGACATATTTTACACCATGGCTGATATAGATATTTACTAACCCAAGTTTGTCAAAACGGTTTCTTGAATGCCTTTCGTAGCTTGTTGAAAAATTCCTTGAACGAAGTAACCTTTTGTAATGACCCCTATAAATCAAGACCAAAATTTGCGTTATTTAAAACACCCTATCCTTCCCCTGTCTATCTGTAGCAAGAACAAAGCGTTGTGATCTTTTGGCCTTCGCTCCAGACCTTGACAACCGGCTCTGGGCCTGATGGCCGGAAGGCGGTTTTGGC
>JAFDGW010000040.1 GCA_019309115.1 Deltaproteobacteria bacterium
ACTCCACAAACTTTGGAAGAGCATCAAGAACCTATTGAGAGACTATGCTCACAAGGTGAGCAACCTGATAAGAGAGCTTGCACTTAGGAACGGAGTAGGAACGGTAGTAATAGGGAAAGTTCAAGAGTCAAAAAACAAAGAGAACAGCCTACCAGACCTTGTAAATCAGATGTTCAAACTGCTGCCACACGGAAAAGTAACAAAATACCTGACCTACAAACTCAAAGAAGTAGGGATAGAAGTTAAGCTGATAGATGAGAGCTACACTTCCGTTACCGACTCGTGCGATGAAGGAGCAGAGGTAACAAAGGAAAGCAAAGGTAACGGAAGGAGGAAAAAGAGAGGGTTGTTCTACTCACCGATTAAGGGATACATTAATGCAGATGTTAATGGAGCGAGGAATATCTTAAGGAAATTCAAAAGGAAGTGGTTTGATCTTGTAACGGGACTCAAAAAAGTAGTCAAGATAAGGATCTACAAGTTGGGTAAAGGTATCTCCGAGTTTCTGCTTTTTGCGGGGATAGGAGTAGAGGGCGGTGTGAACCCGCCCGGAGGGATAAGGGTAGGAGTGACCTATCAAACTCCCTTGGAAGCTCCGTCCGTAAGGGTGGAGTAGTTCACTCAAACCCTGAGAAAGCAGTCTAAAGGGTATATCTCAGACGTTCACGATTTGGGGCATGTCATGAGGGGAGTTCGTGGAAGGTTCTGAAGGAGAAGCAGATCATAATGGTTGCGGTAGTAAGTGCAAGGTTTTTGCGTAGGTTATTGGTGCTAACGGTCTTTGTCTTTCCAGTGCTGACTGTCACGGGTTTCTGTTATCCGGACAGGTTCGAGTATTTGCATGATTACAGGCAAAAATACGAGACTCTTAATTACCGGGTTAAGCGAGGGGACACAATCTGGGATATTTTAAAAGCCCTGGGTCTTATGGAAACCAATCGTGAGTTTTTGAATTTTTGCAAACGGTTGAGTGGCATAAGGCCTGGAGATAATTTAATTTTTTATGTACGCAAGTCAACTGGTGAACTGGAAAAGATTGAGAGACTAAACCATTCAAGTGATTCCATTCTCAAAAGGGTTGGGGAAAGGCTGGTTTTTTACGAAGTGGAAAAGCCTGTGGTAGTTGTTCGGGAGGTGATTGCTGGTGAAATAGAAGATAACCTTTATAATTCAAGCATTAGGCAGGGTATCAGCCCATCGGTTGTGCTAGATCTTTCCGATATTTTTGCGTCTGATATTGACTTTAACACTGATTTAAGGCGGGGGGATCGTTTTGTAGTGTATTTGGAAAGATATGCAAGGAGCGGGAAGTATTTAGGGAAACCGAAAGTGCTGGCCGCTCGGATGGTTGTGCGTGGTAAAAAGTACGAGGCTTTTTATTTTGAAACTAAAAAGGGGCATGGAAGTTACTACGACACGGATGGCAACTCAATGGAGCGACTGTTTTTGAAGGCTCCACTTCAATATCGTCGAATATCGTCCTATTTTACTGAAAGGCGTTTTCACCCTATTTTGAAGATTTACAGACCTCATCACGGGATAGACTACGCAGCACCAATAGGTACACCCATAAGTGCTTTGGGTGATGGGGTGGTTGAATTTGTGGGCTGGCGTGGCGGGTTCGGCCGGTTCATCGTTATACGGCACAACAAAATCTATAAGACTTCGTATGGCCATCTTTCGCGCTTTGCCAGAGGACTTCGTGTGGGGAAACGAGTTAAAAAAGGTCAGGTAATTGGTTATGTCGGGGCGTCAGGACTCGCCACGGGACCTCACCTAGATTTTCGGTTTTACAAAAACGGAAAGCCTATAAACTATCTAAAAACCAGGTGGCCTCATGCCCACTCTATTCCGAAAAGCATGCTCGCAGTTTACCGTGAGATATGTCAACGTTATGTTTCCATGCTTGACAATGGCGAAAAACGCTTTTTTGCAAAATCGGCATCTAAAAGATGTTCGCAAGCGTCCAGCTCCTCGACGGCACAAAAAGCACTCTGACTTACTCGATTCCGGAGCTCCTTGCCGGCAGGGTAAGTCGTGGCTGGCGTGTGCTTGTTCCCGTAGGGCGGCAGTACCGGATTGGGATAGTTCTGTCTGTGGATGAACACTTGCCTAAAGAGGCTTCTGGCTTCCGCATACGTTCGATAAAGGATTCTCTCGACGGCAGGCCAATCTTTACAGAAGATGTGCTTGATCTATGCCAGTGGGCTTCGATGTACTATTTTTACCCTTTAGGGCTTGTGCTCCGTTCTGCTCTACCTGAGCCTTTGAGGAAAAAGCCGGGGATTTACTACCGCCCGGTGTCAGATGCAAGTACTCCTGAGAAACTTAAGGAGATTTTTTCAGGCAAAAAGAGAAAGCAGGAGATCTCACGTCTTGCGCTTATGCGTCGGGGTTTAAGCCGCTACCGGATTGATCGCTGGGAGAAGGAGGGCTTAATTGAACGAGTTTACAAAATTCCTCGGCAAAAAAGTCGAAAAAGTACACAGAGGATATTCGAGCTGTGTCTTGAGAGCGAAAGCACCGGGGATTCGAAGTTTAACTCCGCGGTGCTTCCCGCGTTGAGAAAATCAGGGGGCAAGGTTTCTTACCCAAAATTGAAGGAGCTAGTCGGTTCTAATTTTCACTATTGGTTACGAAAGTGGAAGGATAGGGGCTGGATACGTGAAATAGAAGAAGTGGATAGTGGTTTTTCTGAATTTTCTTTTGTTCAAGATATTGTGCCTGTTTCTATTGACGAGCTTACGGTATGGCAAGAAAGGGTTATACGCGAGGTTGAAGAGGTTATCGGCGACGGCGTGTTTGCGCCTTTTCTTTTGCATGGAGTCACGGGGAGTGGAAAAACAGAGGTTTATATGAGGCTCTGTGCATGCGCCCTGAAAAAGGGCCTTTCGGTGCTCGTGTTAGTTCCTGAAATAGCCCTGATAACGCAGGTGGAAGCCTTTTTTCGTCACAGGTTTGGCGATGTTGTTGCCGTATGGCATAGCGGGCTCGATGAGAATTTTCGTTTGGAACAGTGGACGGCTCTTCTGGAGGGGCGTAAGAGGGTGCTTGTTGGCGCAAGGTCCGCCGTTTTTGTTCCTCTGAACAGGTGCGGGTTGATAATTGTAGACGAAGAACACGACGGCTCTTATAAACAGGAAGATAGATTTCGTTACAATGCTAGGGATGTTGCTCTGGTTAGAGCAAAATTGCTTAATGTTCCCATTGTTCTTGGATCTGCCACGCCTTCGGTACAATCGTATTTTCATGCTCGGGTAGGTCGGTATTCTTTGCTGTCTCTTCCTGAAAGGGTCAGGGTTGGAAAAAGCAGTGTGTCCACGGGAGAACTTCCGGAAATTTCCATCGTTGACATGAGGCGCGAAAAGAAAGATGGAATTTTTTCTGCGACAGTGGTGAAAGCATTGCGGGAAGTGTTGAATCGTGGGGAACAGGCTTTGTTGTTTTTGAATCGTCGTGGTTATGCAAACTGTCTGCTCTGTCCAAGGTGCGGTTACGTGGTCACGTGCAAACACTGTGATGTTGCAATGACTTACCATCAATCACGCCAAGCGCTTTTGTGTCATTACTGTGGAGCTTCGATGAATGTTCCTGATGTGTGTCAGCGATGTGAAAAAGGCATTATGGTGCCGATAGGTTATGGGACGGAACGTGTTGAAAGGGAGTTAAAAAAAATCTTTCCGAATGCATCAATACTTCGCATGGACAGAGACGTGGTTAGCAGCATTAGGAAGCTTGTTGAAATGCTGAATGCCGTGAGACACGGCAAGGTGGACATTCTGGTGGGCACTCAGATGCTTGCTAAAGGACATGATTTCCCGGATCTTACCCTCACGGTCGTGGTGAACGCCGATTTAGGTTTTGCCATACCAGACTTCAGAGCTGGTGAGGTTCTTGCTCAACAGCTTTTTCAGGTTGCCGGCAGGCCTGGACGCGCCGGCCAGAAAGGCAGAGTATTAGTGCAGACGTGGAATCCAGGTCATTATATTTTTGATGCACTCGTTAAGGAGGACTATAGGAGCTTTTGTGATAATGAGCTGGAATCGCGACAGATCGTAGGCTATCCGCCTTATGTACGTATGTCGCGTATAATTTGCACATCACGAGATGGTGAAATTGTTCACAGGGCGGTGTATGAAATGGCAGAGATCATATCTGGAATGCAGCGCCAGTCCGTTCATGTAATCGGGCCAGCGCCGGCACCGATTTTCAGGTTGAGAAACAATTTCAGATGGCACTTTATAGTGAAGGCCACGACGGCTGATGAAATGACGGATTATTTAAAGGCTTTCTTAAATCACGAAGTTGTGAAAAAATGGGCAAGGAAGGTTGTTGTATCGGTGGACAGGGATCCTTTCATGTGTCTTTGAGCAAAAAAAGGAGGGCAATTATGAGAGCTGCTTTTTTCAGCAGGGTCGCGTTGTTTTTTGCAGCGATTTTTCTTGTGGTTCAGACGGCGTGGTGTGATGAAGTTTATAAAATCGGGGCAGTATTTTCAGTGACGGGAGTGGCTTCTTTTCTCGGTGAACCAGAGAAGAAGACGGCCGAGATGATAGTAGAGCAAGTTAACGCGAGTGGTGGAATAAATGGGCACAAGATTGAATTGATTCTTTATGACGACGAAAGCGACACGACAAAAGCGATTTTGGCGGTGAGGCGACTTATAAAAAAGGATAATGTGCCCATCATTATAGGACCTACGAGAAGTGGTGAGAGCCTTGCCGTTGCACCTGTTGCGGAGAAGGAAATGGTTCCGTTGATTTCGTGTGCGGCCAGTTACAAGATAGTGACTCCAGTTGAGGAGCGGCGGTGGGTTTTTAAAGTTGCACCTTCAGATAAACATGTGGTGCAGAGGATGTACGAATACATGGCGTCAAAAGGTATTAAGAAGATTGGCATTGTTACCGTTTCGACTGGTTATGGTTCAAGTGGGAGGGAGGAGCTGTTAAAATATGCGAAGGATTATGGAATTGAGATTGTAGCTGATGAACGGTATGGCCCGAAAGATACGGATCTAACAGCGCAGTTTACGAAGATCAGATCGAAACATCCGCAGGCAATTGTAAACTGGTCGGTAGGTCCCACGCAAATTCTTGCCGTCAAAACTTGGCGTCAACTTGGCATGGCAAAAGACATTTTGCTTTTCCAAAGCCACGGGTTCGGAAATAAGAAAAATATTGAAATGCTTGGTACAGATGCAGAAGGGATACTTGTCCCCCTGCCGCCGGTTGTCATAGGTCCCATCCTGCCGGATGATCATCCTCAAAAGGCAGTTATAATGGAGTACAAGCGGCAATATGAGAATCGTTATAATGAACCTGTTTCTTCTTTTGGAGGCCATGCTTGGGATGCCATACATCTGGCGCTTGCTGCTTTGAAAGCGGTAGGACCTGATCGGGCAAAGATCAGGGATTATATTGAACACACAACCGGTTTCGTTGGACAGCTTGGGGTTTTTAACTTTTCGCCCCAGGATCACAATGGTTTGAGCAAAAAAGACCTGATCATGGTTGTTGTGCAACATGGTGACTGGGCACTAGCACCTTAAGAAGGGATCTTGCTTGGAGGCGGGAGAGAAGTTAGAGTTTCTGTGGAGGGTGTTCTGGAAAGTTCTTTGTGATGGAGTGGCGTATGCCGTTCAGCGTTGGCTTGTATAAAATGCTGGATCAGGTTGAGCCTCAGTTGAGGGTTATTCTTCTGGCGATTCTTGAGGAAATAGAGAAACAGCGTGAGCAATAGGAAGCTAGCGTAACCAAGTCAGAGTTTGAAGAATTTTGAAGACAGACGGATGAGAATTTTGAGCAAGTGTGGAAGTCGATCGACGACCTGGCAAAAGCTCAGCGTCGTACTGAAGAGCATATCGATGCTCTAACCGAAGCCCAGCACCGCACTGAAGAACGTGTCAATGCCTTGGCTGAGGCCCAATGCAAAACCGAAGAACGGTTAAATGCCCTGGTCCTGGCTCAAGAGCGTGCAGAAAAACGGCTAAATCACCTTATTGAAGAACATGCCGAGACTCGCCGCCGGCTGGGTGGCTTTGCCATGACTGTCGGCTATGTGCTTGAAAGCGAGGCGTTTAAGGCGTTACCGGATCTATTAAGGCGAGATTATGGTGTTGAGATTGAAGGGAGATTGAAGAGACAGTTCGTGGCCGACAAAAAGGGAAGTAAATTAGGGGTTAACATATTTGGAACTAGCAGAGTAAAGAATAAGGTGGTTACCATTGTTGGTGAGTCAAAAGTTCATCTTTCCAAAAATGACGTAAACGAGTTCGTGCGGAAGCGGTTGAAAAGGTTTGAAGGAGTTTTTGAAGACATCTTTCCCATTATTGTGACTCACATGATCACGGATCATGATGTTGAGGAATATGCTCGTAACAAGGGGGTTGCTATTTATTATTCTTACGATTTTTGAAACAGCTCGTTGTCTTGAGTGAAGTAATGGATTTCTACTTGATAGAGAAGTTCGTTTTTTGTATAGAACAGAGCTGATCTGGGAGAAATTCAAGGGAGGAATAAGTTTAGAATGAATATCAAACCGGCAGGCAAGGCTTTGAAAAGCGATTGTTTTTGCTTTTTTAGATAGGGGTCTGCCGGGATTGGCGAGCAATCCGCAGGCAGACCCCAAAAGGGCCTGCCTGCGGCGGGAAATTCGAAAAGCCGTGGGCGACAAAACCCACGGCTTTTCTTTTGGGGCGTTTAGTAAACACTTAACACAAGGAGGTGCACCATGCGAGCGAAGGATTACAACAGGTGTAGTATGTGTGCAAGCCTTTTTAGTTTGTTCGCTGTGGTTTTTTTAGTTTTCACTGGAACGGTGTCTTTAGTTTTAGCGGCCGGGGCGTATAAAGTTGGGGCGGTGTTTTCTGTTACCGGGGTGGCTTCTTTCCTTGGTGAGCCGGAAAAGAAGACGGTTGAGATGGTGGTTGAAAAGGTTAACGCCAGTGGTGGAATAAACGGTCACCCGGTGGAACTTATCCTTTACGACGACGAAAGTGATACTACCAAGGCTACTCTAGCCGTGAAGCGACTTATTAAAAAAGATAATGTCTTGGTCATTATCGGTCCCACAAGGAGTGGGGAGAGCCTTGCTGTAGCTCCCATTGCCGAAAAGGCAAAAGTGCCGCTTATATCCTGTGCTGCCAGTTACAAAATCGTCACTCCAGTTGAAAAACGACGCTGGGTGTTCAAAACAGCCCATTCAGACGGTCATGCCGTGGAGCGAATTTTTGAGTACATGAAGAATCATGGTATAAAGCGCGTGGCGATACTGACGGTTTCAACCGGTTTTGGAGCAAGTGGACGGGAACAGCTCCTAAAGTATGCACCGAAATACGGAATCGAAATTGTTGCCGATGAAAGATACGGACCGAAAGATACAGATCTTACCGCTCAGTTTACCAAAGTTCGGTCTCTTAATCCCGATGCCATAGTGAACTGGTCCATAGGACCCACGCAAATACTTTCCGTCAAAACTTGGCATAATCTCGGTATGAATAAAATCCGTCTTTTTCAGAGTCATGGTTTTGGTAGCAAAAAGAATTTAGAACTTGCCGGGGATGCGGCAAACGGGGTTCTTTTTCCTATATCTCCTGTTATAGTGGCCTCACTGCTGCCCGAATCCCATCCACAGAAAAAGACGGTTATGGATTATGTACGAGAATACACGTCGAGGTACAACGAACCGGTGTCATCTTTTGGTGGTCACGCCTGGGATGCCATTCAGCTTGCCTTGTCGGCGCTCAAAGAGGTGGGGCCTGATAGAACAAAAATCCGGGATTATCTTGAGAATTTAAAAGGGTTTGTGGGGCAGAGCGGTGTTTTCAACTTTTCTCCAAATGATCACAATGGACTGAGTAAAAAGGATTTGGTAATGGTGGAGGTTGTCAAGGGGCAGTGGGTTCTTGCTCAATAAGTTCGGCTAATTAAGGAGGCTCAATTTCGGACATATGGACTTCATACAGTATCTTTTCTCCGGACTGACGGTTGGAGCAATTTATGCGCTGGTGGCACTTGGATACAACATCATCTACAACGTAACGGAAATTATAAACTTTGCTCAGGGTGAGTTCGTTATGCTAGGAGGACTTCTTGCGGTTTTTTACCGCGAAGTCCTCCATTTTCCGCTGGCATTTGCCTTCCTGGCCTCCGTTGTCACCGTAGGTTTTGTTGGGTACTTTTTTGAACGATTTGTAATAAGGTATGCTCGGGAACAGGCTGTGCTCTCCCTTATTATCATTACCATAGCCTTTTCAATTGTTTTGAAGGGCTCTGCAATGCTCTTCTGGGGCAAAGACCCTTACACCCTGGAACCTTTTACTCAAGGGGAGCCCTGGATAATCTTCGGTGCAGCACTTCAGAGACAGTCTCTCTGGGTGTTTCTAACAGGTACGGCGATAGTCGTCGGACTTTCGCTCTTTTTTAGCCGTTCCTATTACGGCAAAGCTATGTGTGCCTGCGCTGACAATCCCGTAGCCGCAAGGATGGTGGGAATTCCTGTTCGCAAGATGATAATGTTGTCCTTTGTACTGAGTGCGGCAATAGGAGCGGCGGGTGGTGTGGCCATAACACCGTTGTCACTTATGGAATATGATCGAGGTGCTTTGCTGGGCTTAAAGGGTTTTGGTGCAGCGGTTCTTGGAGGACTGGGGCACTTCTGGGGAGCGTTGGTTGCAGGCCTCTTTCTTGGAATTGCCGAATCCATGTGCGCTGGTTACTTGTCCTCAGGTTACAAGGACGCTGTTGCGCTGGTAGCGCTGCTGCTCGTGCTCTTTGTGCGCCCTCAGGGCTTTTTTGGTAATGCCGAAGTGGGTTCGATAAAAAGGTTTTAGCCAAGCGCGGGTGCTGAATGAGAAAAAAGGATCGAATTGTTTTTCTGTTTTTTTCTCTTTTCGTAGGATTATTTCCTCTGGTTGTTGCGTCCATTAAGGCGGTGAGCCATTACATTGATGTAATGATTTTTGCCGGTATTTTCAGCCTTGTTTCCATAGGATTATGTCTTTTGATGGGCTATGCAGGTCAGATTTCGCTAGCTCAGGCGGCCTTTATGGGGATTGGTGCTTATTGTTCGGGTATCTTGACGACTCACTACGGGTGGCCTTCATCCCTGGCATTGATGGTTGGCCTTGTAGTCACCGGTGTTGTTGCCTACGGTGTCGGGGTTCCATCCTTAAAGTTGAAAGGCCATTATTTGGCAATGGCAACCCTTGGCTTCGGTATGATTGTTCACATCGTTCTTAACGAAGAAGTTGAACTTACCGGCGGACCGTCAGGCCTGGTGGGAATTAGCGGCCTTGGCATTGGAAACTTTCAGATATCGTCGCCCTTTGCGTGGTATTATCTGGTGTGGGGTTGCGTGGCGACGGTTATGTTATTTTCGTTGAATTTGGTTAGGTCTCGTATCGGGCGAGCTTTCCTAGCAATTCATGCCGATGAAAGAGCCGCACAGGCTATGGGAGTGGATGTTTCAAACTATAAGGTAAAAGTGTTCGTTCTCAGTGCTCTGCTGGCGTCTTTTGCCGGAAGTCTTTATGCTCATTATGTTGAATTTCTGAATCCGGGTTCTTTTGGCCTCATGTGGTCAATTAAGTTTGTTCTTATGGTTATGGTCGGAGGAATACAAAACCTGTGGGGTGCAGTGATAGGTACTGTTTTTCTGACGTTTCTGTCAAACGAGTGGCTTCATTTTCTGGCGGATTTCGAAGTTCTAATTTATGGCTTGATTCTCCTTGTGATTGCCATGTTTATTCCTCAGGGGTTGGTGACGGTGGTAGCAACCAAACTGCTGAAAAAAGGGCTGCGCGATGGCGCGTAAGCTGCTACGCCTCGAAAGTGTTAGTCGTAAATTCGGCGGGCTGGATGCTTTAAGAAATGTTACTTACGCGGTTCCAGAAGGCGTAATTCAAGCCATTATAGGCCCTAATGGTGCCGGTAAGACCACACTTTTCAATTGCGTAAGCGGAGTTTTCCCGCCCACTTCCGGTAGCATATATTTCGATGGAGTGCGCATAGACGGCCTTCCTTCTCACAAAATTGCAGCGTTAGGAGTGTCCAGAACCTTTCAGAATGTTGCTCTTTTTAAGAATATGTCGGTGCTGGAAAACGTGATGTTAGGACGTCATAGACAAAGCCGAGCCGGTTTTCTAGCCTGCGGTTTTCGGTTGCCTTCAATGAAGAGAGAGGAACAGGAAATCATCAGGCGGGCAAGAGAGTATCTGGATTTTGTAGGTCTTGTTGACGAAGAAAACAAACCTGCGGGCAGTTTACCTCTGGGAAAACAAAAAATTCTCGAGATCGCTAGGGCTCTTGCGACAGAACCGCGCCTTCTTTTGCTGGATGAACCTGCAGGGGGTCTGAATACAGCGGAAACGGAACAGCTCGGTGATCTTATCCGAAGGATAAAGAAAACACTAGGTGTAACCGTGTTGCTGGTTGAACACGATATGAACCTCGTTATGGAATGTTCTGACCTCGTGGTTGTTTTGCACTTTGGAACCGTGCTTGCGTCGGGAACACCTTCTGAGGTTAAAAACAACGAAAAAGTAATAGAAGTTTACCTTGGAAGTGCGGCTAATTGAATCATGCTTACGGTGCGAAGTATTCATACTTATTATGACAGCATCCATGCTCTGAAAGGGGTTTCCATTCATGTGGCAGAAGGTGAGATTGTAACCCTAATAGGTGCCAACGGAGCCGGCAAAACCACGTTGGTGCATACCATTTGCGGGCTTTTGAAGCCATCTAGGGGAAGCATCCATTTTTATGACCGTCCAATTCATGTTCTCCCGCCAGAGAAAATTGTTTCTCTTGGGATAGCACTGGTACCGGAAGGGAGGCAGATTTTTTCGACCCTCTCCGTTGAAGTTAATCTTGAAATGGGAGCTTTTCTTTATCGAAACGAAAATGACTATGCGAAGGAAATGAAAGAACGCATGTTCCAGCGATTTCCAGTACTAAGAAAAAGGCGCCACCAGCTTGCTGGTACGCTCAGCGGGGGAGAACAACAGATGTTAGCTATTGCCAGAGCGCTTATGTCAAAACCTCGCTTGTTGATCCTTGATGAACCGTCTATGGGACTTGCCCCCCTGATTGTTGCGGAGATATTTAAGATCATTCAGGAGCTTCGAGAACAGGGCACGACGGTGCTTCTTATCGAGCAGAATGCAAGATCGGCTCTTGCTATAGCCGACAGAGGCTATGTTCTGGAAACTGGTAAGGTGGTGCTTGAAGGGACAGGAGAAGCCCTACTTGAACACAGTGAAGTGCAGAGGGCCTATCTGGGGCGGGAGACTTCGAGAAACTGGGAGGTTTAAATGGTGAGGATAAGCCGCTGGCACCATGATCATATCTGGGATCCAACTCATGAGTGTATGGATCCGGAACAACTCAGGCAGCTTCAGCTTGAGAGGCTTCAAGCAACGTTGAACAGAGTTTACAAAAACGTTGCCTTTTACAAAAAGCGGTTTCGTGAAATAGGTTTTGTTCCAGAAGATGATTTGATCGATTTGGATGACATCAAAAGGTTGCCTTTTACTTCGAGTGAAGATGTGAGCAATAGTTACCCATACGAGATGTTTGCGGTCCCTTTGCGGGAAGTTGTAAGGGTTCATTCTTCTTCTGGCACAATGGTAAATCCCAGGGTTGTTGGCTACACCCGGCAGGATCTAAAAACCTGGAGCAACCTTGTTGCCAGGATTCTAACATCAGCTGGTGTTACGGCCGACGACGTTATTCAGATTACCTTCGGTTACGGGATGCTCACGGGAGGACTTGGAATACACTACGGAGCCGAACTCATTGGCGCATCGGTTTTGCCTACTTCGACGGGGCGTACCGAAAGGCAAATAAAAATAATGAAGGACTTTAGAACCACTGTTCTGGTATCCACTCCGTCTTATGCTTTGGTGATCGCGGATCGAATGGACGAGTTGGGTGTGGATCCTAAAACGCTTTCGCTGAAGTATGTCGTTTGTGCGGGAGAACCCTGGACAGAGGAAATGAGACAGGAGATTCAGGAAAGGTTGTTCGCCCTTGTTACGGACAATTACGGGATAAGTGAAGTAATGGGACCTGGAGTAGCGGGGGAGTGTCTTGAGCGAGCGGGGATGCACGTTCAGGAGGATCATTTTCTGGCAGAGGTTATTGATCCATCTAGCGGAGAGCCGGTTCCACCTGGTGAACTGGGGGAACTGGTTTTAACAACTCTGACTAAAGAAGCCTTTCCCGTCATTCGTTACAGAACGGGAGACCTCTGCCGTATAATAGAAACGCCTTGTGCCTGTGGTAGAACCTTTAGGCGGATAAGTCGAATTGAGGGTCGGAGTGATCAGGTGGTGGTGATCAAGGGCGTTAACATAGTGCCCGAGCGAATTGGTGATGTGCTCGAGAAAATAAAGGGCGAAAGGCCCCCCTATCAGCTTGTTGCGATACGAGAAGGGCACGAAGATCATCTGGAAATCAGAATTGCCATTACAGAGGCTCTTTTCTACGACAAAATGCGGGAACAGCGTGCCCTTGTCGATGTTATGCGACAGAAAGTTGCCAACTTCATCGGGATTACGCCACGAATAAGGTTGATTGAAAATCGTTCGCTCCGGCGAGACGAAAAGGGTAATGTGATTCTGTTCATAGACGAAAGGAAATTGCAGTAGCTATCAGATTCACGGTTGTTTTTAAGATATAGGCTTACATTTTCTCGGCTCTTTTTGTCAGCGGTGATGCGATTGCGCATTTTGTCAGTTTTCCAGTTTCCGGGCTATGACCATAATGTCTGCACCCGGTAGAGTTGCTCATGGGAGCAAAAGATTCAATGACGGTTTCTAAAAAGGCAATAGAGGAAGGTAGAACGAGCGGAAAATCGGGATTTATTGCCAGTACTGACATTCTGGAAAGCATATCCGATGGAGTGTTCACTGTAAATACGAACTGGATTGTTACTTATTTCAATCGGGCAGCGGAGGAAATCACCGGTTTGCCTCGCTCTGAAGCAGTAGGTAGGAAGTGCTGGGAAGTTTTCAAGTCCAGCATGTGTGAAACGGAGTGCGCTTTGCGAGAGACGCTTGAGACTGGAAAGCCAATTATTGGCAAAACCGGTTATATCATAAACGTTTTTGGTGAGAAGATCCCGATCAGTGTTTCTACGGCAGTGTTGAGAAATGAAAAGGGCGAGGTGGTAGGGGGAGCGGAGACGTTTAGGGATCTGAGCGAAATTGAAGCACTCCGTAAAGAGCTGGAAGGACGGTATCGTTTGGGGGATCTGGTCAGTAGTTCCCCGCTTATGCATAGAATATTCGATGTCTTACCATCCATAGCGGAAAGCCCCAGCACTGTGCTGATATTGGGAGAGACAGGAACGGGAAAAGAAGTGATGGCTCGAACCATTCACGAGCTCAGCCCTAGAAGGCAGGGACCATTCATAGCGGTAAACTGCGGCGCTCTTCCCGATACTCTCCTTGAATCAGAGTTGTTTGGGTACAAAGCCGGTGCTTTTACCGGTGCTGTTAAGGATAAACCCGGAAGAATAGCTCTTGCTGAAGGTGGAACGCTGTTTCTAGATGAGATAGGAGAAGTCAGTCCTGCTCTTCAGGTTCGCCTACTGAGAGTCCTTCAGGATCGAACCTATGAACCCCTTGGATCAACCAAAACGCTCAAAGCCGACATAAGAGTTATTTGCGCTACCAATCGTGACCTTAGGCAAATGGTTAAGGAAGGGCTTTTCCGGGAAGATCTGTACTACCGTATAAACGTGGTTCGAATTGAGTTGCCTCCGCTAAGGAACCGCAAGGAAGATATACCGTTATTGGTGGAGCAGTTCATACACAGATTCAATCAAATCCAGAAGAAGAACATACGGGATATCACGCCGGAAGCACTATCGTTGCTCATGGCCTACGACTGGCCGGGCAATGTAAGAGAGCTTGAAAACGTTATCGAGCGAGCTTTTGTGCTATGCAGAGACGAGCAAATAGGCATAGAGCATCTGCCCGAAGAAATAACAGCTGGCTCTCTTGGACATAAGCTTGGGAAGGAAGTAAAGGACATAAAAAGAGCTCGGGAAATCTTTGAAGCCCGAGTAATAGAAGAAGCACTTCGGCGCAATAATTACAATCGCGCAGCAACAGCTAGAGAGCTAGGCATTGATAAAGCAACGCTTTACAGGAAAATGAAAAAACTAGGTATCAAACTGCCTTGAATAATGATTCCGTAAAGACCACCACGACGGACAATGAGGTGATAAAATTGCAATGGGTTCGGGCGACGCATGCGTCGCCCGACATAGTGCATCATCAACTAACTACTCGAGATCCCTGTCTGTAACTCCCAATATAGCGGAAAAATTCCGTTCTTTCCGAAATTTCTTTCATAATATGTTTCATATCTTCACGGTCCAAATCCACTTCCAGATCTGCGTAGAACATATATTCCCATGGTTTCCCATGAATAGGTCGTGATTCCAGCTTAACCATGTTTATCTGATTTTCTGCAAGTACTTTAAGAACTTCGTAAAGCGCACCGGGTCTGTCACTTACGGAAAAAATGATGGAAGATTTGTCCTTGGGGCCATTTTGCAAGGGTTCTTTGGTAATTACAACGAATCTCGTGAAATTTTGAGGATGTGTCTCAATACCTTCTTTTATGGTGGTCATACCGAAAAGGCGAGCAGCTTCGGCGCTGGCAATTGCCGCACGGGAACGATCTCCCCTTTCCTGAACTCTCGTCACGGCCGTAGCCGTATCCTTGCATGCTACGAGATCCCATTCCGGATGTTGACTTAAAAATTCCGCACATTGCTCAAAAACCTGTGGATGTGAATACACTATCTTTATATCTTCAATGTTGGTGCCTTCGTAGCCTATGAGGCTGTGAACAACCCTCAGGGTTAGTTCTCCGGCAATGAAGAGATTGTATTCCATAAGGAGATCGTAATTGGTGTGAATGCTACCAGTGAGGGAATTTTCCAGAGGTATGATGCCCCAACGGGCTTTACCTGTTGCGACCGACTCGAATACCTGTCTGAATGTTGCCACGTTTTCCATAGGAGCACTTTCCCCAAAGTACTGAAGTGCGGCCTTGTAACTGAAAGAGCCGGGAACGCCGGCATAAACAACCAATGTTGCATCGCTAGGGGTTGATGCGGCGAAGTATTTAGCTTTGGGGAGATAATCAAAGTCAACCTGTTTGCCCACAACGGGAGCAATAACGTGGAGGTCTCGCATGAGCTGTTCAAACTGCTCGGGGTATAAACTTTGAGGTCCGTCGGACAAAGCCCTTTCGGGTTCGGTGTGAACTTCTACCATAATGCCGTCGGCTCCAGCGGCAACGGCAGCCCTTGCCATTGGAAGCACCTTGTCGCGTATGCCGGTTGCATGGCTAGGATCGACTATTACGGGCAGGTGTGTAAGTTTTTTTATGACCGGAACGGCCGTAAGGTCCAGTGTATTTCTCGTGTACCTTTCAAATGTGCGAATGCCCCGTTCGCAAAGGATGACTTTATCGTTACCTTCTGAGAGAATATATTCTGCGGCCATGAGCCATTCTTCAATTGTTGCTGCTAGGCCCCGCTTCAGGAGTACCGGTTTGCCCAGTCGTCCTACACATCGGAGGAGTTCGAAATTTTGCATATTTCGCGCCCCAACCTGAACCACGTCAACGTATTTCATCATAAGATCTGCCTGAGCCGGCGAAGTTATCTCGGTGACAATACCCATTCCGGTTTCTTCTCTGACTTCTGACAGAATTTTCAACCCTTCTTCGCCTAAGCCTTGGAATGAATAAGGTGATGTCCTAGGCTTGAAAGCTCCGCCCCGGAACAACACGGCTCCGCTCTGCTTTACCCTGCGCGCTATTTCCAAAGTGGTCGCTCTATTTTCGACGCTACATGGGCCAGCAATTACTACAAGGCGATCTCCACCTATCACGACGTCTCCAATACGAATCTTTGAAGGCTCAGGATGCAGATCCCTGCTCACCAGCTTATAGGGTTTGCTCACAGGAAGTACCTTTGAAACGCCTGGCAGGGTTTCAAAATAACGCATATCTTCCTTGATTTGACCCACCACGCCGATAATGGTTTCATCAACTCCTTGGATTTCCTTTACAATGTAGCCGTGGTTTTTAAGAGTCTTTTTGAGTTGTTCCTTTTGATCAACCGAAACGTTTTTGTTCAGAACCAGTATCATGATGCACCTCCCTAAATAGAAAAACCCCGAGGAAGATTCCTCGGGGTTTTATGTATAATATCCCAACCCCGGGGGATTCCGCATCCACCCGGGGCGTACCATCACAATTTGGCACCCTTACCCGGGTGGATTCATAAAGTAACTAAAGAAGAAGTAGAAACCGGTCATTTTATTTGCCTTCATGTTATCTCTGCTAACTTTTGCCATGGTTACACCTAAGACTTCTATTTCTGTCGTGTATGTTTCTACGCCTTCGTATGTATAACTGTCAAGCTTTATTGTTGTTTTTCCGTTAGCCCTTTTCTGGCTCTTGACCTCTTATGGTTACTGTTGTCAAATGGGCTTTGAGAAATAATTAACATGGTAGGATAGATGGTTCTATCTGATAACTTTCAATGACTTTAGTTTTCCGCAATAGGAGGTTGGACATGCTTGAGCGTATGGGAAACTCTCTTTGTAACTGAGCGCAGAAGTACATACCCGATCCCATGATTTTTGCAATTCTTCTTACCATGCTTACCTACGTTCTAGGCCTTATCTTCACGCATAGCGGACCCTTTCAAATGATCGTTTACTGGTACAAGGGTTTTTGGACCCTAAAGGGTATTGGGAGGGCTGTTAACAGTCGCTTGATTTTCTAATCTTTCTGGCTTATACATATACACATGAGTAGGTTATATCGCATAGGGAATGCGGCAAGGATACTTGGGGTATCGGTTCAAACCCTCAGGCGGTGGGACAAAGAGGGAAAACTCAAGCCTATTCGTGTAGGAAAAGAGAGAAGATACAGGGAAGAAGACCTGCTCAAGTTTCTCGGGGAAGACAGGCCAAATGCCGTTGCCGTATATGCCCGTGTCTCTTCCCACGACCAGAAGAAAGACCTTGAATCCCAGCTTGAGTTTCTGAGAAGGGCTGTTACTGGAAGCTTCTCGCAGATTTACGAGGTCAAGGACGCAGCAAGCGGCATCAAGGGAAACAGGAAGGGTCTTCTCAAGCTGATAGAACTTGCGAAGACCAAGAAGATAAGGGCCATTGCTGTAACCTATCCCGACAGGCTTACCAGATTCAGTTTTGATGCCTTTGTGGAGTTTTTCAAGGCTTTAGGTGTTGATGTTCTGGTTCTGAACGGAGAGGAGCAGGAAGAACCTGAAAGGGAGCTGGTAGAAGATCTGATAGCCATACTGACTTCCTTTGCTGGAAAACTCTACGGCGTGAGAAGCAGGAAAATTAAAAATTTTGCGAAAGAACTGAAGGCAGAACTGAAGAATGAGCAGGATTAGACTTGCATACGAGACCACACTGCCATCGCATCTGTATCCCCATCTCAGAAGGTTATTTGCGGTTCAGAGGTTTTATGCGAACAGGCTTATCAGGCAGTTTTGGAACAGGGAGTGGATAGAGAGGCTCGGCAACTCCAACAACATCTGGAAGCCGATAGACGAAGCATCTGAAAGGCCACCCCATGTGCCCAGCCGTGTCTGGAGGAACATCTGTGCTGAAGTCGGCTCTGTCTTGAAGTCTGCATACGAGAGGATGGTTCTAACGGAAAAGCTGCTGGAACGCCCAGGATTGATAGACGCTCCTTCCTAGAAGGCGGCAAAGAAGCTGAGAGCTAAAAAGCTTTTCGTTGAAAATGTGCAGAGGCAACTCAGGAATTACAGAGAGAAACACGGGAGGCTACCCAGAAACTTTTTTGAGCTGGGGAAACCCGAATACAGGGGTTTTGAATTCACCACCGAAGCGGACGACTCCATCGCGAATGGACAGTTCAAGAAGCTCAGGGTTGAAGAAGCTGAAAACCACAGATACGCTCTGAGCATCAAACTTCCCGTTAACTGGAAGAGCTGGAAGTGGTTTAAGATAGAGCAGAGTTTGCCCCGGAAAGTGGCTGATCTGTTAAGAGAAGGAGCCGTTCTGAAGGCACCTGGTATAGTCAAGAGAAGAAGAAAGTGCGGAAAGGAATACTATGTGCTCAAGTTCGTGCTTGAAGTAAAGGTCAGAAAGCCTAAGGCTCGTCAGAAAGGCCATGAGAATCCAGAAAGAGATAGACAGGCTTGAGCACAAGATAGACGAGACATACAGAAGAAAGGACTTTGCAAGACTCAGGCATTTGTTCGGGGAGCAAAAGAGAAAAAGGCACAAGCTGAAGACTATCAGAAAGCAGATACTTGAGGTTTTCACTGAGGAGCTGATACTTCTTGCTGAGCAGAACGGTTGTTCTGTCATAGCGGTTGAGAACCTTTCTGGCATCAGGGTGCCCAACTGGAGAAACAAAGCCTTGAGGTATCTTTTCTCAAGCTGGTTTCACGACAAAGTGGCCGAGAGGCTCAGGCACAAGGCGGCAAGGCGTGGAATCAGGGTTGTGTTCGTCAACCCGAAGAACACCAGCAGGCTGTGTTATGTGTGTGGCTCTGAGCTGTCTGGTTCTGGTTTGTATCTCAACTGCAAAACCTGTGGGAAGACATGGGACAGGGATTACAACGCAGCTGTGAACATAGCGAAGAAAGCTTTAGATAGATTCGTGAGCCGTGGGCAACCCGAGGGGCTTGACTCTGAGGGTGTCAGGCAACGCAAGCCGTCACGCCTGACTCCACGGCTCCATGCAGAAACGGATAGTGGTTTATCAACTACTACTCTACTTGCATGGCTGTGTGTGGTAAGAATCTCAATACTTACTCATTTAATCAGGAATAAGGAAGCAGGTGCAGGAAAAAGGTGACGGT
>JAFDGW010000012.1 GCA_019309115.1 Deltaproteobacteria bacterium
TCCAGAGCTTTCCGGCGTGGTAGGTGAGGTGTCCAAGTATTATCTGCTGTTCTTCTGTCAAGTTGTTTAATTCCAAGACTATTGCTCTTTTTGTTTTCATCTCTGCGGTTGTAGTTTACATTCACGGTTGTTTAGTTTCAGGGTGCTAACGCATCTGCGGGCTTTCATCCCCTCCCTTACGGAAGGGGTCTTCCCGCCCGCAAAAGATAAATCCTGAATCCGTGAAGAAAGCATGGTGAAATATTGGTTAACCTCTTGTTTTTCCAGTAAAATTTATATGGTCAGAAAATTCACCCGCTGGGTGAATTTCCGTTCATGCAATATTGTCTTAAAAAACAAGAAGTTGAGGCGCATTTGCTGCATTTTCCTCACGGATTCAGGATAAATCTTTGGAATGTAGAGGTGCACAATGGGCACCTCTAACGCTGCCGCAAGTTATTCCTCCTCGACTTCAAGAACATTCCGTCCTCTGTAAGTACCACAGGACGGGCAAACCCTGTGAGGCAGTTTGGGTTCCTTACATCGAGGGCAAACATACGCAGGAGGCATATCCAGGGCGTGGTGAGATCTCCGATTGCCCTTTCTGGACTTGGAAACTCTTCTCTTTGGTACCGCCATATTTTCCGCTCCTTTCACTTAGTTTTCCACCGTGCTAACACGGCAAAGGGAGAATCACCTTCTCTTTTGCAATTGCACGGGCTTGTATTCAAATTACTCCCACACTTGGGACACAACCCTTTGCAGTCGGGTGAACATAGCAAAACCGGAGGAAAATTCAAAAATATTTCTTCAGCGACAATAACATCCAGATCAATTTCTTCTCCATCGAAGAACTCTTGTTCCATATCCTCTTCGTCCAGCTCAACTTCTTCCTTTGACGAACCAAGATACCGAGGCGGATAAAGAAAGGTTTCGATGAAAGCGTTCATGGGAAAGATAAACGCTTCAAGACAGCGATGGCACGGCACCACAAGCTCCCCGTGAAGTTCGCCGGTAACGTGAATGTAATCCCCGACTTTTTTGATAAAAACCGCAACTTCAAGCGGTTCCTGTATCTGCATTTGATAGGGATCGTTAGGAGTCAGAAAAGGCTCGATAGACTCTTGCTCCCACCTGAAGTTGAGGTGCATACCTTCTTTTGGTATATCTTCGACACGTATTTTCATCAGAACACCTCATTTCTCTCGTAGCATTTATGAGTATAGAGAAGTATTCCAACCTGTAAAGCATGACCCGGGGAATATCAAAAAATTGTTCACGCTTTTCGATTGTAAAGAAGTCGCTTCTGATATTCTACCTTTTCTTCACCACTTTTCCGATTTAACTTGCCAGAAAAAGCATTAGTAGGTAGAGTTTGCGTTTCGAATTGGGTTTTTCGTAAAAATCTATCTCGGTGTACAAAGCATGGTAGCAATGAACTTCCCAAAGAACGTTTCACACTTAGGGAATGGCAGTGTTTTCGACAATGAAGCTAATCAGTGTATCCTGGTTGTGGACGATGAAGCTCTTATCCGGAAAATACTGAAACAGATGCTTTCGTCAAAAGGATATATCGTGTGGGAAGCTGGAAACGGCAAGGAAGCCTTGGAACGTGTTGACCAACTTACGCCGGACTTGATACTGCTGGACATAGCAATGCCCGAAATGAATGGCCTGGAAGCGCTCGAAGAACTCAGGAAACGTCCTCAGACTCGCCTTACTCCAATTATCATGATCACGGCTTACGAGCAGGAGAAAACAAAGGCCTTTGAACTGGGCGCAAACGATTTTATTTCTAAGCCCTTTCAATACGACGAACTTATGGCCAGGGTGCGGGCTCAGCTTCGGCTTCAACAGGCAATACGAGATTTAGAAGACGCAGAAAATATCCTGTTTTTCATAGCCAAGGTAGTGGAGGCGAGGGATGCTTATACCGAGCATCATACGGAGCGCGTTGCAGCGGTGGCACAACTTCTAGGACAGAAGCTTGGGCTCAGCCAAAGGGAATTAAAGGTGCTCAGAAGAGGCGCCCTCCTGCACGATATTGGCAAAGTCGGTATACCTGAGCCTATTCTTAATAAACCCGGGCCCTTGACCCCTGAAGAACGTGCAGAAATGGAACGGCATGTTCTGATCGGTTACGAAATCTGCCAGCCCCTGCGCACACTCAAGGAAGCACTACCGATAATAAAGCACCACCACGAAAAATGGGATGGAACCGGATATCCTGACGGCCTGGCTGGTGAGGAAATTCCTCTGCTTGTTAGGATAGTATCCGTTGCCGACGTCTTTGATGCACTTACTTCAGACAGGCCGTATCGCCCCGCTTGGCCGTTAAAAAAAGCTCTTGAATACATAAGAGAACAAGCGGGAAAACACTTCGACCCGGAGATTGTAAAAATCCTGATGGACGAAAACCTCCCAGAAAAACCCGATCTTTACCTTTATTGTTCACAGGCTGAAAAGCAATCAGCCAATGAACGTGCCCATTAGGTATTAGAAGTTGACCTTAACATCGAAAACTTCAGAAACAACAGCTACCTTGCTATCTTACACTTGCTCTGGGTGGGGGGGGGGATACTTCAGATCAAGACATCCAGCGGATTTTGTCAGGATAGGCCAGCAGTATTACTCTCCTTCCCGGGGTAAATTGCTCAACACAGCCGGAAACCTTTGCCGAAAAGGGTTCTCCTCCGGCGTAAACTGTGGCAATGATGTCTCCCGTGGAGCGTACCATTGAGAGACCGGATACAGTTCCATGAATGCAACAAGCTCTTCTTTTATATTTAGAACCGGTAGCTTCGGGAAACATGTGCATATCCGATGGGTCAATTAGGCCCACGGCATTACAACCTGGAACGCCGGGGCATAGGAACTTTTGGCCGTCAGGAAAGATTTTTATCCAGAGGTCACCTTCCAGTTTGCGCCATGGGCCAAATACAATATTTTCAACACCGCTACCGACCACACGCCCTCTGAAAAGGTGGATTATAGTATCACAAACATCGAAAAGCCATTGCCTGTCATGACTGCTAACTATAACGGTCGTGCCCCATTCATTTCGGGCTTTCAGGATGGCTTCACGGATTTTGCGACCACTCTCTGCATCAACACTTGTCGTGGGCTCATCGAGCAACAACACCCTGGGTCTAAGTACAAGCCTAGCTGCAAGGGCCACTCTTTGAGCTTCCCCTCCAGATAGGGCATACCAACGGCGACAGGCAAAACCTTCCGGGTCAAGCCCTACCCAAGACAGGGCATCATAAACCCGCTGTCTGATTTCATTTTTTCCACAGCCTCGTATTTCAAGACCATAACTAACATTAGAAAACACGCTTCTTCTGAGCAGATATGGCTCCTGAGGCAATAGAGCAATTTCAAACATGGGCTCCTTAGATTCTGCAAAATAGTGCACTTTGCCCCTTGTGGGATGTTCCAGCAGGGCGAGAAGTCTCAGAAGCGTGCTTTTACCGCTTCCATTATGACCCACAATACCGACAATGCGGTTAAGTTCTATTGCCTGCTCATCTATACAAAGCACCGTTTTATTCCCATAACAATGTCTGACGCCTTCCAGACGGTAAGCCAGATCCATCTAAGACTTCTTCCTGAGAGACATTACCGAGAGATTCACAATAAGGGCAATCAACATCAGTACAATTCCAAGAGCTATACCCAGTCCGAAATTGCCCTTGCCCGTTTCAAGAGCAATCGCCGTAGTAATAGTTCTTGTATGCCATTTTATGTTACCTCCAACCATCATGGAAATACCAACCTCTGTCAGCACCCTGCCATAGGCAGTAATTGCCGCAATCAACAGGGCATGGCGTGCTTCCCAAAGAGTCGTAAAAAGGAGCTTGTGCCCCCTTGCTCCCAAACTGAGCAGGGTAAGGCGAAGACGTCGATCCAAACTTTCAACGGCCGTTGCAGTAAGTGACATTATTATTGGAAGTGCCAGAATCGTCTGCCCTATCGCTATAGCCGATAGGCTAAAAAGCAGATTCAGGCTGCCTAGCGGACCTCGACGGGATAAAAAAGCATATACCAAGAGACCGATAAGAACCGTTGGAAAAGCAAGACAGGTGTCAACCATCGTCCTCAGCACCCGCTTGCCTCGAAAGTCAAAATAACCTAGTGCAAATCCAGCGGGGATCCCCAGTAAAAGACTGGCACACATGGAATAAGAAGTTACCGTAAGCGTAGCTCTGATAGCTGCATAGGTTTCCGGGTCCCATTTCACCAAAAGCATTACCGCCTGCCTAAGGCCTTCTAAAATATAGTTCATGTGTCCTCTGTCGAGATTTGATTCAGGTTATATTTACATTAAACCCTGCCCGCTGTGCACGGCCTATCACAAACAAATGTTTGGCTTAGCCGGGATGCAAAATCACCGAGAGTTATCTGGCTTTTAAGGGCACGAAAAGCCTCTTCCCAAGTATTTCGTAATCTCCAATTTTTCTCTGCACCCTTGGTGATGAAATCCACCTGATAAAGCGTTTGGCAAATTCATATCTTGCTTCAGGGCATCTCGTTGGACTGACAGCTATTACACTGTAAAGGTTGTAAAGTCTTTTGTCGCCCTCAACGAGAACTACAAGAGGTGGATTTCCTTTCATGCTGTACTCATATTTTATATAAGTTCCTCTATCGGTCAGAGTGTAACCGCCCCGTTCCGCGGCCACATTTATGGTAGCAATCATGCCCTGACCTGTTTGAATATACCACTCGGCTTTGTCAATGTTTGTCAGACCGGCTTCTTTCCAAAGGCTTAACTCTTTTTTATGGGTACCCGAATTGTCTCCACGGCTGACAAATAACGCCTTCTTTTCTGCTATGATTTTCAAAGCTTCTACAGGGCTCTTCCCTTTAATGCGGGCCGGATCATCTTTCGGACCTATTATCACAAAGTCGTTGTACATAATTTCTGTTCTGTCCACACCATAGCCCTTTGCCACATACTTCTTTTCGGCCGATGGAGCATGAACCAGCAGAACATCAACATCGCAGTTTTTTCCCAGTTCTAGAGCTTTTCCGGTTCCCACGGCTACCCATTGAAGCTCAATTCCCGCATCTTCTTTGAATTCCGGGGCCAAAAAGTCGAGAAGCCCTGTATTGTCGGTACTCGTTGTGGTGGCCATCCTTAAGATGTTATTCCCGGACAATGTGGCACTTACATTACCGAAAAAAATACTCAAAATCGCAACAAAAAACGCCAAAATTCTCTTGTTTGACATGTTTTTCCTCCTTTATTTTTACGCACCAGTGCAATCGAAGATTGAAGCAATGTTATAATGAAATCAAAGTTTATGTCAATAATGACATAATAGCAGAATTATGATGAAAATGTTCAAATCAGCACTGTGTAATTTTGTAAGGGGTGTAGTACTGTTACGGTTGCGACCAAGAGGTAACCACTTTTGAAAGCCATCGAGACACAACGCCGCTGTGGCCCCACAAATTTAAACATTCGTGACTTTTTGGAACATCCCTGGGTCAAGTCGGCAATATCTACAAAAACTGTCGGGATAGTTCATTTTTTTTCCCCAACTTCTTTAACCAATTCAATAGGCCAGGGAAAAAGCTCTTTAGCCCTGTTTAATGCTATCTCTTCGACTTCTTTGAACCAGGTAAAATAATTGTTCATCAATTGTCTTCCCAACTCTGTAAGGCTATAACCACCTCTCCGGGAACTGGTCTTTACCAGCAGCTTATCGCCTACCAACTCTTCTGTCTTCTTAATTTTCCCCCAGGCAGCTCGATAGGACATGCCAAGCTCTTGCGCCGCTTTCCTTAAAGACCCGTAACGCTCAACACCGGCAAGGAGCTGAGCCCTTCCCAATCCAAAAACCATCCCATTTTCGATTTCGAGCCACAGATGCAATCTCATCGTCACCTGTCTCTTCTTATCCATACCACCCCCATGTAAACTTGAAGGCAAGCCCGCCATACCGTAATGTGCTTACATCAATGCAACACAGCAACACAACCCTCTTTCAAGCTGTTCTTACCAACTCGTGTTGTGGCGCTCAAGTGATTGTGTTATAAGTTTATTGCTTTTGTTGCAAGGCTCATGCACCCATCTATAAACTATGTAGATTACTTCATCAGGAGGAAAGTATGGAACGAACGCTATCGATTATCAAACCGGATGCAGTTTCCAAAGCGGTAATTGGCAAGATTATCGATTGGTTCGAACGGAAAGGAATTCGCATTGTGGCTATGAAAATGGTTCGCATGTCTAAAGAGCAGGCTGAAGCATTTTATGCGGTTCATAAAGACAAACCTTTTTATGACAGCCTCACGGACTTTATGTCTTCCGGTCCTGTGGTGGTGATGGTGCTGGAAGGTGAAAATGTAATTCAGAAAAATCGTGAAATAATGGGTGCAACAAACCCGAAAGACGCTGCTCCAGGGACGATCCGCAAAGAATTCGCTACGGATGTGGAAAAGAATGCTGTGCACGGATCGGACAGCCCCGAAACGGCAAAGCAGGAAATTGCCTTTTTCTTCAGTGAATACGAACTGCTGAGCTCGACAAAATAGGGAAACAGAGTTTTGTTTCGACGGTAAACTACCATGATAAAAAGGATTTTTATTCTTACCGGTTCGTGGTTTTTACTGGCGTTTTTTACTGTCACAGTATGGGGTCAAAGCACTTACACGATCCCACTTTTTTCGCCCCCAAGGCATATGGACCTGTGCGGGGAACCGGTACCTCTCTATAATGAGGATGTGTGGGAACGGTTTGATCGCGAATTTACCATCGTTGTATATTCACATGCTCAGGTTTATCTGTGGTTAAAAAGAGCCAGCAGGTATTTCCCGTGGCTTGAAAAAACACTTCGGGAAAAACACCTACCCGAAGATTTGAAATATCTTGTCATAGCAGAAAGCGATCTTCTGCATAATGTTCGATCTCCGGCCGGAGCCGTGGGACCATGGCAGTTTATTTATTCCACGGCAAAGCGCTACGGTTTCAGGATAAACCGTCAGATTGACGAGCGATATGACTTTGAAAAGGCAACCGAGAAAGCGCTCGACTATCTACAGGATCTTTACAACAGATTCCAGAGCTGGACGCTTGCCATGGCCGCGTACAATTGCGGAGAAGATCGCATAGAGCGGGAACTCAAGCAACAGCGGGTAAGTAACTACTACGATCTAAAACTCCCCACCGAGACGGAGAGATACATTTTCAGAATTCTCGTCATAAAAGAAGTACTGAGCCATCCCGAAAAATATGGCTACGAATATACTCCATCAGACGGCTACCAGCCTCAGAGCTTCGAAAAGGTTTCGGTTCGGATAAAATATTCGCTACCACTAGTTGATGTTGCAGAATGCGCCGGAATAACCTATCGCCGTTTTGTCATGCTAAACCCATCTTTCAGGTCTGACAGTATACCTCCGGGAGGCTACGAAATTAGAATTCCCGTTGGAACCACCCAGAATTTTCTAAAGAAGCTTCAACAATTGCAGAAGAAATATGCTAAAAGAATGCGATACCATGTGGTCAAAAAGGGGGAAACCCTTTCATCTATTGCCCGAAAGTACGGGTTGACCATAAACAAATTAAAGGTCATGAATGGACTACGTTCTGACAGAATATTTATAGGTCAAAGGTTAAGGATAAACCAATGACAGATAAAATAGCAAGGTTGTGCAAAGACGCTGCTGAAAGGCTGGCCGGTTGCCACTTCGGGGTAGCCCTCACGGGCGCGGGCATTTCTGTCGAGAGCGGCATACCGGATTTTCGCAGTCCCGACGGGCTGTGGTCCAAGTTTGATCCCATGGAATATGGGTACATTGAATCTTTCAGGCGTAATCCTGCTAAGGTTTGGAAGATGATTCTGGAAGTCCAAAAAGTGGTGGACAAAGCAAAGCCTAATCCTGCCCACATTGGACTGGCTGAACTCGAAAAGCTGGGATGCTTACGAACGGTGATAACTCAGAACATTGACAGCCTTCATCAACAAGCAGGAAACACTGACGTAATCGAATTTCACGGTCATGCGAGAACTCTACGATGCGACGATTGTGGCCGCAGATACAAGCCTAAAGAAGTGTCTTACGATGATCTCCCACCGCGTTGCACCTGTGGAGGGCCTCTCAGACCTGATTTTGTTTTCTTCGGCGAGCCTATTCCGGTACACGCCCACATGAGAGCCATGGATGTAGCTCGACAATGTGACGTGTTGCTGGTGATTGGCACGTCTGCTGTTGTCGCTCCAGCTTCCCACATACCGGTCGTCGCAAAAGAAAGCGGCGCATTCATCATTGAAATTAACCCGGTCCCATCGGCTTTAACTAACAGTATAAGCGATATCTACATTCCAGCTCCGGCTGGCAAGGCTATGCCGCTGATAGTTGACGAAGTAAAAACACTAAAAGGATAGCAAACATGCTTTTAGTATCGGTGCATCTTGGTGAAGGTGCAAACACATCTTTCTGGTTTATCTTTGGTCACACAGGCCCTTTGGTGCGAGTTGTACTCGCTGTTCTTGCGGTGCTGTCGGTAATTTCATGGGCAATTATTATCGCTAAGTTATGGAAATTTCGAAAAATAAGGAAAGAAACCATAAATTTTTTGGCACGGTTTCACCAGCAAAAGAGCCTTTCCTTTTTTTACAAAGACAGCAAAATTTTTACCGAAACTCCTCTGGTTTACGTCTTTCGAGCCGGATATGGAGAACTCCTGCGTTTTTACAGGATACTCGAAGGTGAAGGGGAAAAAGCTTCATCCGGCCAGGAAGGTAGGCTGGAAATTATCCGCGACGGCATTTACAGAGCCATGTACACGACCATGATCATAGAAAAGGCCCGTCTTGAGCGCTGGCTGTCTTTTCTAGCGTCCACCGGTAGTAGTGCACCTTTTATCGGGCTGTTTGGCACCGTATGGGGAATAATGAACAGTTTCCGTAGCATAGGCCTGAAGGGTGCGGCCAACCTGGCAGTAGTAGCGCCCGGTATAGCTGAAGCCCTTATAGCCACTGCCATTGGGCTGGCAACTGCTATACCGGCCGTTATTGCCTATAACGCCTTCGTTCAAAAGACGCGATTCCTTGAAATCGAAGTCAGGCACTTTATTGCCGACTTCATGAGGCTGGTGGAAAGGGATCTGGTTAAAAGAATGGGCACGTCTGGGTCAAAGGAAAAAGAACCGCAGATAAGTCGTTCAGAGGTCACGGAAGTTTCTTTATGAAAGACTATTTTGAAGAAAGCCACGGCAATCTTATGTCTGAAATTAACGTAACCCCCTTCGTTGATGTGATGCTTGTTCTACTCGTTATATTCATGGTCACGGCGCCACTCATGATGCAGGGGATTGATGTACAGGTTCCGGCAGTAGAAGCCCCATCAATTCAAACCAAAGAAGAAAGGCTTGTCATTTCAATCACGGGGGACAGGAAGGTTTTCATCAACGAATACGAGGTTAACCTGGAAGACCTCGTTCCAAAACTTGCTGCAATATACGCAAACAAAAAAGACACTTCCGGGGTTTTTCTTAAAGCTGATAAAAACCTGCCATACGGGTTTGTCATGGAGGTGATGTCAAAAATAAGGCAGGCTGGAATTAAAAACATTGGCATGATTACAACAACCCCGGAATCACGGCAAAAATAAAAAATCATGGAACGACGGGTAATAACGGGACCGGAGCTGAGTCGTGACTCCCTCGTAGGTATTTTTGGTTCGCTCTTGATTCATGGTATTGTAGCAATTCTGGCCATTATTATTCCTTACAGGACAAGTCAAAATCGGCTGGAGCTGTTCCGCCCGTATCAAGTGAAAATAGTAACCATGGAAGAATTTGAAAAAGGTTCCCAGCAAGCGGATATGGTTGCGCCAAGGGGGGAAAAAACAAGAAATTCTTCTTCAGAAGCTGTGCCTAGCCCTGTCATACCGGTGTACCAAGTAAAAAAAATTCAGGTTAATTCAAAGATATTGCAAGCTCCAGAAGAAACCGCACTTGAGCCAGCTCAACAGGAGACTGCCGTACCAGAAAAGGATAAAAACGCCATCGCTGAGAAAAAGGGAAAACCATCGGAATGGCAAAAGCTTATACCGGAAGTTCGTCCGCTCCGCTTTGGCAAGCCAATAACCCAGAGGGTAAGTGTTAGAACTTCAAAAAAAGAAGACGAGCACGCTCTAGCGAGACGTCTTTACTATAGTGAAGTTTGGAGGGCAATTCAAAAACAGTGGGCCCTTCCGGTGGAACTTATAAAACGCGGCAATCTGGAAGCGATAATTATAATCAGGGTGAGAAGAGATGGACAGATTGTCAGTATGAAGTTTGAGAAAAAATCGGGTAACAGGCTTTTCGACGAATCGGCATGGAAAGCGGTGCAAAAGGCAAATCCTCTGCCTCCTTTTCCGGAAGTCTACAGTCCGCCCTACGAAGAAATCGGAATTCGTTTTCGACCGGAAAATTTATTCCAGCGAGGTGTCCGCAGATGAGAAATCTGATTAAGCGATGTGCAAACATATTGTTGATGTTACTGTTTCTATGCATAACGGTCGGTATTGTGTATGCCAGAGTTTACATAGATATTACTAATCCTTCCTTCAGGAAGTTACCTGTTGCCGTGCCTGACTTTAAGATGGGCAACAACTATCACCCTGAGTTTGCTCCGTCCTTCGCGGAAATAATGCGAAATGATCTAGGATATTCTGGCGCTTTTGATGTTCTAAATCCTGAAGGATTTCTGGAGGATCCACAAAAGATGGGAGTAACGCTCCAAGAAATAAATTTCCCATCGTGGAAAAGCATTGGCGCAGAGTTTCTTGTAAGGGGTTTGTATCGAACGGAAGGAAGTAAACTGCATCTAGAGCTTAGATTTTACGATGCCGTCAGGGGCAAACTCGTGACAGGTAGGGCCTACGACGGCGATATAAAAGATCACAGAATCATGATTCATCACTTTGCCGACGAAATCATGAAAGCTCTTACCGGAGAACCGGGCTCCTTTTCCACCAAACTGGCATTTGTAAACAAAACCGGTGATATCCAAACCCTTTACACTGTCGACTTTGACGGCTATGGGCCGCTAAGGGTAACGCCTGAAGAAAAGATGGTGGTTTCTCCGAATTGGAGTCCTGACGGTGTATTTATAGCTTATGTGGGATATGAACACGAAAGGGTTAAGCTTAAGCTGTTAGATGCCCAAACAAGTTCGGTCAGAAGCCTACCTGTACAATCTTCGGTGTTTGTAGCTCCGAGGTTTCATCCGGTAAAACCAATCCTAGCTGTTACTCTGGCGCGCAAGAATAATCCAGATATTTACTTGCTCGATTTAGATGGAAGGATAGTGGATACATTGGTTTCGGGGTGGAGCATTGAGGTACCAGGTAGCTGGTCACCAGACGGTAAAAAGCTTGTCTATGTTTCTGGAGAAACGGGAGAACCCCAGATATATGTTTATGACACCGAAAATCGCACCAGACGACGTATTACATTTACAGGCAATTACAACACTTCACCGGCCTGGTCTCCTGACGGCGAATGGATAGCTTACAGCAGCCGGGTAGAAGGCTATCATCAAATTTTTTTGACACGCCCGGACGGTTCGGAAGTTTATCAACTTACCTTCGGACAACACAACAATGAGGCACCGGTGTGGTCTCCTGACGGCAGAATGATTGCTTTTCAATCTGACCGCGGCGGTAAATACGAAATATGGATCATGTTAAGGAATGGACGGAATCTAAGGCGATTGATAAAACTTCCCGGAGAACAAAAGTATCCGACCTGGTCGCCGCGATTATAAACATTTCAGGATGGAGGTCGAGAGCAATGAGATATGTCGCAGGGTTAGTGTTTCTTTTGTTTTTGGTGGTAAGTTTGAGTAGTTGTACAAGACATACTGGTTATGTGCCCCCTCCAACAACTTCAAGCTTGCAAGAGAGGGAGCTAAAAGGCGAAACTACGGGAACACCTATTACTGATTCCAGGTGGCGAGCTATGGGCATAACCACCGTTGAACAAAAGGAGCAATTTTTGAAAGAAAAGGAAGCTTTCGAAAATCGAGACATTCACTTCGATTTTGATTCCTATGCCTTGACAGAAGAAGCAAAGGCCATTCTTCGCGAAAAGGCCGAATTTCTTAAGAAGTACCCGATCGTTACGGTAACCATCGAGGGACACTGCGATGAAAGGGGAACAAATGAATATAATCTTGCCCTCGGAGAGAGAAGAGCTCACAGTGCATGGCAGTATTTGGTAAATCTAGGAATAAATCCTGATAGAATGACCATGATTAGCTACGGTGAAGAAAAACCTATAGCGCTTGGCCATGATGAGGCATCATGGGCAAAAAACCGTCGAGCCCATTTTGTTATACACTTTTAAAATTCGGAGGAAACACAGATGCGCTACGGTGCCATTTTTTTAATACTTTGCATGACCTTATGCTCTGTCGGCTGTGTAACGACTCAAGAACAGGTATTACTTCAGCAAAGAGTAGTGATGCTGGAACAAAGGGTTAATGAGCTTGAAAAGCATCTGGAAGAACCCACCGGAGCAGATAGGCAGGCAATAGCGGACATTAACGCAAGGTTGGACGAACTCCAGATGAAACTTGGAAAGCTTGAAGGAAAACTGGAAGAACATGATAGAAAGCTTGCTAATGTTCCTACGGTAATGGTCAAGCCTATAACTGAAGCTTCGAACACCCAAGCCGCAGCCACTTCGACATCGCCCAGTAATATTCCGAAGCCATCAGACGAAAAAAGCGCCTATGAGGGGGCGCTGAAAGCGTTTCATGATAGAAACTATAAACAGTCGGAGGAAAACTTTAAAGCCTTTCTAAAACGTTACCCAGATTCCCCTTTGGCCGACAATGCCCTCTTTTGGCTTGGCGAAATATATTTCATTCGAGGAGATTATCTCAAAGCTATCGAATACTACCAAAAACTGCTGGATACCTACCCCAAAGGCAACAAGGTGCCCATAGCCATGTTCAAACAGGGTAAAGCATGGGAGAAGCTTGGTGATACTACAGCAGCAAGGATTTTATACGAAAAGGTTATAAATAAATATCCCAATACTGCAGAAGCAAGGCTGGCAAAGAAAGCAATGGAAGCCTTAAAATAAGTAGCAGGAGGGCTAAAAATCCTGTTACCCTCCACTAAATCGGTCTTTTTCTTTTTGCTCGCATGGCTACCGCTCAGTCTATGGTCTGGCGTAGGTGTAGCTTCGGCGAAACAATCAGACTTATTTATCCAGTGGATAACCATCAAGGGGAATAAAACATTTTCCGACAGCCAGATAAAAAAACTTCTAACGACAAAACGGGAAGGTCTGTTTTCCTTTTTCCACAAAACACCTTATAGGGAAGAGATTCTCAAAAAAGACATAGACCGCATACGGAAGTTTTATAGATCTGAGGGATTTTATGATGCCATGGTTGAACTAGAAGAAGTTCGAAAAGTATCCCTGAAGCAGGTTAGAATAGTCATAAAAGTCCAGGAAGGACCGCCAACTCTGGTTGAATTCCTCAAGCTTCGGATAAACGGCAAAGATACAAGCCCGTGGCATCCTGAACTCATGAACTTGCTGCCCTTGAAAGTCGGAAAACGATTCAGGATCGAAGATTACAAAAAATCCAGAAAAATAATCCTGCGCTTTCTCTCTGAATGGGGCTATCCAAAGGCAAAAATTGATCAAAAAGCGAGGATTTTCCGGAAAACCAAAAAGGCCAGGGTATTCATCGATGTCGATACGGGCCCTGTATGTATCATAGGAAACATATCGGTGAGGGGCCTGAATAAGGTTGAGAGAAGAGAAATCTTCCACAACCTTCTTTTTAAGATAGGCGACCGATTTCAGGCTTCAAAAATAAAGGAAAGCCAAAAAAAGCTCTTTGATACACAGCTTTTTTCTTTTGTGGATATAGAAGTCACAGGATTGGAAGATCGCACAAGTCCCGTTGTAGGCGTGCTCGTACGAGTCGAAGAGGCAAAACCTTATACCGTAAGGAGTGGTTTTGGCTACGGTACAGAAGATAAGCTCAGAGGACGAGTTGAACTTGAAGCCCGACGTTTCTTTGGAGACGGTAGGCGCCTTAAGGTTTATGCCCGAGGTAGCTTTCGCGAACAAAGCTTGGAAACCAGTTTTATTCAGCCTCACCTTTTTTACTCTAATCACTGGTTTGAATGGAAAACAGGCTGGCAAAGAGAAGATCAGGAAGGTTACAAAGTTCGTACCTTTTTCAGCGCTCCCCGCCTGAATCTTGCTCTATTTCCATTGACCACTATCTACGCAGGGCATAATTTAGAATTTAATAAACTGGACGAAATATACGCAAACCCCGATCCGTTAAATCAACTAAGCAACAGGCAAAAGGACAACTACTTCATTTCATCCCTTGTTTTTGGAACAACCAGGGAAAAAGTGGATAATCCGATCGATCCATCCGAAGGCTACCGGATTTATCTCCGGTCCGAATGGGCATCACAGTGGACCGGATCGGAAGCCAGTTTTATAAAGGCAAGCTGCGAAGTCAGAAAATACACTCCTTTCATGAAGAGGTTCATTGTAGGTATGAGAGCAAAATGGGGCACCATTGTAAATTTGGAAGATTCTCAGGAAATTCCCATCTTTAAGAAATTTTTCGCCGGAGGGGGCAACAGCATACGCGGATACCCTTATCAGAAACTGGGGCCATTGGATTCCGAAGGTAACCCACTAGGTGGTGAATCGGTGGTGGAAGCAAATTTCGACTTTAGATTCCCCGTAAAAATTTTTGAGAGAAAGATTGAAGGAGTGTTGTTTTTTGACTTTGGACAGGTGGCTGAAAAACAGATTAACCTCTCACTGACCGACTTTCGGTACACAACGGGATGCGGCATCCGATACAAAACGCCAATAGGGCCTTTAAGGTTGGACTTGGGTTACCAGCTGAATCCGCCCGATCAGGACTTTTTTGGACCTTTCCAATTTTACTTCAGCATCGGCCAGGCATTTTGACGATTGAAAAGGAGGAACAAATGAGGGAGAAACAGTACATCATCGATGCCATGACGATTCAAGACTCGTGGCGCCTTTTTAAAATCCTTGCCGAATTTGTTGACGGTTTTGAACTCCTTGCCGACATATATCCTGCCGTCTCGATCTTTGGATCCGCCAGAGTAAAACCTGGGGATGAAACCTATGAAAAGGCTGTTATAATCGCCCGTGAGTTGGCAAAGAATGGCTTTAATATAATCACGGGAGGTGGACCAGGTATAATGGAAGCTGGAAACAAGGGAGCAGCCGAAGGGGGCGCAAAGTCCGTTGGCTTGAACATACAGCTTCCTTTCGAACAAGCTCCTAATGAATACGCAAACGTTAAACTCCAGTTCCGTTACTTTTTCGTACGCAAGGTAATGTTCATCAAATACGCTCAGGCTTATGTAGGAATGCCGGGAGGCTTCGGAACCCTAGACGAAATTTTTGAAGCGCTTACTTTAATCCAAACTAAACGCCTAAAATCCTTTCCCGTTATACTGGTGGGTAGCGATTACTGGAACGGTTTGATTGATTGGATAAAAGAAACACTTCTTAAGCGAAATTACATATCCCCTGACGATTTGGATATTATTACCGTCATAGACGATCCGTATGATGCAGTGCGTATGATAAAAAGGTTGGTCATACCATAGCGGGGAAAGAAATGATGGGAATATTTACCTGGCCCAGAAAACTATTCTATGCTGTCGGATCTAGCATTGCTTTATATCTCGTGAAACGAAGGGTCAAAAAGGGACAAGCTGAACCTTACGTGTGGCTTGTTCTGGCAAGGTTGTATGAAATCCGCGGAGAAATCGGCATGGCCGTAAGGACACTCGAAAATGGCCTCAAAAACTATCCTGGAAACAGTGTGCTGAAGAATCACCTGAACCGCTTAAAATTAAAAATTTCATAAATAAATGAGTTTGACTTCGCCACGCAAAATTTAGGCGACAAACTGTTTCGATACAAGAAATAAAGCGCGGCATGTGCCGCGCTTTATTTTCGGATATGCTAATAGTTAAGCGTATTTGTTAGTACATATCGCCCATTCCGGCACCGGGAGTTGCAGGTTCCTCTTTTTTGGGTATTTCGGCGACCATGCATTCGGTGGTCAACATTAGAGATGCAACGCTGGCTGCATTCTGCAAGGCTGATCGTGCAACTTTAGTGGGATCAATAATACCGACTTCATAAAGGTCGCAGAATTCACCATTCTGAGCATTGAAGCCGTAACTTCCTTCTTTCTCTTTGATTTTCTGTACGATTATGGAACCTTCTTCTCCGGCGTTTATTGCTATCTGTCGCGCAGGCTCTTCAAGGGCTCGCTTGATTATGTCAGCGCCCATCTGTTCGTCGCCTTCGAGTTTCAGGTTTTCCAGTGCAGGTAAGCATCTGATATAAGCCACACCACCACCCGGTACAATGCCTTCTTCGACAGCTGCACGAGTAGCATTCAAAGCGTCTTCAACTCGAGCCTTCTTTTCCTTCATCTCAGTCTCAGTAGCAGCACCAACGCTGATTACGGCAACACCGCCCACCAGCTTGGCCAACCGCTCTTGTAGTTTCTCCCTATCGTAATCGCTAGTGGTTTCTTCAATCTGTGTCCTTATCTGCTTAACTCGCGCTTCAATCGCCCTTCTCTCACCGGCACCGTCAATTATGGTGGTATTGTCCTTATCTACTCGTACAGTCTTGGCACGGCCCAGATCGCTTATGGAAGCGTTTTCCAGCTTAATGCCTTTTTCCTCACTAATGACCTGACCACCCGTCAGGATGGCAATATCCTCAAGCATGGCCTTTCTGCGTTCACCAAACCCTGGAGCTTTGACCGCACAAACTTGCAGGGTTCCTCTCAGCTTATTGACCACTAGAGTTGCCAAGGCTTCACCTTCAACGTCTTCTGCAATGATAAGAAGCGGCTTGCCCATTTTGGCAATTTCTTCAAGTATGGGCAACAGGTCCTTCATGGAACTTATTTTTTTATCATGCACTAAAATGTACGGATCTTCCAGAACTACTTCCATCTTTTCGGCATCGGTGACAAAGTAGGGGGATATATACCCACGGTCAAACTGCATACCCTCGACTACTTCAAGGGTCGTTTCCATACCCTTAGCTTCTTCGACGGTGATAACACCTTCTTTACCCACCTTGCTCATCGCCTCGGCGATGATGTTTCCGATCATCTGATCATTGTTCGCTGAAATTGTTCCAACCTGAGCAATTTCCTTCTCGTCTTTAACAGGTTTGCTCAGCTTTTTGAGTTCATCTACCACAACATCAACAGCCTTCTCTATTCCTCGCTTCAGAGCCATAGGATTGGCACCGGCTGCTACCAACTTGGAACCTTCAAAATAAATGGATTGAGCCAGAACCGTAGCTGTGGTCGTTCCATCGCCAGCAACATCGCTTGTTTTGCTGGCAACTTCTTTAACCATCTGAGCGCCCATGTTTTCGAACTTATCTTCCAGCTCAATTTCCTTAGCAACTGTCACGCCGTCTTTGGTCACAACAGGACCACCAAAAGGCTTTTCAATTACAACATTGCGCCCTTTCGGTCCGAGTGTAACCTTTACAGCATCAGCAAGAATATTAACTCCCTTTAACAATGCATCTCGTGCCTTTACATTGTATACTAACTGCTTTGCTGCCATGACCTAATACCTCCCCTCTTGCAGGATTTTTAGTTTTCGATAATCGCAAGAATGTCGTCTTCTCGCATAATGAGCAGTTCTTCACCCTCTACCTTCACTTCCGTTCCCGCATACTTGCTGAACAAAACCCGATCTCCTACTTTCACATCTAAGGGCCTTCGGTTTCCATCATCCATAAGTTTGCCCGTTCCAACAGCCAACACTTCACCCTGAATGGGCTTTTCCTTAGCCGTGTCCGGGATAATAATTCCACCGGGGGTCTTCTCCTCTTCTTCAATCCTTCTTACGACAACTCGATCATTGAGCGGCCTCAGTTTCATAACTTCAACTCCCTCCTTTACTTGAAAGATGGTAATTCTTTCCCGTTAGCACTCTCTCCTCGCGAGTGCTAATATAAACACACGATGCTATCCTGACAAGGGTCACAGGCAAATTTTTCTTCTTATTCATGCCGGGAAAAGACGATACGAAAAGCAGCTCCTTCAGAGCTATTCAGAAGTTCGATTCGGCCACCCGCTTTTTTAACCAAGTTGTTTACTATGCTAAGTCCAAGACCACTACCATCGGTCTTGGTAGAAACAAAGGGTTCGAATATACGAGATCTGATGTTGGGATCTACTCCCGGCCCGGTGTCTTTTACTAAAATTTCGACGCTGTTTGGATCGTCGTCGCCAATCTTTACTGAAACAAAAATTTCGCCGCCTTCAGGCATGGCATCGCATGAGTTTTCCAGAAGGTTCCACATGATGATCTCAAAATCCCCGGGATCGATCAAAATCCTGCAGCCTTTCGCAAGGTCCACCCCAATGCGATATTCGCCCCTTCTTCGATAATACTGCTCAAAAAGGGACAAAATCCGACTCACCTCCTCGGACACGTCAATTACATCCGGTGCGGGCTCTTTGAAGGCGCTACGACTCATATGCATGAGTAGCCGAACGGAATCGTTGAGCCTTTCACTTTCGCGCTGAATTATCGAAGCAAGCCTTGCACAAAGGTCATTTACCGTTCCACCTGCGCTGTATTTGAGAGACGAGATGTTATCTCCCAGCATCTGTGCAGCACCGCTTATTGCTCCAAGCGGATTCTTAATGTTATGAGCAATTTCCACAGTAGCCTTGGCCACCAGTTTGAAATCTTCAAGAGCACGTTTTTCTTCTTCCATTTTTTTGAGGCTAGTTATGTCCTGAAAAACCAGGACGAAAGCGTCGGGAAATCCGTCTTCCTCCACGCCACAGACGCTACAACCTATGATCTTAGACGCATCCCCTAATGGTGACTTATATAAAAACTCTCGACGCAACACCTCATGTTCACCCAGCCCATACTTCCTAATGACATCTGATAGCTGAGGAATAATGGATCGCATATCTCGACCTACTAATTCCTTTCTATTGATCTCCAATATGAAAGCAGCAGCGCGATTCGCATACAGCACATTTCCGCTTTGATCACATAAAATCACTCCGGACGGTACATGTTCTAAAATTAACTCGTGCATAAACCGAAAACGGCGAAAACGATTAGCAAGGTTCTTCAGCCCTGCTTCTGTCTCTTGCCATTTGTCGACGGCAATTCCGGCACTAATAGCAGAGAATAGAAACGTGACAGAGTAAACGGCCAATGTGTAAAAAGTACGGCTCATGGAAATTGAAGCAGGTGCCAGACTTTCCGGAACGAAACCACAACAGGAGAGTTTGCTATAGTGTAGCAAAACGATGCTGCCGAAAAGCAGGATCGACGCAATGGCCGTGTATATAGCCCCTTTTATCCGGAAGAGCAATGCAGCGAGCAGCACAACGGGTATATAAAAAGATGGGAATGGACTATTGGCACCTCCTGAAAGGCAAACAAAGACCGACACGGCGAACACGTCGAAACCAATCTGACATGCGGCATAGGCAGTTATGGCCTTGTTGTAAAAACGTCTGAGGGTTGCCGCTCCCGCAATAGTAAACACGAGTAGTAAAAGCGAGAATATGTAAAAAGGGCGGATCTGGGGATCAGTAATTCGAATTTTGCTTTTCCAGAAAAGATAAAAAGAGAGGCCAAAAAAGACGAGGCCCAGAAAAAGCCTTACCAGCAAAACAATGTAAATATGATATATAAAATCATCTCGTCTATCAGAAGAAACTTGCATGTTTCAAAAACGTTTGATCGGACAAAGATTATCCGATCGTTTGACCTAACTGGAATATGGGCAAGTACATGGAAATAAGGATACCGCCGACTACTACTCCTAGGAACACAATAAATATTGGTTCTATTAGGGAAGTTAATGCTTCAACAGTTCTGTCAACTTCATCTTCGAAAAAGTCTGCAATTTTGTTGAGCATCTCATCGACAGCACCGGTATTTTCACCAACCTTAATCATTCGAGGCACCATCACAGGAAAAACGTGGGTCTCTTCCATCGGATCAGAAACGCCTCGACCCCTGGATACCTCTTCCCTCGTGTAATATAATGCTTTTTCTAGCACTCGATTACCGACAGTTCCGGCACTTATAGTAAGCGCATCCAGTATGGGAACACCGTTTTCCACCAGGGTTCCTAGAGTACGACACATACGGGCAACAGCCGCCTTTTTCAGAAGGAGACCAAATACGGGAAGACTCAATAGTGTTTTATCTATCAGTAAGCGTCCGCGCTCGGTTTTTTTGAACCATCTGAGCAAAAATCCAAATAGAATGAGAAAAATAATAAACAAGTGGAAGTAGTTACGCAACCAATTACTTATGCTAACAACCACCTGCGTTGGAAGAGGCAAACTCATGCCAGCTTCCTCAAACATCCTTTTAAAAATAGGCACCACATAGATGAGTAACACCATTACGACGACAATGGCAAATACAGAGATTACTATTGGATACAACATGGCACTTTTTATCTTGCGCCGGATCATCACCACCTTTTCCAGATAATCGGCAAGGCGGTTCATGATGACGTCGAGGGCACCACCGGCTTCCCCTGCTCCTATCAAGTTCACCATAAGTTCGTCGAAAACCTTTGGATTTTTTTTCATGGCATCAGACAGGGAGTCGCCAGCTTTTACGGCTTCACGAACATTCAGCAGCGCTTTTTTAAAAGTGAAATTATCCGTCTGTTCTCTGAGTATATCCAGAGTCTGGACTATGGGAACACCTGCATTGATAAGAGTGGCAAACTGCCTTGCAAAGATTACCATATCGGGAAGTTTCACCTTCGGTGCAAGGAAAGGAAGGTATTCGGCAATGTGCTTGGGAGCAGGTTTTACCTTTAGAACCTTTACTCCTTGTCGCTCCAGTATTCTCCTTATCGTTTTTGCATCGTCGGCTTCTAATTTGCCTCGTATCTTGTCTCCACTTCTGGTTTTTCCGATCCATATGAACTCAGGCATGGCTTTATCCTACGGAAGTGGTTCTAACAACCTCTTCGATGGAAGTAATTCCTTCCTTAACCTTTTCAATCCCGCTCTGGCGTAATGTCTTCATGCCAAGTCTTATCGCCTCTTTCCTTATTTCGGCTGCCGAAGCTCCTGCAAGAACCAATTCCCGAAGCTCCTCATACATGGGCATCACCTCATAAAGGGCCACACGCCCTCGATACCCTGTGTTGTTACACGCGCTACACCCCCTTGCCCTGTAACACTCGAAGGTATCAATCTCCCTTTCTGGAACTCCCAGATCAAGTAACACGTCCGGCGGTACTTCATCGACGGTTTTGCACTGATCGCAGAGTTTGCGGACAAGACGCTGGGCCAGCACTAGATTCAGGGCAGAAGCAATAAGAAAAGGCTCAACCCCCATGTTGATTAGCCTAGTAACGGTGCTTGGTGCATCGTTGGTATGCAGAGTACTTAAAACCAAGTGACCCGTAAGGGCTGCCTTGACGGCAATTTCGGCCGTCTCCAGATCGCGAATCTCACCCACCATAATAATGTCGGGATCCTGTCTTAAAAAAGCCCTCAGTGCCGTCGCAAAAGTAAGTCCTATCGAATCGTTGACCTGTACTTGGTTAATCCCTGGCAGGTTATATTCTACCGGATCCTCAGCCGTGGAAATGTTCCGCTCCACTTTGTTCAATTCAGTAAGCGCACTATAAAGGGTGGTAGTTTTCCCACTACCTGTTGGGCCCGTAACCAGCACCATTCCGTAAGGCTGATAAATAGCATTTTTGAAAACTTCAAGCTGATCCTTTTCAAAACCCAGTTGGGTCATATCAAGCTGAAGGTTAGACTTGTCCAGAATACGGAGTACCACTTTTTCTCCGAAAAGTGTGGGTAAGCACGACACACGGAAATCCACTTCCCTACCATGAATTTTCGCCTTTATTCGGCCATCCTGAGGAAGCCTTCGTTCGGCAATATCGAGATTGCTCATGATCTTAATTCGCGAGACGATAGCATTTTTATATCTCACCGGCGGTCTCATAACTTCGTAGAGAACACCGTCAATCCTATATCGTACACGGAGCATCTTTTCGTAAGGCTCAATGTGGATATCGCTTGCCCTACGATTAATAGCATCCGCAAGAAGTGAATTAACAAGTCGCACAATGGGTGCATCTTCCGTTGCCGTTTCAATATCGGCAAGGTCCAGATCTTCTGTTTCTTCAATCACACTCAGTTCGGCATCGTTTGAGAGCATTTTCAGGGCTTCATCAAGAACCGTTTCCGTCGTCTTTTGCTGCTCTAGTATTGCTTTGATCGAGCTTTCGGTAGCGACATGAAACCGGATGGTTTTTTGTGTTAAAAACCTGAGGTCGTCCGCTGCCAGCCGGTTAGTAGGATCAGAGGTTGCCACGTGAAGCACGTTCCCATTCAACCCAAAAGGAACAGTCATATATTTTTCTGCCGATTCTTGAAGAATCAGCTCCCGTACTTCTTGGGAAATGTTTAACCTGAGCGGGTTTACAAGTGGAAGCTTCAATTGCCTTGCAAGGGCAATGGCAAGATCCTGTTCTGTAATAAGACCCTGTTTAATGAGTATTGCCCCAAGGCGTTCACGGGTTCTTCGTTGTTCGTTAAGGGCATCCTGTAATTGCTGTTTGGATATATACCCACCTTTAACCAAAATCTGGCCGAGCTTCTGGTAAGTTGAAGGTTGAGTCATAAAATCACCCCGCTCAAGGTCGGAAAAATTTTCTAAATTCTAATTCGACGGGCTCCATAGTTTTCTTAAGAGAACAGTTCAGCAATACACATGCCCCTTCCATCATCTTAGATATTTCACAGGGAGTTTTTTCAGGAAAGTCTTTTTTACTTCCTCTAAGGAAAAACCCAAAATCAAAATTCTCTTCTGACGAGATTTATGTCCTTTATGAACAACAACTAATTTTCTTGGCAAACCCAAGAAGTTTGCAATCACTTCTTCGCAAGCCTTATTAGCTTTTCCTTCAACGGGCGGGGCGGTAATCCTGACCTTGAGACGGTTATTCTGAAGACCTGCAATTTCATCCTTAGACGCCCTGGGTTGAACAATGACATCTAGCACAACCCCTTCTCGAATAGCACTAATAAAGGGCAACTCTGATTCTTTGTTTCCTTGCATTTTCAACCCCGCCTTTTCACACGTAACAGTCTTAACAGTACAATACCCCCAGCCATCCTCCTACATGAGCCCACCAAGCTATGCCACCCACCTGTCTGCAGTCAGCCACCAAGGAAAAGGTTCCACTGTAAAGCTGCAGTAAAAACCATATTCCCAAGAACAAAAAAGCGTATAATTCTACCAATTGAGTGAACTACTCCACCCTTACGGACGAAGCTTCTAAGGGAGTTTGATAGGTCACCCCTACCCTTATCCCTTCGGGCGGGTTCACACTACCCTCTACTCCTATCCCCGCAAAAAGCAGGGACTCGGAAATACCTTCACACAACTTGTAGATCCTTATCTTGACCACTTTTTTGAGTCCCGTTACAAAATCAAACCACTTCCTTTTGAATTTCCTTTGTCAAGTTGTTTAATTCCAGGACTATTGCTCTTTTTGTTTTCATCTCTGAGGTTGTAATTTACATTCACGGTTGTTTAGTTTCAAGGTGCTAACGGCACCTGCGGGCTTTCATCCCCTCCCTTACGGAAGGGGTCTTCCCGCCCGCAAAAGATAAATCGTTCTCAGTGCTCCTGCTTGTAAGAACCAACATCTTGATTCCGCCATACAATAATGCGTTTACAAAAATCACCATAAAAGCCAGCTCAAGCAACTGGAAAACAACTTATCAATGATTGTTATCATGTCCGACAAACACATGCAATTCGCTATGTTGTTGTCGACAGGATTTTGCCAATTTCTTTTCTGCCCTCCTAACCCTTCGGAAAATTGAATTTTTTTAACAAAGTTGAAGATTCTTGTTGCACGGTTGAAAAAAATTCGTATAGTAATGGCGGTTTTGAGGTTGCGCCTCCATTTATGGTGTTGTTGGGGTAGGTTCCCCCCCATGAAGTGGAGGTTTTTCTTTTTGTGAACTTGTAAGATGAAGGTAAAACCATGACATGAGGAAGCAGAGACGAAGATGAAATCACTGGGTAAACACTTGATTGCCGAGCTTTACGATTGTGATCGTAATCTAATTGCAAGCGTCGAAAAAATCGAAAAGCTCCTGATCGACGCAGTCAACATTTCCAAGGCAACTATTATCAAACCAGTGTTCCACCAATTCAATCCCCACGGCGTCAGTGGGGTGGTTGTCATAGCCGAGTCCCACTTTTCCATACATACATGGCCTGAATATGGCTATTGTGCCCTGGACATCTTCACCTGCGGGGAACAGATTGATGCTGACGCTGCCCTGCGCTTCTTGAAGGAAGCGCTTAAAGCTGGCAGCATGTCTATTGTGGAAATGAAAAGGGGAACGTTGGACGTACCTGAAGGGGAGTTGAAGCATAAGCCGTGACGATCATTACTGAAGCAAGCGGGTCTTTTATTTGGCTACGGGAACCGGCCAACAACGGGGTAGCAATTAGCTACCTATGCGATAGAGTTGTGTTTAGCGGGCGGTCAAAATATCAGAAAATAGATATTGTGGACACGCGGTTCCATGGGCGTATGTTATTCCTGGACGGAGTTGGACAATCGGCTGAGCAGGATGAGTTCATATATCATGAGTTCCTGGTACATCCCGTTATGTTCAGCTATCCCGAGCCGAAATCGGTGCTAATTATCGGTGGAGCAGAAGGGGCTACTTTGAGGGAAGTGCTTCGCCACAAAACGGTCCAACGGGTAGTAATGGTGGACATAGACGGCGAATTGATTGAAATTTGCAAGAAATTCCTGCCCCAGTGGAGCGCGGGAGCATTCGATGATCCCCGCACAGAATTGATTATTGGCGACGGCAGAAAGTTCGCCGAAGAATGCCGAGAAAAATTTGATGTGATCATTGTGGATCTCAGCGATCCCCTGCAAGACAGCCCCGCAGTTTACCTTTTCACAAAGGAGTTTTACTCGGCTCTTAAAAATTGCCTTACCCCTAATGGTTGCATGGCTATTCAGGGAGAAGGCACGAGCCCTCAGGAAAATATACTTCATGCCCGCATGGTAAATACCCTCAAGGCCGTGTTCCCCGTAGTAAAGCCTTATATGTATAACTTGCACAGCTTTCACCGCCCCGATTCACATATACTGGTCACCCTTCAGGAAAAGTGGGAACCGAAGGAAGTTGCCCAACGCCTTAGAAAATCCGGCATGAAATTGCGGGCCATTACCCCAGAAATTTTGGAAAACCTTTTCTGGCTACCGCCGTATTTGGAAGAGGCTTACAAGCGAGAGGAAGGTCATATAATTACGGATGACAATCCGTCGTTTGAGGGCGTCTATCATCTGGAGCCTCCGGAAGAGGAACATTAAGGAGGATAATGATGCCCATCTATGAGTATCGATGCAGGGGGTGCGGTCGCAAAAATGAATTTATCACCTTTCGTGTATCGGAAGTAATTGGCGACTTGGCGTGTAAATACTGCGGAAGCAGAGAATTGGATCGCCTTATCTCAAGAGTTCGCGTAAGACTTTCCGAAGAAACCAGGCTAGAACGCCTGGCCGATCCGGCAAAATGGGGAAGCTTCGATGAAAACGATCCAAAGAGTGTGGAAAAATTCATGAAAACCATGGGGCGGGAAATCGGAGATGACCTAGAAACGGATATTGACGAGCTTATTGAAGAATCGATGGAAGAAGGTTTTGCCGCATCTGATTCTGAAGGTGAAGAAAGCAGCGCTAATGAAGCTTCCCTATGAAATCCGCCCGCAAACCTGCGTCCTCTTTTCAACTTACTTACTGGCAGTGGAAGGTTGATCTGCCACTAGAACAAAGGTTGCCACTTTCTGCATTTATTCAAAGAGAAACGGGGTTATCTTCACGAGATGCTGATGAACTTATAAGATTTGGATCCGTTCACGTAAATTCCAGAAGGGTTCTTAATCCGAAAGCAACCGTAACCTGTGGGGACGAAGTTCGACTCTATTGGCCATGGCATGGCACAAAGCGGTTTTATGAAATCAGTCCGGACAGGATACTGTACGAAGATCAATGGTTTATTTTCTACAATAAAGAACCGGGCATCCCCTGCCAGCAGACACCTTCGGATAGCTATAACAACGTTTACGAAGCCCTTAAACGATTTCTTTCAAAAAGAGAAAACAACCCTGTCTATCTCGCCATTCATCACCGACTGGATCAGGACACATCCGGCATAATACTATTTGTAAAGGACAAAGCCGTAAATAAAGCAATATCCTTCCTATTCAAGGAGAGGAAAATAACCAAGGAATACCTCGTGTGTGTGGAAGGTGAACCGCCTTCCAAGGAATGGGTGGTAGATCAGGACATAATCCGCCAGCATCACCGCTATGGGTGGACCCACAAAGGTCGCGGTAAAAGTGCAACAACATTTTTCAAAGTTTTGCAAAATATTGGAAACAGATATTTATTGCTGGCAATCCCCAGGACAGGCCGAACCCATCAAATTCGTCTACATGTTCAGGCAAGTGGGTTAAAAATTCCAGGAGACAGAATTTACGGAGGTCCTCCTAATCCCGTGCTTCTGTTACACTCCTGGAGGCTAACCTTCCGCCATCCGGTAACGGAAAAGGAAATCAGACTTCGGGCAGACATCCTGCCTGATGGTTGGCCTCATTGCCTGAACATGAGCGAATTTGCATAGCGCATCGTAAGTCTTCCAGTTCATCCGCCATTGCGGAACAAACCTGAACAGCCTTTTCCAGATCCTCCAGCAATTCCTGCTTTATCCCCCCTTCACTCTGCGCAACATCCAGCAATTTCTCAAGATCTGTCGCTATCAACTCAGCTCTTACTCTGAATTCCCTTATTATATGAGCAATCCCATCGTCAATCAGCCGGTACAGATATTGAAACTTAAAATTCTGGCGATAATCTCTAACGGCATACAAAAGCTCTTCTCGGAGTTCCCGCTTTACTAGTTCCACAGCTTCATCCAAATTATCGCGCGAAACAAAAATTTCCCACGACCGCCTTCTACCAGACAGCTTATCAATGAACCTTCTAAAAATGCGCCCTATCCTCCCAATGCCGTATTTTATCAACAATACACCCCGGCTTAGCACCTGATCCTCTGCGAAAGTGCTAAAGCTGGGAGGCACCACATCGCTGGGAGGACTCCACGGGGCTATGTCACCCGCTTCAAACGATTGTAAAGACAACTCCACTTGTTCAAGGGTTTTTCTATAATCGTTCAAAGCCACCATAAAAAGTGTGGCAAATGCTCGGGCAGATTGGTCAAACCTGTCCCTGAGGACACCTTCCTGCTGCTTGGCAAAATCCAAAATCCGCAGGTTAACAGTTTCTGTCAAAAACTTGACAATGGCTTGGCGAAATTCGGCGTAAAAAGCGTGAAGAGCGGCCGCCACACGGCGTGGATCGGAAAACTTTTCTTCATAGGAAGGGGCAATGCGGTACGAGTCAATCATTCCCAGGATTTCTCGAACAACGGGGCCTGAAGACACATTGAAAAACACATGCATCGCTCTGTCCAGCTCTTCCCGTAGCGTATCCCGAAGGCCAGAAACGGTGTTTTCAAGACTGCTCAAAGTAGTCATGAGGGCATCGCGGCGGCGTTTCATATCAAGGTCCATGCGCTTCAATTCTTCAAGATTACTGTGCAAAAGCTTCTTCTGGGTTACAGCAAAATCATGGACCGATGAAGCCGTCATTCTGAGGCGCCCAAGTCCCGACGACAAAAGCAAATAGGCTTTTTCCTGCAGGATCTTGCTCCGCAGATGCTCTTTAAAATCGCTAAATTGCTCTTTTGAAAACCGCACAATATCTGAATGCACTTCATCCCAGAGGCGTAATTTTCTGGCTTCTTTTTCATCCGCTTCCATTCCCAGCACCCTAGTTAACTCGGCCAACGCAGAAAAAGAGTACACCACCGGGCTTTCCACCATCCACTTTAACTCATCCACAACGCGCCGTTCCAGTTCCCGAAGATCTCCAAGATCTGTGTGCACATCAACATCCACGTTCAGTACAAATAGTGTGTGTGGAAATACCTGAAGGGCTCTTAATAGGTCGAGCAACTTGAAATCCGCTTCCCTCAAACCCATGCGACTACTCACGACATATACCACAAAGTGCGACCGTAGCAAGTATTCCTGCAGACGGGCGAGGTGCAGAGGATTGGGCGAATCACTACCCTGGCAATCGGCCAATTCGATGGGTTCTTCAATCCATCCGATGGGACAGTGAATTTCCGTATTTTTTACGTAAACGGCAAGGCTCTCATTGCTAACAAACTTATGGTGGCCATCCAGTTCTTCTGGCCCGAACTTCAAGATAAATTGACCCTCTCGTAAATAAGATTCAACGTTTTCAAACCCTTCAACCAAGGAAAGAAGCAAGAGAGCATTTGGATTAAGAGGGCTCGAGCCACCACTTTTATCCCTTATTGCGCTACCGACAATTTCTCTTATGGTTTCCCTGTCCGAAGGACTTCGCAAGTCCCATGATGACTTTCTTTCAACCGGAAACGGTAGCATACTAATGGCTCGTTTTAGCTCTGATGTGATTTCATCAAAGCTTTTAATTTCTATTCGAGCATGAGGAAATTCATTATTTATGACTCGAGTTACAAAGGAGGTAATTATCCCGGCTCCTCGTTTTAACAAATCACGACCGATAAGGGCATTTATAAGGGTACTCTTTCCCGATTTTACGGGTCCTACGACGGCAATCCGTAACGCGGACTGTTCACAAACATCACGAACTGCTTCCAACTGCCCCTGCCATACCCCCAGCGTTTGTTCATCAACGATGTCCCATCGACGCAGGGTATCAACAATGTCCCTGAGAACCTCAATGCGCGTGCTTATTTGTCTTTTCAAATGAAGGTACTCGTTCATGCCTGTTTCTCTTTAGCCTTTAATGAACACAAGTTATGGTGCGCAAATTCCAGCGACGGGTCCATGTCCAGAGCCATTTCATAAAGTATTATAGCCTCTTTTGTATAGCCCATGTCTCTCAAGTTAGAAGCTATATTAGCGTAATCTATAGCGGAACTCGGATCCAGTTCGATAACCCGTTCAAAAGCTTCAATGGACTCTTCATGTCTTTTTAGTTTGAACAAGCAAACTCCTTTGAGATGGTGAAGTTCCTTCAAATCCGGTTGAAGTTCCTCTGCTTTTTCGAGGTATTTCAAAGCGGATTGAAAACTTTCAAGTTTAGCATAACAGGAAGCAATGTTAACGAGCACACTGGCCCGTTCATCTTTTCCCATTGCTTCGCTCAAAACAGACTTATACAAGTCAAGAGCCCCGACAACGTCGCCTGACTCCTCCATAGCGTGGGCCATAAAAAACCTGAGGTCATACCGCTGTCCGAAAAACTTAATCAATCGCTCTATGTAAAAGGCTGCGTCTTTTGGATTCATGTAGGACAATAGAGTCCTTGCCATGTGTTGGGGGAAATCTGTCCCCGTAGTACGATCGAGAAAATATGCCCCAGGCATTATGGTATAAACTGCAGGAATGTTCAAATCCGGATGAGTGGTATCCACAACAAAAGCTTTCCATCCCATTCTTGAACGAACTCGATTCACTAAAGATTCGATTTCTACCTTCAGGTTGTAGCTCGCCACGGATGGAAGATCATCAAGGGAAACTACCGGGCCATCAGCCATGAGATATTTTGCTTCTTCAAGAGAACCATATTTTGGATATGTCGGCTTATAGGATGTTCGATTTTCAAAATCTCCGGCCAATTGTGCCACTTCTGTTAGGGCTCTACACAGAGATTTTTCCGGATCTGTTGTGGTTCCAACCGTAAAAACAATTTCGCTTTTTTCGGGAAAGGTCGACGGATCATAGGCAAGAGCTCCGACCGATGGAATACCCGTATCTAGTGAGAAATCTCTTAGATATAGCTTAATACCTTTGTCCACAAACTTGCGTATGAGTTCCCTCGCTGCCTCCGTTTTTACGGTTCCAAAATCAACAATAGGTGTAACCAGATGGTTGTAGCTGATAACTGTTCCCACGTGCCTTTCGATGACTTCACACATACTTTGGACTATGGCTTCTTCGATCGTATTACCGGCAGCTGCCCCATTGTATTCATTGATCAGATAGAACCAGTCAATAGGGACCCATACGTCCTTGTCGTCACTGAGACTAGCAGCAGCCACCCAGCGCATGGGAAGGTCTTTGAGAAAAAGCGAAACCCTTCCTAGATCGGTTGTGCCGTCATGGATTGCAAGAAGGAGCTGCGCCGGCTCAATGGCATCGGCTTCAATTTCTTTCCATTTGTAAATCGGATGCTGTCTGTCTTTAAAAAAGGCAAAAAAACTAAACCGTTCCGCAAGTTCCATTAGGGCACTGGCTCGGGACTGCTCAGGGGTTGCCCCTTTCCCCATCTGCTTTTTAGTTCCCGTAAGCCTTGTAGCCTCAGGTCCACACAAACTTATGAAAACGGGAATATTAAGACGGCCAGAATCTATCCGGATCGTTTTAAGGAGAATTTTTTTACCGGAATTGCGAAACCTTTCAGTCACTCGATGAACGGTTTCTTCCGGCGCCACAACCTTGTCCTGATCGTATGAATATCCCTTGAATACGTTACGCAAACTAATTCCCGAAACTGGTTTCATCTTGCTTCCTTGTCTTCCTCTTCCTTCCATATGATCTTCAAAAGGGTCTTGGCCAAACTCCCTTTTTTGAAAACCCTAGGAAGCCCTTTAATCCTCCTAAGATCTTCACAGGTAGTCGGTTTATTCTGGGCCAGCAAAACAATCGTATTGTTAGGTAATACCCTGAAGGGTGCACGATCCCAACGGCGGGCAAGTGAATCACGCCAGGCATAAAGGCGTCTAACTACGGCTTTTGCGTCATCGTCCAGGTCTTCGTAACCCTGAATTCTGGCAAAGCCGTTGCGTGGAAAACTGCGGGCAGGGATCAGGCTATTCGCAACCGCTTTGGATCTTTCTTTTGCAATATCTAGCAAATCTCTTGCCGCGAGTTCTGTTTTTAACTTTTCTGCCAGGGGAATGAGGAAATACACATCAAGAGCGGCGTAATAAAGATATTTAGACTCAAGAGGCCGCTTCCCCCAGTTGTATTGCTGTCCCTTTTTGTCCAGTTTGATCCCAAAATACTCTTCCACCAAAGATCCCAAACCTCGCCTCTTCTTTCCAAGCACCCTGCACGCCACGGCCGTATCGAAAAGATTGATCACCGAAATATTAAAATCCCTCTTTAGACCGGATACGTCGTTCATCCCGTCGTGCATAATTTTTTCTATATCCGGATTCTCACAAAGCAACCGTAAAGGGCTGCAGTCCTTTACAGAAAGAGGATCAATGATATAATTCTCTCGACCGTCGGAAATCTGAATGAGGCACACTCGTTCGTAATAGGCAAAGAAACCGTTGGCCTCGGTGTCAACTGCGAGGTGTTGACAATGGCTGAGCTTTTGTACAAGCGAATTGAGGTCTGGCTGACGGTCAATCAGTTTGATACTTCCGCGGGTAAGGAAGGTGGAATCCTGTGAGGCGTCAAGGTTCGTCATCAGATCAATTCTACCGTCCATTCGCATCTCTTAAGCAAACCCACTCCAGCAAGAAAAAAACAAACAAACAAAAGCTTCTTGAATTGATAGATTCCGCCGCCAGGAGGTCGGAATCGTCGGTTGTCGATTCTGACGAGGATGAACTCTTTCGTCAAGCAATGCAGGATGTCACGCCACTTGATACAAACGATCACCAAAGAATTCCGCCTCCCAGACCGACTCAGACATTTCCACGCAACTTCCAACGCTCAGAACAAGAAGCCTATGCTCAACTCGCCGGACTGATATCCGGCGAGATAAGCTTTGACCTTTACTACACAGATGAATATGTCGAAGGAGCCGTCCACGGCCTGCCGTTCAAGATCCTCCGCAAATTGCGCCGTGGAGAATTCAGCTACCAGGACTACCTCGACCTGCACGGATATACCCGAAAGGAAGCGAAACTTAAAGTTCTTTCTTTCATAGACCGGGCATACAAAAAAGGTTACCGTTGTGTTTTGATAATCCCGGGTCGTGGTTTAAATTCCGCCAACGGAAAATCCGTGCTTAAAGAAGGGCTCATCAAATGGCTTACTCATGGATCCTTGCGTAACATCGTGCTGGCTTTCTCATCGGCTAGGGCATGTGATGGGGGTTTGGGAGCCCTGTATGTTCTACTCAGACGGCGAAAAGTAAAGGGAAAATTCACCGTAAGCCGGTATATTTGAAAAGATTTAACTCCCCGGAACTACTGTTGTCCCGGGGCGCAATGTTCAGGAAAATTATCGTTCGTATCCGGGTAATGTGAGGGTTGCACATGAAGAACCAGGGCTACAAGACCGAGTTGTTACGGAAGGCCCTTCACCGGAAGATGGCTTCACAAAATGACTGGTTCTGCTTACAACCCGTTCCATCTGTTCAGAGCCACATTCATCACAACGTATTTCAACGGTATCGTTAGAAGAAATAATCAGAAACTCCCGGATACGGCCACAGTTCGTACATCGGAATTCATAAATGGGCATCTCAACACCTCCTTCAAGGGGCTCATTATCAGAGTCAAGCAAGGCAGTCAACGAACAAAGCCTATGCCTGTGTACACCTTTTGAGGATACCACTTGTTTTCGATGTTGCCCACCCATAAGGCCCGCTGGTTACGATCACCTAAATTATATATCAAGCCTAAAACGGGAATTTAGGGAAAACAGAGTGCGCTTCCTGCAGAAAAAGATCAATTTGGGCCCTGTTATGGGTTTCTTTTGCTGGGGACTGGGCTACCTCGACGATCGAGGACGACGCGTAGGCTGTTTGTTGCATCCGGCTGTTCACAATGGGCGAGACCTGCGGTATCTGACGGGTTATGGAGACAAATGCCGCAGGGAAGTATGCTTACAAGCAAAAATATTTAACGAACTCCCAGTAGAAGCCAGGCGGTTCTGGCTTGAGATGACACAAGGGTTGAGCTCTTTTTATTTTTCCAGCGAACGAGCAAACCCACTATTTCACGTCCTGCTGTGGGGGGAAAGCATTTTAGAGGCGATGTTCGAGTACGCCAGTGGGAACGGGCTGTCTTGTACTGAACTTGTATGGAATTTTCCCTTCTTGGCAGATCCAAAGATAAGTCCGAGGAAATGGAAATACCCGATACTCAAAATAATTGACACTCTACCTCAACGGGAATGGAAAGATTTCCGGTGGGATACTTTCTTTGAAGTGACAGAGGAAGAGATCAGCAGCAAGAAACAAAGATTTTGGCATAGGTTTTTCAGCGGGAATGCCTTCACTCACCTTGTGCTTTCGGAAGATGCCGAGTTTGCCGACTTTGTAAGATTTTTTCTAGGAATGAGCCGCTGCAATGACAGGAAATTAAGGGTGATGAAATCAGAGGTCGATGAAGTAATTGTAAAGGCAATACAAAAGGTATGAATTATGAAAAATGAGACAATCGGTTGACACCTTGCGCAAGCTCGGCGATCACCAAGAATCGCTTGGAGGAAATATGACGGATGCTCTAATTCTCGCCGCCGGATGGGGCACTCGTCTAAAGCCTCTTACATTTCACAGACCCAAAGTCCTCATACCTTTTAAGGGAAAACCCTTGCTGGAGCACTGGATTGACGCTCTGCAAAATGTCCATGTTTCCAGAATATTTGTAAATGTCCACGCTTTAGAACCTTACTTCGAGATTTTCACAGATAAATACAGAGACACAATTTTTTTGCTCAAAGAGCCCTGTATCCTTGGTTCAGGAGGTGCTATCTTTAATGCCCTTCAACAATCCGATTCGGAATATCTTCTGGTCGTGAACGGTGATACCCTGATTGAGAACAGCTACACTGTATTGGAAAGACTTATGGCGGAAAAGGCAGATGGAGTGTCTATGGTATTTTCCGGAAATGCGCTACCCCATCAAAAAAATGTTCTTATATCTACTGATGGTCGGGTTTTGCGATTCAGAACAGCGGGGAAGAAGCCGAACACCAAACTTGTAGCGTACACAGGCATCCAATTGATTCACGCCGATATTTTCCACAACCTAAATTGGGATGGTTCCTTTATAGACATTATTGAATTTTACAACGCTTTGATTGACCAAAAGGCTGTTGGGAGGGAACCGAGATATTTCATACGAGCCTTTTGTTTCAATGATCTGCGATGGCATGATTTAGGTGAACCGCTGGCTTACTTTCAAGCCCATTTTAGTGCACGAAATGACAGGGCATTTTTCTGTGGTAAAAATGTCAGTTTCGGAAAAAACGTAAAGGTGTTCAGGTCAATCATCTGGGACGGCGTAAAGTTGATGGATAGCACTACTGTTGAGTCCTGCATTGTATGTGACGGCGTTACCTTAAAAGGCGCTTTTTCACGAAAAATCATCACGCAAACAGGGATATACCCACTTTACTGAGGATGGAAGAACTTATACGATTTATTAAAGAGTGTGGATACCAACGGGTAAAGAAGATTGTGCCGCTAAAAGGCGATGGGTCGGATCGTTCTTTTTTTCGAATTTACTTAGAAAATGGTAGTCTAGTCCTTGTGCACAATTCTCCGAATAATCCCGCCCGAAAATGGGAAAACCTGGCATTTTTGGTTCATTCTAGCAATCTACGTCGTTATGGCATACCAGTTCCCCAAGTAATTGCAGAAGATTTACACAGGGGATTGTTTCTTATAGAGGACCTTGGAGATAATCATCTACAAGATGTGGTAAAAAAAGTTCCCCAGCAAGCGTCTTTGCGTACGTGGATATCGGCCGTGGAACTCATGGCACTTTTTCATTCCAGAGGCCCACTGGCCTTTGACGAAACAGTATGTCCGGATGGCTCGTGCTACGATCCCGTCTTCGTCATAGAAAAAGAACTTGAGTACTTTAGAACAGCTTTCCTAAAATCCTTTTTGGGACTCAACATCACCTGGGATTACTTAAAAGATGACTTTTGTTTTCTCGCCGAGAAAGCTGGTACATGGAATTGTGACAGTGTCATTCATAGAGACTTCCAGTCCAGGAATATAATGATCCATAATGGAACCTTTAGGCTTATAGATTATCAGTCCATGCGTTATGGCCCACCGGAATACGACTTGGCTTCCTTCGTGATAGACCCTTATGTATCTGTTCCTGATTCTTGGAAAAAACGGGCAATCAACTACTATACCGGCATGCGAAAAGATTTTAACCCTGTTCGCCTTGAATATCTCATGCTTACGAGGAACCTTCAGATCCTAGGAGCCTTTGCTTTCCTCGGCATAGTTAAGGGTAAAAAATATTTCTTGAACTTCATACCACGAGCATGGAAAATACTCAGGGAAAATGGGCTAATCCGGAAAAACCGGAATCTAAGAAATCTTCGTAAAACTGTAGAAACAGCCGATTCCCATGTAAAAATGCATGGACATATTGCTGTGAAGCTGCTATAGGCGCTGTGGTTCAGCGAATGTTAGCATTTATCGAAAGGAGGGTTAGTGCTTTTATGACATCAAAGACAACGCGCACTAGGCAAAAACGGGCAAACAAAGACCATCCTAACAAGGAAAACCTTAAGAAAAACCAACGACGGATTTTGAAAAATCTTGAGGTGTTAAAAAAGGTTTCTGAATCATGAAAAAATGCTGACCGATGGGCCATAGAGGCCCATTTTTATCGAGTAACTTTCTGTTAGACCACGTCATGATTTTGCGAGTTCCTGAACCGGCTATTCCTAAGCGGTGTTCTTTATATAGAGTTTATCTTAAATTGCGGTCCGAAAACAAAAAGCTTAGAAACCTTGCCATAGTGGACCCGCTCACGGGCTTGTACAACGTTCGTCACTTTGTGTCGGTGCTTCGGTCTGAGATGGAAAGGGCGAAGCGCACAGGTGCTCCCTTATCGTTGATAATTCTCGACATAGACTATTTCAAAAGCGTAAACGATCGCTATGGTCACCCCACCGGTGACATGATCTTAAAAAGCATTGCAGCCGTTTTGAAGGATTTGGTCAGGCTGACGGACACCGTGTGCAGATATGGTGGAGAAGAGTTTATTATCGTTCTCCCTGGAACTTCTATTCAACAGGCAGTCAAAGTGGCGGAGCGAATTCGCAAAGCAATTCAGGATAAGCTCGTAAAAGTTGGAACAAACGATATCAGAGTTACCGCCAGTTTCGGGATAGCCACCTTTTTGGGAGACAAAAACGAAAGTGTGCAATCATTCATCGACAGAGCAGACCAGTGCCTCCTCAAAGCAAAACGCCTCGGAAGGAACCAAGTTGTTTCCGAGGCGCTTCCTCCTGATACTCAGATGACACCAGAGGAAAAACGAGCTCTTTTTGCCGCTTTTAGTGATAGGCAGCATTAACCTTTCATGACGCCGACGGGTTTTAAACGCGCTACTTTTCTGCTTATCCCGGCATTGTGAACAACGTCTACGACGATGCTCACATCTTTGTAAGCTTGGGGCATCTCCTCGCGAATGGTGCCTTTGCTGGCACCCTTGACGTAAACTCCCTGAGAAGCAAGCTCCTGCACAATGGATCTGCCTTTTGCCGCTTTTATAGCCTGATGCCGACTCAACAGCCGTCCGGCTCCGTGGCAGGTACTGCCGAATGTTTCACTCATTGCCTGCTCGGTACCCACCAGTATGTAACTGTACCTCCCCATGTCTCCTGGGATTAGAACCGGCTGTCCAACCTGTCGATAAGTTTCAGGAACTTCTGGACGATTGGGACCAAAAGATCGGGTAGCCCCTTTCCTATGCACGCATACAGTTATTTCCTTGTTCTGGTATGTATGTTTTTCAATTTTGGCTATGTTGTGAGCGATGTCATAAAGAAGCCGAATCTTCAGATTATCGCTGGTATCCTTGAAATACTTTTCAAAGGTTTCTCTAACCCAGTGGGAAATCATTTGCCGATTGGCAAATGCAAAGTTTGCTGCGGCTCCCATTGCCCCAAGGTAGCGTTTTCCTTCAGGTGATGAAATGGGGGCACAACAAAGCTGCTTATCTGGAAGAGGAATTTTGTACTTTTCACTGGTTTTGAGTAGCAGGGTTATGAAATCATCGCAAACCTGATGACCCAGCCCTCGTGATCCTGTATGAACGAAAACCGTCATCTGGCCGGGAAAAAGCCCGAAAATCTGCGCTGTCTTTTCATCGTAGATTTCTTCGACAAAGCCGATTTCGATAAAGTGATTTCCCGATCCCAAAGTGCCGAGCTGTGCCTTTCCACGTTCCAGGGCTTTGCTTGATACAGCTTCGGGTTCAGCCCATGGAATACACCCACCTTCTTCAATGCACTCAAGATCTGCCTCCGTGCCGAACCCTTTTCTGACGGCCCAGCGTGCACCTTCAGCAAGTACCTGGCGCAATTCTTTCTGAGTCAACGAAAAATCCTTGCGCGAGGAACCAACACCTGAAGGGACATTCCTGAAGAGCGCATCGACAAGGTTTTTTACATCCTCATCAGAGACATCTTCCCGACTAATCCGTGTCGTCATAAGACGGACGCCGCAATTAATGTCATAGCCAACTCCTCCGGGAGAAATGACCCCGGTTTCCACATCGAAGGCTGCAACTCCTCCAATAGGGAAGCCGTAACCCCAGTGAATATCCGGCATGGCCATAGAATAACCGACGATTCCGGGTAGGGCTGCCACGTTCGCCACTTGCTGGCCACTTTGATCTTTCATCACAAGATCTATAATTTCCTCGGAGGCAAAAATTAGTCCATCGGTCCTCATGGGACCTTCTCTTGGAATTTTCCATCTCCATTCGTCAATCCTTTCAAATTTAACCTTCATGGTTATCTCCTTGAAGCTTCTTCGTTGCTTCCTTTTGCTCGACTACATCGCTAAAGTAACGGTCACTTGTTACCCAAAAAAGTGCCTGCATCTCATCGAAATACCTGCATAGGCTTTGAAAGCCTTCCCGCAAGTCTTCCGGGATCTTCTCCTTATCGAGAAATATGGATCTCAAACAAGATTGTTGCACGCTCCTGAACCCGTCCAAAGTCCGCTCGCCGTGTATTCGTACGGTTCTCCAGAATCGGTCTGGCGTCATGTCTTTGGTCTGTTCTTCCAATGCCTTGAGCTTTTCCAAATACTCTTTGGCCATCCCTTTTATCGTTTCAACAAAGCGATCTTGCGTCATACTCTATCCCTCTCATCGGTTTTCCCTGCGGGGTCCGAAAATTACGGTTAAATTTTTTGCAATTGCAAACCCTTTCAATTTTGGGAAAATTCATTAGTATTATAACAGTCCAGTGCGAAGGAGGGGAAAAAATACTCAAAGATTGACCGGCGAAGTTGCTCGCAATATTCAATTATCCCCTGATGGACTGAAATATCAAGTGGTAGAGGAGAATTTCCATGCGCTCAAAGGTAATAAATATTCAGTTGGCTGAAACAATTAAACTTCCTATGCACGGATTGTTACCTAATCTCGAACGCAAATTACTTGAAAAGTTGATCTTTCCAAATCCTGAATATGAAAAGCGTCATATGATGGGAATGTGGATAGGCAATATTCCTCCAACCATATCGTGCATTCGACGTGCCAGACGTTATTACATAATACCGAGGGGTTTTTTTGACGAATTGATCCGGTTATTTCAGGCCTTCAAACAACCCTATAGGATAATTGACCACAGGAGGTTTTTTGATCCGATTTTTGTTGATTTTCATGGGTACCTTAAGGAATACCAGCAGGAAGCAGCCGAGGCGGTTTTAGAAAAAGATTTTGCAACTATAGTCGGCGGTTATAAAAGTGGAAAAACGGTTATAGCTCTTTATACAGTAGCCGAGCGCAAGCAACCTACCCTTATCATGATACCAAAGCTGGACTTGCTCGAAGACTGGTTACGCAAGATTCGAATCTTTCTTCAAATTCCGGAAGAAGAAATAGGACTTTTCATAAGGGGTCAGAAGAAGCTTGGATCCCGTATCACCATAGCTCACACCAGCGAGGTTCTGCGAAACTGGAAGGATCTACAAGGCAGGTTTGGTTACGTAATACTAGACGATGCTAATCGCTGCCCTCATCGTATATTGACCCAGATTGCCCTGCGTTTCGATTCCAAATATATGCTGGGCTTGTGCCATGAAATGGATGAGCAGGACAAGCTATCGAAGATACTGACATTCTATTTGGGAGATGTGGTCTATAAAATAGATCTTCAGAGCGCTCGAGAAGGTCGAGGTATCATCAAAGCACACGTGATTGCCCGTCCCACCGATTTTGACTATCCCTACAAGACCAGAATGGACTATCTACCCATGATTCAGGCACTTATGGAAGATCCGGTAAGGACGGTCATGATAATTGAGGATGTGCTAAAAGAAATCCAAGCTCAAAACTTTCCAATCGCTATAGTAACCGGCGGTCCCATCCAGGAAGATATATTTCACAGGGAGCTAACCGACCGAGGGATAAAGGCCCAGAAGATTATGATATCTTATGAAAATGATAGAGAAATTCTTCCCATTGATCTGAAAGGAAATGTGGAAGCCTATGTTCTGACATCTCAGACTCTCATAAGATGCCACGAGCGTCTGAAGATTAAAGCCCTTTTCCTTGCAATCCCACTCTATTTCCACGATGAGCTATCTCATGCCATTCGGCAGCTCATAAACATGTGTGCAGCATCTACAGGAAATAATAGACTCAAAATTTACGACTACGTGGATAAAAAAATAGGACTGCTGGAAAATTACTTTCGAATGAGGTCATACAATTACGGGATACCACCTGACGTACTGCTGGCACAAAATACTTAACGGATCACGGAAGCTTTGGTGCAACTGGTAGCCATTGGAAAGCAGCTTTCGGAATGTCCCCATGTGATTACTTTGGGCGTAAGACCTCAGTTTTCGAGCTATTCGCCAGAAGAGATTACATTAATTCGCTCGACGCCCGCGGTTTTATTTCCAACCTGGAGATATGTGACCATATTTGATGCTACGGGAAAACCCACCTTTCCATCGATAAGTTCTTATCAATACAGACGGTCCCTGCATCTTCAGGCTTCCCTGTGCACATACTTGAACATTCCAAGCTTAAAAATCCGCCTGTATGCAGGGAACCGCCAAAAGAAGAACATTTATGGAGACTTCACATTACCAGTGAAGATCATATACGGCCAGAACAGGGAAACAATCGCTTACAGCCAGGACCAACTACGTAAAGCAATTATGCTGACGCACAAGGTTATTATACAGGAATGCCCTGGAGAAAATGATCCTGTGGTCGAACTGGTGGTAATCGGCTATCAGGTAGTGGGTATGACTTCTTGCTTTTCACTAAGACCCCTTCAGCAAATTCTGAAATTAAGCGAACACATATGTAAAAAAGCTCACATAGACTACGCATCAATGCGGTGGGTCTATTCCGACAACTCTTGGAAATTTCTTAAAATGACCCATCCACCCTTACAGTTTAAAGATTTGACTGGTAAAACAGTGTTGCTAAAAAAAGTGCTTTGCAAATTTATTAAGGATATTGCAACCGGACGGGCAATTCCTCCCTGGCAAAGAATTTAACTATGAGGGATTTAACTTCACTACCAACCAAAAAGTCGAGTAAGCTCCGTTTCTTCTTTTTAAAAAACACGAGCTTCGGCTTTCCTTCTATGTGGCCGAGAGTATGGGCCAGCTCAACAGCGTCCTGAAAATTCCCCAAATCGTCTACGAGCCCTAACTGAAGGGCATCTTCGCCGGTTATTATGCGTCCATCCGCTATCTCTGCAACCTTTGCTTCATCCAGCCCACGCGCTTCGGCAACATCCCGCACAAACCTCTTGTGAATCCTCATCAAGGTATCCCTTACCAGAGCCTTCTCCTCAGAAGTCATGGCTCTGTCAGGATTGCCAATGTCCTTGAATCTCCCGCTTTTTATTACCACAGTGCGGTAACCAACCTTTCGGAAGAGTTCCTCAAGATTCGGGAAAAAGGCTATCACACCAATACTTCCCGTTATCGTGCCGGAGCTGGCTATAATCTTCGTAGCTGCAGAAGCAACATAGTATCCCCCCGACGTGGCCACACTCCCAAGAGAAGCAATCACAGGTTTAACAACCTTTGTCCTCATGATCTCTCGATAAAGTTCCTGGGAGGGACTTACTCCTCCGCCCGGTGAATCTATTCGAATGATAATTGCCCGCACATTGTCATCATCACGGAAAGTTTTAATCCCATCAAGATATTCGAGAGGATCCGAAATGGTGCCTCGAATGCAAATCACACCTATTCGGTTTGGCTCAGCAAAAAGATCACTGGACTTTGCAAAATAAATGATGCCACCCAGCAAAGGTAAAATCACAACAACGACAAGTAAAAACCAAAAAAGATATTTGAAAAAGTTTCTCATGGACATCTCCCACTTCCGAAGACAAAAGACCCGGCCTCAGTTAACAAAGCCGGGTCATTATCCGTACAACCTGACCGTAATTTTTATTCAGATTTGTTGTCGGGCTGAACCAGATCGCCCAGTTTGATTGCGCCATCTTCGGAAGAGGTTTTGAACCTGTCGATCTCTTCTTTTTCCCTTTCTTCCATCAGCTTTTTAATGGATAATCCGATTTTTCTATCCTGGGGAGATACGTTTATGACCTTGGCTTCTACCCTCTGCCCCAGCTGGTAAGACTGCAATAAATCTTGCTTCTCTGTATTCCCAATTTCAGATATGTGGACTAATCCTTCAATGCCTTCCTCAATCTCCACGAACAAACCAAAATCCGTGATGTTCGAAATGGTGCCAGAAACTACAGAACCAACAGGGTAACGTTCTCCTATGGTTTCCCATGGATCGGGTTCGAGCTGTTTAATGCCGAGGGAAAAGCGTTTTTCTTCCTTATCAATGTTCAGCACCTTGGCACGGACAACCTGCCCTTTTTGAAAAACTTCCGAAGGATGGCGAATGCGCTTTGTCCATGAAATGTCGGATATGTGAACCAACCCATCAATCCCTTCATCAATGCCAATAAAGACTCCAAAATCGGTGATATTCTTCACCTTGCCTTCGATAATAGTGCCAACAGGATACTTCTCCGCTATTATATCCCAAGGATTAGGGGTAAGTTGTTTCAAACCGAGTGAAATGCGGCGCCGTTCGGTATCAACATTGAGCACTACGGCTTCAACTTCGTCTCCGACACTGACAATCCTGGAAGGATGTTTCACCTTCTCGGTCCAGGACATTTCTGAGACGTGAATAAGCCCTTCAACACCTTTCTCCAGCTCAACAAAAGCACCATACTCAGCTATGCTTACCACCTTACCCTTAACCCTTGAACCAACCGGGTATTTCTCTGCAACATTTTTCCACGGGTCGGGAAACAGTTGCTTGAACCCAAGCGATACACGCTCGTTCTCTCGGTCGAAATGGAGAACCATAACCTTGATGGAATCGCCTATCTGAAACATTTCAGATGGATGCCCCACACGTCCCCAGCTCATGTCGGTTATGTGCAGGAGGCCATCCACCCCACCAAGGTCTATAAAGACGCCATAATCAGTAATATTTTTCACAACACCTTCGACAACCTTACCATCTTCAAGAATGGCAAGTGTTTTTGCCCTTTGAGCTTCTCGCTCCTTCTCCAAAATTACCCGCCTCGACAGAACCACATTCCTACGCTTGCGGTTGCACTTGAGAATTTTGAACTCCATCTCCTGACCCACAAGAGCATCGAGATCGCGAATTGGCTTTAAATCTACCTGTGACCCAGGAAGAAAAGCGGGAATACCTATATCGACAGTGAAACCGCCCTTTACCCTGGCAACTATTTTCCCCTTAATTACGCCATCTTCTTCAAAAACTCGAACGATTTCATCCCAAACCTTTATTTTTTCAGCCTTTTCTTTAGAAAGATAAACTACGCCTTCATCATCGTCGTGGAATTCCAGGAGAACCTCGATTTCATCGCCAACTCGAACGTTTACATTACCATCATGATCTTTGAATTCATCTATCGGGATTATACCTTCAGATTTGTATCCAATATCAACTACGACATATTCAGGCGCAATATACACGACCCTGCCGCGGACAACTTCACCTTCTTGAAAAGTTTGAAAGCTCTGCTCGTAAAGCTTGGCAAGCGTCTCTTGATCGATGTCTTCTATACCGGATTGACTGCCGGCATGGGATAACTCCTTTCTGCTGTTAAACTCTTCCTTCATCATAGTCAAACCTGTACCCCCTTATACACGGAATTTTGCTCCGAAAGGTAATTGTGGAGCCCCATTAGCGCACTGGTCTAGCAAAATGTGACAGGTTTTACAATAGATTTCTGTACCGATAGGCTCTTATAATCAAAAACGTTACAGCTTCTTCACGAACGTATTGAATTCCCAAAACAGTATTCTTTCACCAGCGAAAGGACATAATCACTCACTTCCGATATGCTCATCTCTGAAGTGTCAATAACCACCGCATCAGGTGCTACTCGCATAGGTGCACATTGACGCGAACTATCGCGTTTATCTCTTTCAATAAGATCACGCAGCACATCATCGAAAGTAATATGCTGACCCCTCCGCCTATATTCCTGCCAGCGCCTCTGTGCTCTTACTTCCGGACTGGCCGTGAGAAAGATTTTGAGACATGCATCAGGGAAGACAACCGTAGCTGCGTCTCGGCCATCAACCACGGCACAGCCGGAAAACGCCAGCTTGCGCTGGATTTTTGTGGCAAATTCTCTTACCTCCGGATACTGAGACACCACAGAAGCAAGGTTTGACGCTTCAGGAGTGCGTAACTCGTCGGTCAGCAGCCGTCCGCTCAACCTGATTATCAAATTACCTTCATCCACATCGAAGCTCAGCGGAAGCCTTTCCAGAATGGAAGACAGGTTATTGAAAACGACCTCATCCTCCTTAACAATTCCCTGACCTGCAAGTGCCAATCCCAAGGCACGGTAAATAGCACCCGAGTCCAGATACAAACACCCCAGTTTCTGAGCAACAGTCCGTGCAACCGTGCTCTTGCCGGATCCAGCTGGACCGTCTATTGCCACGATCATCTAACACTCCAGATCTTCCAAAACCTCTTTCAGGTTTTCAATAAAGAGCCTATTTTCTTCTTCAAGCCCGACACTTACTCGGAGATACTGCTCTAGGCCATAGGAGTCCATCGCACGCGCAATTATTCCCCTTTGCAACAATCGTTTGTAAACCTGATGAGAATTAACTGGAAGTTTTATGAGGAAGAAATTAGCCTCAGTCGGCAAGTAACTCAGCCCAAGGGCTTCTACCTCACGATACAAGTATTCAAGCTGGCCCCACACCAATTGCCGGGTTTTTTCCAGAAAGTCATCATCGTCAAGTGCGGCAAGTGCGGCAACCTGTGCCAGAAAATTAACGTTAAAGGGTTGTCTGACCCGGTTTAAGAATCCCGCCACATCTGGGTGCATAACTCCGTACCCTACCCTCAGACCCGCGAGGCCATAAGCCTTACTGAAGGTACGAACCACCACAACCCACGGACCCGTCATGTTGATGTAGTCCACACCTGAAATACACTCTCGACTTTTAACAAACTCAATATAAGCTTCATCAATTACAATCAATAAATCCTTCGGAACAGACTTCAGAAAGGCCTCCCACTCCCCGGTACGAATGACCGTTCCTGTAGGATTATTGGGATTATTTATAAAAACCACTCTTGTTTTTTCCGTCACTGCCCTGGACATCTCGGAAAGATCAATTCTGAAGTCTCTCAGAGGAATCGGCCGTGCAACGAGCCCCAGGGCAGTAGCGGCAAGGTTATACATGAGAAAAGATGGCTGAGGCACAACTATCTCATCACCGTCGGAAGCAAAGGCTTTAAGAACCATCTCGATGATTTCATTGGAACCATTCCCAATGACTATTCCATCAAAGGGCCAGCCGTACTTTTCGCTCAGGCGGCGGCGAAGATAGAAACAACTCCCGTCGGGGTATCTATGGAGATCGCCAAGTCCCTTTACTATGGCTTCCAGGGCTTTGGGCGACGGCCCCAGTGGATTCTCGTTGCTGGCAAGTTTTATGACCTTCTCAACCCCGATCTCTCGTTTTACTTCGTCAATGGGTTTCCCCGGAGGATATGGCTTTATTTTCTTAACGTATTCAGGAACCTTTATGTTCATATGCTTATCCCTTTCCGATGATTTTGCCTCTACGAACCCCACCTTATATAAAAAGAGTCGGTGATCGCAATGTGTTTTTCTTGCAGAAAACCCATTTTGAGGTATTCTTTTCAAGACGACCCGCTATTGGGAGAGTCAATAGCTTAAGGAGCAATAAAGTGAGTAAAAAGCCCGGAAGAAAAAAGGAAAGGCTTCCTGTACCGGAAAAGAAAACAAGCGCAGAACTCCAGAAATTCAAAACCAGTGAAATTGCCCCCGAAAAAGTCCTGCCAGTAAAGCATGACGCCTTCGCAGAAGGAACAGCCGTTGATCCACTTTATCTGTACCTCCAGGAAATTCGTAAGTACCCTTTGCTGACCAAAGAAGAAGAAATAGAACTTGCCAAAAGATACAAGGAAAAAGGTGATATAGAAGCTGCATACAAGCTGGTTACTTCTAACCTCAGGTTGGTAGTCAAAATAGCCATGGAGTTCCAGAAATACTGGATGCAAAACCTTATGGACCTTATTCAGGAAGGAAACATCGGGCTGATGCAGGCCGTCAAGAAGTTTGACCCTTACAGAGGTTACAAATTTTCTTACTACGCTTCCTTCTGGATCAAGGCTTACATTATCAAGTTCATAATGGAAAACTGGAACCTGGTGAAAATAGGAACCACTCAGGCTCAAAGAAAGCTGTTTTTCAATTTGAGGAAAGAAAAAGAAAAACTGGAAATGCACGGGATTGAAGCGACACCTCAGCTGTTAAGCAAGCGCTTACACGTGAAAGAGTCAGATGTGGTTGAAATGGACCAGCGCCTGAGTGGTTCGGAAATGTCGTTGGACAGCCCTGTAAGTAATGATTCAGAAGATACCCATCTTGCCTTTCTGGCCGATCCAACTCCAGCGGTGGACGATCGCATGGCTAGTGAACAGGCCCGCGAAATTCTACACGAAAAGCTCATGCAGTTCAGGAAGCATCTAAAAGACAAAGAAGCCGTTATATTTGACAAGCGTCTTATTGCTGAACAGCCATTGACCCTACAGGAAATTGGAGATCAGTTTGGTATTAGCAGGGAACGGGTTAGGCAGATCGAGGCAAGACTCAAAAAGAAGTTGAAGGCCTACCTTGAACAGGAAATAGACGACATTCATCTCTTGCAGGAAAGCCTAATAGATGTCAAGTAAAGTACTCGTGAGGCGGTTTTGATGCGCCTGTGGCCCGGAAAGCCTTATCCGCTTGGCGCTACCTGGGACGGAATGGGAGTAAATTTTGCCATCTTTTCCGAATGCGCCGACAAAGTGGAACTCTGTCTCTTCGATTCTCCTGGTTCGATAAAGGAAACCGTTCGAATTACTATACCGGAGTATACCGATCAGGTCTGGCACGTTTACCTTCCTGACATCAGACCCGGTCAATTATATGGCTACAGGATTTACGGTCCATACGAGCCTAAAAACGGTCTGAGATTTAACCATCACAAAGTTCTGGTTGACCCTTACGCCAGATATATCGTAAGAGCCGACAGGTGGCATGAATCATGGTTCGATTATGATCGGAAAACGTACCGAGAAAAGGGTGAATTGATTCCGGACTTGCGTGACAATGCTTTCTGTGCACCACTGTCGGTCGTGGTGGACGACGCTTTTACGTGGAAGGAGGACCCAAGACCGGAAACACCTTGGAATCAGACTATAATATATGAAACTCACGTTAAGGGATTGACAATATTGCATCCTCAAGTACCCAAGAAGGTAAAGGGCACTTACCTCGGAATAGCAAGCGATCCGGTTATCAAACATCTGAAGAGTCTCGGCGTCACTGCCGTTGAACTAATGCCCATACACCAGCATGTGGATGAATATCATTTGGTACAGAAAGGCCTTACTAATTACTGGGGATACAATTCCATTGGTTTCTTTGCTCCTGATGCCCGCTATGCCGTGTCCGATCCCGTAAGAGAATTCAAAACGATGGTGAAAATTCTCCATCATCACGGCATAGAGGTCATCATTGATGTCGTATTTAATCACACGGCAGAAGGGAATCATCTTGGACCAACACTGTGTTTTCGAGGCATCGACAACCCTGCTTACTACAGGCTGGAAAAAGCGGACAAAACCAGATACGTGGACTTCTCAGGCTGTGGCAATTCGCTAAATATGCGGCATCCCAGGGTACTTCAGTTGATCATGGACAGCCTAAGATACTGGATACTGGAAATGCATGTTGACGGCTTTCGCTTCGACCTTGCAAGCGCACTTGCGAGAGGACTCTACGAAGTTGATCAGCTATCGGCCTTTTTTAACATAATACACCAGGATCCCGTTATATCAAGGGTTAAGCTCATAGCAGAACCTTGGGATCTAGGCAAAGGAGGCTACCAGGTAGGTAATTTTCCCGTACTCTGGGCAGAATGGAACGGAAAATATCGCGATGCCGTAAGATCTTTCTGGAACTACCCCGCCCCAAGACACATGCGGGAAATGGCCACACGGCTGGCAGGAAGTAGCGATCTCTACGAAAAAAGTGGTAAAAAGCCCTATGCCAGCATAAACTTTGTAACCTGTCACGATGGCTTTACTCTTCACGATCTTGTGAGCTACAACGAAAAGCACAACGAGATAAACGGCGAAGGAAACCGCGACGGCGAAAACAACAATATAAGCTACAACCACGGCATTGAAGGTCCTACGGACAACCCGGACATTATTGCATTAAGATACCGTCAGAAGCGGAACTTCATGACAACACTCATGTTTTCCATTGGAGTTCCAATGATTTTAGGAGGAGACGAACTCGGGCGAACCCAACAAGGTAACAATAACGCTTACTGTCAAGACAATGAAATAAGCTGGTATCACTGGAATCTTAGCGAGAGGGATCGAGCATTTCTGGAATTTGTTAAAAAAGTCGTTAAAATCTGGAAAGAACAGCCGGTATTTCATCGATCTGACTTTTTCAAAGGGCGCCCTATACACGATTCGGGCTGGAAAGACATTTCTTGGTATAAACCGGACGGCTTTGAAATGGAACACAATGACTGGTATGATGGTAAGATACCTGCGCTAGGGGCAATATTTGGTGGGGATGCGATAGACGAAGTTGACGAACAGGGGAATCCCATCAAGGGAGATACTATTCTCATTCTGTTTCATTTTAATCCGGCTTCGGAAACGTCATTTATCTTGCCCCAGTGCCCACAAAACGGTAAAGGGCATTCGTGGAGGCTGATGATTGATACAAGATATGACTCCGGTTCCACACCGGAACAAGTTCGATGGGCACCGGGCATGGCTTACAAAATGGTACCTCGCAGTGCAGCATTGTTTGTACTGAGCGAGGTTGATTCATGAAAAATGACGAAATAAAAGCCAACTGCATATTCACAGCATACGATAACTATCTATTCCATAAGGGTGAACATTGCAGGTTGTGGGAGAAATTTGGGGCTCATCCTATCAGGTCGGAAGGCTGGGAGGGATATCATTTTGCTGTTTGGGCACCGTCTGCCAAGTATGTTTCAGTGGTGGGAGACTTCAACGACTGGAATAGAAAGGCCAATCCACTAAAACAGAAAGAAAACTGGGGAATATGGGAAGGTTTCATACCCGGAGTAAAACCTGGTTCCCGTTACAAATTTTATATAGAGTCGGGAGCAAGCTATTACTCCGTCTATAAAACCGATCCGTATGCTTTTTACTGTGAACGGCCACCTGGAAATGCGGCGATAACCTGGAATATTGCGGAAGGTTTTGAATGGTCCGACGAGGAATGGATGCAGTCCCGGTGGAAACGCAATTCACCAGACGCTTCCATCAGCATATATGAAGTACACTTAGGCTCGTGGATGCGAAAGGATGACAACTCTTCCCCGACTTATCGCGAACTGGCCCCACTCCTGATTGAATACGTTCTGAAGATGGGATTTACCCATGTGGAGCTTCTCCCCGTTATGGAACATCCCTTTTACGCATCCTGGGGCTACCAAGTGAGCGGCTACTTTGCACCAACCAGCCGCTACGGTACCCCACAGGATTTTATGTACCTAGTGAACGAACTTCACAAGAACAGCATAGGTGTCATCCTGGACTGGGTTCCTGCTCATTTCCCCACCGATGAGCATGGACTTGGCTATTTTGATGGGACTCACCTTTACGAATACACCGACCCAAGGCTCGGCTATCACAGAGACTGGAATACTTACATCTTCGATTTCGGCAAGAATGAAGTACGGTGTTTTCTCTTATCAAGCGCGCTGTTTTGGCTCGAAGTTTACCATGTCGACGGGCTGCGGGTGGATGCCGTGGCGTCCATGCTCTATCGAGATTACTCCAGACCTGAGGGTGAATGGGTACCCAACGAGTACGGAGGACGGGAAAACCTTGAAGCAATCCAGTTTTTACGTCGGCTGAACGAAGTCCTGTATAAAGAATGTCCCGGTATTATGACCATAGCTGAAGAATCTACGGCCTGGCCAATGGTATCGCGCCCTACCTACGTGGGTGGTTTAGGTTTTGGGTTTAAATGGAACCTCGGATGGATGCATGATATTTTGGAATACATGACAAAAGATCCAATTTATAGAAAATATCACCACAACAATCTGACATTCAGCCTTCTTTATGCTTATCATGAAAATTTTATTCTTCCTTTTTCACACGATGAGGTCGTTCATGGCAAAGGATCCATGATTCGCAAGATGCCCGGTGATGACTGGCAAAAATTTGCAAACCTCCGGGTTTTATACGGATTCATGTTCGCCCATCCGGGTAAAAAATTACTATTCATGGGCAACGAATTTGGGCAGTGGAATGAGTGGAACCACGATTCGTCACTAGAATGGTACCTTCTGGAAATCCCCATGCACCAGGGTCTTCAAAGATGGGTAAAGGATTTGAATTCAGTCCTGAGTGCTGAACCGGCCCTGTACGAGCTGGACTACTCACCCGATGGCTTCCAGTGGATCGACTGCCATGATAGCGAACAAAGCACCTTGAGTTTCATCAGAAAAGCCAGGGCCCCAGGAGAATGCATTCTTTGCGTGTGCAACTTCACTCCTGTTCCACGCTATCCTTTCTGCGTGGGAGTGCCCTACCCAGGATTTTGGCAGGAAATTCTGAATAGCGATAGTGAATTTTACGGTGGCAGTGGTTTGGGCAACATGGGAGGAAAATCAACCCAACAGATATATTGCCACGGGCGCCCTTATGCCTTGCAGATTATGCTGCCCCCCCTTGCTGCCGTCTTCTTCAAATGGAAACCTGATGAATTTCAGCGAAAAAGTGGAAAGTATTGCTAACGCGATGGGTATTATCCCACGGTATTATGACCTGTGCGGAAATCAGCATGTGGCGACAATTGAGCAAAAATGTGCCATACTTAATGCCATGGGCGTAGCAACGGACGGTGAAGAAGCGATAGATAAATCCATTAAGCAGCTTTTGCAAAAGAAAATCGAGCTTCCGGTTTCACCGGTCGTGACAGTTGATGAAGACCATCCCGTGATGATTCCAGTGGATCTACTCAGCCCTCACTCGCCGCCATTGCCAATTGAATGGACCTTAAAGGAAGAATTCGGTAGAGAAACATACGGTAAATTCGAAGCATCTACACATTTTAAACCGGAAAGGTTCATCTTCTTGAACAGGGAGTTTTACCGTTACAGATTTCAGGTATCAGAAGGGCTGAAGCCTGGTTACCACTCGCTTCATCTGAAATTTGCCAACAAAAAAGACATCAAAATACAGCTTATAGTATCGCCCCAAGCAGCCTTTCACGACGTGCCAAGATGTTGGGGCCTTATGGTTCAGTTATATGGCATACGATCTCTAAAAAACTGGGGAATCGGCGACTTTGAAGATCTCAAGGATCTGTGCTTTTTAGCAAGTCGGTTTGGAGCGGGCTTTGTAGGCTTAAGTCCTCTGTATGCTCTCTATACCGACAACCCTAAACACATAAGCCCCTACAGCCCTTCTACAAGGCGTTTTCTTAACCCGTGGTACATCAGACCGGAACGTACTGAAAGAGAAGAAATACTGTCAGAGCTTCGCAATTCAAAGCTGGTGGACTATGAAAGGGTAGTTCCACTAAAAATTGCCGCATTAAGGAAGCAATTTGAGAGCTTTGTGGAAAATCATCTCTTGCGGGGTACAAAGCAGTCCGAGGAATTTCGACTTTACACCGATTTCCGAGGGGAAAGTCTCAAAAAATTTGCTACTTTCGAAGCCCAGCTTAGCGGTTCTATATCAGAGCGAGAAATTCTGTTTCACCAGTACCTGCAATTCCTGACAGAAAAACAACTGCAGGATGCACAGACCTTCGCAAAGTCCATGAATCCGCCAATTAGGATTTACTTAGATGTACCCGTCGGGGTTGATTCGGCGGGCTTTGATGTGTGGTACGAACCTGATTTGTATGCAAAAACCGCAAGGATTGGAGCTCCACCAGATGATTTTAACCCAAATGGGCAAGAATGGGGTGTGGTACCTTTCATACCTCATCAGCTAATTTCTCAGAAATACCGTACTTTTATAGACATTCTTCGCAGGGCCATGCAGCTTGCCGATATCGTGCGTCTTGACCACGTAATGGGACTGCTCAGGCTTTTCTGGATTCCAGATGGATACAATCCCAAGAGCGGGGTCTATGTTCGCTATCCGTTTCTGGACTTGATGAGAATCGTAAACCTGGAAAGCGTGCGAAATAATTGTGCTGTTGTGGGTGAAGATCTGGGTACCGTTCCGGAAATTGTAAGGTCTGAGATGGCAGCCAGGAAACTATTTTCGTGCAAGGTTTTATATTTTGAAAAGAAGCCGGACGGCACTTTCAAAAGCCCTCGTGAATACCCTGAATATTCGATTGCGAGCATTAACACGCACGATCTTCCAACCTTTGCAGCTTACTGGCAGAAAAAAGATATTCAGCTCCGAAAACAACTGGGACTACTGGCACATCCAAACATGGAAGTTACTTTGAGAGAAACGCGAAGAAAAGATAAAGCTAACCTGTTAAAACTGCTTCGAGACGAAGGGCTTCTTGATGACAAAAGAAATGTTCCGTTAACCATACTACTACCGGCAGTGCTGAAATTCATGGCTCGAACGAAATCTCGATTGGTGGGCTACCAGGTGGAAGATTTCATCCTCCAGGAAGATCAACCAAATGTTCCGGGAACAACAACCCAATACCCATCATGGAAAATACGATGGAAAAAATCTATGGAATCGCTAGAAAAAAATCATGAAATCGTTAGATTAACCAGTTTCTTAAATCGTAATCCTGTAATGCTCCCCTGAAACCAAGAGATTTTTTGATAGAATTTGTAAATGCATAATCACTTTCTCGGTACGCCATGTTTGTTGCTCACTCTGGGCCTTGACAACCGTCGCATGGACTGATGGGAAATCGGCGGTTTTGATGGTTGCACTGGGAAAAATCCTAAACAAAAAAGTTGATATTGCTTTTTTAAGAAAAATAATTATTTTTAAAAAGTCGTTTTACCGTACGTACTAGAAAGAGATTAGAGGGTCTTAAAGAGGGAGGACTAAAAATGGCAGAAAAATTACAAGTTTACAAATGTGAGGTTTGTGGAAACATTGTAGAAGTACTTCATGGTGGAAAAGGAGAACTTGTCTGTTGTGGACAGCCAATGAAGCTTTTTGTTGAAAATACAGTGGATGCAGCAAAGGAAAAACATGTACCAGTTGCTGAAAAAATTGATCACGGCATAAAAGTAAAGGTTGGAAGAGTTGCTCATCCGATGGAAGGCAAACATTACATAGAATGGATTGAAGTAATAGATGAATCTGGTCGAGCATATAGACATTTTCTTAAACCAGGAGATCCTCCGGAAGCTGTTTTCTGTGTACCGGAAGGTAAAGTAACATTAAGGGAATACTGTAATTTGCATGGATTATGGAAAGCTGAGGTTTAACAATGATAACAGACAGAATGGGCAAAGCCTTAAACGAGCAACTTAAGTGGGAACTTTATTCCGCTTATTTATCTTTTGCGGGCGGGAAGACCCCTTCCGTAAGGGAGGGGATGAAAGCCCGCAGGTGTGCCGTTAGCACCCTGAAACTAAACAACCGTCAATATAAATTATGAAGAATATGAAGGAGAATGGGAGGATAGTTAAGTGAAAAAAGCGCTTATAATATATGCCACAAGGACCCAGAATACAAAGGGAATAGCTGAGCTTATTGCGGAAGGCTTAAGAATGTCGGGGGTTGAGGCAAAGCTTTTAAACGCTAGCGATAAGGAGATTGAAGACCTGAATTTCGAAGAATACGACGCGCTAGTTCTCGGTTCTGCTACCTATCACGGTGAAATGATGCAATCTATGAAAACTCTCCTATTTAAACTGGAAAAGGATAACCTTGAAGGAAAAGTTGGTGGAGCATTCGGAGCCTTCGGATGGAGTGGAGAAGCTCCGGATCGTATTTTTGATACAATGGCCAACGTTTTCAACATGAAAATGGTAAGAGGAACTCTTAGACTTAAATCTCCGAAACTTCAGGAAGCCATCCAAATGGCTCGCGAATACGGTAAAGAAATAGCGCAAAAAATGAACGAGCAAGAAACAAACATGACTGACCCATTATAAACGGCTAGTCCTATCTCAAGTTTGCCCGGAGCTTTTAAAAACCCCGGGCATCCTAATTAACTAAAATGAAAAACTTTCACTTAATCGATTTTCTTTACACATCAAAATAAAGGTAAAATTCATGAGGATGGGGTCTCAATCTAACAGGATCGATCTCGTTGATTCGTTTATATCTAATCCATTCCTCAACAACGTCCTCCGTAAAGACACCACCCTTTAAAAGAAACTCGTGATCTTCTTCAAGGGCCTTAAGAGCCTCATCAAGTGATCCCGGGGTAAATGGAACATCCCTCAGCTCTTCGGGGCTCAGAGAGTAAATGTCCCTATCAAGCGGTTCACCTGGGTCTATCCTGTTTTCAATTCCGTCAAGCATGGCCATCAGTATGGCACTAAAGGCAAGATAGCCGTTACAGGATGGATCGGGTGTTCGGAACTCAATCCTTTTGGCCTTCGGGGACGGAGAATACATGGGAATGCGAATTGCGGCGCTTCTGTTTCTGCTGGAATAGGCAAGGTTAACAGGTGCCTCATAGCCCGGCACCAGTCGCTTGTAAGAATTAGTTGTTGGGTTTGTGAAGGCGCAGATTGCACGGGCATGTTTGAGAATTCCTCCTATGGCCCAGAGGGCCATATCACTGAGACCGGCGTACTTGTCTCCTGCAAAAAGAGGTTTACCCTCTTTCCAGATGCTCACATGGGTATGCATGCCCGAGCCATTATCTCCAAAGATGGGTTTGGGCATGAAGGTCACAGTTTTACCATGACGTCTGGCTACATTCTTGATAATGTATTTGAACCACATCAACTGATCACCCATTTTAACCAGCGGAGCGAACCTCATGTCGATTTCAGCTTGACCTGCTGTTGCCACTTCATGATGCTGACACTCAACCTGGATACCTACCTGCTCCATTACAAGAACCATTTCGGTTCTTAAGTCCTGAAAGGTATCAGAAGGGGGCACCGGGAAATAGCCTTCCTTGTGGCGCAACTTATACCCCAGATTGGGGCACTCTTCCCTTCCTGAATTCCAGGTCGCTTCCCCTGAATCAATGAAATAATAGGCATAATGACTTGCGTCTGCGTATCTTATGTCGTCAAAAATAAAGAACTCGGCTTCCGGCCCAAAGTATGCAACGTCCCCTATGCCTGTGAACTTAAGATATTCTTCGGCTTTTTGAGCAATGTACCTGGGATCTCTCGAATATTTTTCCTTCGTAATGGGTTCCACAATGTTGCATATCAGGCTGAGGGTGGGTACCTGCATAAAGGGATCAATTACCGCTGTTTCAGGGTCGGGCATCACCAGCATATCACTTGCATGAATGGGCTGCCAACCTCTGATGCTAGATCCATCAAAACCAAATCCCTCTTCAAAACTCGATTCGGTCAACTCGCTGATGGGTACAGAAAAATGCTGCCACATGCCGGGAAAATCAAGGAACTTAAAGTCGACCATCTTCACGTTCTTCTCACGTGCAAACTCAAGAACCTCCCTGGGTGTCATCACCGCTCCTCCTTATGAAAATTAACTAAGCAATATAGGTGCCATTTTTACTCTCTCATACCCTGCCCTCAATCACCCAGAATACCTACAATCCCTCAGTGCCCCAAAACCCCCTCAAAGCAATGGCTGCACACCCCCTGCTGGATTTATGCAGGATACACAATCAACCCCGATTGACTACAAGAGACGGCTTTGCAAGTCCACTTATAAATTGAACGAAGTCGAACGGCTTGTACAATTTTGTAACACTATTTTACGGAAACGGCTCCAGGAAAATCAAGAAAGAGAGCAGCATATTATTCAATGAGAAAGGATAAACCCTACTGGAGGCGGCAGCCGGATTCGAACCGGCGAATAACGGTTTTGCAGACCGCTCCCTTACCACTTGGGTATGCCGCCCTTTATTTTTAACAGTTTGTTATATCAACAAGACCTTTTTGTCAAGATCTTTGCGAGCCTGTTCGAAAAAAATAGGATCGTGATGTTACAGGTTTGTACGCAAACCAAGGTTCAGACTTTTTAATCTTTCTTCTCCACCAAGTGCTTTTTTGCTTATGGTACAAAGTGAACTACTCCGCCCTTACGGACGGAGCTTCTAAGGGAGTTTGATAGGTCACTCCTACCCTTATCCCTCTGGGTGAGTTCACGTCACCCTCTACTCCTATCCCCGCAAAAAG
>JAFDGW010000013.1 GCA_019309115.1 Deltaproteobacteria bacterium
ATATTCATATCTTCCGTTAGAGAGTCTTAAGGCTTTTATTTTACCATCTTTCCTCAACCTTCTTAAAGTACTCCTTGATATTCTCAAAACTTCCATTGCTTCTTTGGGCTTCATGGCAAGTAAAATGCAACTATTTGACTATGTTTTGTCAAGAATTTCCAAAAATTAAACTCTATATCCTTGTTTTTAAATATCCCGTTGACCCACCGGACAATCTTGACAGATCGCTTCTTTCCTGCAAAAGCTTTTTCCCAACTTCACCACAAGTGCATGGTATTCCTGAAACAATGGAACGTCTGGTTTCAGAGCATTCATGAAGAGGCTTTGTAGTCTTTCATAGTCGTAATGGCCGGAATACAGACCGTGCCTTGTCATCAGCCGATACGTGTATCTATCAACGACAAAAATGGGTTTTTCTGCAGCGTAGAGAATTATGCTATCAGCCGTTTCGGGACCTATGCCGTACAGAGATAGCAATTCCCGACGCAACTCGGGGAGAGGCCGGCTCAGAAAGGCGTCAAGATCCCCAGACCAATTATGTATTATGTGGTCTGCAAAAGCCTTTAGCTTCTTCGTTTTCTGGTTGTAGTAGCCAGCAGGTCGTATGGCCGTACATATAGTTTTGTTGTCGGCTTCAAAAAGAGCCGGCAAACTGAGGAGCCCTGAATTTTTAAGCGCAGCTATGGCCTTTTCCACATTAGACCAATTTGTGTTCTGGGTGAGTATTGCTCCCACAATCACTTCGAGCTCGCTTTCCGCAGGCCACCAATTTTGGGGGCCAAAGGCGGAAAACAGCACGTCAAATATTCCCATCAGGATCCTTCGCATGGCTGAAAACTCAGTCCCACACTCCTGCAATAAGGGTATTACACTTCTTGCAGCGGCCACCGTGAAGGTTAAGTACCTGAGTTGAAAAACCCAGGCGCCTTATAAGTATTGTTGAACATTCCGGGCAATAGGTGTTTTCACCTTCATCACCGGGCACATTACCCGTGTACACAAATCGTAATCCCTCTGAAAGTCCTATTTCTCTGGCTCTCCGAAGGGTTTCAAGAGGCGTTGGTGGTATGTTCAGCACACGGTAAGCCGGGTGAAAGCGGCTTATATGCCAGGGAATATTGGGATCGACAGATTGGAGAAATCTTGCCAATTCCCTGAGTTCGGAAGGGTCATCGTTCAGACCCGGTATTAAAAGAGTAGTCACCTCTACCCATACGCCCTGTTTTTTCAGAAGCTCTATATTTCTCAGTACTGGCTCAAGGCGGCCCCCACACTGTTCTTTATAAAAACGGTCGTTAAAAGCCTTGAGATCCACGTTTATGGCGTCGAGAAATCCCCGCAACAGCTCAATCGTTTCCTCGCTCATATACCCGTTGGAAACAAACACATTGTAAATACCTCGTTCTTTAGCCAGCTTCATGACATCGTATGCATACTCCAAAAATATGGTTGGTTCAGTATAGGTGTACGAAATGGTTTTACATCGGTGTCTCAGCGCGTCTTCCACCAACGTGGTTGGTTCCACTTCTTCACCGTATATTATCCCCTGCTCTCTGGGCATCTGGGAAATGTCGGCGTTCTGGCAAAAGAGGCATCTAAAATTACATCCAACTGTGGCAATGGAATAGCTGAAGGAAGCCGGGAAGAAGTGGTATAAAGGCTTTTTCTCTATGGGATCAATGTTTCGCGCTATTAGTTTTTTGTAGTTCAACGCATAAAGTACGCCATTTACATTTTCCCGAGTGTAGCAAATCCCTCGTTTGCTTTTAGAGATAACGCACTTATGGGCACAGGTGAGACATTGAACCTTTCCGTCTTTCAGCTTTCTGTACAAAATTGATTCTTTCATACCACTTTCCTTTTCGAATTCGTTGTATAGTAATGTTTCCATAACCTCCTGGCACCACAAAGGGTTTCTCCAAGCTAAAGATCAGGTCTCTTATTCTTGCGGTTATTGCTTTGTCTATCCGTACCATTATGAGAGGAGCGAAAAGCGTTTTGAACGGGATGTGTTTCCAATTCCTGCCACCAGTCCAGATGGGCTCGGTCTTGATTTTTACAAGCTGTTTCGCTGAATCCATAGCTGCTCTTTTTATGCAACCAATGGGCATGGAAGGTATCGGTGGTATGTGAGTTTTCTTCACTTGAGATTGAATTCGCAGGTTCCAGAGTGCCGGGGAATACGGATTCAAGATAATCGCAATAATTCCAAGCCTGGCCACCCTAAGAGCTTCTCGAACAGCCTGTGCAGGTTCATGAACGTACTCAAGCCCGAAAATGAAAAAGACATAGTCAAAAGATGAATTTGCAAAGGGGAGCTTTTTGGCTTCTCCTCTTACTATTTCTACCCTAGGCGGAAGGCGTTTCCGGGCTTTAACAACAAGTTCTTCAGATATTTCCAGACCTGTGGCATGATGCCCCTTCCTGTCGAGCCATACGAGAAAGCGACCTGATCCACAGCAGACTTCTAGAACCCTGCAGGCCGCATGAGGCTTCCAGGACGAATTCAAGCTCCTTTCGACTGCCGAAGCCAGTCCCGTAGGCTTGAGAAATGAATACTCAAACCACATGTCTTCCGGGCAGCCGAATATATAACCCTTTAAAGACTTTCCAGCTGTCAACCGTTACATAGCCTCCAGTTTTTTCAATATTGCACCTCTGCTACCCGACGTTACCATTGATGCGTACCTTGCGAGGTAGCCTTCCGTGATTTTGGGCGGATGAGGCTTCCAAGAAGCTCGACGCCTGTTCAAGGTTTCTTCATCAACGAGAAGTTCCAGCCGCTTTGCCGGGATATCTATCAGAATTTCATCACCTTCTTCCACCAGAGCTATGGGTCCTCCCGCCGCCGCTTCGGGTGATACATGGCCGATTGCCGCCCCTCTGGTCCCACCGCTGAAGCGACCGTCCGTTATAAGAGCTACCTCTTTGTCCAGACCCCGACCGACTATAGCCGCCGTTGGAGTGAGCATCTCCTGCATGCCAGGGCCACCTTTCGGCCCCTCATACCGGATAACAACCACATCCCCTGGTTTTATCTCACCCTCGAGAATGGCTCTGGCCGCGTCCGGTTCACTGTTGAATACGCGGGCGCGCCCCTTGCGGGTCATCATTTCAGGGGCAACAGCCGATTGTTTTACCACCGCGCCATCAGGTGCGAGATTTCCTTTTAATATGGCGATACCTCCCTCCGGATGATATGGGTCGTCCACAGGGCGGATCACACTATGATCAAGGATGTTCACAGACTCAACAATTTCTTTCACGCTTTTCCCTGATACAGTCAAAATATCAGTACGAATGAGATTTGACCGTGCCAGTTCTTTCATCACTCCGGGGATTCCGCCAGCGCGATGCAGGTCCTCAAGAAAGTGAGGGCCTCCAGGGCGAAGGGAACAGAGATGGGGTGTTTTTTTGCTGATGGTGTTGAAGATCTCGAGGTCAAGTTCTATCCCTGCCTCGTTGGCAATGGCAGGGACGTGAAGAACGGTGTTCGTAGAACAACCAAGAGCCATATCGACGGCTATGGCGTTTTCAAAGGCTTCCATAGTGGCGATATCCCTGGGTTTTACGCCTTCTTCGATTAGTTTCATTATACGCATGCCGGCATATTTGGCCAGTCTTATCCTTGCCGCATGTACAGCTGGTATTGTGCCGTTTCCGGGCAAAGCTAGTCCTAGTGCTTCCGACAGGCAGTTCATTGAATTGGCCGTGAACATTCCGGCACATGAGCCACAGCCGGGACATGCTTCGTCTTCCAATGCTTTCAGTTCCATATTATCAATCTTCCCCGCCTTAAAACTCCCAACCGCCTCAAAAACAGATATAAGATCCACCGGGGTGGAACCAACCCTGCCGGCAAGCATCGGCCCTCCACTTACGACAATTGCAGGGATATTAAGCCGAAGTGCAGCCATAAGCATTCCTGGAATGATCTTGTCGCAATTTGGTATAAGTACCAATCCATCAAAGGGATGAGCCATTGCCATAACTTCTATGGAATCTGCTATAAGTTCCCTGCTTGCGAGTGAATACTTCATGCCGGTGTGGTTCATTGCAATGCCATCGCAAACTCCGATAACTGGAAACTCTACCGGCGTACCTCCGGCCATTCTGATACCCGCCTTAACCGCTTCGGCTATACGATCCAGATGGATATGGCCTGGAATGATTTCATTTGCGGAATTTACAACGCCGACTATAGGTCGTCCTAGTTCTTCATCGGTATATCCCATTGCTTTGAAAAGAGATCGATGAGGAGCCTTTTCAACACCGCTTTTCATTTGATTACTGCGCATGTATCATTTCCTCCTTTATGAAGTTATTCCAAATTGAGCTCGTAAAATGAATTATCTTCCTTTTCGCTCTGCCTAGCAAGCGACTCTTTTGGGTTCTTCGAAAGTGTTTGTCCCTAACATGGCGTACTTTACCCTGCACATTTCACCTACACAGCAGGGTTGATGTTAATTACTCACATGATATGCTTATTGACAAGTTAAGTTTACATGGCTATGGTCATGTTCAATTCAGATTAGTAAGTGGGGAAATATTGTTATCTAATGCACAATTATACAAAAGGGGGACATCGGCGATGAAAGACATTGATCCTTATCAGCCCCTTTATCCAATCGGGGTGGTGGCAGATATTCTTAAGATTCATCCGCGGACACTCAGGGTTTACGAACAAGAGGGTTTGATTAAACCGGCCAGACGTGGTGGAAAGAGGTATTATTCCAACAGCGACCTCCAGTGGCTTCAGTGCCTGAGAAAACTTCTTACCGAAGAAGGGCTAAACATTGCGGGTGTGAAGAAGCTACTGTCTGTTGCCCCTTGCTGGCAGATTCGTAACTGTGATGAGGAAACCAGAAAAAAATGTCCTGCTATTTTGAATTTTCCCATTCCATGTTGGGAACTGAAGCCGAAATCGTGTATAGAAAAAGGGCTCAAATGTGAAGAGTGCGATGTATACAAACAGAAAAGGGCGGCGGTAATATCCACCAAGTGTTGCAATGAATAGGAACTACATGAAAAAGAACAACTGGCCAATCGTCTTCGGTCCGGTGCCATCACGCCGACTGGGGCGTTCGCTGGGAATTGACCTCACGCCACCCAAAACCTGTTCTTTTGATTGCATTTACTGTGAATGCGGGAAAACCACGAGACTGTCGATAAAGCGAGAACTGTTCCTTGATCCGGACAAAGTCATTTGGGAAGTTGACGGGTTTTTTAATCATTACGACCCATCTCTGGTGGATGCTATAACCTTTTCCGGCGCTGGTGAGCCAACCCTTTATTCCGAACTTGGAAGCATCATTGCTGCTTTGAAAGCCAGACATCCAGAGATTCCCGTCGGAGTATTGACCAATGGCTCCTTGCTGTGGGATTCCACTGTCAGAGCTGACCTCGGTCTTGCCGATTTTGTAATCCCTTCCCTGGACGCTCCCAACGAAGAGCTTTTTCGCACCATTAATCGGCCTCATAAAGAGTTGAAGTGGGATCAGTATCTGGACGGATTGCGCCGGTTTATTGAAGAATACAGAGGAGACTTCAGGCTTGAGATCCTTTTTGTGAAGGGGGTTAATGATTCTGACAAAGTGATAAGTGAATTCAGAAATCTTTTGCAGTGGCTTAATCCGAAAATTGTCGAAATAAATACTATATCGAGGCCGGGAACAAAGCCCCATCTTCAGGGCCTTCCTCAAGAGCAACTGTTAAAAATAGCCCGGACGCTGGCACCTGTAAGATGTAGAGTGGTTAGCGGGTATAAAAGCAAGAACAAATACATTTCCTATTCCGAATCGAGGATTGATGAGCGCATTATTGCCCTTTTAATCAGGCGTCCCTGTGTAATTGAAGAAATGGCAGACAGCCTTGCCATACCTTCTGACGTACTAAAGGTCCACTTGAATAAGCTTGTGAAAGACGGAAAGATATGTTTTCAGCACGGTTTTTACCGCGCCGTTTCGCCATTGCCCACGTCTTGAGGTATTGTCTGAACCAGAAGCCATTTGGAGAAAAGCTTCCTGGCCAGTTTAAGAACATCCAATGGTGATACTTCTTTCAAGCTGTCCCTGTATTTTGCATCGTAGTTCCAACCCAGGCCCAGTACTTCGTTAATAGCCGAATTTCTGGCCTGTGCTTCGATTGATTGCAGGGATATGGTTTTCATGGTGAGTATCATGTCCTTTGCCACCTGAATCTGCTCCCGAGACAGAGGCTTTTGCTGGAGTTCCTTCAACTTGTCGAATATGATGGCACACACTCTCTCCCTGTTCTCCGGCGTGGTTTGCGCCATAATTCCAAAGTATCCTGCATTGACGCCATAGAAGGGAAAGGCGTGAATGACATAAACCAGGCTGCGTTTTCCTCCTCGAAGGGCTTCATAGAGCATACCTGATGGGTATCGTATGCCTGAAAGAACTGCATCTAGAACGTCGAGGGCAGGCCTGTGGGAACTTTTCAAATCGAGACCACCGGTGCCCAGGAATATACTGACAGCACTTTTTTTGTTTCTTTCAATAATACTTTGCGTTGGGGACGTTGGTTTCAATTCAACGGGGAGACGCTTGCTGAAAGATATGTTTTCGTTATTTTTCCAGGTTGAAAGTTTCTTCACGAGAAGTTTTTTAACATCGGCTGGGTCAACGTCTCCGTAAACGGCAAGGACTGAATTCTGTGGCACTACCATTTTTTTGTAAAAGTTCAGTATTTCCCGCCGTGTTATTCGCTCAACGGAGGATTCCGTTCCGAGAATACTTCTCTTATATGGATGTTTCGAAAAATAATGAGAGTGAAAAATAAGTATCAGTTCTCGTTGCCAATCCTCCCTAGACCGCTTTAATGCAAGCAGGGTATCTTGCCGTTCTTTTTCCAATTCTTCCACGGGAAAGGTGGCGTCTTGAACTATTTCCGAAAGCACGCCCACAGCCCTTTTGAAATCCTCCTTGAGCACCTGAATCGATATGAAATAGGTATTTCTGCCCGAACCAACACTTATGCTCCCCCCGACGTCTTCAATCCGTTCGATAAGTTCCTGTTTACTGTGCTTTTTCGTGCCTGCCGTGAGCAGGGAAGCAGTTAGGTGTGCAAGACCGGGATTGTCGCTAGGCTCAAGTATTTGTCCGCCAATCCCGTAAAGCTGAATTGTTATTATTGGAAGCTGGGTATCCCGCTTCACGAGAACTTTAAGGCCGTTAGATAGCAAGAAAAATTCGGGTTTCCCGGGACTATGAAGATTTTGACGTGCCGTTGTGGTCGTTGTGACTTGCGTTTGTTCCCGTTTCTGTGGCGTAACCCTTGCGATTGTTGCATACTTCCACTTCATATATTGCTTTGCTACTCTGACAACATCCTTTTTCGAAACTTTGTTTATCTCTTCTACGTAAGTGCGATCGAAATAAGGATTTCCCGTTTCGAGAAATGAGTTTGCAAGGGAAGATGCCTGTTCAAACGCCGTTTCCTTGCTGAATATGAAGCTGGCAATGACGTTTTTCTTTGCCTTTTTCAGTTCTTTGTTGCTTATGCCTTTTTGTTTAATCCGATCCACCACGGTTTTTATGGCCTTTTCAATGGCCCTTTCGTCCTGACTTTTTTCTGTAAAAGAAATGATGAACTGACCTCTTACAAAGGATGGCGTCCAGTTAAAAGCAGATATGTGCGACACAAGCTTTTGCTTTTCCTGAATTTCTGTTACGAGCCTGCTTGTTTTACTGCCTCCTAGAATGTAGGCCAGCACGTCCAGAGGGTACATGTCCAGATCAAAGAGGGTAACCGATGGAAAGCCTATCATGGTGCGTGGCTGGCGTACGAAAGGAAGGCTTTTTTCAATGCGTCTCGTACCAGTTGGCAAGGGTTCTTCCGGAAGAGGGGGCTCCTCGACGGGCATGTCTGTCCAATTTCTTGTTTTGGTTACGACAAAGGATAACACGTCGTTAGCTTTCACATTTCCAGCCACGGCAAGAACCATGCGGGACGGTTGATAAAAGGTATGGTAGTAATCCATCAGGGCCTGTCGGGTCTGTTTTTTGAAGATGTCTTCCCTGCCTATTACGGGATACCTGACGGGATGGACCCTGTAGGCATTTTCCATAAAAAGATACCATAACTGTCTGGCAGGACTGTTTTTCCCAAGCTGAAATTCTTGAAGGATAACCCCCTTTTCGCGGGAAACCTCACTTTTTCGGAAGACGCAGTCACTAACATACGATAACAGTAGATCCAGTGCTTCCCTGTAAAAATGGGAGGATGTAGTGATGTAATATCGAGTGCTGTTGTACGAAGTAGAAGCGTTGGTCGCACCGCCTATTCGATTTAACCGCTTTCGTGCCTCTTCTTCCGTGAAATCTGTCGTTGTCCCGCCTGATACCACGTGTTCAAGGTAGTGAGAAAGCCCCGAAAGGGGTGGTTCGTATATTGAACCAACTCTGACTATCACAATGGCAGAGAATACGTCGGAGCCTGGAAGTTCTCTTATTAGTACGGTCAGCCCGTTTTTCAACCGCACAAAGGTATCTCCAGGCTTCGATGGAAGCCGATAAGATATTATGGAAGAGTTGTAAGTCTCGTTCTCAATTGTGGTAGACGCTTTGGCTTTTACCTTCCCGAAAATCAGCAGAATGCTGATTATCAGGATAAATGCCCACAGCCTTAGCATGCTGGTGGCCATTGAGCCATTTCCGGCCGATTCTGGTTCACCGCCTCTGTTTTTCAACTGTATTTTCCTCCCGTTGTCTGGTTGTTAACCTTTCTGTATTTTCCTGCATTGGTGTAAAAAGCCTGTCAAAAGAGTCAAAATAGTGCAAGATTTTCATTAGTGAAAGAAAGAATAGCTCGCCTTTTAAGAAATCCATTCAGGTTAGGAGGGTAGAAGAATCTTGGACATCCAAAATACAATGCATGCAGGGGGAAGGTTTTATGAAGCTTTGCGATTTGATAGAAAAGGTTAAGAAACGATGTGATTACAACAGGGTTGGCATGATTGTGTGTCATAACGGCGTGGTTAGAGGCACCACGAGGGACGGTAAGCCGGCGGTTAAACTCAGAATTAAGAAAAACAAAACCGCCTGGGATAAAGTACTTGCAGAAGTGCGCAGTATGCCGGGAATCTACGCCGTGGAAGCGCATCTTCATGAAGGTGAACGATTGGTTGGGGATGATGTGCTGCTAGTGGTGATAGCCGGTGATATTCGCGAACATGTTTTTCCCGCCTTAGAAAAGGCAGTTAACGGTTTAAAGGCAGAAGCTGTTGAGAAAGAGGAAGAAATCGGCAAAGCATAATTCAGAGAGTCAAATAGAAGGGAGGGGTTTAAGTGAGTCGTGCTCACGAGATTCTGGAGGAATTACGAGAGTTCATGAAAAACCGTGTTGTTCTCACTGCTGCCGAACTTGGTTTGTTCGATTTGCTCGTTGAAAAACCAGGCCAAAAGGCAGTTGATATCGCAAAGGCTAAAGGGCTGAACGAGAGGGCTTTGAGCCGTCTTATGGATTGTTTGGTTGCACTGGGATACCTCGAAAAAGAAGATAATTCCTATTTTATCACAGAAAAAGGTGAATTCCTCTCATCTGGTCACCAAGAAACAATCCTCCCCATGGTTCTTCACTATGTTCACCTCTGGGATAACTGGTCTGGTCTTACCGATTCGGTGAAACTTGGTTACAATCCCCGCAGGATTGGGGTTATGGCCGATCCTGAGAGGCAAAAAAGTTTTATAGGGGCTATGCACGTAGTAGGACGCGACATGGCGAACGAAATAGCAGCTTTTTATGATGCGAGTGATAGGCAAATATTGCTGGATGTAGGAGGCGGTTCCGGAGTTTATACTATAGCATTCCTCAAAAGGCATGAAAATTTAAGGGCCGTGCTCTTTGACCTTCCCGATGTTATTCCTATTGCCAGACAGTATGTAAAGGCCGAAGGTTTAGAGGATCGAGTAGAGTTTGTTGAAGGAGATTTTTATGGTGATCCACTTCCCAGCGGGAGTGACCTGGTGCTTTTGTCTGCCATTATCCACCAGAACAGCCCTAGTGAGAACATTTCATTGTACCGCAAGGCTTACGATGCACTGGTGCCAGGAGGAAAGCTTTTAATTCGAGATCATGTAATGGACAAGAATCGCACATCACCACCAGCTGGTACCCTTTTTGCCCTAAATATGCTCGTTTGCACGCCAGGCGGTGATACTTACACGTTTCCTGAAATCAAAGCACATCTCGAAAAAGCTGGATTCTCTAGGGTTAGACTCCTTCGAAAAGGGCCCAAAATGGATTGCCTGGTGGAAGCGGAAAAGGAACGGTGATCTTGCTGCAAGGCAAAAGTGCTTCACTCAATAAGTACCATGTGTTACAAAAACAAATCAATCGCGCTTGGGGGTGAATGGGGTATGCAAAAGGTTAGACGGTCTGTTATTGCCGGCACGTGGTATCCTGGACGTCCTGAAGCACTTCGTCGGGAAATTGCAGGATATGTCGGCAATGTTAAGATAGACGACATTCCCGGCAGGCTGGTGGCACTTATTTCACCACATGCCGGTTATATCTATTCGGGGCAGGTGGCGGCGTATGCTTATAAACTGCTGGAGCGTCACAAGTTCCGGCGGGTTATCGTAGTTGCTCCAAGCCATCACGCTTACTTTCAAGGAGTTAGCGTTTACACACAGGGTGGATATGAAACACCCTTCGGAGTGGTTCCGCTTGATGAAGAAATAGTTTCAGCCCTCATGGCAGCAAGTCCTGTAGTCCAGGATATTCCAGAAGCCCATTCGAAGGAACACTCACTGGAGATACAGCTTCCATTCCTTCAATATTTTCTGGGTAACAACTTTTTACTCACTCCTGTTGTAATGGGCGTCCAATCATACAATACCTGTGTCGAACTCGCCGAAGCTATTGTCAAGGTCTGTGGGGATAGGGACGTTTTACTCGTAGCAAGCAGTGATCTTTCTCATTACCACTCCGATAAGGAAGCGCGAGTTCTCGACGGACAGCTACTTAAAAGGGTAGAAGCCTTTGACCCAGAAGGATTGTATGAAGACCTCAAGGCGGGGAAATGCGAAGCCTGCGGTGGCGGCCCCATGATTGCTGTTATGCTTGCGGCCAAACGGCTTGGAGCCAGCAAAGCAAGGGTGCTTTGTTATGCCAATTCCGGCGATGTTACCGGTGACCGGTCAGGAGTGGTGGGTTACATGGCCGCCGCATTTTTTGATAACCCTGGCGGTCGTAAGAAGGTAGGCGTGGATCTTGGCCTTTCAGACGAGGAAAAAAAGGTGCTGAAAGAACTAGCTTACAGAACTATTGAAGCAGAATTGGAGGGGAAACCTCAGCCTGTGCTGAAAAACCCCACAGAGAAACTGATGCAAAGACGTGGAGCTTTCGTCACCCTGCACAAGCAGGGACAGCTAAGGGGTTGCATAGGCATGATAGAGGGATTTAAGCCTTTGTGGGAAACCGTAAGGGATATGGCGATACAAGCGGCTTTTCACGATCCGAGATTCTCGCCGCTTCAAAAGGAAGAACTTCCAGAGGTTGACATCGAAATATCAGTTCTAACACCACTTAAGGCCATATCCAGCATGGATGAGATTAAAGTCGGTCTCCATGGGTTGGTGGTAAGAAAAGGGCCGTATAGTGGGCTTCTTTTGCCACAAGTTGCTGTCGAACACAATTGGGATGTTAAAACCTTTGTTGAATGGACCTGCAGAAAGGCTGGTTTAACCCCCGATGCGTGGAAAGACCCTGATACGAAGATTTATGTGTTCTCGGCGGATGTTTTCTAAGACGGGAGAGTCAGGATATGGCCTTAAGGGTTATGGTGAATCAGAGCAAGTGTTCAAGTGCTGGTATTTGCGTTAAGGAATTACCAGAAATCTTCCGATTTCAGCCGGGTAGCAAGAGGGCTGAAGTGATTGTGGACATCGTGCCAGAAAGGTTTGAAGAACAATGTCGTAAGATAGCTGAAAAATGTCCCAGTCAGGCGATTATTATGGAAGAGTGTTAGCACAACTTGTTGAGGAGGCAGAGTGATGAGTCAGAAAAATGGGAAAAAGGCTAGAAGCTTTGCCGAACTTTTTGATATTGAAGAACGCAAGGAAATCCTGAAAAAGTATTTGTACTTTCTTGCGTGGGTCGAAGTGCTAATCTTTGTCGGATGTTGGATATATCAACTTGGATCGGAAACTTACGACCGTACGGGAATAGCCGTTGACATACCTTTTCCATGGAAAGCTTATTTCACCATATCCTTTCTTGCCCCTCTGGCCATAACTTTTATTATTGGTACCATCATCGTGGGATTTAATCGTTATCTTGGCGATGTTGCAGCGGAAGCCGGGTCTGTAGCCGATTTTTTAGGAAGATCTGGTGAGACGACGGGGGAAACAGAAACCGGATCTGACCGTATAAAAAAATTGTACCGAATAGTTCGCTGGTTTCAGCATGTCCCGTTTCTGGGGCTTTTGCTTTTGCTTGGGATTGGTGTGGGCATATTCTACAAGATGGACTCTATTCTGGCACTGATCGGGCATTTTGGGCAGGAATCACTAAAAACACTGCTCATTATCGTCCTGGCCGTTATTGGTATCATTTCCATGTTCGTCATGGTTCTTATCTTCTTGAATTATCGCCTCAGGAAACGTTCAATGGAATACCAGTATCGAAGCGAAATTGCTGAACGTTTTGGGCTCATAATCCTAGAAGATAACACGGTCATAGACAAGGAAGGAAAACTTTTGGTGCAGGGCAAAAAATGGAAAAAGGCTTTACCGAGGTTCCAGGACGTGGACAAAAAACAACAACAGGAAGAAAACAAAGCCCTTCCGTACACGGCGACTCCATCTCATGCATCAAACGAGTAAGACCGGCCTTCATCCCCTGGAAGAAAAAGTTTTTCTGGAGTGCAAAAACCATGACCTGATCCTTCCAGGGGATTTTGTTATCGTAGCAGTGTCTGGTGGCCCCGATTCTATAGCCCTTTTGTATTCACTTTATAACCTCAGAAGCTTGCTTAACATTTCAAAGCTTGCCGTGGCTCATTTCAATCACAAGATCAGACCTGAGGCAGAAGAAGAAGAGAAATTCGTCCAGTTCACTGCAGGAAAACTTGCACTTCCTTTTTATCGTGAGGAAGCCGATGTAAAAAGAGTATCGACTGATGAAGGACTGTCGTTGGAGATGGCCGCTCGCCGATGCCGATACGATTTTTTGCTCGGTTTGAAAGAAAAGTTGGGTGCCAATCGTGTTGCTCTAGGTCATACGGCAAGTGATAAGGCTGAGGAAGTTTTGCTTAGGATAATCAGGGGCACGGGTATTCGTGGCCTGAGTAGCATATCACGAAAGGGAGATAATGGAGTAATTATTCGTCCTCTTCTGAGTATATACAGAAAGGAGATTTTAACTTACTTGAACGAGCTGGGAATTTCTTTTAAGTTAGATAATAGCAACGAAAGCCCCGCTTTTCAAAGAAATCGTGTGCGCCATGAAGTCCTGCCTCTTCTTAACGATATATCCGGCAGGGATGTTGTCAGTCTCCTGAACCGCCTCGCCGATGTTGCCGAGGACGAGGAGCAAGTGTGGCGCAGTCTTATTTCGAAATGGTGGCGTAAGGTCTGCTTAAAAAACGGTGGGGAAGGCGAAATCGTGTGGGATCGAAAGATTTTCGCTTCTGTGCCGGTGGCTGTTCAAAGAAGGCTTATATTCAAAGCAGTGGAAGAGCTTGCGGGCTCCTCTTATGGTTTTTTCTTCGAGCGTGTTGAAGCAGTACGTGATTTGATCCTGAATTCTCAGTCGGGCCGATTTATCAGGTGGCGAAACCTAGAAGTGCTGGTGGATGGGGGTAATGCAGTCTTTAAACTAGCAAAACACAATGGAGATTCTTCTGAATTCTGTTATTTGCTTCCGGAACCCGGAGAGTACTGGTTGGATGAACTGGGTGCCTTTATTAGCATATCTGAAGTCACAAAATATGCTACTTTTCCAAAAAACCCCTTTGAAGAGCTTATCGATGCGGATTCACTTACGTGGCCCCTAAGGATTCGCCCGTGGCAAAAGGGAGATAGATTTATTCCGCTGGGAATGAGAAAATTCAAGAAAATTCAGGATTTTTTTGTTGATGAGAAAGTGCCATTAAGACTTCGTCGGAAGGTCCCAATCCTTGTCGATAGAGACAAGGTTTGCTGGATAATAGGCTATAGGCTCGACGACCGCCTCAAGGTGAAGCCCTCTTCCCGTAAGGTTTTTAAGTTATCCTTATCTTTTCGGAGATCCCCATGCTAAAAAAGCCTGGCTCGCATTTGGTAAGGGAGGTTACTCTTGGATGTGGAGAAGTTAGTTAAATGCTTGGATTTTCTCCCCGTGGGTATCATTCTTGTCGGGGAAGACAAGATTATTAGATGGGCCAATCGCGAAGCTGTTAGGATTTGGGGAAGCGACAATCCCGAAGAGCTTCAGGGAAAGCCCTGCAGGGATAATTTTTGCCCTTCTGATTCTTGCCCAATCCTAGAGGAAGGACAGAGCTTTGATCGATCTTCGAGAATCCTGATCAGAAAGGATGGTAGCTTCGTCCCTGTCCTGAAAGCCACAAAGATTCTGGATCTCAATGGGGAAAGGCTCATCCTTGAGGCTTTCCAGCTTGTGGGGGATGACCTCTACAAAAGATACTTCGAGGTTGTCTCAGAGAACACAGGGGCCATGGTCCTCATGATAGAGAAGGATCTGAGCATCTCCATGGTAAATTCGGCTTTTCTTGAGCACACGGGCTACAGCCGCAAGGAGCTCTTGGGAAAACCCGTAACTATGCTATTGCACCCCGAAGACCTCCCGGTGGCTCTTGAAAGACACAAAGCCCGCCTGAGAGGAGAACCTGCGCCCTCAGCTTATGAAATCCGCGTTATCACCAAGGACGGACGGGTCTGCTGGGCCTTAGTAACCCCTACAGTGATCCCTCAGACGCATCAAACCATCATTTCCGCATTAAACTTTACCAAAGAAAAAGAAGCCAGGGATCTTCTCGAAAGCATTTTCCTAAGCGCCCCCATTTCTATGTGGCTCGCTCAGGACGGCCGTTTCCGGCTGGTAAACCCCAGACTAATCTTGAACATGGGATATAGCGAAGCCGAATTTGCGGAGATGCACCCGCTTGATCTCGTGTACCCAGAGGACAGGGAAAAAGTAAGGCGGGCAGCAAGAGAAATGCTCAAGGGCAGGAGGACAGAGCCTTACGAGTTCAGGGCCGTCAGGAAGGATGGTTCCATCACCTGGGACTTAGGCATGGTTACCTCCGTGACCTTCGAGGGGAGGCCCGCGGTCCTGGGCTACATCATGAACATAGAACGACAAAAGAAACTCCAGGAGCAACTAGCCCTGGAGAAGGCTCGAGCAGAGGCCCTGATAGAGAACGCCCCCCTCCTGGTCGTAGGCCTTGGTGTAAGATCGAAGATTTTGCTTTTCAATCGTTATGCCGAAAAAGTGACAGGCTACCGGAGTGAAGAGGTCCTGGGAAAAGAATGGATAGAACTGTTCATAGCTGAGGAGCTTAGGGAGGAAGTATATGAAGTGTGGAAGCAAGTGGTCCAGCGCAAAGCTGTGGTCCACGAGTATGAAAATCCCATTGTTACTAAGGATGGCTCCCGGCGGATAATCAAGTGGTACAACAAGGTAATCACTGAAGGGAGTGAATTCTGGATGGTCCTATCCATGGGAGAAGATATAACCGAAATACGCAGACTCGAAGAACAGAGGCAAATGATGCTCGAGGCCCTTCCCAACCCGGCCTGGCTCATCTCAAAAGATCGAAAGATTGTGGCACAGAACCAGGCTGCTCGAGAGATCTTCAAATCGGAAGAAGGGCAATGGTGTTGGGATGGGATATGGAGTGCCAGGTTTCTTCCCGAGGAGCAGAAACGCTTCTACAGGGAAACGGGCCACCCTATGCCCGGGACTAGGTGCATCTTTTGTGAGGCAGATCAGGCCCTTCGAGAAGGAAAGCGGTATAAGAAGGAAGTTGAGGCGGATGGGACATTCTGGGAGGGCTGGTGGGTGCCGGTATCCAAGGATTTTTACGTTCATTATGCTGTTGACATAACCCATCACAAGCGAATGGAGAAGGAACTTTACAGCCTCTCCATTACTGATCCCTTAACCGGAATTTACAACCGGAGGTACTTTCAGGAGAAGCTAGAGGAAGAAATAGAAAGGGTAAGAAGGGGCGGAGGGGTCTTTTCGGTGGTTATGTTTGACATAGACCACTTCAAGACCATAAACGACCAATTCGGTCACCAGGTAGGCGACACCGTTCTGAAAACCCTGGTAAAGATCGTCAAAGATAGGATCCGCAGGATCGACATCTTGGCTCGATGGGGAGGAGAAGAGTTCGTGCTCCTTTTGCCAAATACCACCTTGGAGAATGCGAAGGGTTTGGCTGAAGAACTGAGGCGGAAAATAGAGACTCTCTGGATTCCCAGGGTGGGGAAATTCACTGTGAGTTTCGGGGTTACGGAGTACCGTCCCCAAGATGATCCCGATACTCTCGTCTTCAGAGCAGACGCTGCGTTGTACGAAGCCAAGAGAGAAGGGAGAAATAGAGTAAGGGCAGCATGATAGGTCATCCTTTGTAATAGCTCAGTGTTGTGGCTTGGGTTAGCTTTTGGGGGATGATTTGGTTAGTAGTTGGCTTGCTGCGAAATAAAATAGCACCTACCGGGCGAGAAAACCGCAATCTATTACATCGCCATGTTTTCCGAGCTCAAGGTAAAACGTAAAGGGTACTGATCCGTTTCTCAGAACCTGCCAGGTACTCACAAATCGAAGGTCTCCAATAATCTTTATGTTTGACGCTTCATGCTCACGCAAAATCACTGGATAATCAGCAAACCACAAAAAGGTATCAAGGTCCCGACACTTGTAAACCATGTTTTCAAGCCTTTCCTTCTGTGCCTGCCTGAACTTCACTGCTGGCAAGTCCGAAACACAATTTAAAAGAGATATCTTTCTTAGTGAGTAATTGCTACCATCCTGGCAAACCTCTTTCCAGATAAAGGGTGTTCCCAATTCGGGAAGACAAAAACAGTCCCTGCCATTTTTCGCATCCAGAATGAGCTTAATCGCCCCACAAAGCACGGGATACGCAAAAATAATGATAATACCAGAGGTGATAATTTTCTTTCTTCTTTTTCGTCCGACGGCCCAGAAGGCGACCAATAATACCGTAAAAAAAGGGTCCACGATAAATAGCCAGTCCAGACGGTAGCGATATCTGGAAAAAGGGTAGGCGACTTGGGTGCCGAACGATGTTACGAGATCGAGAAAGATGTGAGTTAATAACCCTGCAAAAAGTGCCACGAAAGCTCGGCCGGCTTCGGCACCATCAGAAAGATGTCGATACACAATGGTGACCATCACACATGAAACGAAAGCAAACAACAAACTGTGTGTTATTCCCCTGTGATAAAGCAGGTAAGCCTTCGTCCCAAAAAACCTAACCACATTATCAACATCGGGTAACATGGCGCCGGCAAAAGCAAGCCACGCTGTAAGGTCGTTAAAATTTCGCTTACGTAATTCATCTTTCAATAGCAAACCACTAAAAGCGTGAGTCATCGGGTCCATGCCGTTACGTCCTTGCCAGAAAAACTTCTCTTCCTTTTGACACCATACCAAAAGAATGGTTTATCTTAATCTTTCATATGATACCTGATATGAAAGGAGTTGGTTATAATGAATCAAAGTAGTGATCGCTTCCAGCCTGTATATGACCTTCTCAGGGGAACCCCGGCAGAAAATGTGTGTTTGAAATACGGAATTGGTAAAAAAGAATTAAACAAGCGGCTTGCTGAATACCAGCAGTACGCACGCCAAGTTGCAATGATAGAAGAGTTGCCCGCTCACAGAATTTCCAGAAACGCACCTTGCCCCTGCGGATCGGGCAAGAAATACAAAAAGTGTTGCCTTCCCGTGCATGAAAGTATTCGCAAAAACATGCCCCAGGATTACTGGCTCAAGAAACAAGAACAGGCAAAACAAAAACAATTTCTTGAGAAAGAAACCGGAAGAGCTTTTGATTTTCTGGCAGAATTACAATTCCATAAGGCGAGGAAATTAGCGGAAAAACTTTTGCAAACCTTCCCAGAAGATGACAGATTGCATGATGTGCTTTATACGACCGCAATTGTTGACGAAAACTACGATGAAGCTTTTTATATCGCCAGGAAGCGATGGCAGGTGGCTTTAGAAGAAAAGGACTATTACCAAGAGCATGGTCGGCACAGACGCGAACAGCAAGGGCATATAGCTCTGTTTTATTCTCCAACGACCTGGCTGGAAAAGTTCTGGGTTGCCCAGAGAGCCCGGCATTATGCAAAGGAATTTCCAAAAGACGGGAATACAGAACTCCAGAGACTTGCCACTTCTCTTCTAGAGGCAAACAATAAGCAAAAATACACAGCTACGCAGGAAGCAGGCTTTGAAGAACGTCGAAAAGCCCTGAAACCGGTCATCGACGCCCTTATAGGCCAAGGGGAACGTTCGATTCCTTACGTACTTCCCCTTGCCTACTGGTTTAACTGGGCTAGCCTGTTTGTTCCTGAAATAATTGCTCATTCCGGTTCGGAAAAAGCAACGCGTCTTTTAGCGGAACTTTCCATGTTTCGCTATCCCTTTTTTGCACAGCTATGCTTGAAAGAGCTTGAACGCTTCGGATCTTCCATCGTTCCAGTTGTGGCTGATGTTATAAACGATCACAAGGCCTTTGATGAGCTTAAAGTAGGTTTAATCTTATTGCTGGGTAACATTGGCACCGAGGAAAGTTTTTCAATATTGGTTCGTTTGACGGAACATGAAAGTCCATACGTGGTAAATTGGGTTGCCCAGGCTCTTGCAAAGCATCGGGATCCACGCGCCTTAGAATATCTAGAAAGGGCTAAGGAAAGGTTAGGTGAACTTAGCAAGATTGCTGGTGCGATACGGGAACTGGTGGAACTGAAAGAGTCTCATGAAACGGGGAACTGAACTTACACTGAGAATCGACAGGCTTGCCCTTGGTGGGAAAGGCATAGCATCCGTTAATGGCTTTGTGGTTTTTGTTTCTAGAGGCCTTCCAGGTCAGCTTGTCCGGGTTCGCATTACCAAAAAAAAGAAAAACTATGCTGAAGCGGAGGTTCTTAAAATTTTGGAGCGGTCTCCACATGAATGTGAACCACGGTGCGCCCACCAGGATTACTGTGGCGGCTGCATCTGGCAAAGGTTGAAATACGAAAAGCAAATTGAGTGGAAATTACGTCATGTTAGAGAAGCCTTGGAACATATTGCCGGCATCACTTCTACTACCATTCACGACATAACTCCTTCACCCCAGCAGTGGTATTATCGAAACAAAATGGAATTTACCTTTTCGGCCCACAGGTGGTATCGGCCCGATGAAATTCAAAACACGTCGCACACCCTTACCAGAGGCTGCGGGCTAGGGTTGCATGTTTCAGGAACCTTTGATCGAGTTTTTAACCTCAATGAGTGTCACTTGGAATCCCCAGCGGCCGTAAAGATATTGAAGAAGGTTCGAGACTTTTGTCTGATCAGTGGTTTTTCGGCGTATCATATCCGAAAGCATACGGGATTCTGGAGATTTTTGGTTATACGGGAGGGAAAACGAACGGGCGAGAGGATGGTTTATGTTATTACAACGTCCTCCGGGGAAGGCCGCCAGGCGGTGGAAAGACTCGCTCACTATCTGGAGCAGGATCCACAAATCGGACCGGAAATTACGACCTTCGTACACGGCATCAATGATTCAAAAGCTCAGGTGGCCACTGCTCAAACCAGAGAAGTACTCTGGGGAAATGGAACCATCTCAGAAAAACTTGGAAATCTTATTTTTTCTATATCTCCCAATTCCTTTTTCCAGACCAACCCACTAGGGGTAGAAAAGCTTTACGACCGTGTTCTTTCCTGTGCTGATCCCTCTGGCAGTGAAATCATTTGGGATCTCTACTGCGGAACCGGCTCCATTACGCTTTATCTGGCAAAACACTGCCGTAGAGCTATAGGAATGGAAATAGTAGAAGATGCCGTAATTGACGCCTATAAAAATGCAGAACTCAATGGCATTGATAATTGTTCTTTCCGGACAGGAGATATTAAAGATCTGCTAAAGGAAGGTAAGTTACCGGAACCTGACATTGTTGTAACTGACCCACCCCGAGCTGGTATGCATCCTACTGTGGTGAAGGCGCTGCTGGAGCTGGAGCCGAATCGGATTGTTTTTGTGTCCTGCAATCCAGCAACCCTGGCAAGAGATGTGGGGATGCTTTCAGAAAAATATGAAGTGTCCAACATATACCCTTTTGATCTGTTCCCTCATACCCCTCACATAGAATGTGTTGCCCTACTGAAACGGAAACATTCTCGGTTTATGTCATGAGCAAGCCAAAAGACGAATACGGATGAAGAATTATGCCAAAAAGAAGCGTATTAAAAATCATTCTTATCTTGTTGCTTTTGATGTCTCTTTTGATTTTCGGTGTATATAGCTACTTTTCTTTCAAAGTGGAAAAGCGCTTTTCGGGGCGACTCTGGAGCATTCCATCTTACATATTTTCTGAAACAGTCATTTTATACACCGGGCAGAAAATAGATGTTGAAGATCTTGCTCAGATGCTGAACACTCGGCTCTATAGACAGGTCAAGACCAGGCCTACTTGTCCGGGAGAATATCACATCGCAGGAAGCAGAATCGACGTCTGGTTCAGACGTTTTGACTTTCCAGGAAAGCTGATTCCATCCTGTAGGGTATCATTTTACTTTTCCAATGGCCAGTTGAGAGAAATCAGAAAGTATGACGAGAAAACGCCTGGCGTCTTTAAAAAAGTTGTATATTACGAACTCGAACCGGTAGAATTATCCAGGTACTATGGCACTAACAAGGAAAGCAGAATACTAGTAAAGATTGACCGTGTGCCGGAACATTTAAAAAAGGCCGTTATTGCCGTCGAAGACCGCCGTTTTTATGATCACAGTGGGGTTGACATTGTCGGAATCTTGAGAGCTCTCTGGGTGGATATTCGCGCAAGAAGAGTCGTTCAGGGCGGTTCTACTATCACCCAGCAGCTTGTAAAGAATTACTTTCTTAAACCAGAACGCACATTAAAGAGAAAAATCCTCGAAGCCGTAATAGCCATTGTTCTGGAAACAAAATACGAAAAAGACCAGATCCTCGAAATGTACCTTAACGAAATATACATGGGGCAACGGGGAGCTGTTGAAATTCACGGCATGGGAGAAGCGTCATGGTACTATTTTGGCAAAAATGTGGAAGACCTTACACTTGCGGAATCAGCTTTACTTGCCGGTATGATCCGGGGACCCAATTACTACAATCCCATTCTTCATCCAAGACGAGCCAAGGCAAGGCGAAACACTGTGCTACAAATCATGGTATCGCTGAAAATGATTTCAGATGTGGATGCCCAGCGGGCAGCTCAGGAACCCATCAAGGTCATCACTACCTTACGGCCGTTAAAGAGAGCTCCTTACTACGTTGACACCGTATTCCATCAACTTAAACAACTCTACCCACCTGAAGTGTTGGAAAAAGAAGGCCTTGTCGTTTATACTACTTTAATGCCGGAAATGCAAAAACAGGCTGAGGTATCTCTCCGCACTGTGCTTCAGAAACTCGAGAAGGTTCATCCCATCCTCAAAAGGCAATTACCCACCAAGCGCCTTCAGGGTGTCGTCATAGGCATTCAACCGAAAACCGGGGCAATTAGGTTTCTCATAGGTGGAAGAGATTACGCCACGAGCACCTACAACAGGGCACTTTTGGCGAAGCGTCAACCAGGATCGGCAATAAAACCATTTATTTACTATACGGCCATTCACGAAGGCTGGACCCTTACAAGCTGGCTGGAAGATTCCCCCTATGAAGTTTCCGTAGGCAATACGATCTGGAAACCGAAAAACTACGATCACAAATTTCGCGGCAGAGTGACTTTAAGGCAGGCTCTGGAACAATCGCTAAACGTTCCGACCGTTCGGCTTGCAATGGCTGTTGGTCTGAACCGCATAATTGACACACTTCACAAATTTGGATTCACATCTCCTATGAAACCACTGCCTTCTCTTGCCCTAGGAGCTTTTGAGGTTACCCCAATCGAACTGGCTTCAGCTTACACGGTTTTTGCCAACGAAGGGGAAAAACCTTTCATTATTGCCATTAAGGCCGTCTATGATTCGCAAGGTCGGCAACAACAAAGGAAACATATTGAATGGCAGAAGGTTACCACTCCGGAAGAGGCTTTTTTGATTACCAGCGTTCTGGAAGGCGTTGTGCAGCGAGGCACGGCCCGTAGCCTTAGCAGGTTTGGTGTGAATTTTCCGTGCGCCGGAAAAACTGGAACCACCAGTGACTATCGCGATTCCTGGTTTGTTGGCTACACTACAGACCTGGTCGTTCTGGTCTGGATTGGTTTTGATAACGGCGATTCAACACACCTGAGTGGGGCATCCGGAGCTCTGAAGGTCTGGGCTCATTTAATGAATCACATAGGTCAGTGGATTCACCCTCAGCCGTTTTATCCGCCACCGCACATTATCTCGAGGAAAATCTGCGCTACTTCCGGAGCGCTGGCAACTCCTAATTGCCCGGAAACGGTAACAGAATTCTTCATAGAGGGAACCGAGCCTACTTATCAGTGCCCTATTCACAAATCTAGGGGGTTAATTCCACGGTTTCTTCTAAATAGGAGGCGCTAAGGTGAAACGATTGTTCCCCTGTATCATGATGTTGATATGCGTGTTTGTTATCTCATGCAGTCCTGCTTATTATACGTTACCATCTTACCCACAGCCTCCTGAGATTCAGAAATCTCAACAGGGTGATCGGGCCTTGTCCCGGAAATCAAAGATACCAAACTTGAATGCTTCCAAACCGGAAAGAGCTCAAACGGAGCGACCACAACAGGAACTAATACCGGAATCTTCATCTCCTCAGAATGTGGCTTCTGCGGAATTGGTTAATCAGGCTAGAGAACTTGCCCTGGCAGGTAGGACGGAAGAAGCTCTCAGGAGACTGGAACGGGCAGTCGAATTAAACGCATACAATGGAGATGCCTTTTACGAAATGGCACGGTGTTGGGAAATTAGAGGAGACCACGAAAGGGCTTTGACTTTCATAAACAGGGCGATTGCGATATTCAGGGGCAAGCCTTCTAAATTGAGACCAGCGTATCTCTTCAAAGCGGCTATATTAGAGAAGCTGGGCAGAATAAGCGAGGCTGCGGAAATAAGGGAAATGGCCAGGAAGCTATGAAAAGTCCTTCTGAAACCCCACGAGATTACAGGGCATTCCTGCTAGTCTTACTCTTTGCAAGTCTTTATTTTTCATACCTGATCTTTAAACCTTTTATTCATGCCCTTCTGCTGGCTTTTCTCGTAGGCTCTCTTTGCGCACCACTCGCCCAGTCGTTGAAGAAGCCTTTTGGTGGCCGCAGCAACCTTTCCGCTCTTTTGGTGGTGATGATCATTTCTGTTGTGATTGTCGTACCTATGTTGTTCCTTTTATCAGCCCTTGTCACTCAAGCCTTCGATACCATAACTAAAATTAACGAATGGATAAAGTCAGGGCAATTTCATAAACTACTCTCACACCCCAAAATTCAGTTTTTGCTAACCCACTTCCAGAAATGGACAACACACCTCGGCTTCAGCGGCAGAATATCTCTGGATGCTAAGCTAACAGACCCGTTGATAAAAGCAACTCAATACGTCGGTCAGTTTATAGTATCTCACGGCTCGGCGTTGCTTGGTAACATGTTGAATCTGGGTCTTCAATTTTTCGTCTTCGTTTTTGTCCTCTTTTACGTGGTCCGTGATTATCCAACCATAATCCGCCGTATCAAAGACATTTCGCCGTTGAGAGAAGAACAGGAAGATCAGATTCTCGAAAGAATCCGTTCTGTAGCAAAATCTGCTCTCTTGGGCAGCTTGGCCACATCTATAGCCCAAGGAGCCGCTGGTGCAGTTGGGCTGGCGATAGTTGGCATTCCGGCGCTTTTTTGGGGTACGATTATGGCGTTCGCTTCCCTTATTCCCATTGTCGGCACTGCTCTTGTTTGGGTTCCGTCAGTTATTTATCTTCTGTTGGTAGGTAAATGGAAAAGCGCAATCTTTTTTCTGTTATGGTCAGTGATTGTCGTAGGTTCTATAGACAACTTCCTGAGGCCTCTGTTTATGAGAGGTGCCGGTCAGATGTCTTCTTTTTTTGTATTTCTTTCGATAATGGGAGGAGTTCAGTATTTCGGCTTCTTAGGAGTGATTTACGGTCCTCTGGTGCTGGCCTGTGGGCTGGTGATGCTCTACATATATGAAGCAGAGTACGGAGATGCTAAACCTAAAAATGACAGAAGGAATTAAATTTAGCATAGCTGCCTGATTCTCAGTAAGAAAGCCAAGGCTGTAGGTGGAAATCTATTGAATTTTGCTAACCGCGAGGGGGGGGGGGGGGGGGGGAGAGTGGGTGGAGCGCTCGTTGTTTACTGTACCATGAGTTTTTTCCTCCACTTTTGTATCAGAAACAACCTCAAATACTATGCGCCCTTTTCGGGATACCGCCTTTACGACGCGATTTCGCCCTTGTTTTTTAGCTTCATAGAGCGCTTCGTCCGCTAATTTTATAACCTCATCTGGGCTTTTCCCGCCATGAGGATAGGCCGCCACTCCGGCAGAAAATGTTATTCCTTCTATATACCTTCCCTCAATCGGTATAAGAGTTCTCGAAAAAGACCGCCTTAAGGAATCAGCTCGAATCGCTGCAACATCAACATCAGCCCCTGGAAGGATTATGAGAAACTCTTCACCCCCATACCTGAAAGGAATGTCACTTGCGCGAATACTTTTCTTAAGAAACGTTCCTAGATATTGAAGCAAGTAATCACCCGCAACATGTCCGTAATGATCGTTAAACTGTTTAAACCGGTCAATGTCAAACATGATAACACTCAAAGGACGGTTTTCTCTAGTTGCTCTGTGCCATTCTCGATTTATAGTTTCCTGCATGAAGCGACGGTTAAAAAGACCTGTCAATGGATCTCGAATAGACATATCCTTGAGCTGATCACGGAGACTCACGTTGCTCAGAGCGCTACCAACCATGAGAGAAACAATGGACACAACGCTACTCAAAAATTTTTCCTGCCTGCGGTATGATGAATTTAATGCTCCTTGAAAATGGCGAAACCTAACGGTTAACACTCCAAAATGTTTCGAACCGGCTATCACTGGAGAGCATACTCCAAAATAACCCTGACCAACGAGTTTCTTCAAGTAAGAACAAAGACATTCCGACTGAAAACCACACTGGACAACTTTACCAGTCCTCAATGCCCAGCACTCTTGGGCATTGACAAACTGACACTCATCTAGGCTCTCACCCCACATTGCCACAGGTTTCAATGTCCTGACGTCTTCCAACAACCGCATTAATGTTCCATCCGCTTCCTGAAATATTCTAGGAGCAAAGATTTGAAATCCCCGGAAAATCTCTTCCTCTGCATTGGTGGCCATCAAAGTGAGATTGAGCTGATTGATTTTTCTTCCAATTCCTGTACCTGAGCGATGAGCTGCTTTCTAGAAGCAACAAGGTTTTCTTCAAGCTCTCTTTGCTCCGTCGTATCGATACCAGTACCAATAACGTATTCTGGCTTTCCATCGCCTCCTAAAACAACCGCATTGGACCACAAGATAAGACGCTTATCCCCGTCTTTCGTTATCCAGTAACCTTCATAGGCATTGGGTAGAGCTTGGTTAATCGAGTCAGAAAACACTCCTTTAGCTAAATCCTTTTGGTCATCTGGAATCAGGAAATCAAATATCCTTCTGCCAACTACTTCATCAAAGGAATAACCAGTTACTTCCTGACAAGCCTTTTAATATGGTTTTTAGGAAAGTTTGTTCATGTTTGAGACGTTTTTCAAGCTCTTTTCTCTTTTCTACATCTCTCAATGAGATAACTATGCGATTTTCAGAGTCCTCAGCATGGCGGACATTACCCCCTGCCGCTTCAAAATAGTGCCAGCGCTCTTTTGCAACTTTCAAGCGCACCTCAACGCGCACAGATTCACGCCCATCCTGGCCTCCAAAATTCCCCTCAGCAAGAGCATTGAACATTCTCTTGACTCTGACAACATCGTCTGGATGCACCCAATCTATCCAGTGTGTTCCAATTACGTCGTCAACATTAAAATCACTTAAACGTTCCACAGCAGGCGATATGAAATGTATCCTCCCGGAAGAATCTACAATTACCAATATGTCCGAAATAGTATTGATAAGAATTTTGTATAGTTCCTGACTCTCGGTGAGGTGCTTTTGCGCTTTCTTCAGATCTGTTATGACCTTTTCAAGCTGACAATTACGTAAGAAATCCTGTGTCACGTCCTGAATGATAGTAAGAGTCCCACCAATACCAGATTCCTGAATGATTGGGAAAATCTTTACATTCTGAATCATGTAGTCAATGCCTTCATGTTCTACAACCGAAGGAAATAGGAAAAAATTCTTGTTTACATGGTGGGAAATAACCACATGATTACCTTGAAGGGCAACTGAATAATACGATAGCTTATTGTTTCTCTTTAACTCGGGAAAAACTTCTTCTATACTTCGACCGGCTACATCTTCGAGGCAGTGGCCGGTAAAAGTTTCGATCCATCTATTGACGAAGATTATCTTCAGGTGCTCGTTTGTGGCAATAACTCCCTGATCAACATAATCACATATAGTTGCGTCTAATACAGCTCTTTCCATAGTCAGGGATCCTTAATTTTAATCCCCACATCAACTCAACACCCGTATGGTCGTTTAAATGATAAAATGGTGTTAAGGTCAACCCAAAATGTGGAACTTCTGGGAAGAAAGTTCAATTCACGTGACTGTTATCAAGGCCCGAGGCAAGCAACAAACATGACATACGGAGAAAGCAATCATGCTTCTGTAAATTTTATCAAAAAAGCCTCTTGATTTCAGAGGAGCACTACACTATGCCATTGAGGATTTACATAATCACGCTTGCTGAAGGTGACTTGCATGTATGCAATTCAAGAAAAACCTTACATCTTGAGGATATGAATTATGGAATTTTGGATCCTGATCGCTGGTTTCCTGGCCGGCATCTACATGGCCTGGAACATCGGAGCCAATGATGTTGCTAACGGCATGGCTTCAGCCGTTGGTGCAAAAGCTATTACTCTCAGACAAGCAGTTTTAATAGGTGGTTTGTTGGATTTTGCTGGAGCGGTGCTTCTGGGTTCCCACGTGGCTACAACTATTCGAAAGAACATCCTCGATGCTTCTCTCATCACTAATGATCATCAAATTATGATGCTTGGCCTTCTATCGGCCTTACTGGCCGCTGCATTCTGGGTTTTTTTTGCAACCTGGAGCGAATTTCCTGTGTCCACAACTCATTCTATCGTGGGTGCTATTGTGGGTTTTGGGCTGATTGAAGGGGGGATAAGGGCAATTCACTGGGGAAAGCTTCTAGCAATTGTGCTGAGCTGGATCATATCCCCTATCTTCGCCGGATTTCTAGCCTTCATCTTTTTCAATTTTATAAAAAAGCACATACTTGAGAGCAGCAAAAGATTTGCTACCGCATTGCGTCTGGCACCTTATTTAGCTGCTCTAACCTTCTTCCTTGTTGTGCTCTCACTGCTCTTAAAAACACCCCTGGGATCAAAGTTAAAAATATCGCTATTCACCGCCCTGGAAATGTCTTTATTGATCTCCATCATTATAGGATTTCTGGCGTATTTCTGGATAAAGATAACCGTACCATTCGACGATGAGAAGGGTGTTGAAGAAATTTTCAGGCGTTTTCAGATTTTTACATCCTGCTATGTTGCCTTTGCTCATGGAGCAAACGACGTCGCCAATGCAATTGGGCCCGTAGCGGCCATATATGCAATTTACCAAACACACACTGTTTCCCCAAATGTACCGGTTCCGATGTTTATACTGCTAGTGGGAGGGGTATTCATAGCATTGGGTGTTTTCACGTGGGGGTATAAGGTTATAGAAACGGTCGGTAGCAAAATCACGACGCTAACAAACACACGCGGTTTTTCTGTTGATTTTGGCACGGCTACTTCGGTACTCCTTGCATCAAAGCTGGGGCTTCCGGTATCTACGACACATGCAGCGGTCGGAGCGGTTATAGGAGTTGGCCTCGCAGGCGGAGTGTCAGCCGTCGATTTTGGTGTAGTTTGGCGCATAACGCTTTACTGGCTCATTACCTTGCCACTTGCGGCATTGCCAACTATTATTATTTTTGAGATACTAAAGTTTCTTTTTATGTAAAGATGCATGGGAGGATTCGGGTCAATGAGGTCGGCATTATTAAAGCTTTTTCGACAATCGCCTTTTCCGCTATTGCTCAAGCATGCAGAGGTGGTGCGAGAAGTAGCTCCGGTCTTCAGATCGGCAGTCATTGCATATCTTGACGGAGACATGGGAGATTTTGAGAAATACCATAATCAGACGATAATGCTAGAATCTCAAGGAGATTCCATAAAACGCAACCTAAGAGGCCATCTTCCCCGCGGTGTCTTGCTGCCCATGGATAAGTTCAAACTTTTTGCTTACATTAGAGAACAGGATAAAGTTCTGGATTCAGTGCAAAATGTGCTACACTGGTTATCTTACCATAATACCAAAGTACCCGACCCCATTGTGGATGATCTTCTCCTACTGGTTGACAGATCTCTGTACTCACTCAAAGCGGTACACCCGATGGTTTCAGCGGCCGAAAGTTATTTCGATTCATTTTCGGAAGAAATGAGACAGGTCGTTAAAGAATCGATTGCTCAAATTCGGGAATACGAATTTCAGTCAGATCAAGTGGAAAGAAAGTTGTTGGCTGATTTGTTTGCTTACCCATTTGAAAACCCCATCGAGGCATTCCACTTGATAAGAACCGTCGAATTGCTTGGGGACATTTCCAACCATGCCGAAAACGCTGCTGACATGATGAGAGCAATGATTGCTCGTTAATTCATGAAGCCGTCCGAATTGAGAAAACCCTTTCCTGACTGTTTTAACTACCCCGACGACTTGCCCATAATAGGGAAGCGGGAAGAGATAATAAAAACTCTTAATAATCACAGAGCTGTTATCATAGCGGGCGCAACGGGCTGCGGTAAAAGCACCCAGCTCCCTAAAATGTGCATAGAAGCTGGTTTAATAAAAAAGGGAATTATTGGATGCACCCAGCCAAGAAGAATCGCTGCCATATTCCTTGCTAACAGGGTTAGTCAGGAACTTAAGACACCGCTTGGGCAGTTGGTTGGGTTCAAAATCCGCTTTCAAGACAAAACCAGTCCTAATACTCTTATTAAGTATATGACCGACGGAATTCTGCTCGCAGAAGCCCAGCAGGATCGCTTTTTCCGCGCCTATGATGTAATCATAATAGACGAGGCACACGAAAGAACACTCAACATCGATTTCCTGCTGGGTATGCTTCAGAACCTTGTCGCTGTTCGAAATGACCTTACAGTTGTAATTTCTTCCGCCACGATCGATCCTGAAAAGTTTTCAAAAGCCTTTGATGGAGCTCCAATAATTGAAATTCCTGGAAAAACCTATCCCATTGAAGTCCTGTATCGCCCACCTGAAAACGAAGACGACGAAGAGTACACTTACGTTGATCAGGCCGTCGACGCACTCGAGGAACTGGTAAAGAAAAGAATCAGGGGCGATTTTCTAATTTTCATGCCTACCGAAAGAGACATACGAGAAACGGTACAGCGCATAGAAGAAAGAACTCTGCCAAATATGCAGCCCTACCCGCTCTATGCAAAAATGGCCGCCTGGCAACAGGAAAAGATATTCGCACCTACGGATCATCACAAAATAATCGTTGCCACCAATGTAGCAGAAACTTCGCTCACTATACCCAATGTTAAGGTGGTAATTGATACGGGACTTGCGAGAATATCCGTCTATAGCCCCAGAACAGGAACGCAAGGTCTGCCCATACTTAGAATTTCAAAAGCCAGTGCCGAACAGAGAAAAGGTCGCTGTGGCAGAACATCGCCAGGCATTTGTGTGCGGTTATATAGCGAGGATGATTTTGAAAACATGCCCGATTTTACGCTCCCGGAAATTAAACGGTCGAACCTGGCGGAAGTCATATTAAGAATGATTTCACTCCGCCTAGGCGATGTTTCAACCTTTCCGTTTATTGATCCACCATCAAAAAGAGCCATCAGCGAAGGATTCGCCACTCTTCGTGAACTGGGAGCCATATACGAAAAGAACGGGGAAATCAGGCTAACCCAGATTGGCTATAATATGGCCAGGCTGCCACTTGACCCAAGACTATCACGAATTCTCTTAGAATCTCTGAAACAGGGAGCCTTCCACGAAGTACTGGTAATCGTTTCGGCACTAAGCATACCAGATCCTAGAGAACGCCCCTTTGGACAAGAAGCCATGGCCGACTCCGTACACAGGCAATTTGCTGATGAACGCTCTGATTTTTTAACCTTGCTTAACATCTGGCGAAGATATCAGGCTAAGGTACAGGAGGGAATGAGCAGATCCAAACTGAAGAAATGGTGCAAAGAACACTTTTTATCTTATCGTCGCATGCAGGAATGGATCTCCGTTCATGATGAGATTTTGGAAATCGTAGAGGAATTTATGGACATACTGCCGGTCAGCCAGCCAGCTGACTATGAAGCCGTCCATAAAAGTATATTGGCCGGGTTCCTGGGCAGAGTGGCAATTCACGAAGGAAAAGGAAAATACAGAGGAGCAAAAGGGCGTGAGATCTATATATTCCCGGGCAGTTATGTCAGAGGAACCCCAAAATGGATTATTTCAGCCGAAATAGTGGAAACATCAAGAACTTTTGCTCGCACCGTTGCGGAAATAGATCCTGCGTGGGTTGAAGAAGTGGGTGAACATGTTTGTATCCGCACTTATTCCAATGCAAGATGGGATTTCAAAAAAGGAAACGTTATCGCCAATGAACGCGTCACGGCTTTCGGATTGCCTATTGTGGAATTAAGACCCGTTATCTATGGCAGGATTAACCCACAGGAAGCCAGAAAAATCTTTATAAAGCAGGGGCTCATCGACGGAGCTGAGCGTCTGGATTTTGATTTTATCAAACACAATCAGGCCCTGGTCAAGGAGGTACTGGAAACAGAAGACAAGCTCCGGAAAAAGGGTATAGTGCCAATTGATGAAATTTTGTATCGCTTTTACGATGAAAGGATACCTGGCTATATCTGGAGCCTCTGGTCACTGAAAAAGTTTTTGCGAAAGGGCGGTCGTGAAAATCTTTTGAAAATATCGAGAGAAATTCTGCTTAGAGAACTTGTAACAGAAGATCTGGATAATTTGTATCCGGGTCATATCGAGGTTAACGGGGAAATATTACCACTGAAGTACAGCTTCAGTCCCGGAAGTGACGAAGATGGAGTCACGGCCATTGTTCCAATTCAGCTTTTATCATCTCTTCCCAAGGAACCCTTCGACTGGCTCGTCCCTGGCTATTTGGATGACAAAATCCAATTCCTATTGAAACAGCTTCCCAAACCGATCCGGCGCAAATTGATACCAATAAACGAAACCGTCAAGAATGTCATAAGCAAACTTGAGTTTGGCCGGGGAAACTTTTTCGAAGCCCTATCAAAAGCAGTGGAAGCCGTTACCGGCTTGTGGGTTGATCCAGAAACATGGACAACCAATTCAGTTCCCGACTACCTCCGCTTCAGGTTTGAAGTTATCTCTCCTGACGGTAAAGTGGTGGCTTCCGGGAGGAACATAGAAGAGTTAAAAAAGTCCGCCCCAGATAGCTACGAAGATGATCTATGGAAAAAGGCAAAGTTGAAATACGAAATAGAAGATCTTCAAAATTTTCCGACAGAAGATCTAGAAGAAAAGGTTTTTATAGGGAAGGACGCAAACAAAAGGGAGCGATATGGTTACAGGGCTTTTGTCCCGGAAAATAAAGGAGTTTCTATAAGAATTTTTCCCTCCCTGCAGGAAGCACGAGAAACCAATAGGCATGGTACGCTGGCTCTTGTTTTCAAACTACTTGGAGAAAAGATCAAAAAGGTAGGAAAACACTGGACAATCCCGCCAGAATTGCTTCCTGCTTCCTTTTTTATTGGATCGGCCAGCAAAGTGCACGAAAAAATCATCAACTTCATAATTCGTGATGTCTTTCAGCTCCATCATCCAATTCCATTTGAATTGAAGTCTCTAAGGAAGAAGTTTGACTATGTCAGGAAGAACTTTTATGTCCTCGGCCAAGAACGGTACGAAGCTATTTTTAATATATTAGCAACTAGAGAAAAAATTCGTATGAAAATCGATCGATACATGAAAAAGTGTGGTTTCAAACACCACCCGGCAATGGAACGTATGCAAGCCATGATGGTGGAACTGAATGAGTTGGTTCCACGTGATTTCTTGGATATCTACAGCTTTGAAGACCTCAGAAGATGCGAACATTACCTGAAGGGACTGGAACTCCGGATTGACAGGGCTTATTCTTCACCCGAAAAGGACAGACTCAAGGAAGAAAAACTAAGAGAAATGGTCCAGAAACTTCGAAAAGAACATAAATTTAAAGATGACAAAAAGACTACGGAGCTCTTATGGCTAATTCAGGATTGCAAAATGGCCGTGTTCGCCCCGGAGATAAAACCACTGAGAAAATTAAAAACTTTTTGAAAAGCAAGCTGGATTCCATGCTTAGCGCAAGTCTTGCTTTAATAAAAAAGGAAAATTCCAAGCAATACTCGTCAGTGATAATCCCGCTGTGCACAGATAGGAACGGGTCTATAAGACTTATGCTCAATAAAAGATCTCGATTTGTACCCCAGCCGGGTGATCTTTGTTACCCTGGAGGTGGTCCGGAACCCATGGACATCACGGCTGGCTGGGTCCTTCGCCTTATGAAACCGGGCATGTTTAAAAAGTTCGGTAATAAAAGCCCGTTAATTGCTTCACTCCTTGCAACGGCCCTTCGCGAAAGTTGGGAAGAGATAAAACTCAACCCGCTTGCCTTAGATGTTCTAGGCTTGCTACCTCCCCAGAATTTGCTAACGTTCAACAAAACTATAGTAGCCTTTGTTTGTTGGATCGATGAGCCAGTAAAAATAAGGCCAAACAAAAAGGAGGTGGAGAAGGTTATATGGGTCTCTCTTGATCATCTAATCGAGGAAAACAACCACGCTATTTTCCGCCTTCATGGGCACCCTGCTGATGATCATACGGATTTTCCTTGTTTTGTCATACAGGACGGCATTGCCGTAGAAATCCTGTGGGGAGCTACATTCAGGCTCACTATGAGGCTTTTAGCGGACATCCTCGGACTGATTCCCAGATTTAATCCTGCTCATTTGATCCACGGAGTTTACAATCCGAAGTACAAAAGCGGGTATGGACGGAGAAAATAAGGGAAACGGTGTGAAAATGCTCCAGCGGAATAACACGGCAAAATATTCTTGCCTACCGATTTTTTCAACATGTCTTCAGCACATCCTTGACGTTGCTTTTTTTTTCACATAAGAGATTTATTTGAGTTGTATTGTCTCTCCAGGACTTGCTTTCTAAATGTAGCCTAAACCAGCAAAAATTGGGGGATTTCATGAGTGGGTCAGAAGCAGCAAAAAATGTAGTTATCATTGGCGCAGGGGTTGCGGGCCTTAATGTGGCCTTGGACCTCGCTGATCAGGGATTTTCTGTTTACCTTGTGGAAAAGGGTTCAAGCCTAGGCGGGCTTATTCCCAAGTTACACAGACTATATCCGATATGCAGTTGCTGCAAGGTAACCAATCGCACGATAGCCTGCCAGCAGCATCCCGGAATTACGGTGTTCACCGACACAGTTGTTCAAAGTGTTTCCGGTAGTGCACCGTCTTTTTCAATTCAGCTAGAGACCCCAGACGGAAACCAGACCGTAAATGCGGCCGCTGTCGTGCTTGCACCGGGACTGGAGCCTTTTGATCCTTCAGTTTACGACACCTATGCTTATTCAGCTTTCTCAAACGTAATAACGAGCCTCGAATTCGAATGGATGCAGAAACCCATAAGCGACAACAAAGGCGTAGTGGTTAGACCATCAGACGGTGAGGTTCCTAAAAAGGTAGCCTGGCTCCAATGCGTCGGTTCTCGAGACATTAACAAATGCGATGCTCCTTACTGTTCATCGGTTTGCTGCATGTACGCCTTAAAGGAAGCTGTCCACTTTAAAGATGCCTGCCCGGACGGCGAAGCAGTTATATTCTTCATGGACATGAGAGCTCATGGAAAAGGATACGAACATTATCTTGAACAGGCAAAAGAGAAGGGCGTTCGGTTGGTTCGTACTAGGATACACAGCGTTGAAAAAAAGGCGGGAAGTGAAAACCTGGTGCTGGAGTATGTTGACGAAAACGGCGAGAAGAAAGAAGAGATTTTTGATCTGGTTGTTTTGTCCGTCGGGCTGAGACCGGGGGCTGATGTTAAGGAGCTTGCTGAAAAGTTCGGAGTCAAGTTGAGCGAGCATGGTTATATAGCGACTTCGGAATTGGAGCCGGGAGAAACCGGTGTGGCCGGCGTTTTTGCCTGTGGTGCAGCCACTGGACCAAGGGATGTTTATCAGTCAGTTGTGGGTGCTCAGGCTGTCGCCGGAAAGGTGGCTGACTTCCTCAAAGAATCCGGCGCAAAACCAGAAGAAGTGGTCTTTCGAGACGTTTCTTCTGAAGAACCAAAAGTTGGCGTAGTTTTTAGCCTTTGCCCCGGTAAAACAGGAGATTTTTCAAAGCTCGTTGATAGCCTTGCTGCATACGCAAAAGGCCTCGATGGAGTAGCTTCCGTCGAAAGGATAGATCTCACTAACTCCGAAGCTTTCAAAAAACTTTCGGAATGGATCAAAGAATCGGGAATAAATAGGTTGGTCTATGCTAGCTGTAGCCCAATTATGCACCGCGAAATGGTTGAATGGGCATTGAAGCAGGCTCAATTAAATCCAACGCTGTATAACTTTGTGGACTTGAGGACACTTGGATCCGGAGCAGATGAAGAACAGCGGCTTAAGAGCTTGATTAAAGCCAGCGTCCTCCAGGTGCGGCTCACCGAACCGCTTCCTGTTAAGCAGGTTCCGATTGAGCAGTGTGCTCTCGTCATAGGTGGTGGTATTGCGGGAATGACTGCTGCACTGGCTATAGCAGAAGCAGGTAAGAAAGCAATAATTGTTGAGAAAAAAGACAGGCTTGGTGGACATGCTCATAAGGTGAAATCGACGTGGCAAGGCACTGATGTGCAGGCCTTTATGAAAGAACTCATAGAAAAGGTGGAGAACAATGCCAATATTGAAGTTCTTTTGAACTCAACGGTAAAAAGTGCAAGGGGTTTTGGCGGGCAGTATGAGTCGGTAATATCTCAGGACGGAACGGAAAAGATCATAAGACATGGCGTGACTATCATTGCCACCGGCGGGCATTCCATTCGCCCGAAGGAATATTGCTATGGCGATCATGAGAGCATATACCGTTGGTCTGATTTCACAAAGCTCCTCATAGATAATCCAGATGCATTTTCATCGGCTAAATGTGGCGTTTTCATACAGTGTGTTGGATCTAGAGAACCCGATCATCCCTACTGTAGCAGGCTTTGTTGTACTTTTGCGGTTCAGACTGCTTGCGCATTGAAAGAAAAAAATCCGGATCTTGATCTGTATGTACTTTACCGTGACATGAGAACCTTCGGCGAGAGAGAAATAATTTACAAGGAAGCTCGTGAAAAAGGAGTTCTTTTTATCCGTTATGATGTGGACAAAAAACCTGCTGTAACAGTGGAAGATGGGAAGATAAAGGTTGAAGTTTTTGATCCGATACTTGGACGCAGCGTGGTGCTGCAACCTGATTTTATTTCCCTACAGTCTGCTATCTATGCAGAACCTTCTACCGCTGAACTCGCATCACTTTACAAGGCCAGCGTTTGCGAAGATGGCTTTATGCTGGAATCCCCGGCAAAAATGAAGCCGGTCGATGCTGAGGTAGAAGGTGTGTATTTCGCTGGTTTGGTAGCAGGCCCGAAGGGCGTCGAAGAAAGTGTTGAGGAAGCATGGGCGGCGGCTGAACGAGCTCTCAGGTTCCTGAAGCAAGGTTATGTGTTGACGGGTGGGGTCGTTGCAGAAGTCGATCCGGATCGTTGCGCGGTATGTTTAACCTGCGTGAGGACATGCCCGTTTGGAATTCCTTATATCGAAAGCGTCCAAGAAGCAGCATACATAGATCCGTCGCTGTGTCAGGGTTGCGGCATGTGCGTGAGCGAATGCCCCGGCAAGGCTATAATGTTCAGGAAGCTCAGTGATGACCATGTTGCCGCTATGACTGAAGTGCTGGTTCAGGAAGCTTAATGCAAACAAATCCGGGGAAAGATCAGGGCAGTTCGTATCTTCTTTCCCCGGCAAAGAATAAGGAAGGAGTAAACTTATGAGCACCTTTGAACCAAAAGTAATTGCTTTTTGTTGCTCTAATTGTGCGTCAGCAGCAGCTCAGGTGGCCGAACAGGCCTGTTGGCAACTGCCGAGTAATGTGCGCATTATTCAGCTTCCTTGCACGGGCCGGCTGGACAGCCTGCATGTATTGAAAGCCTTAGAAAACGGAGCTGACGGAGTTTATGTGGCTGGGTGCATGCCCGATAGCTGCCAGTACAAAAGCGGAGTAGAGAAAGCCACGAAAAAAATAGCCTATGTCAAGAAATTGCTTGAAGATATTGGAATCGAACCAGAAAGGGTTGAGCTTTTTAATGTGGGAGCAGGGAAGGCACAAAGATTTATCGAAGTGGCGAATCAAATGGTTGAAAAGATTAAGGAATTGGGTCCAAGCCCCTTGAGGTAAAGCTGAATTATTTTGCTACAAAAGCCACAAAAAACGGGTTCTCGAAAGAGAACCCGTTTCTTTTTAAAAAATTATCTGTTTTTTCAGTCTTTTATGTTGTGATGAAGTTTGCAAGCTTTTACAGTATTTTTCATCAGCATTGTTATGGTCATCGGTCCAACACCACCGGGAACCGGTGTAATGGCACTGGCAACTTCTTTTGCCTCATCAAATGCAACATCGCCTTTAAGTATGCGCTTACCGTCTGCCGTACGACCAACTTCGTTAACGCCTACGTCGATAACCACGGCACCTGGTTTGATCCAATCGCCTTTAACGTATTCGGTGACACCAGCAGCAACTATGAGAATATCTGCCCGCTTCGTGTGGAAGGTAACGTCTTTAGTGCGCGTATGACACACAGTCACGGTCGCATTAGCCCCGGGTCCCTTCTGCATAAGCATAACGGCAATGGGTTTTCCAACAATATTTGAACGTCCAACTACCACCACTTCAGCGCCAGACGTTTCTACGCCACTTCTGACGAGAAGTTCCTGAATACCGGCAGGGGTACAGGGAAGAAAGTCAGGCTCACCAATCATGAGCTTTCCCACGTTGAATGGATGAAAAGCATCGACGTCCTTGCTTGGATCAATTGCATAGAGAACTCTCGTTTCGTTAATGTGTTTGGGAAGAGGAAGCTGTACGAGTATCCCGTCGATCTGCGGATCTTTGTTGTACTTATCTATCAGCTTCAACAAATCTTCTTCAGAAATATCTGCAGGCTGGTCATCCTGTACCGAATAAAAACCCAAGTCATGAGCTGCCCTTTGCTTTGCTCTCACGTAACTCTGAGAAGCTGGATTTTCTCCTACGAGAATCGTAACCAGACCAGGGGTTACCCCGTGTTTTTCTTTCAGGTGGGCAACCTCTTCGGCAAGCTCTTGACGAATCTGCTTCGAAATCTCCGTTCCTTTGATCAACTTAGCCGCCATAACTCACCTCCATTAAAAACGGACAGGGCTTTCATCAAGCCCTGCCCACCATACATGTTTTTGAAAAATCACGACTGCCTATACTAGAACAGCCCCATGACCTTGCCGGTCTTTACGTCAACATCGACCCTGCGGAATGCTGGATTCGAAGATGTACCGGGCATCAGGCTTATTGTACCGGCACATGGACACAGGAATTTGGCTCCGGAGTAAATCAAAACATCACGAATGGGCAACACCCAACCTTTGGGCACGCCTTTAAGAGTAGGATCATGGCTCAGACTGAGGTGAGTTTTAACCATCATGGTCATGAAGTCATCGTACATTGGATCGGATTCAAGCATCTTGGCCTTGGCTTCAGCTTCCGGAGTCCATGCAACACCGTCGGCTCCGTAAACTTCCTTAGCAATGATTTCAACCCGCTCTCTGAGCTTCATTTCGAGAGGATAGAGGAACTTAAACTCTGAAGGCTGCTCACAAGCTTCCATAACGGCATCAGCAAGCTCAAGAGCACCTTCACCACCCTTCAACCAGTGTTCGGATACAGCACAACGAGCACCGGCTTCTTCGGCAGCTTTGCGAACAAGCTTAATTTCATCGGGTGTGTCAGTATGGAAGGCATTAATGCAAACAACCGGATTCATGCCTGACTTGCGCACCGTATTGATGTGGTGGACCATATTTGCAAGACCTTTTTCAACAAGTTCAAGATTTTCCTTGCTGTATTCTTCGGGAAGCGGAAGACCGGGAACAACCTTAGGACCACCACCGTGCATCTTAAGAGCACGAATTGTGGTTGTCAAAACTGAAACGTGAGGCTTCAGACCACTAAGACGACACTTGACGTTCCAGAACTTTTCAAAACCAATATCAGCGCCGAATCCACTCTCTGTTATATGATAATCAAACAGCTTGAGACCAATACGATCACCTATAATTGAAGACTGTCCAACGGCAATATTGGCAAAAGGACCAGCATGGACCATAACAGGCTGATATTCAACAGTACAACAAAGGGTGGGATTTATCGTATTTCTCATCCATGCGCACATGGCGCCATCAACTTCAAGGTCTTTTGTATAAATTGGTTTCCCTGTCCTATCGAATGCTAAAGTAATTTCCCCAAGCCTCTTCCTTAGATCGGCAAGGTCATTAACAATGGACAAAATTGCCATTAACTCGGAGCTTACAGCAATTCCAAACTTGGACTGCATCATGTAACCGTCATAACGACCACCAATTCCAATTATGACATTACGCAAAGCCTGGGCACAGAAATCAATAATCCATCCGAATTCAACTCTGGTAGGATCTACATTAAGACGCCTCATGCCGCTGAGACGCTGAAGTTGCTCATCAGTATAGTTCCGCTCGTGCTGCATTCTAGCAGTCAGAGCCACCATGGCGAGATTGTGAGCGTTCATGATATCGTTAATATCGCCCGTAAGACCCATGGAGAATTCAGTCATGGGAATGAGAAGAGCGTTTCCACCACCGGCAGCAGTGCCCTTGATATTCATAGTAGGTCCACCAGAAGGCTGGCGTATACAACCACCAACACTCTTTCCTCTCTTGCCAAGACCCTCAATTAATCCCATTGATGTTGTTGTTTTTCCTTCTCCGAGAGGTGTTGGCGTTATGGCCGTTACCTCAATGTATTTCCCGTCTGGCTTATCCTTCAAACGCTCGATAATCTTCATGAAGTCCAGCTTGCAGATCCTCCCCATCGGGATGATTTCATCCTTCTCAAGCCCAAGCCGATCAACCCATTCTTCTGGAGTGGGCATGTTCTTTTCTGCTTCTTCAGCAATCTGCCAATCTTTTAATTTGGTCGGATCATAAGGCATTTGTTCTTCCTCCTACTACCTTCCTGTTTGTGCGTTCCCATACTCCCCGGAAACCTACACCCCGGGCAACCAACCCAATAAACCCCTGAATCAACAAAGATATTTTCTTCACATTTTAGCTTAACCTAGCCAAAAAGAAACTCAGTGTCAAGCAACAAAGTAAAAGTGGCGGATAGTTAAAATTATCACAAGTTAACCTACTCTGCTTGGTTGAAAATTTTGTCGATATGGTGTCGAAAGATTGTTCAAAACATTGTGAATTGTACAATACCAACCCCCTGCTATCGCACGTTCTTAACAATGTTGAAAAATTGTTGAAAAGTTTGTTGAAAATTTTTTCCTGGAATTCCAAACAGATAGTTATCTTCTAAACATTTAAACCTTCCTTATTGCGATGATTACCCTTTTATGCAAATAAGGAAAATCAAAAGATTCACAGCACTGGAGGAAAGATCGAATGAAAGTACGGATCGAAAAGAACAGACTAGCCAGGTACCTATCACTTTTGCAGACAGTCACGGAGAGAAAAACTCTTCCATATCTTTCGCATATTTTGCTTAAAGCAATAGATGGCAAAATTTACATGGCGGCAACTGATCTTGATATTGCACTTGAGGTTCAAGACGATGTGGAAGTAATCGACGAAGGAGCTATGACTGCACCCGCAAGAAGGTTACTTGATGTGGTAAAAGAGTTCCCGGAAGAAGAAATTGAAATCAAAGCCAAGAATGGATCGTTTCTTTGTGTTACTACTGGCAATGCAAATTTTGAGCTTCCCAGTTTTGATCCTGAAGACTTTCCTCTCCCCCCCCCTTCGGATGATTTAGAGTTTCAGACGTGTAATAGAGATGTGTTTAGGAATGCGTTGCGAAAAACGTCATACGCTGTACCTTCGGTGGAAAGTCCTCTAGGGGGACCAGGGCTTTATTGGTCTTTTGAAGGAGGCAACATTCACCGGTTCGTTGGTTGTGAACTGAATAGACTTGCTTCGTATATGATAGTGGCCGACGAATTAGGTATGTCACAGTTGCCATTTAACGTGATGATTCCTCAAAAAGGCGTAAAAGAACTGCTGAAATTCACGGACGAGAACGAGTACATTGAGTTGTGTCTTACCGAATTGGGACTTTATGCCAGAAGTAACAAAATGAGGTTATGGGTTAAACTTTTAGAAGATTATTTTGGCTTTTACGATGATCTAGTTTTACCCAAAAGATCTTATGGGGTAAATATACCATCTCAAGATTTCAAAAGAGCCTTGAAGCGCATGGCTATATTTACGGATCAGACCTGGAAGTATTTAAAAATGCACTTTGAAGATAATTCCTTGTTTCTGGAGGCAGGGAACCCCGAAATAGGAATGGGTAGAGAGAAGATTAATGTGGAATATGACCTTAAACCATACATAGCGTCTTTTGACCTAAGATACGTTATGGACGCAGTAGGCGTGATTCAAGGTGAATGGTTGCGTTTTGAATGGGACGAAGAAGCTCCGGGTGGGATTTTTCTGGATCTGGAAGACGAAGCATATCTTGCTCTGATAATGCCGTTAGTTGTGCCATAAGGCTTTGGAAAACTGGATTGTAATCTTTTGCACATTTTCAAAACGATTTGACTTTGAACGACTATTACTATATGTGTCAAAGAGTGCTGGCAAATTGTGAAAAGGTTCGTTTGGCTTACTCTGGTTCGAGCGTGATCTGTTGTTATTTCCCGCGGAGAACGGTATTTGATGCATTCTGAATCCGACACCTCTCCAAGAATCTTGGCCTTTTGTTGTATGTATTGTGCTTATGCTGCTGCCGATGCGGCTGGTTCCCTCCGGCTTTCCTATTCGCCTAGCGTAGAAATTGTACTTGTACCGTGTTCAGGCAGGGTATCCATTTTGGACATATTACGAGCTTTAGAACATGGGGCAGACGGTGTATTGGTGGCTGGGTGTGAAGAAGGTTCCTGTCATTTTTCCACAGGGAATTTCAGAGCCAAGAAGCGGGTTGAATATGTTTGTAAACTTCTTGAAGAAATAGGGATAGAACCGGAGAGAGTTCAGATGCATCATGTTAGTGCATCTCAGGGGGTTCGCTTTCGTGAAATAGTACAGAAAGTAACGGATGAAATTAGCCGTCTTGGTGTCATTAACTGGAATAAGAAGTATTAGCAAACCCAGAGGAGGAACCGGGGTATGGTTGTTGCTGAAAGGAAACCAATTAAAGAAATCTTGGCTATGATGGCCGATTACAAGAAGATCCTTTTGGTAGGGTGTAAAGGATGCGTTACTGTGTGTTGTGCCGGAGGCACGAAAGAAGTGGGTATTTTGGCTTCAGCGCTCAGGATAGCCAAAAAGAAGGAAGGAAAACCCTTTGAGGTTATCGAAAAAACCCTCGAGCGCCAGTGCGATCCAGAGTACATTGAACAAGTTGCACCTATTGTGGAAGGTGAAGGAGTGGAAGCCATTTTGTCGATGGCCTGTAGCGTTGGACCTCAGTACCTTGCAAAGCGATACAACGTTCCCGTTTATCCGGCATTGAATACCACTTTTATAGGCGGTTCTCTTGAACACGGCGTTTGGGCTGAATTCTGCCAAGCATGTGGGAATTGTATCATACATTATTTTGGTGGAATTTGTCCCATTGCCAGATGTTCAAAAAGTTTACTCAATGGTCCTTGTGGCGGATCAGCCGGTGGGAAATGTGAAGTCAGCCCTGAAATTGATTGTGCTTGGCACCTGATTTATGAACGTATGAAAGCCCTTGGAAAGCTGGACGAATTGACAAAAATCTTCCCCATTAAGGATTGGTCAACAAGTAGAGACGGTGGACCCAGAAAGGTTGTCAGGGAGGATATGAAGCTATGAAAGCGGGAAGCAGGCTTGAAAAGATACTATCAAGTGGGCAATTTGCCGTAACCGGCGAGTTGGGACCTCCGCGAGGTGCGGATGTGGAGGTTATCAAGAAAAAAGCAGAACATCTCAGAGGAATGGTTGATTCGATTAACGTTACTGACAACCAGACCTCTGTTGTTCGCATGTGTAGCATGGCTGTGTGCAAATTGCTGCTGGAGATGGGTCTTGAGCCCAATCTTCAGATGACGTGTCGTGATCGAAACAGAATAGCCATTCAAAGTGATTTGCTGGGGGCTTATGCCCTGGGAATAAAAAATGTACTATGCCTTTCCGGAGACCATAATAAGTTTGGTGATCATCCACAAGCGAAGAATGTCTTCGATATAGATTCAATGCAGTTGATACAGACAGTAAAGCAGATGCGGGACGATGGTAAGCTTCTTAGCGGTCAGGAGTGCGAAGGGGTTCCGAAGTTTTTTATCGGGGCTGCTGTGAATCCTTTTGGAGATCCATTTGACTTTCGGCCGGTTCGTCTTGCAAAAAAAGTTGCTGCCGGTGTTGATTTCATCCAGACTCAGTGCATTTACAACATGGATAAATTCCGCGAGTATATGAAACGAGTGGTTGACATGGGACTTGCTGAAAAATGTTATATTCTCGCGGGAATAACGCCTTTGAAGTCGTTGGGGATGGCTCGCTACATGGCCAGGTTTGTGCCGGGTTTGGATGTTCCGGATTACTATCTAAAGAGACTTGCTGGGGTGGAGAAGAAGAAACAAGCTGAGGAAGGTATAAAAATAGCTGTTGAACAGATTCAGGAAATTAGAGAAATTGAGGGGGTTGCGGGTATCCATCTGATGGCGATTGAGTGGGAACACAAGGTGCCAGAAATAATAAAGGCAGCCGGTCTTTATCCCAGACCAGAGGTTGAGTAATAGGCAAACAAGAAGTTAAGAGCGGGCTAAGTCCCGCTCTTTTTTGTTTTGCTGGTGAAATGACCGCATGAGCAAATATTGTGGTTTGGGTTGATATCCTTGGAAAGGTCTTGGACAAAGCGGTAAAGGTTGTCTTTGGGACCAATAGCTATGAGGGTATCTCCTGCTTGTAAAACCTCGTGAGGCACTGGGTTATAGACCATTGTTCCATCGGCCCGCTTTATTGCTATGATAATAAGATTGTAGCGATTTCGGATTTCGGACCTTATTAAGTCTTTTCCAACTAGATTGGCCTCTGGCAAAAGGCGGACTTCTTCCATGCTAAGTTCCATACCTTCTCCGGAAAGAGCAAGCTCAATGAAATCGGTAACCGTTGGTCTTAGTATGTTTGACGCAATTCGCTTGGCCCCGCTTACGTAAGGGGATACGACCCTATCTGCACCAGCTTTTAGCAATCTTTTTTCGGCTCCAGCAGTACTTGCCCTGGCGCATATAAAGAGATCCTTATTTAAATCCCTGGCTGTCAATACTATAAAAACATTGTCCGTATCTTTACTAACGACCGCCACCAGTCCTTTGGCCTTTAAAATCCCGGCCGAAAGCAAAGTGTCTTCTTCTGTTGCATCTCCTATAATATGAGGAATATTGTTTTCTGTTAGCTTTACCCCTTCTTCTTCCGAATTATCTACGACAACAACTGGCACATTTTTCGATCGAAGTTCCTGAACTATAATTTTCCCCATCTGCCCGTATCCGCATATAATATAGTGGTTTTCTATTTTGCTCAGCTGTTTCCTCACTCTGTGCCTCCGATAAATTTTTAGAAGTCGTCCGTCGATAATGTACTCACCCAAGTAAGCCAATTGAGAGAGCACAAAGGCCAAACCTGTCATGATGAGCAGAATAGTAAAAATTCTGCCCATTTCTCCTAATGGCCGTACTTCACCGTAACCTATAGTGGTAAGTGTAATTACCGTCATGTACAGGCCATCAAGGAACGAATAACCTTCCAAAATAACGTACCCCAAGGTTCCGAAGAGAATAATTAGTAAGGAAAGAAGGGAAACAGAGATAAGTCGATTTTTGAAAAGATTACGCATTTACGGTTCCAATAGTTACATGAAAGACCGTTCTTTAAGTCCTACCTCCTTCAAATCCACCACAATTGGCTTCCAACGCTTGAGAATTGTGTCAATGCGTGCATCGATGAGATATGTTCTTCCTGGCTTTGTATTTACTTCAAATACCATGGACTCCGTGGGTGTTTCACATATTTCTGGTCTCACTCCGCAATCAAGCCTGACTTCAACGATATGTTTTCCAGGATAAACCTCAATTTCTTGAAGAATTCTTCCCCGTTGGAAATATCTGGGCACCTTCTTTCCATCAATGGATATTATATAAAGGCCTGTTGTATTGGACGGTATTCCTTTCCATGGATACTTAAATGGCTTGATATTTGTAATGATCGATATGTAGTCCTTAGGGACTGGACCAAGGGAAAAGGTTTTTCCGTGATAGTAACATGACGAAAGAAACATTATGGCCGGTAATGCGATAAAAAGCAGAAGAAACCACCTGTTTTTCATGGTTATCTCCTTTCTTTGCGTCAGTAATCATAATCCTTTTTGCTGATTTTTCAAAATTTCACAAGCCTGAGTTGCCTGTACACTTCTGGGGCTTTTAGCCGGAGCTCCTCAATAAAATCTTCCGGAAACCGGGCTTCTATTTCAAGAGATTTATTTGAGGGTAAGGTGACTTTGATTTTCAAACAGTGAAGCATAAGGCGTGAAAATCTTTCTTTGGCTTTTTTTCGGTTTCCGTACTTTAAATCCCCTGCCACGGAATGGCCGATGTGGTAAAGATGAGTTCTTATCTGGTGTTGTCTTCCCGTTATGGGAAGTACTTTAAGCAGGCTGAATTCTTCACCAGAGCAAATCCTTATAAAATAAGTGATACTAGGTTTTCCCTTACGAAAGTCTACCCCCATCCTGCCTGAACCATAACGCCTTATGGGGGCGGAAATTACTCCTTTTTCTTGTTTTACAGCACCGTGTACCAGAGCCACATATTCTTTATGAACCCTTCGTTTTTGAAATTGTTCGTTCAGGTATTTATGAGCTTCTGGGTTTTTGGCCAGAATAAGAACACCGCTCACCGGCTTATCAAGGCGATGTACCACGAAAGGTTTGTAGCGTGTTTCCGCCGTGATAATAGAAATTACATCTTTGCCGGTTGGCTTTCTTTCCGGAATTGTGGCTACTTCTGCTGGTTTGTTCAACACCAGCAAGTCGCCATCCTCGTACAGAATTTCAAAAGACTTCATCTTTACCTTGCCTTTCCATAGAGAGCGTTGTTGACTTAGGACCTGAGAGGTTCGTAAAAACTGCTTACTTCGGAGTACAAATTACTTGGAGTGGTATTGTGCTGGCTAAATTGAGTTCGGTCAACGGATTAGATCTTTTTTTAATTGGAATTTGTTTGTTTTTTTTCGTGAGAGGCATTTTGAGAGGTGGTATTTTTATTATTTTCGGTTCTGCTGGCTTTCTCGCCGCTTTTTTTGTGAGTTTACGTTACTACACCAATCTTGCTATAGTTATACACTCGATGGTACCACAGTGGAAACATCCAGATATTGTTGCTTTTGTTCTTCTTTTCTTCCTCACCTGGTTTAGCATTGGTGGTTTGGGACACTGGCTTGGTGGCTTGCTCAGGAGTTCCGGTCTTAAATTTCTGGACAGGTTCATTGGTGCAATTATAGGAACGGCTATTGGTGTTATGGTCAGCGCTTGTGTGGTTTTTACTCTGACCATATTTTTGCCGCCGAACAGTGACCTCCTTCGGACTTCCCGTCTTGCTCCGTACAGTATCTGGGCGGTTGAAAGGCTCTATTCCTGCGTTCCACCTGAAGTGAAAAAGAGCATCAAGGCTAAGCATCAAAAAATCAAAAAAATTTGGTGTCACCAGGAGGAGAAGTAAATATGGATAAGGGATGGTTTTGCCTGCATCAGATGTGGAACATTATTGCCAGGCTTCGAGGCGAAAATGGTTGTCCGTGGGATCGACAACAGACTCCGGATTCGGTGAAAAACTACATTATTGAGGAGGCCCACGAGGCGGTAGCGGCAATAAGGCGTGGAGATAAGAAAGAGATCGTAGAGGAACTGGGTGATCTGATATTCATGACATTTTTTATGGTTTTTTTGTTTGATGAAGCGGGGGAGTTTACCCTGAATGATGTCTGCCACTTTGCTTGTGAAAAAATGATACGAAGACATCCTCACGTGTTTGGAACTGTTCACGTGAACAGTGCTGACGAAGTGAAGGAAAACTGGACGAAAATCAAGGAAAAGGAGGGCAAAAGGCAAGATCCCTCAGCGGTGCCTGCTACGCTTCCTGCCCTTATGAGGGCTTACAGAATGCTTGGGAGGGGATTTGACGTAGGAATCGACTATTTAAAAAACCCTGATGTTCTTGTTTCGGAAATTTCAAGAACCGTTTTCAAAATACGTGAGTTTCCGGAAGACAGGATGGAACTCCTCGGAAGGGCATTGTTGCTACTGGTTTTACTAGGAAAAATTTATGGTCTGCAGGCAGAAGAAGCCCTTCACAAGGCTTTGGACGGGTAGTAAATGTTTTTAAGGTTGCCGGTGGTCATTGACCGGATGGCTGCGCTAGAATACAAAACAGCCAGCTTTGCTGTAACTGGTCTGAAAATAATCAAGGAGGGCGCGCTGCCAAAATGTTTAAGTCAATTTTTCGTAAGATTTTTAAGCCATACAATGAACGGTATCTTCAGGGGCTGGCCCCTGTCGTTGATGAAATAAACCGCCTAGAAAGGGAAGTGCGAAAACTTAGCGACGCTGAATTAAAGGCGAAGACATGGCAGTTCAGAGATCGAATTGATCAAGGAGCCTCTCTGGAGGACCTTTTGCCCGAAGCCTTTGCTGTCGTGAGAGAAACAGCAAGGCGAGTACTAGGAATGAGGCCCTTCGATGTACAGGTGGTTGGGGGTATTGTTCTTCATCAGGGTAAAATCGCCGAAATGAAAACGGGTGAAGGAAAGACCTTGGTAGCTACCATGCCCGTTTACCTAAATGCCCTGTTGGGTAAAGGTGTACATGTAGTTACGGTGAACGACTATCTCGCAGGGCGCGACAGTGAGTGGATGGGAAAAATATATCGTTTTCTCGGTTTGTCTGTTGGATGCATTGTGCATGGGCTGGACGATAAAGAGCGTAAGGAAGCGTATTCCTGTGACGTTACATACGGAACCAATAACGAGTTCGGCTTTGATTATCTCCGAGACAACATGAAGTTTCGTCTCGAAGACATGGTACAACGCGAGCTTTATTACGCCATAGTGGATGAGGTTGACAGCATCCTAATTGACGAAGCAAGAACCCCGCTTATAATTTCTGGTCCTTCAGAAAAATCCACGGAGCTTTATTATCGGATAAATCGCATAATCCCAAAACTAAGGCGAGATATTCACTTCAGTGTTGACGAAAAAAGCAACGCGGTGACCCTCACCGAAGAGGGTGTTGCTCGGGTAGAGGAACTCCTTGGTGTTGAAAACTTGTATGATCCTCGAAATATAGATCTATTGCACCATGTTAATCAAGCTCTGAAAGCCCACCACCTTTTCAAGAAGGATGTTCATTATGTGGTGAAAGGTGGAAAAGTAATAATTGTTGACGAGTTTACCGGTCGCCTTATGCCAGGAAGGCGTTATAGTGACGGACTTCACCAGGCGTTGGAAGCAAAGGAGGGAGTGCGCATAGAGAACGAGAACCAGACGCTTGCTACTATTACCTTTCAGAATTACTTCCGCATGTACGAAAAGCTAGCAGGCATGACAGGTACGGCGGAAACCGAGGCAGAAGAATTTGCAAAGATTTATAACCTTGATGTCATCGTGATTCCAACTCACAAGAAGATGATCCGAGTTGATTATCCTGATTGTATTTACAAAACGGAAAAGGAAAAGTTCAGGGCAGTTGTCAGGGAGATAAAAGAGCTTCACGAGCAGGGAAGGCCGGTTCTTGTTGGTACTGTAAGCATAGAAAAGTCTGAGCGACTCAGTGCAATGCTTAAACGGGAAGGTATTCCGCATCAGGTGCTGAATGCAAAGCATCATGAAAAGGAAGCTCAGATCATAGCAAAGGCCGGGCAACGGGGTGCCGTTACCATTGCGACCAATATGGCAGGCCGCGGTACAGATATAGTGCTTGGTGAAGGTGTGGCCGAACTAGGTGGACTTCATGTGATCGGTACGGAAAGACATGAATCTAGGCGCATAGATAATCAGCTTCGAGGAAGATCTGGACGTCAGGGCGATCCCGGATCGTCACGATTTTATCTTTCCCTTGAAGATGACCTTATGAGGATATTTGCTTCCGACAGGATTGCCCGGCTTATGGACAAAGTTGGAATGGAAGAGGATGTCCCCATTGAGAACAGGCTTGTGACGCGTGCCATCGAAAATGCCCAGAAACAGGTTGAAGCTCACAATTTCAGCATTCGTAAGCAACTTCTCGAGTTTGACGACGTGATGAACCAGCAGCGCGAAGTGATCTACAACCAGAGAAGAGAAGCACTGGCTGGGGGTAACCTAAGGGAAGTAATACTTGATATGGTACATGATGTCGTGGATACACTAGTTTCCGAATATTGTAGCAACGAACTTTCTCCGGACGAATGGGACCTGGATCGACTTCAGAGAGAAGTTTATCAAACGTTCGGCATAATTCTGGATACGTCCAGACTCCAGGAACTAAGCAGCAGTGACGACGTGATGGATTTCGTTTTTCGTATGGCGGAGAACAGATACTGTGAAAGAGAAACGGAAATTGGTGAAGAGATTTTCCGTCAGCTAGAAAGTTTTATTCTCTTGCAGAACGTTGACAATCACTGGAAGGATCACCTGCTCAGCATGGATCACCTCAAAGAAGGTATTGGTCTGCGTGGCTATGGTCAGGAGGATCCTCTGGTGGCTTATAAACGAGAGGCTCATCAACTTTTTGATGAGATGATCCAGCGAATAAAGTTTGATACGGTAAAAATGCTATATCATGTTCAGGTTCAGCGAGAAGAAGAGGTCAGAGAGCTCAGGCGCGAGCAGGAATCCCAGCCTATGTATTACGGTGGAGGGGAAGGTGGGGTATCGAAAACACCAGTGCGAAAAAAGAAGAAGGTGGGAAGAAATGACCCATGTCCATGTGGCAGCGGAAAAAAATACAAAAAATGCTGTGGTCGTTAGGAAACCTTTCGTTATTGAGGGTTTTAGGGTTAACGCAGTTTCGTGCAATATGAGGTACAGCGGGAGGCTGGATCTTGCCCTCATTGCTACGGAAAGATTTCTGAAGGTTCCTGTGGCGGCAGTGTTTACGCAGAATCTTTTCGCGGCTGCTCCTGTTGAAGTATCCAGAAGGCATCTGAAAAGCAGTGGGGGAATGGGTTGTGCGGTACTAATTAATTCAGGTATTGCCAACGCTTGTACTGGCGATAGGGGTATTAAACTTGCCGAAGAGACCTGCCGTAAGGTTGCAAAAGCAATTTCCGTTTCCTCTGAGTCGGTTCTAGTGGCATCTACCGGGGTTATAGGCCCTCACATAAAGGTTAAAGCCGTGGAAGGTGTGTTACCGGAACTCGTTAATGGTCTTGCCCCAGATAAGTGGGATTCCGTTGCAAAGGCCATAATGACAACTGACACAGTTCCAAAGAGTGCTTATGCTGAAATGATGGTAGGCGGTGAGACAGTGAAGGTTGGTGGAGTTGCCAAGGGATCAGGTATGATTGCTCCTAACATGGCAACCATGCTTGCCTTTTTGTGTACCAATGTGCATGTTAATCAGAAAATTCTTCAGGAAATGCTTGCAAAGGCCGTTGACGAGAGTTTTAACCGCATAACCGTTGATGGGGATACCAGCACTAACGATACTGTTATGATGTTTGCCGCAGGGCCGGATGGTGTTGCGAAGATTTTGACGGGGCGTGAGCCGGAGGCTGAGGTTATCTATGAACTAATTTGTAATGTGTGTCAGGACTTAGCCTGTCAAATTGTGGAAGATGGAGAAGGGGCGACCAAATTTGTGGAAATAACCGTGACCGGCGCTGCTTCTAAAGAGGATGCCAAACGCATTGCAAAGTGCATTGCTGAATCTCCCTTGGTCAAGACGGCTTTTTATGGTGGCGATGCCAATTGGGGACGTATTGTTGCTGCTGCCGGCAGGGCAGGCGTTCGATTCGACCCCAAGAAGGTATCTCTTTATTTTGACGATCTTTGCGTCTTCAAAGATGGTGTGCCCGTTTTATTGCCAGATGTTGAGAAAAGAGCGTCTGAGGTTTTCGGTAAAGACAGGATCTTTGTTAAGCTGGTTTTGCGGGAAGGTATCGGAGAAGCGACGGTTTGGACGTGTGACCTTTCACATGGATACGTGGACATAAATGCAAGTTATAGAACATGAAATCACTGTAGGGGATGTTGACGTAAGACGTAAGACGCATCACGTATCACGTATCACGCATCACGTATTACGTATCACGTTAAAAGTTGATCGACGGAAGGGAAGCCAATGGGAGTTGTCAAAAGTTACGAAGAGATTAACGAAAAAATTCAGCAGGGTAAGGTGGTTGTGATCACTGCCGAGGAAATGACGCAAATTGTAAAGGACAGGGGCACAAAATATGCTGCTCAAGAGGTCGATATAGTAACCACCGGAACCTTTGCTCCTATGTGTTCATCCGGGGCCTTTGTGAATTTTGGGCATACTCAGCCTCCTATTAAAGCTCATAGGGTATGGTTAAACGATGTACCAGCCTATGCGGGTCTTGCCGCTGTGGATTTTTACATCGGAGCAACGGAACCTAGCGTGGACGATCCACTTAATAAGATTCATCCCGGATTATTTCAATACGGCGGTGGCCATGTGATTCACGATCTGGTGAGCGGTAAACCTGTGAGACTAAAAGCAGAAGGTTACGGAACGGATTGCTATCCCAATCGATTCGTAGAAAAAACCGTGTACCTAAAGGATCTTCCCAATGCTGTTCTTTGCAATCCTCGGAATGCTTATCAAAATTATAACTGCGCTGTGAACTTGTCTTCAAAAACAATTTATACCTATATGGGGGTTTTGAAACCTAAATTGGGCAATGCAAATTACTCAACGTCGGGTTGTCTAAGTCCTCTGCTGAACGATCCTTATTACAAGACAATAGGGCTTGGGACTCGTATTTTTCTTGGTGGTGGGGTTGGGTATGTGGTCTGGCACGGCACGCAGCATAATCCCGGGGTTCCAAGAAATGAAAAAGGGGTACCTAGGGCTCCGGCAGGGACCCTTATGTTGCTGGGAGACCTTAAGCAGATGCAACCGAGATGGCTTGTGGGAGTCAGTATCCTTGGTTATGGCTGTTCCCTTGCCGTCGGGGTAGGAATTCCAATTCCAATTCTTAACGAAGAGATGGCATACTATACCGGTGTGGGAGACGAAGACATAGTGACACAGGTTAAGGATTATAGCTTTACTGAAACGGAGCCTCTTGGGGAAGTGTCCTATGCTGAGTTAAAGAGGGGAGTCATAAAAGTTATGGGGAAAGAAGTCCCCACAGTCCCGCTGTCCAGTTACATCAGAGCGAAGGAAATTGCGGAAAGCTTGAAAACCTGGATTAAAGAAGGACGGTTCTTTCTTGGAAAGCCTCAGGAACTTCTTCCGTGTTCCACCGAAACCTGACCTGGCGGTTAAATTTCGGCAATTAAAAAAAATTATGGAGGAACATAACCGCTGGTTTCTAGCCTATTCGGGAGGGCTTGATAGTAGTTTACTTCTGTCTTTTGCAGCTTTCGAGACCTTCATAAGAATTACCCCTGTTTTTGTCGACCACGAACTGGTGCCTTCTGGGGAAAGACAGCGGGCCAAGCGATTTGTCGATTTGCTCCGTGGATGTTTGGATTCTAAAGATAAGATTGATGCGCTTTTAACGGTTGATGTTTCGGTTTTGGACGTTCCGGAAGTGAAAAACAATTCCCGATCCAGATGCTATTTCTGTAAACTGATGATCATGAACAAAATTCTGGATATTGCGAAAAGTGAAGGTGGTTTGGTTTGCGACGGAACCCTGGCAACAGACAATGCACTCCATCGACCTGGAATTAAGGCACTTAAAGAGCTCAGAATAAGAAGTCCTTTGAGTGAGTGTGGAATAACCAAGGGGGATAGCATTGTTTTTGGCAATGTTTTGGTTGAGCAAACCGGGTTTGAATGGATGCGATTTGAAAGTTGTCTTGCCACCAGATTACCCTATGATTTTCCCATAACTGTGGATTTACTGAAGGGTTTGGACACAGTCGAAAGAATTGTCAAAAGAGAGGTCCGGGGACCGGTACGGGCAAGGTACCATCCTGAGTACAAAATGGTAAGGCTGGAAATTGCTGTGGAGGAGTTCGGAATTTTTTTGAGAACTGATCTTGCCAACAGACTAGTTGATGAGGTGAAATCTCTGGGCTTTTCGAGGGTTGTGCTAGATCTTGAGGGATATCGAGAAGAGGATTAACATTGTTGAGTAGGATGATCCTAAGATTCTGAAAGTACTACACCTTTTGATTTTCATAAAGTCGATTGAAAAGGGGAGCTGTTGCGAGCAAGAAAGCGGTCAGTAAAGGGTATAGGATTGATTTCTGGAGGACTCGATAGCCTTCTTGCAGCCAAGATTTTGCAAGAACAGGGTGTGGATGTGCTTGGGATAACCTTTACTACGCCCTTTTGGGATTGTTCTGTTGCCTGCGCTTCAGCAAGGGACGCCTCGATTCCTGTAAGAGTAGTGGATATTTCTGTTGAACACTTGGAGGTTGTGAAAAACCCTGTATATGGTTATGGCTCAAATATGAATCCATGTATAGACTGTCATGGACTGATGATCCGGATTGCTGGGCGTATAATGGAGGAAGAAGGAGCTGATTTTATTTTTACTGGTGAAGTGGTAGGTCAAAGACCCATGAGTCAGAGAATGGATGCTCTGAGAAGCGTGGAAAAATTGTCGGGTTACGGTGGTAGGGTTTTAAGGCCGCTGAGTGCAAAGCTTCTTCCAGAAACGGAAGTTGAAAAGTTAGGGCTTGTTGATAGAAGCAGGCTACTGGCTATTCAGGGTAGAAGCCGTAAAAAGCAGATAGAACTAGCCAGGCTTTTTGGGTTAAAAACATTTTCGCCACCTGGTGGAGGGTGTTTGCTGACGAAGGAGGGCTTTTCTAGTAAATTACGAAAACTACTTGGTAGTAGTCCCAACGTCAGTGTTCGCCACATAGAAATGTTGAAAGCTGGTCGGTTTTTCATTCTTCCCGGTAATAATTGTTTTTTTCTGGGGCGTAATCACATGGATAACATGCGACTTCAAGAACTTGCCGACCTGTACAGAGAAACCCTCTTTGTTTGCAAAGGGGTTCCGGGTCCGAAAGGACTCCTTTTATCTACTTCCTCGGCCGAAGACGTTGTGAAACTTGCCGCCATAATTACTGCCTCTTTCAGTGATGCTTCTCCAGGTCAGGAAGTTATGGTAGAATGGCGCAATATTCAATGCAAAGATGTGTTTCAAATAAGGAGCCGTTCACGACAAGAATTTGATGATTTAATGATTAGATAGTGTTTTTGGTAAAAGTTTGCTTTTCTCTTTGCTTTCTCTATAAGTAATGCATATATTTTTAAAGTTAAGTTCTAGTGTTTAGAAAATTTGTAGTTTTCATGGGGAAGGAGGAAATATGGTAGAATCGAGGCAGGTTTGCACCTGCGAAAAGTGCTGATTATAGAGGAGTCCTGAATTCTGACATTCGGGGAGGTTTCAGGAGCGACAATGAGGCGTGGTAATGGGGCAGGGGTACCAACTCACATTATTGTCTGTCCCTTTTGTGAAGCCGGTCTTCCTATTCCAGACGATTTTGACGCTATTTACAGGTGTGAGTGTGGTGCCTGTTACAAGGTTTGCAGTGACAATATGCTTGAACGCGGAGTCTATGATATAGCAGAGGAATTGTGGACGGAGGAGGAACTGCATTTTATCCAAAATGTTCCCCTTGATGTTTGCAATATAGTGGTAGAAAAGGATTTCGACAGGTTGCTGGATCTCAGGCAATCAAGCGATGCTGCTATCCTTGAACGTTTCTGCAAGTATGACACCAGAGAACACCTCAGTTTGGTTTGGGTAAAGAGGCTTATCTAAACCGAAGACTTAAGTTGAGGTGAAGCATTTTTACTGTCGATTGGAGGTGGATAAAGCGAGAAAATAGCTTAACAAGGAAGGTTTGTTTATTGTGAGTTAACTTGAGAAGGAGGTACAAGGATGAGGTTAAAAAAATTATTGCTTGGTTTATTAGTAGTAGCCGTTGCATTGGTGGGGTTTATTCCAGCTCAAGCCAAATTGGTTCCTAAAATTGACCATTTTGTTCTCTTTGTTGATCAGTCAGGTTCCATGTATATGACTCATAAGGTAATGAAGGATTTAAAGATAAGGCTGGTTAAAAAAGTTCTTTCCGATATGAATGAGCTTATACCCGAGCTTGGATATCATGGGTCTATTCAATTATTTGCTCCCCTTCAGCAGGTTCTTGGACCGCAGGAATACAAGCGATCGGCTTTTGCCCAGGCTATTGGCACAATTCGTGAGGATCAGAAAATTTACGGCAGGCTGACTCCGATGGGGCCGGGTATATTAGGTTTGGATCCTCTTCTGGCTCAGATGACTGGTCGTAAGGCGGTTATTATTTTTTCTGATGGCGAAGCCAATAAGGGTTCAGACCCTGTTATGGAGTCTCAGGCCCTTTCCAAAAAATATCCTAATCTTTGCTTCCATGTGGTTTCCTTTGCAGAAACTTCAAAAGGAAAGGCTATCCTGGAAAAGATTAGCAAGATTGGCAGTTGTATTATGGTCGATGGTGTTACCCTGTTGAACGACAAAGAGGCTTTGGCCAAGTTCGTAAAAGATGTTTTCTACGAAGAAGTTCCCGAAGAGCGGATAGTACTTAGGGGTATTCACTTTGATTTTGATAAGTACAACATTAAACCCGAGTGGATTCCAGTTCTTGACGAAGGCGTTGCGGTTCTGCAAAAGCATCCAGAAATCAAAATCATTATTGAGGGTCATACCGATTCCATAGGTACGGAAGCCTACAACCAGAAACTATCTGAACGTAGGGCTAAAGCAGTTTTTGATTATTTTGTTAGCAAGGGTATTTCGCCAGATCGAATGAAGACAGTTGGCTTTGGTGAATTGAGACCAAAGGCTGACAATTCCACGGCTGAAGGTAGAGCAATAAATAGGCGCGTCGAAATTAAGATTGTAAAGTAATAACCTGAAAAGAGGATGTTAAAAATAGAAACCCGCCTCGCAGCATGGCGGGTTTCACTCTTTTTGGAGAGAGTGTTTATGCTGGAAAGACCGGTGATATTATGTGAAATCCTACTGAGTCTTATGCTTTGTGCTGTTGCGGCTCATACGGAAGATAGTCTTTTGAAAACCACACGCTTCGATGAATTTTCGAAACACTGGTTTGATATGTTGAAATCTAAAGGATGCTACAGCAAAGAACACCTGTGCTTCATTAAGGACCCGAGTGATCCAAAAAGGGTTATTGCAGAATACAGAGAAATTAAGCGGATTATGGAGAAAAGGGTGAAAAAGACAGCTTCTGAAACAGTGCCTTATGTTGGGGTTCTAAAGTATTATGTGATAACATATAGGGCTAGGGGTGATAGCAAAGAAGCCGCCAGCAAGGGCAAGTTTAAAATAACCGATCAGAGTATAACCACAGAAATATTTTATTATAAGAACGGAGCCTGGGTGTATTAAGGCTATTGACGGTTGATCCATGCGCAGCCGCTGTGTCCTACCTTATCTTGAGATTTGGCTTTTTGTAATCGTTTTTGCTGTACTACGTTTATCTTACGGATTTTCTAATGAATTTTGTGCTCAGAACGGTGGATTGGTTTTATGTGTTGAACCTATGGGAATTGCTCCAGCTTCAATGCTGATACCCGAAGAAACATCCTCTGTCTCTTTTGGTATATTTAAACTAAAAATCCAAAACATTAGTGAGCAACCTATTCCGATATCCCCTGAGGACTTTTACTGTGTGACATTATCGGGAAGAGCGGTCGTTATCGACGCTGCGCTTTATGAAAAAATAAAATGGCCTGGAAAGCTTGAAAATTACCAACTGTTGCCGCAAGAAGGAATAGAGCGTTTCGTATTTTTCCCGAGTTCACGCGATTACATTAGGGCTATAATTCACCGAACTGAGCCGGTGGTAGAGGTTCGCCTTTTCTGAGAAAATCTTGTAATTTTGCATAATTGTTATTAGGATCTGTTTGTGCCCTTGTTTATGAAACTAAACAACCGTAAATATAAATTACAACTGTAGAGATGAAAACAAAAAGAGCAATAGTCCTGGAATTAAACAACTTGACAGAAAAACAGCAGATAATACTGGGACACCTCACCTACCACGCCGGAAAGCTCTGGAATCAAGCCAACTACCTCGTAAAGAACAGATTAGCAAAACCTGACTATAGAGGCCTATACAACAAACTCAAAGACACATCCTTACACCTGCGTTTCTTGCAATCCCGTTCAGCTCAAATAGTTCTTGACGAACTATCAAGAGGGTGGAGCGGAGTAATTCACTGGAGGGGTAGTTGATAGAAAAGGAACTTAGCGATTCCCTGTTCAGAAAGTTTAGCAGGTTGGTGTACGAGACTGCCGGTATTCATTTGCACGAAGGTAAAAAATCGTTGCTTCAGGCAAGGCTCAATAAAAGGCTAAGGGCTACGGGGATCAAAACTTATAAGGAATATTACAAGTACATTCAGGATAATCCCGGTGAATTTATAAATTTTCTGGATGCTATATCCACAAATCTTACGTACTTTTTTAGAGAACCGCAACACTTTGAATTTCTCAGTAAAGTTGCCTTGCCTGAGATTATTAGCCGAAAACAGGATCGGGGAGAAAGGCGATTGCGCATGTGGAGTGCTGCTTGCTCAACCGGAGAAGAGCCCTACAGCATGGCAATGTGCACATTGGAATACTTAGAAGAAAATACTCCAGGTGTGCGATGGGATTTCAAAATTCTCGCCACGGATATTTCAACAAAAGTGCTTCAAGTGGCGATTCGAGGACAATACTCGGAAGAGCGAGTGAGTAAAGTGCCACCCCATTTGCGCAACCGTTTTTTTAAAAAAGTAGTAGTTGACGGTGAAAAAGTTTACGATGTTTTACCTGAACTCAAGCAAATAGTGGCCTTCAGAAGGTTGAATCTGAAAGAGCCTTATCCCTTTAAGGGTCCTTTTGAAGTTATCTTTTGCAGAAATGTCATGATATATTTTGACAAACCGACTCAGCAAGAAATCCTTGCTCGCATGGTTTCTTACCTTGCAGAAGGTGGTTACTTTTTTGTTGGTCATTCTGAAAGTTTGGCTGGTTTGAAACATGACTTGAAATATGTCAAGCCTGCTGTGTATCAGAAAAAGTAGCGTAAGGAGTATTTAGAGAAGGATGGGGATTATTGTTATTAGTGTAGGCGATATGGCAGTTAGTGATAGGTCAGAGGATACCCTGGTTACCTATTCTCTTGGTTCTTGCATTGGGGTTGCGATATACGATCCCAGGGCGAAGGTTGGTGGTATACTCCATTACATGCTGCCAGAATCGAAGATTGACCCGGAGAAGGCCAAAAAAAATCCTGCAATGTTTGGCGATACTGGGATCCCGCTCCTATTCAAGTCTTGCTATGCACTTGGGGCTAAGAAACAGAATCTGATCGTCAAAGTGGCCGGGGGAGCAAATATTCTGGATGAAGATGGGGTTTTTAACATCGGAAAACGAAATTACATGATTTTGAAGAAACTTTTCTGGCGTAATAACATTCGAATAGCAGCGGAACATGTAGGTGGTAAGGTGAATAGGACTGTAAAACTTGAGATAGGAACGGGTAAGTGTTTTTTAAAGGTTTCAGGGGAAGGAGAATTTGAATTTTAAAAGAAACAAACCTAAAGTAGTGTGGGGAGGCAATGTCGTATAACATACTTATAGTTGACGATTCTGCAACTATGCGTAAGGTAATAAAGAGAGCCTTGAAAATTTCCGGTTTTGACATAGGTGAAATATATGAAGCCGGCAACGGTAAAGAAGCTCTTGAGGTGCTTGATTCAAACTGGATAGATTTAATCCTCTCTGATATTCATATGCCTGTTATGGATGGGTTGGAATTCCTTAGAAAGCTGAAGGCGAAAGAAGAGTTTAAAGATATTCCAGTTGTTTTAATAACTACTGAGTCGAGCGAGGATAGTTTAAACGAAGCGATGGCTTTGGGAGCGCAAGGCTATATAAGAAAGCCTTTTCAACCGGATCAAATCAGGGAGTATTTATCTGGAATTATGGGAGAACCTGATTATGAACTTGGTGGATTTGACGAAGGCTTCGATTTCTGAAGTAATGGAAACGATGTTTTTTACTGTTCTGGAATTTCAGGGAGAAGAGGACAAAGCGATTAATGGTGGCTATTGTTCGTGGATTCGCCTTACGTCTGAAGACTCTCAATCTATTTTTTTTATCATAAAATTGGAGCCCGAATTTGCAAAGCAAATAACGGCAGATTTTTTGGGGTTTATTCCTGATAATATAAGTGAAAATGAAATCGAAGATTGTGCCAAGGAATTGGCGAATATGTTGGGTGGTACGTTTATTGCCAAGGCAGGTGAAAGGTTCAATCTTGGCTTGCCGTCTTTTGGAAAATGCCCTGAAATAGAAGACGAAAGCAATTGTACTGAAATACCAATGTTTGTCATGGACGCCCGCGTTGGGACGGTGATTGTCTGTTCGTCGAAGTAGGAGGTGGCACTAGTATCAAATGTCAGGTGCTTTAGAGCCGCGAGAGTATTTCCTTCGAAAGGGTTATATATATGTTCCTCACGTGCCTACACTGATTGCCACAGTTGTGGGAACGGGGGTATGTGTGTGTCTCTGGGATCGAAAAAGAAAGACTGGAGGAATGGGCCATTATCTTTATCCAGTACCGGAAAAAGGCGCTAAAACGACGCCCATATATGGCACCGTATCGATTTATGCCCTTGTAAGAATTTTTAGAAAAAATGGTAGCAAAGTGAAAGATTTGGAAGCCCAGATTTTTGGTGGCGCAGTTCGGGATAGATTGGATCGGGAAGCGTTTAAAATAGCTCAGCAAAACATATTCGTTGCCCGAAAGGTGATTCGCCGATATGGCGTATGTATTGTTGCTGAAGACGTGGGGGGAGAGAGAGGGCGAAAGATTGTTTTTAATACCCATTCAAATGAGGTAGCCATTATGCATGTTGAACGAATCCGTCAGGAAGATTGGTATCCTTATGAAGGAGATAGATAATGCCGGAATCCAACAGTAGCGGTAGGAAAATTCGGGTTCTAGTTGTGGACGATTCTGCAATAGTTAGGAAAATTTTTAAACAGGAGCTATCGAAATATCCCGACATTGAAGTAGTTGGCACAGCTCCGGATCCGTATGTTGCTCGAGATAAAATAGTGAGGCTGAAGCCGGACGTTATTACCTTAGATATAGAAATGCCCCGCATGGACGGGATAACCTTTTTACGCAAGCTCATGAAATATTACCCCATACCGACCATAGTGGTGAGTTCATTGACAAAGAAAAACAGTGAAATGGCTCTGGAGGCTCTGGAAGCTGGTGCTGTTGATGTTCTTGCGAAACCAGGTGGTGCTTACTCCGTTGGGGATATGAGTGTCCAATTGGCAGAGAAGGTACGGGCTGCTGCAAAAGTTAAGTATCTTCCCACAGCCAGCGAAACCAAGGAACGACTGGCAAAGGCACCAAAGATTGTACCTGGGACTCTTAAAAAAACAACCCACAAGGTTATAGCAATGGGGGCTTCCACGGGTGGAACAGAAGCAGTTAAGGTTGTGCTTACACAGCTTCCAGTAACTACCCCGGGAGTTGTTATTGTTCAACATATGCCCCCTAAATTCACGGAATCCTTCGCAGAACGCCTTAACAGTCTGTGTAAAATTGAGGTACGGGAAGCCAAAGATGGGGATGCTGTAATTCCTGGAGTGGCCCTTATTGCTCCAGGAAACTACCATATGGTACTGAAAAGAAGTGGTGCCAGGTATTACGTTCAGATTAAAGATGGCCCTCTTGTTTGTTATCAACGTCCGTCGGTCGATGTGTTATTTTACTCTGTAGCGAAATATGCGGGTAGGAATGCTGTCGGAGTTATTATGACTGGTATGGGTAAGGATGGCGCACGAGGATTGCTTGAAATGCATAAAGCCGGCGCGAAAACAATAGCTCAGGATGAGCAATCGTGTGTGGTTTTTGGCATGCCCAAAGAAGCTATAAAACTTGGTGCCGTAGATGTTGTCGTATCTTTGGAAGATATTCCTCGGACAATCTTTAAATTCTTGCAAGAGGATGAGGAAGGTGTGGCTGACGAGGCGGTTAAAAGTCTCTGAATATAAGGAGGTAGGTTTAGGATGTCCAATTATAAAGACCTTACAGTACTAGTGGTTGACGATTTTGCTACGATGAGGCGTATTATTCGTAATATTCTTAGAGATCTTGGTTTTCAAAGAATATTGGAGGCTGAAGACGGTACAGCGGCAGTAGGTATACTGCAGACCCAGAAGGTGGATCTGATAATTTCCGATTGGAACATGCCCAAGATGACAGGGTTGGAACTCCTTAAATGGGTCCGTTCCAACGAAGACACCAAAGATCTACCCTTTCTGATGGTTACTGCAGAAGCTCAGAAAGAAAACGTTATCGAAGCCGTTAAAGCAAAGGTGAGCAATTACATTGTAAAGCCTTTTACTGCTCAGACCCTTGCGGAGAAATTGGAAAAAATTCTTCCCAAGGAATAACTAATTTACTGAGAGGTTTTAAAAATGGCTTCCTCTGAAAGAAATTGTTCAAAGCAAGAATTACTTGATCTTTTGGCGACTAGCGTGATTGCTGGTACTGATGATCTGGCCGGTATGGGGGATTGTTTAAATTTACTCGATGAATTGGAGAAATGTGAAGGAATAACCGAACGAGACAGACTACTGATTGAAGAAATAAGAAAGATTATAAACAGACTCATATTAGAAGAGTCTCCTGACCCTGAAAAGGACTGGAAAGCGGTTCAGGAGAAGATTGAGGTGCTATGCGAGAGGAGTACTGAACCTGTCAGTAGTACGGATATATTGGACAAGGATGCAGAATTAGCAACAGAGGAACAAGAAGCGCTGGCTAAGATGCTGGAAGAGCCTAAAGAAGAAAAGAAGGAAGATAAGGAACCTGCAGAAATTGCAACTATGCCCGTAGAAGATCCAGAGCTTTTTAAGGATTTTCTTGATGAGGCGAGAGAGCACCTTGCTTCCATTGAGCTTAACATGATTTCTCTTGAAGAAAATCCGGAGGACAAAGAAGTTATTAATGCAGTTTTTCGACCTTTTCATAGCATAAAAGGGGTTTCCGGTTTTCTTAATCTTATAGACATTCATGAGCTCAGCCACGATGTGGAAAATCTGCTTGATGGCGCTCGTTCTGGCGAATATCCAGTTACGGAATCGATAATAGATATAGTACTGCAAGCGGTAGATATTTTAAAGGAACAACTAGATCTGCTCGAAGAGGGACTAGCCAGAGGTGAAATACAATATAAGGGTAATCCTAGAGTTCAGAAGTTTTTGCAGTACATTAGAAACTTTGACCCAACCAAGGAAAATCCTCCTGTTTCTATTCCCAGGGTGGGCGAGCTGTTGAGTGAAAAAGGTGTCGTTAGCTCTGAAGTGCTCAATAAAGCTGCAGATGAGGCAAAGAAGGAAGGTTTGAAGATTGGCGAGAAGCTTGTTAAGGATGGGATTGTTGAGCCGAAGGATGTTGCTCAAGCACTAAGGGAGCAGAGGAAACTCAAAGAAGCAGTAACATCCATCAGAGTGGACACTCGCAAGCTGGATAATCTGGTGGATATGATAGGCGAGTTAGTGATTGCTCAGTCTATGGTTTTACAAAATCCGCAGGTTCAAGACATAAAAGATCAGAAGTTTCAAAAAGATATAGTACAGCTCCGTAGAATCACAGGTGAGCTGCAGAGAATAAGCACCTCCCTCAGGATGGTTCCTATAAAAAGCACTTTTCAGAAAATGATACGTCTTGTTCGCGACCTATCAAAGAAATCGGGAAAAGAAGTGGTACTAAAAATGTACGGTGAGGAGACCGAGATTGATCGCAACATGGTTGATCAAATATATGAGCCTTTAGTTCATATGATAAGAAATTCGGTAGATCATGGCATTGAATTCCCCGAGGAAAGGGTTAGAGCTGGTAAGCCACCTCAGGGAACAATAATACTTGCGGCTGAACAAAAAAGTGGCAACATTGTCATAGACATACGTGATGACGGGAAAGGACTTGACGCAGCAAAAATAAGACAAAAGGCTATAGAGCGCGGATTAATCTCTGCGGATGAGGTTCTTGATGAGAGGGCTATATACGAGCTCATATTCCGTCCCGGTTTTTCCACCAAAGATCAGGTGAGCGATGTGTCCGGGCGTGGAGTCGGGATGGATGTGGTCAAGAAGTGCGTTGAGGAACTCAGGGGCTCAATTGAAGTCAATAGTGTTCCCGGTCAGGGTACACACTTTCAGCTCAAGCTTCCGCTGACAATGGCCATCATTGATGGAATGATAATTAAGATAGGCGATGAAAGGTATGTCGTGCCCACTATCGCTTTAAAGGAATCCGTGCGTCCGTCCAAAGACGACTATAGGACTGTGCAGGGACGTGGTGAAATGATAAATGTTAGAGGTTCTCTTATGCCCCTTATTAGGCTTCATGAATTTTTTGAAGTTGAGCCGAAGTATAGAAACCCCTGGGATGCGTTATTGCTGGTTGTGAGCGAAGACGGCAAGGATTATTGCCTGCTTGCTGATGAAATAATTGGCAGACAAGAAGTCGTTATAAAAAGCCTGGGAAATTTACTCAAGCACGTAGTCGGAATTTCTGGCGGAGCCATACTGGGAGATGGAAAAGTAGCTCCTATCGTAGATGTAAAAGGTGTAGTGACGGTATTTCAAGGCAAAAAGAGCATGGCTTAGTGGAGGTAAGGCGTGGCAGAATTAATCGATTTATTACAAAAGATTGATGACCTTATTGCAAACCACGGCGAGGTGGATAGAAATCAATGGGAAGCGACTATAAACGAAGCGATAGAAGTTTCGAAGGTCTCGAATTGTCAGAACATACTTTGGTTTCTCGAGAGCCTTAGGGAAATGTTCCCAAGTGCTAGTGAGGAGATGAGACAATTAATTCAGTACGCTCTGGCCACTGTTTTGGAGGAGGTCTCTGGCAGCGGTGATGATTTGTCCAAAGCAAGGCTTGCCGAAATTTATGATATTTTGGGGGTTGCATTTCCTGAAGTGACTTCCAATCAAGAGGATGATGGAGATGATATAAAAATTCTTGAATCAATAGTAGAAGGTGAGAATGAGAAGGGCCATATAAATCTGGAGGATTTGAAAAAACTTTTTGAGCGTTTTGGTGCGGAGATCATAGAAGAAGGCACAGATGATAACTATTTTTGCATTAGGTTCCCGGCCAGACAGGCCGAAGTTGAGAGATTACAGCGCATTCTTTCATTTTCGGATCCATCCGAAAGGATAACCGACTCCTTTGAAAACGAAGCGGTGCGTAAGATATTAATCGCTGTAAAAGAGTTTATGGTGGCCTTTGCCCAGGGTGATCTTGAACATTCAAAAAAGGTTCTCATTGAAATGTCCGATATCCAGAGGGAAGGAGGGCTTTATCATGAACTTGGTCAAATAGCCAGGCAGCTTCACGAATCTCTAAAAAATTTTGGGGCCACGCTCGATCCTCAACTAAGAGAATATGTTGAAAAAAAACTACCGGATTCAGGGAATAGGCTAGAGCACATTATGAAACTCACCGAATCTGCAGCTAACACCACCATGGACCACGTGGAACTACTTCAGGAAAGAAAGGAAAAGGAGTTAGAACGGGCACACGAAGCTTTAGAAAGAGTTTCGCTTTTGCATCCCCTGGGGGATAAGGCGAAAGAAGTTGTTCAGGAAATTCATGAAGACCTGAACCAGATCATTGAACTTGGTGAGCAGGATAAGGAGGACTTGATTACAATTTTAACTGCTCAGGACTACCAGGATTTAACCGGTCAGATTATATTAAAAATCATAAATCTGCTTAGAGACCTTGAACAAAAGCTCGTCAATCTCATCAAGACTTTCGGTGTCAGACCATATACGTCAGAAATAGGAGAGAAAAAAGATTTACTTTACGGTCCTGCGTACGAGGCCAAGGAGGATGCTCTCCATAGTCAGGATGAAGTGGATGCCCTACTAGCGCAGTTCGGTTTCTGATAAGGGTGATGTTTGTTTCCAATATTGGAAACAAAAAAGAAGCCGGGATTATTTAACCGTTTAACCCGGCTCCTTTTTGATCAATTATCCCAGTTTAAGAGATCACTTTTTAAGAGGAAGTTTGGGTGTTTCTTGTGAAATTTGGGGAAGGTATTTCGAGTTAATTTTACCTGTCCCGTTGTAATTTGACTTACCCTCGACCACTTCAACCAAAGTCATGACATAGTGTTTCATTTCCGCGGCCTGAGCGTTAAGTTCTTCCGATGCCGATGCGGTTTCCTCAGCAGTTGACGCATTTTGCTGTATGGCTTTGTCCATTTCAGATACGGCCTTGTTAATTTGTTCGATACCCTCAGCTTGCTCGCTAGAAGCAGACGATATCTCCTTGATGATTTCACCGACCTTGTTTGTAAGCTCCTGCATGGAGTCGAAAGTCCCAGCAGTTTTTTCCATGATTTGGGAACCAATCTGTACACGTTGTGAAGTTTGTTCTATAAGCTGTGCCGTATTTTGAGCTGCTTCTGCAGTCCTCATTGCCAGACTCCGTACTTCATCGGCCACAACGGCAAAGCCTGCTCCAGCTTCTCCCGCTCTGGCTGCTTCGACAGCTGCATTCAGTGCAAGCAGATTTGTCTGAAAGGCTATTTCGTTGATGGTTTTAATAATTTTTTGGGTTTCTTCGCTGGCTTCGGCGATTTCAGACATCGATTCCTGCATTTCGTTTACTGCTTTTTGAACGTTATTTACCTCGTCCAGCGTTTTTTTCATCATTTCAAAGGCTTGCTTGGCATTTTCTGTATTACTCTTGGTCATAGACGACATTTCTTCAAGGGCCGACGAAGTTTCTTCAATAGAAGCTGCCTGCTCAGAGCTCATTTCAGCAAGTGATTGACTTGATGCAGAAACATTTTCGGAAGCAAGTGTTACCTGATCTGCACTATCCGTTAATCCCCTGGCTATCCTCATAATTGGCTCGGTTATAGTACGAGCAAAGATAAAAACCCCTATTCCGGATAGAACGATGAAGATTAAAGCTATTATCACAACGGCATTACGAATCTTGTAGGCAATGGCGTAAAACTCTTTTTCTGGTTGGGTCACTCCAATTGCCCATCCGTTTAGCCCTACTGGTGCATACGATGCAATCTTGTCAACACTCCTGAAGTTATACCTACAGGTTCCTGGTTTTCCACTGAGCATGTGTTGTCCCAATGTTTCGAGTCCTTTATACTTCATGACATTAAGTTTCATGATCAAACTTGGGTCTGGATGAGCCATTATAAGCCCTTTGTTGTCTATCATGTAAGCGTATCCTGTTTGTCCCACCTTGGTGCCGCTTACTATTTCCATCAGATAAGATGCCTTGAGTACCAGAGCCAATGTTCCAATTATGTCACCTTTGGAGTCGTAAATTGGTACACAAAGGGGTAAAACTGGCTGCTTTGTCTTCTTCGAAATTACCATGTTTCCTACATTGGGCTTTCCACTTATTGCGGTTTTCCAATAATGACGGTCGGAAACACTTATATTTACATAGCCCCCGTCGGCGCTATCAGCCACAATGATACCTTTGCTATCCGTAACGAACCCTACCTCATGTATGTTACCCGTGGTTTTTACAAAGTTTTTTAGATAGTGGCTTGCTTGTGTTGCTGCGTTCTTATCCCCCTTTGCTGCGCTTTTAATTTCATCAACGAGGGAAACCCCTTTGGCAGTTGATAGATGAGCACTGAGGTTTTCCTTAACCAGGACGGCCAGCGTTTTTGCAAGTTGCAATGTGTCAGCTTGGGCTGTTCTGAAGGCTGCTTGCTTGATTTTGTAGTAGCTGTAAAAGCTTAGTGTGAGCAAGGGAATTAACACCAGGCACCAACCAAAGATGAATAATTTTGTTCTCAAGGCAAGCTTCATTCTTTTCCTCCTTGATCCCGGGATTGCTTACCCCTTACAGGGGTCAGCGAATTATGGGCTTTCGTTGCAAGATAGTCAATACGCTTTAATTAACTTTCTTTGGGGAAATCAAATTTATGAAAAGAGTAGGAGGTAATTTAAATGGTGGGATATCAAAGAATCCTAAGATTCGTTTTATATGCTTTTGTAAAACTCCTGGAGACCTATTTCAACCGATCATAACTTTATTGCGTCCAGCTGTTTTCGCGCGGTAAAGAGCTTCGTCTGCCCGATCAAAAATATCCATAGGGCTGGAATCTTTTTCAGACACAACTGTAACGCCAATGCTGACGGTTATTGGAAGGATATTTCCTTTGTAAACAAACTTCGTTGACTCTATCAGCTTTCGGATTTTTTCACCGACTTCTATAGCTCCTCTAGTGTCTGTACCCGGCAGTATTATGACAAATTCCTCACCGCCATAACGGAAAAACATGTCACTTTCTCTCAAGTTGGCTCTAATGCGGCGTACAATCTCTTTTAAGACAAGATCTCCCGCTGAATGGCCATAAGTATCGTTTATATTTTTAAACCGGTCCAAATCTAACACCATAAGAGAGAAACTCTGCCCATAACGTTTAAATCTTTGGAATTCTTCCTGGATTCTCATTTCATAAGCTCGACGATTTGGCGCACCCGTCAATGGATCGGTAAGGATTTGCTCTTTAAGTATTTTTTCCTTACTCTGTATTGCCTGGATTTCTTGATTCAAATGGGTGAGATCTCTTTGCAATCTCCGAAAACGCCTATCCAGCTCTAGGTTGTAGATCTTTTCCTGTTTCTGTTTAGCCTCAAGGGCCTTCCGTATGGACGCTATCTTTGCTATCACAATACTCCTCAATTCTTCCAGCGATTTTTTCCCGGAAGTGGTAATGAGGTCGAGATCGTTAATCTGAGCGTTTAGATGACTGTCAAAAGCGCGGTTTGATTCCCTGCTTTTTTTAGAGCTATCCACTGATAACATTACATTTTTTTCCAATTCTACCAGATTCCTGCCCAGTTCTTTGATAAAAGCATTCACTTGTTCTCGTTCCGTTTCGACCTCTTTACTGAGCGTGTTCATAACCTCAAGCAGGCTACTGCTAACAGCGGCAAGTTCATCTACCGTTCTAGCTTTATTTACCATGCGTTTTATTTCATCCAGGTTGTAATTCTTTTTGTCTTCAGGTTTCAAAAGACTTTCTATTGTTTGGATTATGTCGCCCAAAAATTTTTTTAGATCGTCAGATACTTGACCCCCTCTGTGTAACAATCGTCCGAACAATCCATGCTGTCTGGCTTCTGTTTCAGAACCCCCTGTAGCCTTTTTGGGTTCTTTTATTAGCAAATTTTTTAACTCTGAAACAGTGTTTTGAAATATTTCCACATCTGAGTCATTGGCTAATGCTTTTCGCAATTTCTCTATAAGATTATTTACTCGGTTGGTACCTCTTTCTGTGACAAATGGAATTAACGCGGTAATGGTGTCTCTGCATGCGTCGCGCCATCGTTCTATTTCATCCTCAGCATCACGTAGTAGCTCAAAGGCTTTAAGTTTTGTTTCTTCCACGCAGTGTCTTTTTATCCATTTCCGCAGTTCTTCATTTTTTGCTAAGGCATCGGCTATAGTTTCGCGGTCTATTTTTCCCTCTATGATACCCTGATCTACTAAGGATTCAAGCACCAGCTGTGACAAATCGTGTAATTGGACAGTAGTGGTATCTTCCGCCATAAGCTACCCCCTTCAGGCTTGACGAACGAATCTTCTTCTACGATGTCGCGTTTCCTTAACGGGCTGTTCAATACTTCTCCGAGTCCTTCCCGTTTTGGGTGTTTTGGGGTCAAATTTTTGACAAGAAATGCCCGATGCACTGAACACTTCTTCACAGGGATACTTTCTTGACCGAATGGACCATGCCCGGCAAAAGTAAGGAGTGCTAGGGCTCCAAGTAATACGCAGATGCTTACAGTTTAGGCAATGCACTTTTTGTTTGTTTCCTCGCTGAGTCATTGTTATTCTCTCCGTTGGATTTCCGCTTCATCCGGGCAACGATCATCCTGGTCGTCGTTTCTGGATGAAGCAATTTGCATTCCTCTCTTATCTTCAATTATAAAATTAAAGCATTTTCCTCCTCGAGCCGATATAAAAAATTGGAGAAGGAGGGTAAAAATGATCATAACGGATTACCGTGTCAAGACTGTGTTGCGCACTTATGCAAAACAGCTTCATAAAGCAAAGCTGGCACGGGTGGATCTTCAACGTGAGTCAGTGCCCTCCACTGAACGAGTAACTATATCGGAGGAAGCAAAGCGACGTTTGGTTATAGATCGCTTGTCTCAAAAAGCGTTGGAATCGACTCAGACCCGCAACGATGAGGGGGTTAGAGAATCTGAAGAGGCTGTTTCCTCCGGGAAAGAGGAAGAAGTGAAAGAAACGCAGAATCAGGAAGAAGTCACTGAAGGATAAATGAGAAGAGGTTTAAAAAAATGGAGATAAAGAAAGTCGGTGAATACTATCGCAAATGGGTAGAGGTTGATAAAAATCTAAAGACAGAACAGCCAAGCTTTCAGAAAAAGTCTTCATCTAGAGGAGCGACGGCGAAGTCTGTGCTGGCAACAGGAGATAGAGTAGAACTCTCGGTAAATATGGTTGATTATGAGAAGAGTCGAGCCGAAAAAGTAGCCCGAATTAAGTCTCAAATTGAGCAGGGTTCCTATCAGATTAACGACAGTGAAATTGCAAACCGGATGCTAGAAGAAGTATGGTAAATATGATCTTAAATTCCGCTTTTTTCCTTTATGCGCCTTAGACCAGGGCTGAAGTGAAAGTGCATGTGTGGGGAATAAAAACCTTTGCGAATGAAGAATCTTTCAATGACGTCGAAAAGTATTGGTTTATCCGGCCAAGTGAAATTTTTCTCTTCTTTCAACAATTCGTTCCACTCTATTTCGGCGTTCGGATACTTTGCAAAAATCTGCTTTTTGGCCTCATCACAAAAAAACATGGCACATGATATAGGTCTTACGCCCCACAGGCAACCACCGTTTCCTAAAAAAACGCAGTGTGATGATGTTTTGTTTCCTTGAGCGAGCCTGTTTATAAGGTTTACCCCCTGAGAACGGTCACCCCACAAGAGATTTATTATTTCGTCGGCGAAAAAAACCATTATGCTTTCAAAGCCACAGCAAGCACTCCTACCGGTAACAAAACACTGCTCCTGGCAGTACAACGCAAAGAACCGTTTTGTGAAACGGTCCAGTTTTTGCCTGAACATCAAGTAAGGTATGCTCAACCAGTACAGGAACAAACGTTCCGACTCGGTAATACTGTCGTAGCATTTCAGCGCTATTTTCTGTGTTTCCAAATGGCGACGGTCGTATTCACTAAGCTTGATCACTTCCATTCATTGCTCCTGAATGGTACTTTCTGGGTTGAAATGCGCAGGCAAGTGGAGTATCCGCCATTTTGTGGCGAGCACAATGCAACAACTCAAGTGGTCATGATCAAGGAGTAAGGAGATTACATTATGTGCCATTTTTCTGAAAACATAGCCGTTGTTCTTGTAACCGTTCCGAATGTCGAGGTGGCTTACAGCATAGCAAAAACTATCGTTAAGGAAAAGATTGCCGCCTGTGTAAATGTGATTCCCGAGATCAGGTCAATCTATACCTGGGAGGAAGATGTATGCGACGAGCCGGAAGCTCTGATGATTATTAAAACGCGTCGTCAGTTGTTCGAAAAATTGAAAGAACGTGTAAAAGAGTTGCATCCCTATGATGTGCCCGAAATCATAGCTCTGCCGCTGGTTGATGGCATAAAAGATTATCTCTCGTGGGTTTTAGAGGTTACTCAGAACCCCGCCGAATAAGTACTGAGCGGGCATGGGCTTCAAGGCCTTCCCAGCGGGCCATTTCCGCAATGGTTTTAACATCTTCATCCAGGGCTTCCTTAGTGTACTGCAAAACGCTAATGCGCTTAAAGAACACTCCAACGTTAAGGGCTGAAGCATACCTTGCCGTGGCTGATGTGGGAAGCACGTGATTTGGGCCTGCGAAATAGTCTCCAACGGCCTCCGGCGTGTAAGACCCGAGGAAAACCGCTCCGGCATTTTTAATCCTTCCGAGGAAACTCCACGGATCCTTTACATGAATTTCAAGATGTTCCGGTGCAATGCGATTAACCAACTCAACGGCCTGATCTGTGCTAGAAACGATAAAACTGGCTCCGTAACTTTTAAGGGACGCTAAAGCCACCTTCTTGCGACCCAATAATTTTAACTGATCTTCCAAAGCACTTCGCACTTTTTCTGAAATCTGCTTGCTGGTGGTAATTAAGATCGAACTCGCCATTGTGTCATGCTCTGCCTGGCTCAGTAAATCAGCGGCCACATAGGAGGGAAATGCCGTTTCGTCAGCAACAATTAGAATTTCGCTTGGGCCGGCAAGGATATCAATACCCACCAAACCAGCTACGATCTTTTTTGCGGTGGTAACATAGATGTTTCCGGGGCCGACGATGACATTAACGGGCTTTATGGTTTCTGTGCCGTACGCAAGGGCTCCTATAGCCCATGCGCTTCCCACCTTGTAGATGCGGTTTACGCCAACTTCCTTTGCAGCCACCAGCAATCCTGGGTGCAATGAACCATCTTTTCGAGGAGGGCTAACAAGGGCAATATCCGGCACTTCAGCCACACGGGCAGGGATAGCAGTCATGAGGAGGGTAGAAATCAAGGGGGTATTACCGCCAGTGCCTCCGGGTACATACAATCCGGCAGACTGAACGGGGCGGACAAGCTGACCTACCAGGCGTCCTTTTTCATCTATCTGGAACCAGGATTTTTCTTTCTGATTTTCATGGAAGGAGCGAATGTTCTTTATAGCTTTTCTAAGAATTTCCAGGAATTCGGAACTTACTGCCCTGTAGGCATTCTCAATCTCGCTTTCTTTTACTTCCAAGGATTCCAGGGTGGCGTCGGGAAAGTCAAACCTCCTGGTGTATTCAAGCAGGGCTTCGTCTCCTCGCGAACGAACATTGTTGAGTATCTCCAGCACCTGAGTTTTAATGTTTTCATCAGCCTCGGCTCCTCGTTCGGCCAGTTTTTTCAAAAACGTTTCAGCTTCCCAAGATGGGTACGAAAATTCTGGTATCATCCTGCTTCTCCTTTTCTTGCGACCACAAAAGCGTCGTAAAAGCCCTGCTTTCGTATTCTTTGTAATTCCTCTTCTGCTCTGGATAGCGTGTCAAAGACACCAACTCTGACCTGATAAAAAATTTCACCGTTGTATTTAAAAGGAATAATTGCCGTATAGTCATACCTGCCTTGCAAACGTTTTCTGAGACGCACGGCATTTTCTCTTTGCCGAAACGATGCGATCTGAATTTCAAAGCTCCCTTTTTCGAAAGATGGCACCGCCTTGAGAAGCCATCTGTGCTCGTTTCCGGCGTAAGATCCAATTGTGGCAGGTTGAACGACTTCAACCCTGACACGAGCCAGTCCATCCCGAACTATTCCCAACTTTTCTGCTGCTTTTTTGGACAGATCTATTATTCGTCCTCTTACAAAAGGTCCTCTGTCATTTATGCGCACAATGACCCATTGACCCGTGTCCAGCCTTGTAACCTTGACATAGGTTCCGAAGGGAAGCGTCCTGTGAGCGGCCGTCATTTCATACATGTTGAATCTTTCACCACTTGCTGTGCGACAGCCATGAAATTTTGGTCCGTACCAGCTAGCATATCCTTCCTCTACATAACCTTTGGCTTTTGGTAGTGGGAAGTAGCAATGATTATGAACACAGTAAGGCTTTCCTGGAAGAACCCCACTTTCCTTTTTTCTGATGATCGAACAAGCCGTAAGGGCTAATGCAATTACAATAACTGACAGAAGGCTTCGTCGCATTTTTATGCTGCAACCGACCGTTCTTCCATTTTTGCCAGATCTTCAAAGCGAATGTCCACGCCAAGCACTCCGACAATTTCTTCTTCGTCGTTTCTGATTGGAGCCGACACGGTTATACAGAGGGCTCCAGTATGTTTTGACGTGTAGAAATCCGTAACGTGAACCTTTCCGGTTCGCATAGGTTCGATAAACCACGGTCGGTTTGATAGGTCCTCTCCAACCTGGGCTTTTTCATACTTAGCCTTATCCACTATGTGTGTAATGTTCCGGGTTATTCGCTTTCCCTGGGCATCTGTTACGTAAGCGAACTGTATAAAGGGATTCAAATCCAGAAGTGTCTGAAGTACCGGTTCTTGCTGTACCGGGTCCATACTCCTTATGGCTTCATTTTCTACCACTTCTTCTATAAGGTGCGCTGCAAGCGAGTGTGCCCTTTGTTTGAGTTTATCGAATTCGCTGACGAAATATTCTGGCAGATAACGCCGTGCCCACCGTTCAAGCTCTTCGTTGGATATGGAAGTATTGCGTCCCTTTTCGTATTCTTCCATAACACGTTTGTAGATCTTTACAATCCCGGGGTGTTTCTTATCGAGTCGCTTATCTCCTTCTAGCCTTAAGCGGTTGTTTACCCAATAAACAATTCCGGCAATCCCTGATTTGTCGGTTATGATGATATTGATTGGCCTCTTTAACAGCTTTTCAGTGTCGAACGGATTATAGACCTCCGGATCTTTGATAAGTCCGTCAACATGTATGCCTGCGGCAGTGGCGTTGAAGTTCTCGCCCACAAATGGATACTGAGGCGGAATGCGGTAGTTAAGTTCTCGTTCAAAATATTCCGCTATTTCCGTGATAACAGTTGTATCCACGCCGTTCGTGGTTCCTCTGAGGGCTATATACTCAATAATAAGACCTTCTACAGGTGCATTGCCTGTTCTTTCTCCGAAACCAAGTAAAGTTCCATTTGCTGCCCCGCATCCATATAGCCACGCGGTTACCGCATTTACGAGGACTTTATGAAAGTCGTTGTGGCCATGCCATTCCAATAAGTGCCCTGGAACACCAGCTTCATCTATAAATGCCCGCACCAATTTAGGGACACTTCTTGGAAGTGCTGCACCCGGATAGGGTACACCAAAACCTAGCGTATCACACAACCGTATCTTGATGTCTATGCCGGATTCCTCTCTCAACTTCATGAGCTCTATGGCAAAGGGAATACAGAATCCATAAATATCAGCTCGGGTTAGATCTTCAAAGTGGCAACGGGGACGTATGCCCTTTTCCAGCGCTGCTCTCACAATATCCAGATAATGTTCCATCGTTTCTTTGCGGTTCGACTTCAATTTTAAAAAAATGTGGTAATCCGACACGGAAGTCAGCATACCCGTTTCTTTCAGACCGGCTTTCGCAACGAGCTCCAGATCTTGTTTATTAGCTCGTATCCAGCCAGTTATTTCTGGGTATTTGTAGCCTTTAGACAAGCACCTTTCTAAGGCTTCGCGATCCTTTTTGGTGTAAAGAAAAAATTCCGCCTGTCTGATCACGCCGTTGGGGCCGGAGAGGCGATGAAGAAAATCGAATATTTTCTCTATTTGCTCGACCGTATAAGGTGGTCGTGCTTGCTGTCCGTCCCGAAAAGTAGTGTCGGTTATGCACATGTCCCTAGCAGGGTCGAGAGGTAGGAACTTGTGATCAAAGTCTATTTTGGGAATTTCGTCGTAAGGGAATATTCCCCTCATTAAATTAGGTTCTGGAACATCTACTAAAGTGTACCTCCAGAATTTAGAATGTTCATGTTCAAGAAGACGTTTTTCGGGATTCCAGCGAGCCATTTTTATTCCTCCGTTTCTATCCGGATGCGAAGTTCCAGAAGCTGCTGAACTTCTGGTTCAGACGGAGCCCCTGTAAGGGGACATGTGGCCTTCTGGGTTTTTGGAAAGGCTATAACGTCGCGTATGGATGGAACGCCGAGCATGAGCATTAGCAGACGGTCGAATCCGAAGGCGATACCCCCATGAGGTGGAGCTCCATATTGCAGGGCGTCAAGCAAAAACCCGAATTTTCCTTGCGCTTCTTCTTCATCAATTCCAAGTGCCCTGAAAACTTTTTCTTGCACATCTTTCCGATGAATCCGGATGCTTCCCCCTCCGATTTCAACTCCGTTAAGTACAAGATCGTAAGCCCTGCTGTGGACTTTTTCAGGTTCTGTATCAAGCAAGTTGATTTCGCTTTCAATCGGTGAGGTAAAGGGATGGTGTACCGCCACCAATCGCTTTTCTTCCTGACTCCATTCAAATAGCGGGAAATGAGTTATCCACAGGAAGCGAAATTTTGAATTGGCCGCAAGCCCTTCCTTTTCAGCAAGGTGTATCCTCAGGTTGCCCAGTGCTTCGTTTACCACATCTTGTTGATCGGCCACAAAGAAAAGAATATCACCTGTTTCCACATTCAGCCTTTCAGCCAAAGCATTTTGTGCTCCTTCACCCAGAAATTTCACGATAGGCGATTGCCACTGGCCAGGCTGTATTTTTATCCATGCCATACCTTTTGCGCCAAAGCCCTGTACAAATGCTATTAGATCATCCAGTTCTTTACGGGATAATTTAACTCCACCGGGAAACCTGAGACATTTTACCATGCCCCCGTTTTCCACAGCCTGTCGGAAGACCTTAAATTCTGTCTTCCCTACGATGTCCGATACGTCTGTTAGTTCAAGGCCATAACGAAGGTCAGGGCGGTCCGTCCCGTAACGTTCCATGGCTTCAGAGTAACTCATTCGCTTCAGAGGGATTTCTAGCTCTACATCCAGCAATTCCCGAAAGAGTGTTGCAATCCAGTCTTCTATAATACCCATTACATCATTTTCCTCGACAAAGGACATTTCCACATCAAGCTGAGTGAATTCCGGTTGCCTATCTGCACGCAGATCCTCATCTCGGAAGCACTTAACGATTTGAAAATACCGCTCCAGCCCTGCCATCATAAGCAATTGTTTAAAAAGTTGCGGCGATTGTGGAAGGGAATAAAATTTCCCGGGATACATACGACTGGGCACCAGGTAATCCCTGGCACCTTCGGGAGTGCTCTTTGTTAACACAGGCGTTTCGACTTCTATGAAGCCATGCTGAGCAAAAAAACGTCTGGTGAGTTGCAATGCTTCATGGCGAAATCTGATGTTTCTCAGCATGAATGGCCTTCGTAGATCAATGTAGCGATACTGTAATCGGACGTTTTCCCCAACCTGAGCACGGTCTTCTACCAGAAATGGCGGGGTTTTCGACGTGTTCAATATGCGAAGCTCGTGAACAATGATCTCTACTTCACCCGTTGCCAGCTTTGGATTTGTCATGCCTTCGGGTCTAGGACGCACCTTACCAGCCACGGCTATGACATATTCACTCCTGAGGTGATGTGCCCGTCTGTGAGCTTCTGCGTTATGTTGGGGGTCGAAAACAACTTGTGTTATGCCTTCGCGGTCCCTAAGGTCAACGAATATGAGGCCGCCGTGATCTCGGCGTCTCTGCACCCAGCCCATAAGAATTACATCGGTGCCAACGTCGGAGAGACGGAGCTCATTGCAGTTATGAGTTCGCTTCCAGTTGCCCAGAAAGTCTAAAGATATGGATAGATCACGTTCGGTTTGCTCTTTTAACAACTCTTCCACTTTTTAACCTCCCACTACGACTCGTTCAGTATGGACCTGAGCTCCGGGACCAGTTCTTCTATTTCCACTACCCACTGGCTGCTTCTGTGCATGTCCCTGAGCTGAACCACACCCTGACTCAGTTCATCATCACCGATGATTATAGCCATTCGGGCACCCATTTTATTTGCCGTTCTCATCTGACTTTTCGCACTCCTGTCTTCATAGCTCAGATCCACAATAAACCCCTCAGATCTGAGTTTCTGAGCGAGCTTAAATCCTTCGGCTCTAGCTCTATCGCCTAGTAGAACACAGTATATCATTTGATTGTTGTCCTGTTGTAGCTTTGCAGAATCTTTCAGCAGCAGAATGATGCGCTCCATGCCTAGAGCGAATCCTATACCCGGTAAATCGGGACCGCCTAAATCCTTCATGAGACCGTCGTAGCGGCCTCCCCCACCAACAGCATTCTGAGCTCCCAGGTGTTCGGTAACAATTTCAAATGCGGTCTTAACATAGTAATCCAGGCCTCGTACCATACGACCGTTTATGATAAATTCAACATTAAGTTCACGTAGAAAGTTTTGCACTTCCTGAAAATGACGGTTGCAAGAGTCGCATATAAAGTCAAGAATCAACGGGGCATTAGACAGTATCTCTTTGCATTGAGGAGCCTTGCAGTCGAAACATCTTAGCGGATTTTTATACACTCGTCGGTTGCAATCGGGGCAGAGGCTTTCCTGATACTGAAGCAAGTACTCCTGCAAGATCTCCCGGAACGAGATGCGACAGTTAGGGCATCCCAGCGAGTTTATTTCAAGGCTTACTTCTTTCAATCCAATTTCACGCAGGAAAAGACATGCCAAAAACATAACCTCAGCGTCCAACATAGGCTCATCTATTCCGAAGACTTCCACATTTATCTGGTGAAATTGCCTATAGCGCCCCTTTTGAGGACGTTCATGTCGGAACATGGGGCCAATAAGATAGAATTTTTTTTGGTGGGATTTTACATGCATCTGGTGTTGGATGTAAGCTCTTATTATGGATGCCGTGGCTTCTGGGCGCAGAGTAAGGGATCGACCTTTCTTGTCCTGAAAGGTGTACATTTCCTTTTCAACTATATCCGTGGCTTCACCGATTCCACGGGTGAACAGTTCGGTTTTCTCTACTATTGGGGTTCTTATTTCACTGTAACCAAATCTTTGAAAAATTTCTCTGGCCTTCTCCTCAGCAAATCGCCAAAGAGCTATTTCTTCCGGCAGTATGTCATTCATCCCTTTGACGGATTGGATAGGTTGCATTTGCAGTGTTTGCCCTCCCTTGGTTGAAAATTTGCTTTAAAGCTTATTCGACGGTCACAATTTTTAATTCTTTATCCTTGACCGCCAAAAGGAATCACAATAAATAGCACAATCTTCTCGGGTTAAGGAGGAAAAATGTTAATTATGAAATTGATTTGCTGGTCAATAGCACTCCTGGGCTTGATAGTGTTGTGGGTTTTAGAAGACTTTTCAGAAAGATCCTGAGTGCATATTATTTAAAGTGTGAAGCTGAAGAGAGCGAGATAAAATGGGGAGGGAAGTTAGATGGCTGTCGGTCAGAAAAAAAGAGATAAGAAGGAAAATGTGATTAAAAAGCCTGCGCCAAATCCGGTAAAGTGTAAAGAAGGCAAGGGAGTCAGAAATTTTGACTGCCCATATTATGATGATTGTCTCGATAAAGCGGCCAGAGCGATGTGGCCGGGGTTTACCTGCGCCGAATGTGAAAACTACGAAGAGTAAAAAGGGGTGAAACTATGCCTTCGCCTGTAAATATTGCCCTGACGGGGTTGAGAAACTCTTCCAGACGGATGGAAACAGTTGCCCATAACGTTGCAAATAGTGCCACGCCGGGGTTTATGGCTCAAAAGGTCAGGTCTTCTGATATTGCCGCGGAAGGATCCGGATTGGGGGTTGCTATAGAGGCGGTTCTTCATTCTCCTGTGCCAGGTCCTCTTATGCCCACCGACAGGTGGAGTGATCTTGCCATAATGGGTGATGGCTTTTTTGCCGTAGCAGATGAGAATGGAAATATTTTTTACACCCGCAATGGTTCTTTTACAGTCGACGAGAACGGAAACTTGATGACTTTGAATGGCTACAGGGTTCTTAACATATCGGGAAACCCAGTGCCATCGTTGCCGTCGGGTGAAAATTTTTCGGTTAATTCGAATGGTGAGATAGTGATGGTGAATGCCGATGGAACCATAACTCCACTTGGACCTGACTACACAATAGGGATTGCTCGAATTGACAATGAAGACCTTATGGTTTCAGAAGGCGGCACGTTGTATTCGTTAAAGCCAGATGTGCCTGCGCCGGAATTGGTTCAGGCGGGTCAGGGCAATGGCTTAACCGTTCTTAGCGGTTTTGTTCAGATGTCCAACACAGACATTGCCGAAGAGATGGTACAGGGTATTTTGGCTAAAACTTCTTACGAAGCAAATTTGAAGGTTGTTTCCGCGTCAAATGAAATGACAGAAAATTTGCTAGATACTGTCGGCTAAGGCCTGTTTTACACAAGGTTGAGCTTTTTCATTTCAGTTTGAGCTTAAAGATTTCGGAAAAGTTCTTTCCTAGTTTATCCTAAGTAAAAGAGCTTCCTGAGGAAAGCTTCCGCGAAATAACCGTTGAATTAACCATGCGCTTCCTGTATGCAAGCAGTTTCTAAAAACTAACTCCTTTTTGGTTGAATTATTCCTGGATTAAGTTTTAATATAAAGCCTACTAAAGAGATAGTTAGCAAGTTTGCTTTCGTTGAAAGACTAATTTGAAAAAGGAGAGAAGTTATGTTGGACAAAGAAATTGTACAGTCAATTATTCATCTTGTTGGACAGCGTAGAGATATTGATCAGGCAGTTGAAGATTTCAAGAAAATGTACGCTGTTGTTTCAGAAATTATGGGAGAGGAAGTCTCTTTGCAAGAGGAGAAAAATGAACTTGAAGAGCTTCGAAAGCGTCCTATGGAATCAATTGGGAAAGAAGCGGTTGTGTGTCTTGAATGTGGAGAGAAATTGTCGTCTCTGGCTCCTCATTTGAGACGGAAGCATCAAATGTCTGCTAGGGAGTATAAGAAAAAATGGGGCATGAAGTTGAGTACTAAGCTCGTGTCTGAAAATTATCGTAAAAAGAGACAAAAAATGGCTCAGGATATTGACATGACAGAACGCGTCCAAAAGATGCTAGAAGCCAAGAGGAGAAAAGCGGAAGAAGCCAAGAAATCTTCATAAGCTGGTTGATAAGGGCGGAACTTATCCGCCCCTATCTTTTAGTTAATTGGCACCTGATGAATCCACCCAAAAGGGTCATTTTTTTCGCCGTATTGGATCCCTACTATTTCATCATAGAAACGTTTGGACCACTCACCTACGGTGCCATTGTTTATTACGCAGGTTTCTCCTTTGTAATACAATTCACCCACTGGCGATATTACCGCAGCTGTTCCGGTACCGAAACATTCTTTTAATTCACCAGTTTTCGCCTTTTCTATGACTTCGCCAATGGTTATAGGTCTTTCATGTACCGGAATTCCCCAGTGTTTTGCCAGGTGGATGACGGAATCCCGAGTAATACCAGGGAGAATGGAACCGGTAAGTGGAGGGGTGATCAGTTCGTCGCCAATCCTGAAAAATATATTCATAGTGCCCACTTCTTCCACATAACGGCGTTCCACGCCGTCGAGCCACAACACCTGTGTGTACCCCTTCTTTTTGGCTTCTTCAGCGGCATACAAACTTGCAGCATAGTTACCCAATGTTTTAGCTTCACCCACTCCACCACGGACCGCTCTAACATACTTGTCAGTTACATATATCTTCACAGGGTTAAACCCTTCAGGATAATAAGGTCCGACAGGGCTGGTTATGATGTAATATACATATTGCTTTGCCGGTCTGACACCCAGAGCTGCTTCGGTGGCTAACATTGTTGGTCGAATATACAGGGATGTTCCCTTTTTTTTGGGAATCCAGTCAACGTCGAGTCGGAGAAGCTGTTCTAATGCGTGAGTCTGAAAATCCGGGTCTATTTCCGGCATGCACATCCGTCTGGCAGATCGGTTAAAACGTTCCCAATTTTTCCCAGGGCGGAACAAATTAACACGCCCATCGTGGCACCGATAAGCCTTCAACCCCTCAAAGATTCCCTGTCCATAATGAAGAACCATAGTGGCAGGGTCCAGACTCAAAGGGTGATATGGCACTATGCGTGCGCTGTGCCAGCCTTTACCCTCATCGTAGTTCATAATAAACATGTGGTCGCTGAAAACAGTGCCGAAAACTAACTTGTTTTCGTCTTCCGGTTTTGGGCGTTTCTGCGAATCATCGGCAGGTTGAATTTCAATGTCTAGCATATTATCTCACCTCCATTGGTGTAGTTATGTACGCCTAAGCTGCTCTAGGCACTTTATAAGGCATTGTTCGCATTCGTCCTTTTTCGCTCCACGCTGACAATAGTTTTCAAATGAGCGAACCCAATCAGAGCCGGCGCGCGGGCAGATTTTCAAAAATTCGAGAAATTTTGTTAATTTTTGCACGGCTTTTGGGTGGATAACATGTTCTATTTTGCATGCGTTTACTTCCGCCTGCTCTGGTGAAAGCTGAAGAACCGACTGAAAAAACTCTTTGAGTATCTCATGGCGATGGATAATCTGCTTGGCGATTTTTTCTCCTTTTTGAGTCAAGGTAATCGTGCTGTAGGGTTCGTAATTTATAAGGCCCTTAGCGGCGAGACTCTTCAAAGCTCCTGTGACTGAAGCCTTTTGAACTTTCATTTTATCGGCTATGGCCTTAGCGCGTGCCACTTTATGCTTTTTCTGCAACTGGTAAATGATTTCCAGGTAATCTTCTAAGCTGGCAGAAATGCTATTGTTTTCCGGCATCTCCATTGTCCGTTAAAATTTACCATTGTACGGCCTGAAAACATATCCTTTAAACCGTTAATCTCTTCTTTTGTGCTTCCTTATTCCTTGTGCTATCTTGTATAGCGTTTTTCCGTGATGGTCAACGAATAGTAACGGTGTCAAAATGGCTGAAGTTATTGATTTCACTGTGCGAAAAAAGCAAATTTTGGCAAAAGTAGCTTTTGAGCCTTGGGAGCGAAAATTCAAAGCGAAGTTCTCTTATGATACATCACTGGCTGAGCTCGAAAACAGGGTAATTAATTACTTTCTACCGGCCTCAAAGCCGGTGCTTTATCTATTGCAGAATTTTGTAACTCGAATCCTTTATTATTCGTCTTCCACTTCAAGGGGATTTTACGATCTTGACGTGCAACGTCAGATGCTGGTGGTAGATGTTTCCATCTTTCTGATAGATCAGTTTCGCTTTGAAGCTATGTATCGCCTTGGATGGGTTGAAGATTTTGAAATTCGGCACATTCCAATCCTTGAACTTGTTTTGTATTTTAAGACAAGATATTCCCTATATCAGCAGATTGCCCCAGATTTAAGCCCATCTCATCCCTTGTATCCTGAATATTTAGAAGCGTCGCCCCTAGACCAAAAGGGCATGATCAGAAGACTAGTTGCAATTCTCTTGCAACAAAACGATAAAAAACCCTGAAAATGCCCAAGGAAATTTTCCACATAGCCGTTGCTAGGAAGGTATTTGGCGAGAAACTACCTCACTCCTTCTATCTGGCAACAACCGTTCCAGATATGTTTTTTTATCAGCCTTTTCCTCTGTTTCAAAGAGCTGGTAGTTTACTCCACCGTCTGGAGGGTTGCGCCTTTGATCTAACTAGATATTTTCACGAGCTCCCACAATTTCTGGGCTACGTGGTTGAAGGAATGCTTTTTCACCTCTGTACCGACGCATTGTGGCACAGGCATATAGAAGCTGCATCTCGTTATCTGGCTGTCCAACCTTACGGTAGCCTAGACCGTTTACCATACCGATTACGATTAGTTTTTTGGCACCGTTACCTAGAATCAGTGATACAAAGCTTTTTTTTGGAACAGGAAGACGTACAAAGCATCTGCACTTGGCTGAATAAGTGTAATATTGATGAGATTTTCTGCAAAGATGTGACCTCCATACTTTATGTGCTGACAGGTCTTAAAATTTCACATGCTTCGCTGTACTGGGGTATCAAACTTCACAAACATGTTCTGTTAATCATTCATCGATTACCTCACATAAGACCAGAAAAATCTCACCTCCTTCCCGCTTATCTCTTGCCCCTTGTTGCACTCGTCCCGCCTGACTCAAAGGAGGCAAAAAGATTTGTCAAAACCACCTCGCACGCCTCATTGGCTTTGTTATTCCGGCAAGATTTTTACCACGCCACAGTCAAGCACTTACGCTCGCTTTTTTCCTATATACATTCAGAGCCGCCCGCACTATCCCATCAGTATCTATCCCCAGCCACCTGAAAAGCTCGGCAGGTTTTCCGGATTGGCCGTATCTTGTGATGCCCATTCGCACGCAGCGGCAGGGGATGCCTTCTTCCGCAAGAATTGAAGACACTATTGCTCCAAGCCCTGTGTCTACATGGTGATCTTCAACGGTTATGATGACTCGCCTTTTGGCTGCCTCCAATACGGCTTTCCTATCGAATGGCTTTATGGACGCACAATTTATCACGGCTGCACCAATTCCATGTTTATCTCTCAAGATGTCTGATGCCCGTGCGGCGTGACTAAGCAGGGTGCCGTAAGACATTATCGCAATGTCGTCACCTTCTCGAACCCAATCCGCCTTTCCTGGTTCGAAACGGTAATCTCCGGCGAAAAATGGTTTTCCTTTAAGGTCGGTAATTACAGGTGTTTTTGACCTGCCCATTCCCACAAATACATTTCCATCTATCTGAGCGGCATATCTGACGATGCGATCCGTCTGATTTGGGTCCGCTGGCAGAAAGACGAACCAGCCAAAAAGATTCTTCAAAAGACCGATGTAATCTATGCACTGGTGAGTTGGCCCGTCTTCGCCAACGTCGAGTCCCAGGTGAGTACACACCACTTTTAAAGATGTTTCGTTCAAATCATTCAACCTTTGCTGATTATAGGTTTCGCAGACGCCAAAAACCCCAAAGGTGCTGAAGAATGTAAGGAATCCTTCCTTGCTTATTGCCCCGCTCGCTACTGCAGCATGGTGCTCCTGTATTCCACATTCGTAAAAGGCTTTCTCGCAAACTTGATGAAACTTATTCATCTTAACGGAACCTTCAAGGTCGCAGCTAAAGCCGAGCACTTTTGGAACGGAGTTCAGATTGTTCAAGCGAGCCAGGTCTTCAAGCACGGCGCCGTACGCAGAACGGTTATCCAATTTTTCATCAGCCCCGTAAGTGCGAGGTTTGCCTACATCAATTTGTACTTTCTTTCTTGGGTATTTGAAAAAAGGCCTAAAGTTAGTGTGGGTTTTCCTCTTGCTTTTTAGCTGAGGAATGGGGTTGGTGATACCCAGTTCCTGAAATGCGCGTTCAGCTTCGTCTTCGGACAATGGCATGCCATGGTATTTGGCATTATTTTCCATAAAAGATATGCCTTTACCCATAACTGTTCTGGCAACAATGACTGTTGGCGTATCTGGGTTTTTAACCTGGCGCAAGAAAACCTTTTTGAAAGCGGTGAAAATCTGGTCAAAGTCGTTTCCATCTTCCACGTAAACCACGTTCCAACCAGCTGCCTCATATTCGGCCCTTACCCTCTGAGGCATCACCTTTTCGGTGTCACCACCAATCTGACGATGGTTACGATCAACAATTCCGATCAGATTTGAAAGACCATATTTGACTGCAAACCGCCGTGCTTCTGTTATTTGCCCCTTTTGCTGCTCACCGTCTCCCATAAGAGCCACAACCCACGATGGATTATTCTTCTTTAATTTTTCCGCAAGGGCAATGCCTGCTGCCGCCGAAAGACCTTGTCCCAGATTTCCTGTATTCCATTCCACTCCGGGGACACAGTGTTCAACGTGGCCGGCAAAGGGTGAGCCAACTCGCCGAAATTCTAAAAGAAATTCATCTTCCTCAAAGTAACCAAATTCACACAAAACACTGTACACCCCGGGGCTGATGTGTCCCATGCTCACGATGATCCGATCCCTTTGCTCCCAGGCTGGGTCTTCCGGACGATGGTTCAATGTAGCATAGAGCATAAGAAGAATATGCAACGCCGAAAGTGAACCACCTGGATGTCCACTGCCTGCTAGGGTAGTGGAAGCTATAATTCGCTTAACGCATCGCTTCCACATTTCCTGAAGCTGAGCCCTCTGCTCTCTCGTCAACGCTGGTTGGTTCAGGTCTATCCGCATTGTTATCAAACTCCGTTTCAAGTTCCGTCAGTTTGAAGCCATACGGCATCGCGGAGTATCTTTCAGGATTGCGACTATCTTATCCACCACATTTTCCACAGCCTTGATGAATGGGTCGTCTGGTTTTTTGCCCAGAATGGGTTGTCCGGCGTCTCCGCCTTCAACTACAGCTGGGTCAAAGGGAAAACTGCCAAGGAACGTTACGTTCATTTCTTTTGCTGTTTTTTCTCCACCGCCCGTCCGAAAAATCGGAATGAACTTGCCACATTCAGGGCAATGAAGTCCCGACATATTTTCCACCAGACCCAGGATATTAAGATTAACTTTACGGCAGAAATTAATTGATTTACGAACGTCAGCGAGGGCTATTTCCTGTGGAGTGGTCACAATTACTGCCTGAGCTTCCGGGATTAGGTGCGCTATACTGAGAGGTTCATCGCCCGTTCCGGGTGGGCAGTCTATAATGAGATAATCGAGATCTCCCCATTCTATATCAGCAATGAATTGCTTTATGACACCGTGTTTGATCGGACCTCTCCAGATTACAGCAGCATCCCTTTCCTGAAGCAGTGATTCAATGCTGACTACCTTGAGATTCCTTTTATAACGATGCGGCACAATTTCTTGCTCAGGTGTGATACCCAGCAAGCCTTCAAGCCCCAGCATTCTAGGGATACTCGGGCCATGCAGGTCTATGTCCATCAAACCCACTTCATAGCCCCTTTGGGCAAGCATAAGGGCTAGATACACGGCAACGCTGCTCTTGCCGACCCCACCTTTGCCGCTCATAACCATCAGCTTGTGTTTGATCCGATCCAACTTGCACCTTATTATGGAATCCTGAGACTCCTCATGGCGCTTTTCACAACTTGAACAGCTTTTTCCTGTACATTCGCTCATCGGTCGTCCTCCTTATGTGTTCAACTGTTGCCCTTCAGGCGCGCACAACATAGAAGTAAAGATGTTACTTGTCAATTCGTGTTAACCCCCAATTTTCACCATTGGTCGTCCAATGCATTTTTTAAATATTTCCCGATTTAGACTGTGCTTTGCTGGTTTGTTTTGAAGAGCTTTAATAATCTGTTTTGCAAGGAAGCTATCATCTTCGTTGGTTCGCAGAATCGTTTTGAAATCTATTTCTTCAACACTGAACAAGCAAGTTCTTAACATTCCGTCTGCCGTTAGCCTAAGTCGATTACAGGTGGCGCAGAAATGATGACTGATGGGACTTATGATTCCGATCTTACCTGGAGCGCCAAGGAACTGAAAATACCTAGCAGGCCCATTAGAATTTTTGCTGACGGTTGGTAACAGCTTTCCGAGTTTCCTTAACCTGGAATAAATTTCGTCTGCCGATATAAAATGGGAAGTCCATTTGTCTTCGGGAGAAAATGGCATAAACTCGATGAAGCGAACATGAAAGGGATATTCAAAGGTAAGGGCGGCCAGATCCTCTATTTCGTCATCGTTTATTCCCTTCATTGCAACAACGTTGATTTTCACCGGATAGAATCCACAACGGTGAGCTTCCATAATACCGTTCCACACTCGGTGAAACAAGTCCCGTCGAGTGATCCTGGCAAAACGGTCAGGCTTCAATGTGTCAAGGCTTACATTTATACGATGTATTCCGGCGTCATAGAGTTGGTTAGCAAATGGAGCAAGTAAGACCCCGTTGGTCGTCAAACTAACCCTGCCGACCCCCATGATTTCCACAACCCGTTTGCAAAAATCAACGAACCCTTTTCGAATCAAAGGCTCTCCACCCGTAAGCCTCACCTTGGTTATACCCAAGCCCGCTGCAACTCTTACGAATCTAAGAATTTCTTCATAGGTAAGGATTTCTTCATGGCTCAACTTTGGAACACCCGACTCAGGCATGCAATATATGCATCTCAGGTTACAACGGTCTGTTACCGATATGCGAAGGTAGTCAATGATTCGACCGTAGCTGTCTCTGTTGAGACACTCCGTTCTCTCCAGTCTGGTCTTGACTTCTGCCATTTGGTTTAATCTCCCACTCTTGTTGAAAAGGAGCCAGCCCTATGGTAAGGCTAGGTCGTCCATTCTTTATACGCCGATAATCTCAAATGCAAGATGAGAAGGAGAAAAAATGTCCGATAGGGGCCTAGGAATCACGGTTACTGAACATCTGTTGAGGGAACAACGTGAAACGCCGTATGCCACCGGGACGTTTACGCAATTGCTTAATGAGCTCATTGTTGCTGCAAAGATAATCAACCGTGAAGTTAACAAAGCCGGTCTGGTGGACATATACGGATACACCGGAACTGAAAACATTTACGGTGAGCAAGTACAAAAGCTGGATGAATTTGCCAATAGCACGATTATCAGGCGTGTTATGCACACAGGGCACGTATGTGCGGTAGCCTCAGAAGAAGATGCCGACATCGTGGAGGTTCCGGACGAACGCCTCAGAGGGCCTTATATTGTTTTGATAGATCCTCTAGACGGATCTTCCAATATAGATGTTAACGCCAGCATAGGCACCATTTTTTCCATCAGACGAAGAATCAAAGAATCAGGCCCCGTAACACTTGATGAAGTTTTACGCAAGGGCAGTGAACAGGTGGCTGCAGGATATTTCATTTATGGATCCAGTACTATGCTGGTTTATACGACAGGAAAAGGTGTTAACGGGTTCACACTTAATCCTGCTCTTGGAGAGTTTCTCCTTAGTCACCGAGACATAACCATCCCGAAAAAAGGCAGAATCTACAGTGTGAACGAAGGAAACTGGGCGTACTGGGATGAGCCGGTGAAGCGATACGTGGAATATCTCAAAACCCCGGATCCTGAAAATGGCCGCCCCTATTCGTCACGGTACATAGGCACCCTGGTGAGCGATTTCCACAGGAATTTGCTGAAAGGCGGAATTTTTATGTATCCGGCAGACAAGAAAGATCCGAAAAAACCTCGAGGCAAGCTAAGGCTTCTTTTTGAGGCGGCTCCGCTTGCTTTTCTGATAGAACAGGCCGGCGGTGCGGCGTCGGACGGGCAGAGGCGAATTCTGGACATTGAACCGGAAACATTGCACGATAGAGTTCCACTGTTCATTGGAAGCCCCGATGATGTGGCTGAGGTAGAACGATTCCTTGCCGGTGAAGCACACTAACAACACGGTGATGTACAATGCGTATCCTTGGAGTTGAATCATCCTGTGATGAGACTGCAGCAGCGGTCGTAGAAGATGGCCGTCGCGTGCTTTCAAATGTTGTGTCCAGCCAGATCGCCGTGCACAGGCCTTTTGGTGGAGTGGTGCCTGAGCTGGCATCAAGAAAGCATGTAGAGGCGATTTTGTATGTTGTTGAGGCGGCTCTGGAAGAAGCGGAATGTTCGATGAACGACATTGACGCTATCGCGGTTACCAGGGGGCCGGGACTTATTGGGTCGCTCATTGTAGGGATTTCTGCTGCCAAGGCCATTGCTTATGCGCTTGAAAAACCCCTGATAGATGTAAATCACCTGGAGGGTCACATTCATGCGGCCTTTCTCGATTCTGACCTTCCGAATGCGCCTTTCGTCTGTCTAGTCGTGTCCGGTGGCCATACGGCATTGTATTATTCTGAGTCCCTGGATCAGCCCCCAGAGTTTTTGGGTGGCACCCTTGACGATGCGGCTGGAGAAGCCTTTGACAAGGTGGCAAAACTGTTGGGGCTGGGGTATCCGGGAGGTGTTGTAATTGATCAGCTTTCTGAACAGGGTAATCCGACTGCGATTGACTTTCCAAGGGTTTACCTTGGCAAAGACTCGCTTGATTTCAGTTTCAGCGGGCTCAAAACTGCTGTTGTAAATTTCGTCAGAACTCATAGCCCGTTAACATACCGCGTGGAAGACCTCGTTGCCAGTTTCCAGGAAGCCGTGGTGGACGTACTCGTTGCGAAGACGGTGCTAGCGGCCAATATGAAAGGCGTGAAAAACGTCGCGGTGGTCGGCGGAGTGGCTGCGAACAGGCGGTTGCGCCATAAATTTGAAGAAAAGGCTATCGACAACCGGTGGAAACTTTATGTGCCGCCCATACACCTTTGCACCGACAATGCCGTCATGATCGCTGCTGCCGGATATGGCGTCTGGAAGAGAAAAGGATTTACTAGGGATATTCTAACCCTTGATGCCGTATCCAGGTGGTACTGAAATCGGACGGGTGTCGAGTAGCAATTTCGTGCCCTGGAAAATCTGCTCGAAAGTAAGGGAGGTGATAGGTCTCAGGTGAGGGAAATGAGGGAAAGCGCAGATATAGGCCTTGAGTGAACAGAAAAAGGGAGGATTAGAAATGAAAAAGAGAGGCATTTGGGTATTTTTCATCATTTTTAGTATGTTTTTTGCCTATGGGATCGTGCCGGCTCAGGAGCTTCCCACCGTTGCTGTGGTAGCTACGGGGGGAACGATCGCCATGAAGATCGACCCTGAAACGGGAGGCCCCGTTCCTGCCCTTTCGGGCGAGGATCTGGTGAGCGCTGTTCCGGAACTTAAGGAACTTGCTAATATCCGGGTGGTGGAGTTCAGCAACATCCCGAGCGACTACATGACCCCCGAGCTGTGGCTGAAGCTTTCGGCAAAGGTGGACGAAGTGCTCGCTGATCCCGACATTGCCGGAGTGGTGATCACCCACGGAACAGACACCCTGGAGGAGACGGCCTATTTTCTGGATCTGACCCTTAAAAGTGATAAGCCCGTGGTTTGCATCGGTGCCCAAAGGAGCGCATCGGAAAAAGACAGCGATGGGCCGCGCAATCTGTTGAATGCCGTCAGGATCATACTCTCTCCTCAGGCCAGGGGCAAGGGCGTCATGGTGGCCCTCAACCATTACATCAACGCCGCCCGTGAGGTGAGAAAGGTCCACACGAGCAACGTTCAGACCTTCGAGTCGGGGGACTATGGGTATCTCGGTTACGTGGATCAGGACCGGGTGGTGTTTTTCCGGGAATCCGTTCGTCGTCAGAAACTGCCGCTACCTCAGGCGCTTCCTCGGGTGGACCTTGTCGCCATGTATACGGGTGCGGATGGAAGTTACATCAGGCACGCGGTGGATTCGGGCGCTAAGGGGATCGTCGTTCAAGCCTTCGGCTGGGGCAATGTCAACAAGCCCGTGTACGAGGCGATCAAATATGCTATCAGCAAGGGCGTATCAGTGGTGATCAGCACCCGGGTTTACTATGGTCGAGTCCTGCCCGTTTACGGGTTCGAGGGCGGCGGAGCGACACTGAAAAAAATCGGGGCGGTCTTCGCCGACGATCTACCACCCTGGAAAGCCAGAATCCTTCTCATGCTCGCCCTGACTCAGACGCAAAAGCAAGAGGAGCTTCAGAACTATTTTGACGCAGGCCTGTAAGGTCCGAGCATGGCGGTACGGAAGCACTTAAAGCACCGCTTCGACATTATTGTCATTATTGTCCGCCCCATCCTCTAAAAACTTGCGGCGGTACGATGTAAGGGCTGGAGGCACAGTTCGGTGGAGCTAAACTGCCCCATCATCCATATTCGGGAAAAGGTCTGAGATTCTGTGACGTTATTGTTTCAGGAGACAAAGCGGAGGCGCCAAGAATGGGCCAGCCATATAGCCTGTCGGAGGCGCCTCCATAACCGATTTTTTATTCTCTTCAATCCATATAAGTATTCCATCAATGGTGTATTCCGCAAACTTGTAATGCTCCTCTTAAATCAAGACATTTTTTGATAGAATTTGTAGAGACATGATCATCCTTAGCGTAAAAACTGACAAATTCAACAGGCCATACAGTTTCTTCTTCTTTGCATGTTCGGATGAATCGTTTTTCCTCTGGAATTACCGTAAAAGGTGAAAATCTGCTCTATACCTAGAATCTTACATCGTTCATGGTTTAACCATTCGTAATTGTTCTTAAAAAGTGTGATGCTATATCTGGCAGGCTGGACTTAGGACTAGCGAATGGTGTTTGGTTGGCCCCGGGGAAGGTGCCTCCCGGAAATCTCTTCTTGGCACTAGCTGTTGCCAACAGTAAACTACGCTACGAAATTCTACCTTGTCGCCATAGAGGTGCTTCCTATGGGTAAGAAACCAGGCTACGCCCTGACCATCGGCAACTTGTCCACCTACCTGAAGACACCGAAATCTACGCTCTACAGGCTCGTTCGGGAAAGCAAGGTCCCATGCCGGAAGATTGGCCGTCATTGACATTGCCGGAAGGAAGCCATTGACCGCTAGTTAGGAGAGAAGCCCGGCGATACAAAAGACGGAGGAAAAGATTAATAGCGGAGCCCTTGGTGGATCAAGTTCTGCAAAAGATCGACGAAGTTCGTGAGCTATATTACCGTCTGATTTTGCTGGTGGGTCCGGCGGGAAGCGGAAAGACCTCCGTTTTGCAAGAAGTATCGGTAGTGTCGTCCGCACCACTCATCAACGTCAATCTTGAACTGTCTCGCCGGATGTTGGACTTGACCGAACGCCAACAAACTCTGCGGTTACCGCGGCTCTTGGGCGAAATTGTGGGTGAGGTCACAGGCGAGCTGGTTTTGCTAGACAACATCGAGATACTTTTCGATGTCCACCTGAAGCAGGATCCTTTGCGTTTGCTTCAGGGATTGTCCCGAAACAAGACAATAGTAGCCGCCTGGAACGGGACCATTGTAGGTGGTTATCTGACCTATGCCGAGCCCGGTCATCCCGAATACCGCCGCTACCCGATTCGAGATTTTCTGCTGGTAAGTCCGGAAGTAAAAACATGAAGTTAATTAAAGAGGTTATAAGGGGGTATATACAATGAAATACGGAGACCTGATTCAATTTGAACCCATCGAAACCGTAGTGCAGCTACGAGATGCCGATGAGATAGCAAGGGCAAGAGCCCTTGTCAGCACTTATGTAATCTCCGACGAGATGGCCGAAAAACTGATTGGCCTTGTGATCCCCCAGCTTCAGTTCGACCAGCCCATCGATAACAAAGGGCTCCTTGTCGTGGGCAACTACGGCACAGGAAAGTCGCACCTAATGTCGGTGATCTCCGCCATATGCGAGCATGCGAAGCTAGTGGAGCATCTGAGCAATGAACAGGTAAAAGAGGCGGCAAAAACAATCGCCGGCAGGTTTAAGGTGATCCGCACTGAAATCGGAGCCACTACCATGTCACTGCGGGATATCCTCACAGGCGAACTGGAAGAGCACCTAGCCACCATGGGTGTGACCTACCCCTTCCCGAATGCAAGCCAAGTCGCGAGCAACAAGCGAGCTTTCGAGGAAATGATGGCCGTGTTCCACCAGGTGTATCCCGACCATGGCCTGCTCCTGGTGGTGGATGAGCTGCTGGACTATCTGCGTAGCCGCAAGGATCAGGAGTTCATCCTCGACCTCAACTTCCTCCGTGAGGTGGGCGAGGTCTGCAAGGATTTGCGCTTCCGCTTCATGGCGGGTGTGCAGGAGGCCATCTTCGACAGCCCCCGTTTCGCATTTGTGGCCGATCAACTTCGCCGTGTCAAGGACCGCTTCGAACAGATTCTCATTGCCCGCAAGGACGTTAAGTTCGTCGTTGCCGAACGGCTGCTCAAAAAGACCGGCGAGCAACAGGCCAAAATCCGTGAATACCTCACACCCTTCGCCAAATTCTACGGCCACATGAACGAGCGGATGGACGAGTTCGTCCGCCTCTTTCCGGTTCATCCCGACTATATCGACACCTTCGAGCGTGTTACAGTGGTGGAAAAGCGCGAAGTGCTCAAGACTCTGTCACTGGCCATGAAGAAATTGCTCGGACATAATTTGCCGGAAGACCACCCCGGCCTTATTGCCTATGACAGTTATTGGGAAACGCTGCGCAGTAATCCGGCTTTCCGCACCATCCCTGAAGTGAAAGAAGTCATCGATTGCAGTCAGGTACTCGAATCCAGGATTGAGCAGGCCTTTCCACGACAGATGTACAAGCCCATGGCGCGCCGTATTATTCACGCGCTTTCGGTGCACCGGCTAACGACCGGGGATATCTATGCCCCCTTGGGTCCCACTGCCGCAGAACTACGCGATTCACTCTGTCTCTATCAACCAGGGATAGAGGAACTGGGCGGTGAACCGGCTGAAGACCTGCTCACGCTGGTGGAAACGGTGCTAAAAGAAATCCAGCGGACTGTGAGCGGCCAATTTATTTCCTATAACCCCGACAATGGACAGTGGTATCTCGATCTCAAAAAAACAGAAGACTACGATGCATTGATTGAAAAACGGGCGGAAAGCCTCGATGCCAGCCAGCTCGACCGCTACTACTACGAGGCACTGAAGCGTGTCATGGAGTGTACCGATCAGACCTATGTTACTGGCTACAAGATCTGGCAGCATGAGCTTGAATGGCCGGAGCGCAAAGCGGCAAGACAAGGATATCTTTTCTTCGGATCGCCCAATGAGCGTTCGACCGCAGTGCCGCCCCGTGATTTCTACATCTACTTCATCCAGCCCTTCGACCCACCATACTTCAAAGATGAGAAGAAGAGCGATGAGGTGTTCTTTCGATTGAAAGTCGTGGACGACAAATTTCGCGATAAACTGAGCTTTTACGCCGCAGCGCTGGACCTGGCGTCCACCTCAAGTGGCCACGCCAAGTCAACCTACGAGTCCAAGGCCAATGGATTCCTCCGGGATCTGGTGCAATGGCTACAAAAGCACATGACAGATGCATTCGAGGTTACCTATCAGGGGCGGACAAAGTCACTTATCGAGTGGGCCAAAGGCAGGTCAATCCGTGAGCTTTCCGGCATTGGCTCTCACGATCGGATCAACTTTCGTGATCTGGTGAACACAATTGCTGGAATCTGCCTGGAAGCCCACTTTCGGGATCAGGCACCTGAGCATCCCTGCTTCTCGGTTCTTATAACCGGGAGTAATCGAGCACAGGCAGCCCAGGACGCTTTGCGTGCCATTGCCGGACAGAATCGCACCAAACAGGCGACTGCTGTGCTCGATGCCCTGGAGCTCCTCGATGGCGAGCGACTGGATCCATACCGCTCCAAGTACGCCCAGCACATCCTCGACCTCCTCAAGAAAAAAGGGCATGGGCAGGTGGTCAACCGCTCAGAGCTGATCCAGGATGTCTATGGAGTGGAGTTCTTTGCACCGGACAAGGGCTACCGGTTGGAGCCCGAATGGGCAGTTGTGGTCCTGGCCGCACTGGTATACTCCGGTGACCTAGTACTATCCATTTCCGGCAAAAAGTTCGATGCTACCTCACTTTCACAACTGGCAGGGACTAACATAGAAGAACTGACGCAGTTTAAACATATTGAACGACCCAAAGATTGGAATCTGCCTGCCATCAAGGCACTTTTTGAACTCCTCGGCCTCGCCCCGGGCATGGCACATCTCATTACCCAGGGCAAGGACGAGCCAATCCAGCAGCTCCAGAAAGCCATCACCGAGATGGTGGAAAAGCTGGTCTTGGCGCAGCAGAGCCTTGAAAATGGATTGCTTTTCTGGGACGGGAACTTACTCACCGAGGAAGAAGTTCAAAAGTTACGCAACCGGATTGATGAGACCGAGAGTTTTTTAGAGTCTCTCCAGGTTTACTCGTCACCTGGAAAGCTCAAAAATTTCCGCTATGATGTCCAGGAGGTGAGCAGGCACAAAGAAGGTCTTAAGGCCCTTAAAGAAATTGAGTCAATGCAGGAGCTGGTGAGGGACCTGGGACCTCTGGCTTCATATATATCAGAAGGCGTAAGGATAATGCCCGAGGATAATGAGTGGTTAAAGCAAGCAAGAGAAACTAAAGAACGTGTTCTCGGACAGGTCATTGCCATTGTTCACCATCAATCAGGAACAAAAAACCAAAGACTTAAGCTTCGTCAGGAGTTAGCGCAGTTGAAGAAGTCCTACATCCAAACATATCTTACTCTGCACACCCGAGCACGGTTGGGCGTGAACGAGGATAGGCGCAAGAGAGATCTGTTGAACGATGAGCGTCTAAGAACGCTTCGGGATCTCACCAGCATTGATCTTATGCCTGTTTCACAACTTAGAGAGTTTGAAGATCGTCTGGCCGGTCTGAAGAGCTGCTTCGCCCTTACCGAACAGGAACTAGACAAAACGCCTGTGTGTCCACACTGCAATTTCATACCCCGTGCAGAGCCACTGACTGTACCAGCGGACACAGTGTTAGATAATCTCGACGAAGAGCTGGATAGGCTGGTGGAGGACTGGACCCAGACATTGCTGATTAACCTGGAAGACCCAACTACTAAAGAAAACCTGGATCTGCTTAAACCTGAGTCAAGGAAATTGGTGGACATCTTTCTCGAGGAACGCAAGCTACCGGAGGAGTTAAGCCAGAATTTCATTCATGCCTTAAAGGAGGTACTTTCCGGTCTTATTAAGGTTGAGGTTACACTTGAGGATATGCGTGCAGCCCTTCTCAAAGGTGGCTCACCGGTGACGCGGGAGGAAATAAAGAAACGCTTTGAGGAATATCTGGATGAGCTCACCAGAGGCAAGGAACCCAGTAAGGTGAGGATTGTATTGAAATAGGAGATATATGACATGGCAACAAGAGGTGAGGCTTTAAATTTAATGAGAGCAAAATCAACTAAAAAGTTGCAAGGGCCGGTAGAGTGTCTGGGTATGAAGTTTGATAACGATGAGGCACGACGGGATTATTTTCTGAACCTATTGCGGGAAGGGCTGGAGGAACTTCACGCCAAGCTCGACGGTGTGCCCTTCACTACGGTGGAAGACGCCGTCAGGCAGATGAAATCGGTTGAGAAGTGGCCGATGGGAGATGAAGAGCGTCTTCGTGAGCTCGCCGAGCGTATGCGAGAGGCCCATCGCCGGGAACCAGAGAAGGATCTACTTCAGCTCTGGAAAGATCAGGTGGGCTTTCCGCACGGGGAGATCGAGGACATCCTGAAACTTTCAGACCCACCGTATTATACGGCGTGTCCGAATCCGTTTATTGCAGACTTTATTAACTACTATGGAAAGCCCTATGATCCAGAGACGGATAACTACCGGCGGGAGCCATTTGCAGCAGATGTAAGTGAGGGGAAGAACGACCCCATCTACAATGCTCACTCTTACCACACCAAGGTGCCGCAAAAGGCCATCATGCGCTACATCCTGCATTATACCGAGCCGGGCGACCTGGTTTTCGATGGCTTCTGCGGGACGGGCATGACCGGTGTTGCGGCACAGCTCTGCGGCAACCGCAAGGCAGTGGAATCTCTAGGTTACGTGGTAGACAATAAAGGTGTCATCTATGAGTACGAGACCGATGAGAACGGCAAAATTATCTGGAAACCCTTTTCCAGGCTAGGGGCACGCCATGCTGTGCTCAACGATCTTTCGCCTGCAGCCACCTTTATTGCCTACAACTATAACACTCCGGTGGATGTGCAGGCCTTTGAGCGTGAAGCCAAACGCATCCTCAAAGAGGTGGAAGAGGAATGTGGATGGATGTATGAAACACTGCATGTGGAGCCTGCTTCCAGCAGGCTTACCTCTGCAATCAACTTCGAACCTTGCGATCCCTTTCAGGCCACGAAAGTAATCTACAGGAAAGATAATCTGCCTCACATACAGGTTCCAGGTGCCACCTATTTTATTACCTTCAGGACTTACAACCATCGCGTTCTCAGTGATCCAGCCAGGAAAATTGTTCTGGATGCCATTTTATTTTGGGATGAAAAGCGCTGGAAGGTCTTTTCTGCGGTCGTCATGCCCGATCATGTTCACATCGTAGCCAAACCTCTGGTGCGCCAGGAAGATAATTACTGGGCCCTCTCAGAGATTCTTCATAGCGTTAAAAGCTATACGGCAAATGAAGTGAATAAACTGGAACAGCAATCTGGCACAAGAGTCTGGCAGACGGAAAGCTATGATCGGATCATTCGTGATAATAAGGAATTGGCGGCCACTCTGGCCTATGTACATCATAATCCGGTTAAAGCTGGGCTTGTAAAAAAATCTGAAGATTACGAGTGGAGGTATGTCGCTAAAGAGCTGGTTGCAGCCGGCTGGAAGCCGGCTCCACGGGGCAAAATCAACTACACCGTGTGGTCGGATGTTTTCATCTGCCCGGAATGCACACAAGAGGTGGTCTTCTGGGATGCGGCGGTGGATAAGGAAGCGGGCAAGGTTCTTGACGACTTTCCTTGTCCTCATTGTGGCCAATGGGTGAGCAAATCACCAGCCAACCCCAAACGAGAAGCTAAAAAGCCTGCCAGTCAGCGCCGCCCAAACTCTTCAAAGTTGGAACGAGCGTGGGTCACAAAGTACGACAAGGCCATTGGCCAGACCATACGCCAGGCCAAGCAGGTACCGGTGCTCATTAACTATACTGTGGAGCTTGCTTCCAGCAAGCTGAGATATGAAAAGACCCCCGACGCCTTTGACCTGGCCCTCATAAAGAAGATCGAGGAACTGGATATTCCCTACTGGTTTCCAACGGATGCCATTCCCCAAGGCGATAAAACAGGCGAGCCTCTGCGTATCGGCATCACCCACGTGCACCATTTCTATACGAAGCGGAATTTGTGGGTACTGGCAGCAATGTTTAGTCGCAGTCCAATGAACATACCTATCTTGAAAGTTTGGTTAACTTCCTCAATGATTAGAACTACAAAAATGTACAAGTTTACGTTTGATAGGAAGATGGGAACTGTAATGGGAACCTTATATGTGCCATCTTTATGGACTGAGAATAGTCCTTTCAAACTTACAAGATATAAGATTAGGGATTTTAAAAAAGTTTCTTACGGTTATAACCTTACTATAACTGAGACAGCATCAGCAAATATGGAAAAGACTCATGGAGGTTTCGTTGGTTACATCTTCACCGACCCACCCTTTGGCGGCAACCTGATGTATTCTGAGCTGAACTTCCTCTGGGAAGCCTGGCTCAAGGTTTTCACCAACAATAAACAAGAGGCCATTGAAAACAAGGTTCAAGGCAAAGGTCTGGCGGAATACCAGCAACTGATGACAGAGTGCTTCAAGGAATATTACCGTGTGCTCAAACCGGGCCGCTGGATGACAGTGGAGTTCCACAACTCCAAAAACGCCGTCTGGAATGCCATCCAGGAAGCCCTGCAGGCCGCCGGTTTCGTCATCGCTGATGTCCGCACGCTGGATAAAAGACAGGGTTCATTTAATCAGGTCACACAACCAGGTGCCGTCAAGCAAGATATTATTATCTCCTGCTACAAACCCAGCGGAGGTCTGGAGGAGCGCTTTAAGCTGACTGCCGGCACTGAGGAAGGCGTCTGGGACTTTGTCCGCACGCACCTGAAGCAACTGCCTGTGTTTGTGTCCAAGGGCGGGAAGGCAGAGATCATAGCCGAAAGGCAGAACTACCTGCTCTTCGACCGTATGGTGGCCTTTCACGTGCAGCGAGGTGTTACCGTGCCGATGTCTGCGGCAGAGTTCTACGTTGGGCTTGCCCAGCGTTTTCCAGAACGTGATGGTATGTACTTTTTACCTGAACAGGTAGCCGAATACGATAAAAAGCGCATGAGGGTGAGGGAGGTTATCCAGCTCCAGTTCGTTGTCACGGACGAGGCCTCTGCCATCCAGTGGCTCAAGCAGCAGCTTACTAAAAAGCCACAAACCTTCCAGGAACTTCAGCCTCAGTTCCTGCGTGAGTTGCACAAGGCAAAACATGAGAAACTTCCCGAGCTCATAGAACTTTTGGAACAGAACTTTCTCCGCTACGACGGTAAGGGACCGATTCCGGCACAAATCGTATCCTGGCTCAAACAAAGCCAGGAGATGCGAAAGATCATCAAAGAAGAACTGGCCTCAGGCCGTGCAACCGAGGAGAACGGGCAGCTCAGCACTCAGCATTCAACACTCATCGCTCGAGCAAAAGACCGCTGGTACGTCCCGGACCCAAACAGGGCTGCTGACTTGGAGAAGCTCCGCGAGAGGGCCCTGCTGCGCGAGTTCCAGGAGTATGTAGAGCTGGCTTCCAGCCAGCGAAAATTAAAGGTCTTCCGCCTCGAGGCTGTCCGGGCCGGCTTCAAGAAAGCGTGGCAGGAACGGGACTACGCCACCATTATCGCCGTAGCCCGCAAGATCCCAGAAAATGTGCTCCAGGAAGACTCCAAGCTCCTTATGTGGTATGACCAGGCACTCACGAGGATGGGAGGCAAATAATGGTGATTACCAGAATAAGCTTAGAAAATTTTACAGCTTTCAAAGAACTGAAATTTCAGCCAAGCCCGGGAATCAACGTGCTTGTCGGTGCAAATAGTACCGGCAAGACACACCTGATGAAGGTGGCTTATGCTGCTTGTGACATTAGCAAAACTAAAGCCAATTTCGCCGAGAAATTGATCCGTGTCTTTCTTCCATCAGGACGCGCGCTTGGGCGACTGGTGAAACGCCAAAAGGGCAGTATTCGCGGAGCTGTGGAAGTGTACCGGAATTCTCTTAAGCTGCGTATTTCGTTCTCTAATCATGCAACTGTTCCTGATTCCGCAACTGTAACTGGTGCAAAAGATTGGATGGCACATCCGGTCGAGAGTGTCTATATCCCAGCCAAAGAAATGCTCTCGAATGCTCCTGGATTTCGATCTCTCTATGCTCAACGGGAAGTACATTTTGAGGAAATCTATGCAGATATACTGGATAGAGCTTATCGACCAACACTGCGTGGTCCTGTGGATCCGGAGAGGAAAAAGCTTCTCACATATCTGCAAAAGCTCATTGAGGGCAAAGTCGTGATCAAAGAGGAAGAGTTTTTTCTTAGAAACAAGCAAGGAAATCTTGAATTCACCCTGCTTGCCGATGGCATGCGCAAATTGGGCTTATTATGGCTTCTCATTCAGAACGGAACCCTGCTAAACGGCTCCATTCTATTTTGGGACGAACCCGAAGCCAATCTCAATCCGAAGCTCTTTGGGCCACTTATTGAAATCTTGCTCCAGTTACAGAGGATGGGCGTTCAAATTTTTTTGGCGACCCATGATTATGTGATCCTGAAAGAGGTCGATCTTCGGATGAAATCTGAAGACAAGGTTTTGTTTCACTCCTTATATAGGGACAAAAATACAGGAGAGATTAAGTATCTTTCCACGAGTGAGTATCTGAGAATTCACCCAAACGCGATCGCTGAAACTTTTGCTGATCTGTACAACCGGGAAATCAAGCGCAGCTTTGGAGAGGTTGCAAAATGACGGTTCTGAAGGAAGGCAATCTCGAGCTTACGCTACCGCCTGGCGTCCGGGGTAGAAGATTTGATGACCACAACCATGGCCTTTCGCATTGCATGAAGGCCGTGGATTTCATTGTGGAAGAAGCTGACCGTGTTCTTTTTATCGAGTTCAAAGATCCCGATCATCCACATGCTGAGCCGAAGGCCAGGAATGCCTTTCTGAAAGAACTCTTATTGGGTGGCAAGGATGACGATTTTGTTCGAAAGTACCGGGATTCTTTTCTCTATCGATGGGCTGAGAACGTGGCTGAAAAACCAATATTCTATTACGTGCTCATTGCCGCAAGTCAGCTAGATGAGGCCCAGCTATTAGCCAGGACAGACGCACTGAAACGTAAACTTCCGGTGGACGGACCAGAATCTGGGGCATGGAAACGACAGATTGTTGCCGGATGTGCTGTATTTAACCTTGATACCTGGAATAAGCATTTGCCTCAATACCCTGTCAAGAGGGTAAATGCGTAAAGGAGAACAATTGGTACTACAGCCCCGAGCACGGGAAAATCCGCCAGGTCATCAAGACCCAGACGCTTTGGGGTGAGACAAAGACGAGCTTTGAGCATTGAGGGATGAGTATGGGAAGAATCGATCGTTTCGAGGATTTAATTACTTGGCAGAAAGCTCGTGAGTTGACGAAGGCAATCTATCAAATCACACAACAGGGAAAGTTTGCCAAGGTTTTTGGCCTAAGTGACCAGATTCAGCGGGTAGCTGTTTCGGTTATGTCCAACACTGCTGAAGGATTTGAGCGAAATCGACGAAAGGACACATTTGAGAAATTATTACAGCAAACCGAAGAAGTCGCTCGCATTATCAGCGGCTTACGGGTTTCCGTCGAAAAACAAAGGAATGGTGGAAAGTGATGGCGGAAGACGCTCAACGCTCAACGCCCAACACTCAGTACTCCGTAGGTGATTGGGTTTATATTCCCTCTCATCACACCCACGGCCGTATTATTGAACGATCTGTCCTGTGGGGACACGAAATTCTCCGTGTCTGGGTGCCGATAAGCGATACTATTATTCGGGTCCGGGTGGACGAAGTTTCAACTCAAAGCTCAATGCTCAACCCTCAGCACTTGACCTTCGTGGCCTCTGCAGCTCGAATCGCCGATGCGCTGACTCAGGACGTTCTGCTTGCGCCCATCGAATCGTCCGTCATTCCATTGCCGCATCAGATTCGTGCCCTTTCCCGTGCCATGAGCGGAGACCGCGTGCGCTATCTCCTGGCGGACGAGGTGGGTCTCGGCAAGACCATCGAGGCTGGTCTCATTATGCGGGAGCTCAAGCTCCGGGGCTTGGTGCGACGTACTTTGGTAGTTACCCCAAAGGGTCTGGTGTCCCAATGGGTAGCGGAGATGGCTATGCACTTTAATGAGCAATTTCATCCGATTCTGTCTGAGGATTATCGTAGCCTGAAGCGGATTTTGGCAATACAGAGTGATGCGCTCCGAGGACTGAGGAATGAATATCAGCAAACAGAAGTAGCCCCCAGCACCGAGTCCCCAGCAATCCGTTCTGCCTCTGTCAATCCTTTTCGAGTTGTTGATCAGGTTATCGTATCCATGGACTCTGTGAAACCACCGTCCAACAAGCACGGTGAGGCCTGGGAACGTTTCGAGGATCTAATCTCCGCTGGCTGGGACCTGGTCATTGTGGACGAGGCTCATCGCCTGGGTGGAAGCACAGACCAGGTGGCCCGGTACAAACTCGGCCAAGGGCTGGCCGAAGCCGCACCCTATCTGCTCCTCCTTTCTGCCACCCCGCACCAGGGGAAGACTGACGCCTTTCACCGCCTGATCTCCCTGCTCGACCCACAGGCCTTCCCTGATGTGAGCAGCGTAACCAGGGATCGAGTACAACCTTATGTCATACGCACGGAGAAGCGCCGGGCCATCGACGCGGAGGGTAAGCCGCTTTTCAAACCCCGGCACACGGAGCTGGTGCAGGTTCCCTGGGAGGATCACCATCGGGATCAGCGGATGCTCTACGAGGCGGTCACCGAATATGTACGCAAGGGCTACAACCAGGCTATTGCTGAGAAGCGTAACTACATCGGATTCCTCATGATTCTGATGCAGCGTCTGGTGGCCTCTAGCACCCGCGCCATCAGGACAACTCTTGAGCGTCGTCTGGAGATTCTAAATTCTGAGTTACGGGTTTCGAGTTTATTTGATGAACAAGGGATGCTGAACCAGGAACCAGAAACCATTTATGACCTTGATGGGGAAGAACTTCGACAACTGCTTCTGCGCACCAAAGGTCTCCAGAATGAACGAGAAGAGGTGACAATCCTTTTAGAAGCTGCAAGACGCTGCGAAAGCCAGGGCCCGGACGTCAAGGCCAAAGCGCTTCTGGACTGGATTTACCGCCTCCAGGCCGAGGAAGGAGACCCGGACCTCAAGGTTCTGGTATTCACCGACTTCGTTCCAACCCAGGAGATGCTGTATGAGTTCCTGACTGACCGCGGTTTCAAGGTGGTGTGCCTCAACGGCTCCATGAACATGGAAGAACGTAAACGAGCCCAGGAAGCCTTCGCTAGGGATGCTCGCATCCTCATATCGACGGATGCTGGCGGTGAAGGGCTTAATCTGCAATTCTGCCATGTGGTCATCAACTATGACATCCCTTGGAACCCGATGCGACTGGAACAACGCATCGGCAGGGTGGACCGCATCGGTCAGAACCACACGGTGCGCGCCATCAACTTCGTGCTGGAGGACTCGGTTGAGCATCGTGTCCTCGAGGTCCTGGAGAAAAAACTGGCGGTCATCTTTGAGGAACTCGGCATCGATAAGACCGGTGACGTACTTGATTCAGCCCAGGCGGAGAAAATCTTTGATGACCTTTATGTGGAAGCTATTCTCAATCCCGATGGGGTGGAAACCAAAGTTGACGAAGTCGTGCAGAGTATCCAGGAGCAGGCACGGGAGTCCCGAAAGAATGCTTCCTTACTCGGCTCTGCCGGGGATCTGGACCCTCGTGAGGCTCAGCGGCTGTTGGCCCACCCTCTCCCGCATTGGGTGGAGCGTATGACGGTAAGCTACTTGAAAGCTCACGGTGGCAAAGTGGAGAGGAAAAACGGCATCTGGAATCTTACCTGGCCTGACGGTGAACGACTGACCAATGTTGTCTTTACCAGCAAGGAGGCCGAAGAAAAACCTTTGAACCATCATTTGACTCTGGAAGATTCCAGAGTGCGTGGGTTGGCCATGCGTCTAATTCCTTTTGCTCCGGGACAACCGGTCCCGGTCATCATGCTTCCTGGTCTTGCCCCGGAAATCAGGGGGTTCTGGTCGCTCTGGCGGATTTCGATCTCGACCACCGATTGGAACCGCCACCGGATCATGCCCTTGTTTCTCAGCGATGAAGGTCGAGTGTTTGCGCCTACTGCCAGGCACATATGGGATCAACTCCTGGTAACGGAACCCACAATCCTCCGGCATTTAGACATCGAGACCTCCCATCAAGCCTTCGAGCGACTGCGGGAGGCGGCGGAACAACAGGGGAAGATGATCTACGACGAGCTGGTGCAGGCTCACCAGAGATATCTTGCTCGTGAGCGTGAGAAAGGCGAGTATGCCTTCGCTGCGCGACGCAGAGCCATCGAGCGCATCGGACTTCCCCAGGTTCGTAACCATCGCCTGCGCATTCTGGAACAGGAGGAAGAACGCTTCTACGAACAACTCAAGCGTAGAGCCCAGGTCTTGCCGGAAATGATGCCGTTGATTCTTGTTCGCGTGGAAGGAGGTGCCCATGAGTAAACTCCCAAAGAAATCGCTACTGTATCCTTGGGAGGGAAGGAAGTGAGCACATATCAAGATAAAGCCATTCGTTTAGTCGAGTATCTTCAAAAAGTTGCTTCATTACGCAAGGTGGTGCGAGATATCATCAACTATGAGCGAGTCCTTTGGCTCTCTGATATTCCACAGGAAAAGGGCTGTTTCACGCAGGCATGGGGCCGAGATGAGGACTATGATTCAGATATCTGGATTGAAGTTCAGACTCGACGAGAACCGGAGTTGCCAATTATACCACATCAATGTGAAGGCTGGATCGACAAATCGTCTTTGAGAAAAAAGAAAGATTTGCCGGAACTCCTACCCGAGAGAATGAGGGAGATCAAAAATCCTGAATGGGAGGAAGGAACTGATCAACCGGAATACATTTCGGTAACTGAACGTCTGGAAGATTTTCCTGAAGTTTCCAAGGCATGGGATCGATATCTCGAAGAGCATTGGCTTCCTTGGGTTGAAGATCATAACGCTTGGGAGAAGGTCTACAAAGTTTATTCTGAACTCTTTGCTTTCCACCAGGAACAACTTCGGCTTGGTGAGGAATATGAACTAATTCTCGGGCTGGGACTGCTCATTTGGCAAACTCCTTCTGGCCAACGTGTTTGTCGACACCTAATTGTCGCTGATGCGGTTCTCGAATTTGAAGCGCGCCTGGGTAAGTTCACCGTTCGTCCTCATCCGGAGGGGGCAAAGCTTCGGCCTGAATTAGACATGCTGGATGTCGAGGAACAACCAATGCGGGCCGAGGAAACCGCAAAGATGTCATTGGCTAATGCAGGGGATGATCCTTGGGAAAAGGGATGTGTCGAGGGAATACTCAAAGCCTTGGTACATTCTATCGATCCGCAAGGCGAATATATTAATACTCTGGAAAAGGGCGAAATTCGTGCCTCAGCAAAACCAGTAGTTAAATATGCTCCGGCTTTAATCCTACGAAAGCGTTCTGCAAAGGGTCTTACAGAAACCTTAAAACGGATTAGGGAGCGAATCGAAAAGGGGGAGAACATCCCTGCCGAGTTTGCGGACCTTGCCGAAATCAAATCAAAAGATGACAAAGAGTACGGTGATGAACTGGAAGAGGAAAGCCGTGCATTCGACGGAGAGATCTTCTTCCCAAAGCCGTCGAACGAAGAACAACGCCGCATCGTAGAGAATCTTCGATCAGCGACTGGTGTTCTTGTGCAGGGACCTCCGGGTACGGGAAAGTCTCATACCATCGCAAATCTGATTTCCCATTTGCTTGCTACAGGACAGCGAACGCTCGTCACAGCCAAGACGCCGCGTGCGCTTCAGGTTCTTGAAAAAATGATTCCGCCTGAATTGCAGCCTCTTTGCATCAATCTCCTTGGTAGCGGTCCTGAAGAGCGCCGTTCTATGGAATCCAGCGTTGGAGGCATACTCCGCAAGAATGAAGAATGGAACGAAGAGCGTGCCAAACAAGAGCAAAAAGAGCTCGAAGAATGTCTCCGAAAACTCCGGGAAGAGCAAGCCAGGCTCAATAGGCAACTCCAAGCTATCCGGGAATCCGAAACCCATATAGACTCCATTGCGGAGGGCAAATATCAAGGCACTGCAGCACGCATCGCTGAAGCCGTCAACCGCGACAGACCAAAATATGAGTGGTTCACCGATAAGGTACCATTAGACCAACCCTGTCCTCTTTCTACAGACGTGTTACATCGTCTTCTTGGTCAACTTAGGTACTTCACAGCGGAAAGGCGCAAAGAATTACAACTTTTATTGCCCGACGGTGTTCCCTCTTCCGAGGAATTCACCAAACTCGTTCAGGAAGAGAAACGGGCAACCGAGGAAGAACTTATTGCAGCAAAGGGTGCTGATGAAAAAACCGCGGCCTTATTGTTACGGAATGACCCCGAGACAGTCGAGGCGATTGTTGATGCGCTCACCGACTTCATGGCTGCAAGAAAAAGATTGATGGCGTTGCCACATTCGTGGATGAAAGAGGCCCTTCGTGATGTACTGGCTGGCGATCCGTCCATTTGGCAAGAACTTTACCGAGTCACGCAATTCGCTATTGAATCTATCGAATTGCTGGTGGAAAGAGCAGACAATTCGACCATCGAGCTACCGGAAACTATTAATATTAACACATTATATGAAGACGCCCGCAAACTGAAAGAGCACATGGAGAATGGGGGGAAACTAGGCTGGGGACCGTTTCGGCCTAAAGCGGTGAAAGAGCGTCTATATGTAATCAAAAATGTGCGCCTCAATGGACGTCCTTGCTCTACTGTTGATGATTTCTCTGCGCTCTGCGATGCATTGCATGTTCGAATAGAAGTTGAAAAGCTATGGGGATTCTGGGTAGGTAGGGCTAATAAAATTACAGGTCCTTATGCCTTGCAACTAACAGCACTCAAATCGATGTGCAAGGCTCTAGAAGAGGCTTTGTCGCTTGAAAATCTTATTGAGAAATGCCGTGAAGCTCTACGAGGCTGCACTATTATAAATGAACCTGACTGGGCTGATGAAACTCAAATCAAAAAATTGATTGCTGCTTGCCAACTTGCAAAGGCTCGGTATAAGAGGCAGCTTGTTACCGAAAAAATACAAAGCATTGAGGAGCCAATATCATCTATTGCCGCTAAGCAGGAAGCGCATCCCGTTACGAGAAAATTGCTGAACGCTATTCGCGATCGCGATTTGGATGAGTTCGCGAAAGCATCGAGCAAGATTCGGGGGTTGATAAATGATCGTCATCGCCTTCAAAAAATGGGCGAATATCTTTCAAAGTTGAGCCAACTGCTACCAAATCTTACAAATGACTTGATGCGAACCTGCGAGGAACCACATTGGAACGAGCGCCTGCAACGTATCAGGGATGCATGGTGTTGGGCACAGGCACGATATTGGATTGAAGAATATATCCAAAAAGACGACTTTCCCGCTCTTTCCAAACGCGCAAAACAGATTGAGGACGAGATCAACTCGACTATTGCGAAGCTCGCTTCACTTCATGCATGGGCATTTTGTTTCTCACGACTCAAAGAAGATCATCGTCGCCACATGGAAGCCTGGCAACAGTCTATGAGGCGACTTGGCAAAGGAACAGGAAAACATGCGCTACGTCACAGGCGTGAGGCTCAATATCATCTCAACCAATGCCGCGAAGCTGTTCCTGCGTGGATAATGCCTCTACACCGTGTTTGGGACACGGTAGATCCAGCCCCAGGAATGTTTGACGTTGTCATTATTGATGAGGCTTCACAATGCGGACTTGAAGCACTCCCATTGTTTTATCTGGGCAAGAAGATAGTAATTGTTGGAGACGACAAGCAAATCAGCCCGGAGGCTGTAGGATTGCCTCGCGATGCCGTGCATCGCTTGATGGAGGAGCTCCTTTACGATTACCGCTTCAAGTCGTCATTCGATGTTGAGAGCAGCCTGTTCGACCACGGAAAGCTTCGCTATGGGACACGGCGAATCACGCTGCGCGAGCACTTTCGATGTATGCCAGAGATCATCCGATTCAGCAATGATCTTTGTTACACCGATACCCCGCTGATTCCGCTACGACAATACGGCCCTGATCGTTTACCTCCTCTCCAACGGGTTTTTGTTGAAGGTGGTTATGTAGAAGGAAGTAATAATCGCGTGAGAAACCTCCTAGAGGCGGAAGCTATCGTTGATAAAATTGTAGAATTGTGCACTGATAAACGTTACTCGGGAAAGACCATGGGAGTTGTAGTGTTGCAAGGTGACGTCCAAGCAAAACTCATTGAAAGTTTACTACTGGAGCGACTGGGGGCTGAAGAAATGGAGCGCCGGCGGCTTATTTGCGGAAATCCGTACAGTTTTCAGGGTGATGAACGCGATGTCATCTTTCTCTCTATGGTCGCAGCGCCAAATAAGAGGATAGGTCCGCTCGCCAAAGCGTCGGATGAAAGACGTTTCAATGTCGCTGCAAGTCGTGCCAAGGATCAGATGTGGTTATTTCATTCCGTGCAATTGGAAGATTTGAGCGAAAAAGATCTGCGCCGAAGACTGCTGGAATTTTTCATAAACACCAAGCCTCAACAGGTAGCAGGGATAAGCAAAGATGAGTTGGAACGCAAAGCAACTCAGGATAATCGTAGCGTTGTAAAACCACCAGTCCCGTTTGAAAGTTGGTTTGAGGTAGATGTCGCTCTGGAATTGCTGAGAAAAGGATTTGTTGTTACTCCGCAATTTGAGGTAGCAGGCAAAAGAATCGACTTGGTGGTTGAAGGAGGCCATGCACGCTTAGCAGTTGAGTGCGATGGTGATCACTGGCATGGGATAGATCGCTACGAGGAGGATATGCAGCGCCAGCGTCAATTGGAGCGGTGTGGATGGGAATTCTTTCGTGTTCGAGAATCCGCTTTCTATGCGGATAAGGATGCCGCACTTCGGGGTCTTTGGTCAATGCTTGAAGAGAGAGGCATTTTCCCAAGTAGCTACTTTGTAAATCCTTCCACCGATGATGCTGCGAACACGCAAGATTCCATAAAGTTTGACAGTGATGAAGTAAATTTTGAAAGCGAGGATTGCTATCATAATCATAATGATGAGTTATCTAAAGATGGTGAAGGCTCACCACGGTCATCAGGCCGTCGGGCAGAAGATGTTACCGCGAGAGAAATTCAGAATGCTATCATTCGTGCACTATCAAAACGCCCAAACCAGTCTTGTACTGTGCATTCTTTGACATCTCGTGTTCTCAAAGAGGTAGGTATATTGACACGTGGCAATCCTCGCAAGATTTTCGAGCGGAGGGTCATGAATGCGGTTCGAGTGCTTGAGGAGAGTGGGCGGGTGGAATTGTACAGAGCAAAAAACAAGCGAATCAGGCTCTTAAAGTCGTGAAAATGCATCACACACCTCGCACTTTGCACTCCGCAAAATCATGGCGAAGTCTGATTCTACAGGAATTCACTCCCGGAGTTGCCCGGCTTACCCTGGTAGCAGATCCGGATGGCCTGCTCCTGGAAGAAGGTGTACTCGAAGGGATCCGGGAGCGGGGCTTTGAGTTAATCCCGTTTGAGGATCCTGTTGCCTTTCGCTATGTCTATGAATCCAGGTTCCGCTCCCGCTGGGATCGTGGCGAGGATACCGATGTCGTGGTGGTGCTCAGATCGGCCTCACAAGATCTCGATACCTTGCCCTACGACTTGCTGCAGGCTGGCCGCAAGCTCTCGTTCTCCTTAAGCGATCTCTTCCCGAATCTCAGCTATCCCGTAATCGCGGCGATTGACCGCTCTGATCTTGACGCTTTATTCGATGCACAATTGAGATACGCGCCAGGGCAGCTCGGCGACAATGCTACGAAGGATTTCGTCCTTCGTCATGTGTTCGGGATAGCACCGGAACTCATAAAACAGCCATCGGACCTGTTACGAATTTTACTACGCCGTCATTACAGCGGGCAACGAATCCCTGCCATCCTTGATGAGCGCTTCATCCAGGTAATTCGTCAAAACAGCCTTTTCGAAGACTGGCCTCTGGAATCCATCATTCCTGATGCGCAAGCATTCTTTGCGTTTCTGCAGGAACGCTGGCCGGTGTTTCTCGACCGCTTCGCGGCCGAAATGCCAAGTGCTGAGTGCGAGGTGCGCGACCAAACAACGCACTACTCAATATGCACACCGCACTATCTGCCGTTTGACCACCCAGATGTCCGCATTTATGTAGACAACCTTTTCCTTGAGGGCTTGCTCCAGCCGGTTCTTCACGAGCAAGCGCAAGCACTCGCCAAGACCTGGGTGGCTTACGGCATCAAAGTTACACCTGAGGAGAATCGTCGCCGTCGGATTGAGGGGCTGCTGGATTCCATTGAGAATACGATCCCCATGGTGGAGGCGCGTCATGGGGAGTGGCTCCATTTCGCATACCGGTGGGCAGAACTCGTCGCCCTGGAGCTGGAGCCGGACACCATCCTGCCGGAAGAATACGGAGAACGCCTGAAGATGTTGAGGTCCCGTATCGATTCCGCGATCACCGGTTGGGTGGTGAAGCGCTACGCAAGCCTGATCAATCTTCCACCAGCGCCGCCGGTGATGCTGCATCACATCCCTCGGTACCTCGCCCGAAGCCTTGTGGACGACCGTCGTACGAAGATAGCATATCTCATGGTGGACGGCCTCGCCCTGGACCAATGGATCGCCCTGCGCAAGGTGCTAAAGGAGATGGATCCAAAACTGCGGTTTCGTGAGAATGCCGTTTTCGTCTGGATTCCCACCATCACCTCGGTTTGCCGGCAGGCCGCCTTTGCCGGCAAGCCGCCGATCTACTTCCCGGCGAGCATCCACACCACAGACAAGGAGCCAGACCTCTGGACGCAATTCTGGGTCGATCAGGGGCTTAGCGCGAATGAGGTGGCTTACGCTAAGGGGCTAGGCGATGGGGGCATGAATGAGGTCTCCGAGTGTCTCTACCGGCCCAGGCTACGTGTTATCGGACTGGTCATCGACAAGGTCGACCGGATTATGCACGGCATGGAGCTGGGAACGGCGGGAATGCACAACCAGGTTCGACAATGGGCCAGGCAGGGTTTCATAAGGAACCTTCTTGATCTGCTCCACGAAAACGGTTTTCAGGTCTACCTTGTCTCGGATCACGGTAACATCGAGGCGAGAGGCGTGGGACGGCCTCGTGAGGGAGCGGTTGCGGACTTACGTGGCGAGCGCGTGCGCGTCTACTCCGATCCGAGGCTCATGGCTCAAGTCAAAGAGCAATTCCCAGAGTCCTTGGAGTGGCCGCCGATCGGTCTCCCGGAGGACTATCTCGCGCTAATTGCGCCACCCCGGGCTGCTTTCGTGCGGATAGGTGAAACTATTGTCGGTCATGGCGGCATTAGTGTCGAGGAACTGCTTGTCCCTCTTGTCCAGATCGACAGGAGGGACTAATGACTTCACGGTCTAATCGCAACAAGCGACTCTACCAGATTGGACTCGATCGCTCTGTTCGTTTGAAATGGCTGGAAAAGACCGCGAATTTCCTCCTGGCGGGGAACAATGCGCCTGCTGTGAAGGCGTTGTTACAAGAAGACCTCCAGGGAGCATTTCGCTCCAGCAACACGAAGATACGCGGCTCGCTGGACAAGACGATCACTATCCTGATGAAGATCTGGGTCCGCCCTCCGAGTGACCTTCATCCCCTTCGGTGCGACGGCTTGAGGCTTCTTGCGAGCCTGCCGCGCGAGAACCACATTGCGATCCACTGGGGTATGACTATGGCGGTTTATCCATTCTGGGGGGCCGTAGCGGCTCATGTGGGGCGGTTGCTTCGGCTCCAAGGATCGGTCACACATGCTCAAGTTCGGCGTAGGATCATGGAACAATACGGTCAAAGGTCCACCGTAAAATTTGCCGTTAGCCGGCTCCTTCGATCAATGGTGGATTGGGGCGTACTGAAGGACTCTCCGGTGCACGGCGCGCGACGCTCAGGTGGTACGTATGTACCTGGGTTTTCACTCGTCATAGATAAGGTGGAGCTTATCGCCTGGTTGACCGAGGCCTTTTTGCACGCACACCCCAACGGTTCGGTAGCCTTGAGAACGGTCCTGGATTCGCCGAGCCTGTTCCCGTTTCGCCTTATGTCTGTTTCCGCAGCGCAGCTGGCTGCAGTCTCCAGGCGGCTCGACGTGCTGCGACACGGCCTTGACCAGGAGATGATCATGCTTACGGAGAAACCATGAGGCTGTGGTCGCTCCACCCACAATACCTTGATGCCAGGGGGCTGATGGCTTTCTGGCGAGAGGGGCTGTTGGCCAAAGCCGTTCTTGAAGGGAAGACAAAAGGCTACACAACCCACCTGCAGCTTCTGCGGTTTCGGAAGCAGGACAGACCGCTGGATGCCATCAACGTGTATTTGCAGGCGGTTCTTCAAGAAACGCAAAGGCGCAGCTACCGGTTTGACTCGAACAAAATCAACCTGAAGGCTACACACCCGAAGATTCTGGTAATACCAATACTGGTTTAAAATTATCTCCTGGATCCGTGAACAAATATAAGTAAATTGTTGACAGAATGAAAGATATTTTTTAGAAAAAGTATGCAATTTCGAGGGTTTAGGTTTTACAGATATAAACCGCTGATTTTTC
>JAFDGW010000041.1 GCA_019309115.1 Deltaproteobacteria bacterium
CAAGCAGAGAACGCATCCACAAGGACATTGAAGATGGACTGGCATTGGAGCCTACACGTATGGCGCAGGAGCGAAATTCGCTCGTATCACCTCCAGTACCCCGACTTCTTTTCCGCCACAAAACTCCAAAGCGAATGGTTCGTTCAGCTAGTTTTCGAAAGCTCGGCCTTGCTTTTTCACACTCAGTAATAAAATGCCGAACCGCTGTGGGCGTTGCCTTCCAGCCCTCCTCCGAAAAAGGCAATCTCAAAACTTCTACACTTAATGAAATATCAACGGTGGATGCTTTCTTTCGCTTCAACAATCTTCTCCTCTCAGACCACTCCCACCTATCACAAGGCCCGCTCAGTGTGTACAAAAATCTGCAATTCCACTATGATTACCCTGTGGTCGCTTACTCCTGCCTTGATTTTAGCTTTATGAACTTAAGCCGGAGATACATCTTCAATTATCAAAAAGTCACCACCTAACTTCATAACTTTCGTCTTGGCTTTGTTAACTCTAAGCTTTAAGTAAAGATCATATTCGTAAGGGAAAAAATGAATGTGCAAGTCAGGTGTGTAAATATATTCACGCTGACGTGGAACTACTATAATCACCCTTTTTCGAACTACTCTATATATCTCAGAAATGGCTTTATCTAGATCAATAACATGCTCCAAAACATGTGTACAAATAACGGTATCAAACGTCCCATCTTCAAAAGGTAAATTATCCGCAAAACCACGAACGAAGTTTATATTACCTTTCTTACACTCTTCTGCTATTATATCAACTCCGTAAATAGTTAAGTGTGGGTAGGTCGATGCTATTCGGTTTATAAGGTATCCTTTCCCACATCCCACGTCCAGAATCACATTGCCCACTATATTTCGCAAAATAAAATCTATGCACTGACTGTTCAAATCAGTCTCTCTATCTATACCTCCAACTATCTCGTAATATTTTCTGATATCCTCTTCAGTCAAAAAAGGAAGTTTTCTTTTAAAGTCCATGATTAAGCTAGCCTTAGCTCCAAATAACAACAAAAAAAATGGATACATTAACCTGCTATCTCTAGCTATAGGAGGGATAAACTCATCAATAAAATAATTAAGCTTTACAGTGACGTCTCTGCTGAGGAAATACTTAGCGATTTTTTTTAACCATCCCATATTTATAACTCCAAAATGTAATTGTGAACGTTCTGATCTTTTAATTACCTACAGACCATATTTTCGGCGTATCACGTATAAAGGCCTTCTCTTAACCTCAGTATAAATTCGGCCAATATATTCGCCGAGTATCCCAATGCAAATCAGTTGAACACCTCCCAAAAAGAGAATTATGGTTATGGTCGAAGCATATCCCGGCACTTTAATTCCAAACAGTAGAGTTCTAATCACGATAAACAGTGCATAAACAAAACTTAATAAAGCAACCACAAAACCAAAATAAGTGGCAATCTGTAAGGGTATGTAGCTAAAAGAGGTTATCCCTTCAAGTGCAAAGTTCCACAACCTCCAGTAGTTCCATTTCGTTTTACCACCATGTCGTTTTTCCCTCCTATAGTAAACAACTGAATGAGGAAAACCAACCCAGGCAAAAAGCCCTTTCATAAAGCGGTTCCTTTCACGCATTTCTTTTAGGGTTTCCACTACAGCCCGACTCACAAGTCTAAAATCACCGGTATCTTTTGGGATATTAATATGCATGACTTTCTGAGCTATTCGATAAAACAATGTAGCCGTAAGCCGTTTTATATAGCTTTCTCCCTCTCGTGAAAGTCTTGTAGCATATACCACATCATAACCCTCACGCCACTTACTTACGAGCTCAGGAATTATCTCTGGAGGGTCCTGCAAATCGGCATCAATAGGAATGACCGCCTCCCCGGAAGAAAAGTCTATGCCAGCGGTAAGGGCGATCTCTTTCCCGAAATTTCTTGAGAAGTCAATAATCTTTACATTGGGATCCAGTTCCCGGAGTTTCAACAACTTTTCAATAGTATCGTCAGTAGAACCATCGTTTACACAGATTATTTCATAAGATTCCCCAATTTGGTCGAGCACTTTTTTGAGTCTCTCATAAAAGGGCCACACATTTTCTGATTCGTTGTACATAGGTACTACAATAGAAAGAACCGGATTTTGAACAGTTAAAGACGTTTCCCTACACTTCGCCATTTTGCTTATCCTCTACGAACGTAACGTATCTATTACCGAAAAACCCAAACAATGTATAAAAACCCCCTGAAATTAATTGAGAGACATACTTGTTAAGATATAAAACCTTTAGACAAACAGAAAGAACAGCAAAATTTATAACATAGGCTGTCAAAAGAACACCGACAAAGTTTGGAAAAGTTTCTCTGGTGGGTTTTTCTGATCTAAAATTGAAGTTTCTGTTGAGCATATAAAAAACCGTTATGCCAACTGCATAACCAATTACATTGCTTAAAAATTGGTTAATACCGAAAAACATAAAAATTAATCCATGACCAATAGCAGTGTTTAAGTGATGTCCTATTTTTTCCTGTAAAAAGGGTGGCCAAAATTGTAATTAGTGTAACTGGTAAAAACCAAACTAAAAAGGAGGCCACCCATGAAGAGGATACCAGCGAGTCAAAAGATGCGCAAGGAGTTGGAAGAGTTATTGAAGGGAAGAGCTAACGAAGGGTCTCTTTTGAGCGAGCTGATTAAGAAGGGGGCAGCAATCATTCTTCAGGAGTTGCTCGAAGAAGAGGTGACAGAGTTTTTGGGTAGGGGGCATTATGAAAGGCGAAGGGGCGGAAGCACTGGTTACCGCAATGGTTACGAGCCTTTCAAGATTAAGACAGCCGAGGGGGAAATCCATGTATATAAGCCCCAGGTAAGAAACAATGAAAAACCTTTTCGATCGAAGTTAGCTGCTTTTTTTAGGAACAATTCCCAGGTATTAGAGAAGTTAGCTATTGAGATGTACTCCAGGGGACTTTCTACCAGAGGCATAGAAGATGCGCTTATTGAGGCGACAGGGGATATGATTTTAAGCAAAACAGCAGTTAGCAATGTTACCGAGGCTCTCCACAAAGACTTTGAAGAGTTTCAGAACGGGGATTTATCTCATTTTGAAGTAGAATATCTTTTTCTTGACGCTATTTACGAAACATTGAGGGCGAGGTTTGGGATGAAGGAAGCGGTACTATGTGCCTGGGGTATTACCAGAGATGGGACGAAAGTATTATTGCATTTAGCTTTGGGGAATAAGGAAAGTTACGAGAGTTGGGTTACTTTTCTAAGGGATATGGTGAAAAGAGGTTTAAGGATTCCTACTACAGTAACAACGGATGGCGCACCTGGTTTAATAAAGGCGGTAGAGACAATATTTCCGGAGAGCTTAAGGATAAGATGCTGGGTTCATCGTATGCGAAACCTTTGCAGCAAGGTACCGGCAGAAATATGGCCAGATATAAAAGCAGAAATCGTAGCTATAAGGGATGCTGCCGGATACGAACAGGGAAAACAACTGGCCTATGAATTTATTGCAAAATATGAAGAAGAATTTCCAGCTCTTGTTAAGGCTTTCCAGGACGATCTGGATGCATCATTGAATCACCTGAAGCTTCCCTTCAGACATAGGAGATATGTAAGGACAACAAATTTGGTAGAAAGGAGTTTTGAAGAGGAACGCAGAAGAACAAAGGTAATTCCATGCTTTTTAACAGAAAAATCAGCTAATTCCATGCTTTTTAACAGAAAAATCAGCTTTGAAACTGGTTTTTTTCGGTTCTTATAAGAGCAGCCAGAAGATGGCGGAGGGTAAGTTTTACTAAAAGTGAACTAAATTATTTGGATCGTTTGAGAAAAGAATTAGGAATTACGTACGAAATTGAAAATGAGCAGAAATTAGGAGAGGTCTGTTAGCCAGTGATTCCAATAACCCTTTTTACAGGAGTTTGGGACTTGACCAGTTATTAATTGGGGGTAAACAAAAGAAATCTATATCTAGTCAATTTTAAAGAAAAATTCAGTTCGTGAGCAAGATCAAAAAGTTTTTTTTCTATCCTCTTGGTTTCACAACCCAGCACAATGGCAGCAGGCCTTTCCCGGATTATTCCCTCCAATATTGCCTTAAATTCGGGTAAACTAAATTCTCTGGGATTCTCTAAAGTCAGAGAATCGCGCCAAGTAAAGGGGCCGTCGGCCAAACCAAGGTAGAGTTCTCTTTCAGCTTCTGTTGCGAATATGGGCCACAAGGTCAAAAAGCGTCCCGGAGGAGATGCCTGATCAAAGTCTAAAGCAATTCTATGAATCATGTGTGGGACAGTGAGTTTTTCCTGTGAAGCCAACTTCAACGTTCCAACGTATGCGTTTGCGTAAGTCAAAGAAGTAAAAACAGCATAAACGGCTAGACATGCAATAAATATCTTCCCTAAATGCCTGTGTCTGAAATCAGAATAAATTTTTACCAGTGTGATGGCTGACGTAAGTGCCATAAGCATCAAGGGCGCGTACAAATACTGTAAATATACGGTTGCGGTTAAGAATGGGAAGAAAATCTGCATAAAACTTAAGGCTACGCTTATTTGAATAGCCTTGTCCTTGATTTTCGTTGCCGACAAGAGGCAAAAAACAATACCAATTATAAGTGTAGACGAACTAGATGCCAGAAAGACTTTTTTCAAAAAAATCAATTTATAGTCGAGTGTGGTAACCTCACTGTTACCGATAGCGTGGAGATACGCTAGGTGAGCCTTTTGTGAGGTAACTGTGTTTGCGTAAAAGATCTTTGGATTGAGAAAGAAGAAAAACATGGCAGGCAGTCCCCCAACGAGGCTACCTAGGATAAAGGATTTCCAAGGGAGTTTGTGAAAAATTACCCAGAGAAACAACAAGGGAAATCCCAGAATAAAGTTTAAACGGGTGCATGAAGCTAATCCCAAGAATAATGCAGCAAGAAATATATTGGTGGGCTCTGTGTTCCATAGCAAAAACATAAGAGATAGCAAGGCCAAGAAAGTGGCGAGATCATGATTCCATGCAACACCTGAGGTGTAAATAAAAACAGGATTGCACAACACACACAACGCCATAATAATTCCAATAACAATTCCCACTTTACGACCTGCTTCTCTTTTTGCACTTTCAATATATGCTGCACAAAAGATGAGGAAAATAGAAGCAGCTGCAAACATGCTGTTTGTAACCCTGAAAACCAGCAGTTTATGTGAAAAGATTTTCATTAGCGGTGCCATAATGAGTGGTTGGAGGGGCCAATGGGTATATCTGAAATCGAAATATGGAAGATAACCTTTGGATATAAGATATGCTCCAGCTACGTACAGATTTTCATCGTGATCAAAAAAGCGATAAAAAGATTTCACGGTAATTAAGAAAAACGCAATTGCCCATACCACCACACCCACCCAAATGATCAGAACATTATCTCGTCTCATCATTGATCACCTATAAGTGATTACATGGCATTGCGCATTACCTGCTTCGGTTAACCATTCAAGTTCAGGTTTTTGTCCTTGCTCCAAAGCGAATGGTCGTTCAGCCAGATTATTTGTAGGCTCCACACCCTCTTCAGCAAGAAAGGTGAAAAGGGATTCCATTTTTTCCTCCAACCTTCGGACAAATTTCCCTCCTCACTCTTGCTCTCACAATAAAGAACAATAAGACGGCACAGCCTGGCATAAAAACACTCTATTAAGAAAAGCAATTCCAAAGCTTCTGCGCCTGGTGAAATATCAACAACGGGTGCTTTCTTCTGCTTCAATAATCTTTTCTTCTTAAATTACCTATTTATATCGCAAAACATAGTATTTACTCAAGAGCGTCCGTTAAGGTCATCCCAAAACCTTCGCGCTTAACGGAGTGTTCGGATAGTTACCCTGTGACAGCCTGCGACTTTAACCACACTCACCGAAGCTAGACATTTCATTGAATCCTGAAGTGTCCCGTGCTACAAATTGGTGGAATTCAAGTTACCGGAGGTGGTTTTCTATGCCCACTTTCGAGGAAGTTAAAGCATATCTTGAGCAGCGGGGCTTTTCAGTCCTCCGGTTCAACGTTGATACTTCCACGTCCGAAAAGGCTGCACGGGCCGTTGGTTGTTCCGTTGGTGAAATAGCTAAAACGATGCTTTTTCTGGTGGGAAACCAGCCGGTAGTGGTTATCGCCAGCGGGGACAAAAAAGTGAGGGGATCCCTGTTAAAAAAAACGGCTGGCCTTCGTGGAAAGGTCAGGCTTCCTGAGCCGGAAACAGTTCGAAGGCTGCTCGGCTATGACCCTGGTGGAGTGTGTCCCTTTCTTCTGCCCCGTGATATTCCTGTCTTTATCGATTCCTCTCTGCGCCGCTATTCCACCATTTATCCGGCAGCAGGAACCGCCGACACGGCGGTACCAATGACCGTTGACGATCTGCTTGCCATAACAGGCGGTAAAGAAGCAAGGGTTTGCGAATAGGAGCTGCGCCATGGCGGAAAGGGTTTTAATAGTTGTCGATATGTTAAACGATTTTGTTCATCCAGATGGTAAGCTTTACTGCGGTCAATCGGCACAGGCCATAATTGAGCCTTCGAGAAAGATTATAGAGCACTTCAGAGCCAAAAAGGATCCGATTATATATCTCCAGGACAGCCACAGCCCTGATGATCTCGAATTTCAAATGTTCCCGCCTCATGCAATAAAGGGCACGTGGGGATGTGCCATTATTGAAGAACTCAGCCCCCGTGCCGGTGAAGCGGTGGTGCCTAAGACCAGATTCAGTGGTTTTTTCCGCACCGATCTTGAGCAAAGGCTGGAGGCAATTTCCAGCACGCTTCCTCACAAGCCGGAAGTGTGGGTCATCGGTGTTTGTACTTCCATCTGTGTGATGGATACGGTAGCAGATCTGAGAAATCGTGACTATCCTGTTGTGGTCGTACTGGATGCGGTTTCGGACTTCGACCAGGAAATGCACGAATGTGCTCTGAAACGCATGGAACGAGTTTATAAAGTAAAATTCGTTAAGAGCGGCGAGATTGTCTAATGCCACAAGAGAGGCTAGGGAGATGAAAAAATTTTGGTCAGCCTACGAACCTTCCCTGTTGACCGATCTGTATGAACTTACAATGGCAGCTAGTTACTTCCGTGAAGGAAAAAACGAAACAGCCACCTTCAGTCTTCACATTCGTGATTGCCCTCCAACCAGGAACTACTTCGTCGCAGCTGGATTGTCCAGCTTCCTCGAAATTATTGAAGATTTCTCCTTTTCGAAGGAAGCCCTGGATTATCTCAGGTCTTTGGACAAATTCGACAATGACTTTTTGAGCTTTCTGCAAAAATTTCGTTTCACCGGAACGGTGAGAGCTCTTCCAGAAGGAACGATCTTTTTCCCTCAGGAACCAATAATCGAAATAACGGCACCAATAATCGAAGCACAAATCCTTGAAACAGTGGTTATGAACACCTTCCACATAGAAACGCTGATTGCGTCAAAAGCAGCCCGATGTGTTGAGGCTGCGTCGGGGCGAATGCTTGTGGACTTTTCTCTGAGGCGAACTCATGGATGCGATGCCGGAGTTAAGGTAGCTCGGTCCAGTTACATGGTTGGTTTTGCAGGAACAAGCAACATTATTGCCGGGAAGCTTTATAATATTCCTGTATTCGGCACTATGGCTCATTCGTACATTACCAGTTTTGACCGTGAACTTGATGCTTTTCTTGCCTATGCGCAGATTTTTCCCAATGCAACTGTTCTCCTTCTGGACACTTACGACACGATAAGAGCAGCCCATAAAGCGGTGGAAGTGGCCAGGTTTTTGGAGGCAAGGGGCAGTCGCTTGCGTGGCGTGCGGCTTGATAGTGGAAATCTGCTGGAGCTGAGTCACAAAGTGAGAGAAATTCTGGATCAGCATGGTCTTCACTACGTTGATATTATGGCCAGCGGAGGACTAGACGAGTATTCCATCCACGATCTGTTGATTCAGGGCGCTCCGATTAACGCCTTTGGTGTTGGAACGAAGATGGGGGTTTCTGCCGATGCACCTTATCTGGACATGGCCTATAAGTTGGTTGAGTACAAGAACAAACCCATATTAAAGCTTTCTCCGGGTAAGCGCACGTGGGTTGGCAAGAAGCAAATTTACCGCAAGTTTGACAGCAAGGGCATGATGGACGGAGATCTGCTAACCCTGAGTGATCACAAGTTGGAAATGCAACCTCTATTGGAGGAGTTCGTATCAAATGGCAAAGTTGTAAAAACCTCTGACCTTGGTGAAGCCCGTGAACGTTTTGCCGCTCAGTATTCGACCCTTCCGGATGAGTACAAAAATATCCATGAACACGTGGAGTATTCTGTTGAGATATCCAAACCCCTGAGGGAACTGGAAGAAGAAGTAGCCAAAAAACGGCTTATTCTCGAGAGATAGCACGTAAACAATTGGAGATTGGTTACAGATGAAAGTCACCATCATCTATGATAATACCGCTTTAAAGACTGAACTTAAAGCTGACTGGGGATTTTCTGCTCTCGTGGAGACAAAAGGAAAAAACATACTTTTTGATACAGGAGCAGATGGAAGAACTCTGCTTCTGAATATGCAAAAACTCAAAATTAATCCAAAAAAAATAGAAGACGTTTTTATTTCTCACCTCCACTGGGATCACATAGGAGGACTTTCGGCCTTTCTTCAGGTGAATAATCAGGTTAACCTCTGGGTTCCGTCCTATTTTCCTGGGGCAAAAGAGGCAAAATTTACTTCAGAGCTAAAAAAACCTACCCGGCTTTATGAAGGAATTTACTCCACAGGGGAACTTGAAGGGATAGAGCAATCGCTTTGTATCGAAACAGAAAAGGGTGTTGTGATCATAGTCGGCTGTTCCCATCCGAGAATTGAAAATATTCTTGAAACTGCGTCTCAATTTGGAAAGCTCTATGGAATCATTGGAGGACTACACGGTAATAGGCCGGAACCATTGAAAAATTTGAGCTTTATTTGTGCCACTCACTGTACCAGATACAAGTCGAAGATAAGGCTACTTTATCCTGAAAAGTACATTGAGGGAGGGGCAGGGAAAGTAATTGAGCTGCCGGTTCATTCTTTGCCTGACAGCGGGTAGAAATGAGGCTCACCAGGAGTGATGGGCTGTAATGATGGATGCGATTTTTTTTGATTGCGATGGTGTGCTGGTTGATACGGAACCGGTTCATTACAGAGCATTTTTAGAGGTGTTACAACCTTATGGAATTTACTTTGACTATTCCTTATACGAGGAGAAATACATAGGTTTCGACGACAGGGACGCATTTATTGAAATTTTCAAGCGTGCTATGAAGCCTCTTTCTTCTAAAGAACTGAAAGATCTAATTACCTTGAAAAACAAAGCACTGAAACGAGCTGTAAGCAGGGAGCTGAAAGTCTTTGATGGTGTCGTCGAGTTCATTAAAGCTTTGGATCAGGCTAAAACCCCTATGGCTGTGGTTTCAGGTTCCTTAAGGGATGAGATCGAACTCTTTTTAAAATCGGCCGGTATTATTAACTTTTTTCGTTTTATTGTTGCTGCAGACGATGTCAGTCGTAGTAAACCTGATCCACAAAGCTACGAAACGGCTTTTGTCAAGATGGAGGCCGTTCTTGGCAAAAGACTCGAAAGACACCGCTGCATTGTGTTCGAAGATACACCATCGGGGATAGCATCTGCAAAAGGGGCTGGTCTTACAGTTGTGGCCGTTGCCCATACTCTTCCTGTGGCCGAACTTGCCGACGCGGATATCGTTATTGAATCGTTCAAAAATTTCTATCCTCGGGATTTGATGAAGGCGATAAAGCATATATCAAAGGAAACTGGCAATGTTGTTTGAAAAATCAGAGATTTTGCGGCGAATTTCAAAATTTCAGAAAAATCTGAACAGACGAGGGATTGATTTAGCCATTATTCACCATTTAGCTGATGTTTTTTATTTTACAGGAACCGTGGAGAATGGGTACCTGGTTGTTCCTTCAGAGGGTGAAGCGTTGCTTTTGGTGAGGAGAAATGAGCGGCGGGCGAGGGAAGCTACACCGGTTGGGGTTAGGAGGTATGGGAAAAGCGGTGAACTTGCCGAGGGAATCCTCGAAGTCTGCGGAGGTACTCCCCGGAGCGTTGGGGTTGCAATGGATGTTCTTCCCGTGAGTGAATACTTTTTCTTGCAGACAAAGGTCCTTCCTGGAGTTAAGTGGGAAGACGTGTCTTATGCCATCAGGCTTCAAAGGGCGGTTAAGTCAGATGCTGAAATTGATTTTATGAAAAGAGCGGCGTTCATTGCTCATAGGGTTTACGAAAAGGCTGCGAAAACCATAAAACCGGGCATATCGGAATGGGAGCTTTGTGCGTTGCTGGAGTACGAGGCCAGGATACACGGGAATCTTGAAGTGGTACGTATTCGCAACAGGCGTCTGGAGATTACATTTGGACATGTATTGAGCGGCTCGGAAGCGGCACTTCCGTCTTATGTAGATACTCCGACCGGAGGGCCTGGAGTCTGCGAGGCGTTCGCTCAGGGATCAGGCAATCGGGTTATACAGACAGGTGACTTTGTAATAGTTGACACTATGTTGAATTACTGCGGTTACCTGAATGATCAGACCAGGAATTTTTGTGTTGGTAGGGCGCCCGAACGGCTTAAAAGAGCTTTTGATGTGTCGGTGGAAATGCACGAGATTTTTAGGGAAATGGCAGTGCCCGGCAGGAGCGCTGGAGAAGTTTATGACATGCTGGTAGCTCATGCCCGTAAGAGGAGGCTTGGAGAGTTTTTCATGGGATACGGCTCGGAGCAGGTGCCTTTCATTGGCCATGGTATAGGAATTGAGGTTGATGAGTTTCCCTTTGTGGCTCGAGGGCAAAAAATATTGCTGGATGCGGGTATGACAATTGCCTTTGAGCCCAAGTTCATAATACCAGGTGAAGGTGTTGCCGGAATAGAAAATACTTACGTCATAACCGATTCAGGAGCCAAATCCCTTGCAATTTCTCCCGAGGAACTAGTGCAGGTGGGCTAAGGAACAAGGGAGCATTTTCACACCGATTCTGTGCCGAAGAAGTATATTAAAATTGACTGTAAACGCTTTCTCAGCACTTCGTATGAATAATGCCTGAGTGCTATTTCATAGTTGTGTTCCACTATTTGAAGGCGATAATCTTCATCGTAAAGAATTCTTTTCACCTCCTCCAGGTTCTTCCTGGTGGGGAATCCGTCCATAACCACAAGCTTAAATCCGAGCGGCTCTATATCCCTGGCGAAGACAGAGTATCTGTTGATCAACATTGGCTTCTTGAAATAAATGGCTTCTAAAAAAGCATTTCCGAATCCCTCGTAAAGACTCGGATAAGTTATGAAATCGGCATGGGGATATATATCCCAGAGCGTAAAATAACCCTCTTCAGAAAGTTTTGTGCAGTTTTGCTTTACTGCCCAGGGATCTGCTATCGGCATATTCACCATGATAAGCGGAACACCTGATTCAGCGGCATATTGTTTCAACCATTCTGCATATTCGTAGCCCTCATCTCCTGCTTCATGGCTTATAACCAGTTTGCACCTGGGGTCGCGCAATTCCCTGATGAGCTCAATGGCCCGTTCGATACCCTTTCTCTGAACAATTCTCGTGGGCTGGAGAATCATGAACTCTTCATCTGAAATGTTGAGTCGCTTGCGGAACATAGCTGTTTTTTCAGGATTTATTTCAGGAGGTTTCTCAAATTCTATGACGTTTGGAATTATTGTGGCGGAAATTCCCGTTCTGTGCGCCAATTCTTCCTGGGCGGCGCTGTTTATTACCACGTGCTTGATGGATGGCAACTGGGGCGGAAAGGCCATGCGGAGATAATCACCGACAGAGTTCACGGCGAAGCGATTGCGTTCCCAGTAAAAATCATGGTGATGCGCAATTGTTGGGATAGCTGTTTCGGCAATAAATTCCGTAATTGCCAGCCCTAGAGGTATATTCATGGGAATTGTGATAGCGTTTTGTACTATCAGAAGATCCAGCGAAAACTTTTGCACAAAAGAATGGAGATGTTCCTTCAAGAGGTCTCTTAATTCATGAATTTTTTTGGTAACTTCCCGCGACCTGGTGCGTTTCCCAAAAACCTGGCTATTTATCCATTGGATGTCGGGGTATCCAAAAAAAGCTTCCGGTACCACGTAGGAGTCCTCGGGCTTTCTGTGCACAAGGCCTCCGAACCAGAAACACTTGTGCCCAGCTCGACTCAGAACATCTGCCCATTTGCTCGATTCGAGAGACACCCCATCTATGCCTGCAAATCGTGTGGACACGAAACCAATTTTCAACATATCTCTTCGCTTAACCCACCTCTAATATGGAATTAATTGCAAAGAACACCAAAAAACGGTTATAATTTTTTCATAATTTTCTCGGGAATCAAGGTGAATTATGAACGACGTGTTGAATATTATAGTTTATCATTATCACTTCCTGCGAGGTGGTGTCCGCTCGGCGATTTTGGGCAGCTTGGAAGCTCTAAAACGGACCAGACCGGAAGTTTTGGTCAGGCTCAGGATTATCACCGGACGCCACGACGGCATCAGCTCTTTTGTGTCTCAATCGCCTTACCCGATTGATTCTGTGCTAGTGGAAGCTGCATTGGACTATAGCGATCGGGTGTGGACTGATGAGAAGAGCTTTTGTGAAGAGCGTGATGGCCTTGCAGAGAAAGTCCTTTCGTGGGTTGGAAGGGAAAGCTCCATTTTCTGGATTCACAACTGCACACTGGGGAAAAATCCACTTGTTACTGCCCTATGGTACAGAGTGGTTGAAATATCTTACCAGTCTGGTCTCCCGCACGGTTTCGTTTATCACATTCACGATTTTGCCGAATGTGGACGGATCGAAAACCTTTTTCGCCTCAGATTCTGCTGGCAGTCTGATGGACTTGTGGATTGGTATCCATGTTTCCCCAATGTATGTTATGCAGTGTTGAGCCGTGCAGATCGCGATAGGCTTATCAGGGTTGGACTGGACAGCTCAAAGGTTTTTTGGGTTCCTAACGTAGTTTTTGCTACTTCAGCTGACCTGGAGAAAGTAAGGGGCGATAGCAGTAAAATATTTACGGCAATTGCCGGTTTTGCAGAACGGCACGGCTATGTTTTTAACAAAAAATACCCCAGCTGGGTTATGCCGGTGCGGCTTATACGACGAAAAAATGTTCTTGAAGGTCTGTTGTTAACTCAGGTTTATAGAGAGCCCAGAAATTTGCTGATTACCCTCAATGCAACATCAGCTCAAGAAATGCCCTATGCCGAAACAGTTCAATCGGTGGTTCGAAAACTTACTTACCCCGCGGTTATCGGTTTTGGCGATAGTTTGGTGGGCAATGTTTTTACCTTCGATGAACTTCTTACGGCTTCGGAAGCTGTCGTCACAACGTCGATCCTTGAAGGATTCGGTTTTGCCTTTCTTGAAGGCTTGCTACGAGGTATTCCTCTCGCCGGTAGGGATTTGCCTTTCATTACAAACGACTTTGATCCCGTCGGATTTCCTCACAGTGCGCTTTACACGAATCTGCTCGTTCCTGTTGCAAAGGCAGACAGGGAGAGACATCTGGAGGTTGGGCTTCGTCTCCTGAAGAAATTGGAAGAAATGATGAAACCAGGCGACGAGGCAAAAGAGCGTTTCTCCCGCAGGCTTATGGAAACCTATGGCTCAGAGCTGGTTGATTTCGGTTCTCTCATGTTGGATAGTCAGATAAGAGTTTGCGAAAATGCTCGCGACGTTTGCTATCTCAGCGAAATTGCGGAAATAAATAGCCTACCGAGACCTATTTTGGGGTCGCCAGAAGGATTTGCTGAAAGGGTTGAAGCCTTTTTAGGACCTCGTGCTCATGTGGCAAGGCTTGCAAAGGTTTTTGAACGAGCGATAACCTGGAACGAAACTCGCGCTGGGGATAATGAAACGCTCAGTTGCCAACCTGATTCTTTTGCCCAGAAGATTTTTGAAACTTTTCTGGATCCTATTTATTTCAGACCGCTATTTGGTAGTTGCGGTGTCATAGGAGAACGATGAAATACTCGGCGGTGCTTTCGTTTTTTAAACGTCCGGAAAACAAGCCAGGTAGGGACCTGTGTCGCGTTTTTTCGCCGTTGGAGTTCCCCAAAGCGATATTGTTCGACATCTACGACACCCTGGTTGCGTCCACTATTGGAGATCTGAACGCTCAGCTTGAAAAGAAAAGGGGAACTAAAAGCTTTGTTAAGACGGCAAAACACTATGGTTTTGAAGAAAAGTTGGGACAACAATGGCAGAAACTATTTTTCAGGTACATAGAAGAAGAGCACGAGCGCTGTCGTAAGCTTGGCATTTTGCGGGCTGAAGTGCTCGTTGATGTGATATGGCGAAGGATTCTGGATGAAACACTCCCTGCAGATAGAAGCATTGAAATAGATGAGAAAGAAATCGGATTGTTCAGAGAAATGTGCGCAAACCCGGTAGCCCTTTTTGATGGGGTTGATGATCTTTTTCTCTTTCTTAAGGAAAGAAATATCCTGATAGGAATAGTGTCCAATGCTCAGTATTATACAGAGGTTGTTTTACAGTGGCTGTTAGGTCGGAGCCTTTTTGATTTCGTTGACAGGAATCTGGCAATATTTTCTTACAAGCTGGGATTTGCAAAGCCGGATCCCCATTTCTTTCGCTATGCCGAGGTAGCAGTACGGTTGATGGGTTTGGCTCCGAAAAATGTTTGGGTTGTCGGTAATGATCCGATAAATGATATGGCATCATCCAGGCCGTATGGTTTTGCTACAGTACTTTTTGCGGGGAAAGGTTCTATTGAAGAAGTGGCTGGTTCAGATATAGACGCAATCGTGGGATCTTTTGGTAATTTGCTGGATCTTGTAAAGGGTCTTGAATAGTTAAAGGGAGGTTTTATGTCGAATTTTGCTCAGAGACACACAAAGATAACAACCTTTTACTTGCTTACGAATGAACAACCGGAAATGATAAGGGAGCTGGAGCATTACTCGAGATGGAGGAAAGCGGTTTTGGTTATTCCTCTTTTAGCCAGCGAATTTAGCCTTGAAGAAAACAGACCGGTTTTTGAAAACATTCTCAACGAGCTTCGCCATGCATCGTATCTTTCTCATATCATCTTCGGATTGGACGGGGCTACAGAAGAGGAAGCAAGAGATCTGGCTGGATTGATACAAAAATACGATCTGAAGAATTGCCTGATTCAGCATAATGATGGAGATGGATTTTCCTTAATTTATGAAAAATTGTCGGAAGCAGGTTTTGATCTTCATGTTCGAGGCAAAGGGCGTAATATGTTCATGTCCTTTGGAATTGCCCTGGCTTTAGGGGCGGAGTCTATAGGCATCATTGACGCCGATATACGAACCTTTGATTGCAATCAACTCAATCGCCTTTTTTATCCGGTTCAGGTGCTGGGCTATCAATTTTCAAAAGCTTATTATGCCAGATTGAAAAACGGTCAGTTTTACGGTCGTGTGAAGCGTTTGCTCCTCGATCCACTCTTGATAGCACTTAAAAGAAAATTCACAGAAACCAAGGAAGAAAAAATACTAAGGCTTGTGGATTTCTTGCTTCACTTCAATTACCAGCTTTCTGGTGAAGTAGTTTTCGATGCCAGCCTTCTGAAGCGCATGCATTTTGCCATGAATTGGGGAGTGGAAATATTCACACTTATCGAAATTTACCGCAAGGCGACGAATATTGCACAGGTGGAGATTTCCACCGAACCCTTTGATCACAAGCACCAGCCGGTTTCAGCACAAGATCGTGAAAAAGGGCTTTATAAAATGGCTGTTGATATAGCCACCACATTACTGAGTTCGCTCGTTATAGAAGAAGGACTGGAAATTTCCGACCACTTCATAAGGGACCTCACCTTAACCTATCTCAATGTGGCCGATAACCTCATTAAAATGTACTCAGACAATGCAGCTTTTTGTGGGTTGGAATATGATCCAAACCATGAAGAATGGATGGTTCATGAAGTTTTCAAGGACGCTCTTCTTTACGCAGGCGATCTGCTGATCTCACCTTACCGATTGTCGGACAGATTTGTATCGTTTGTTGCGGCTCATGAGGAATTTCAGTCTTTTATCAAGGGTGGACTCCTGACCAGAATTAAAGAAGTGGCGGGCAAGACCAGGGAACAGCTTTTTGAAACACCTCAAACGATTTCCTGGGAAAGGGTGATCAGGAAACTTCCCAATATTTTGTTTGAAATCATAGATGTGGTGGAGTCTGAAAAGCAAAAGTTTCTTCATTAGCAGGTTTTTTGAAGCCTGCAATAGACTGCTCGATTTTGTGGGTCCTCGCATATGCCCCGGTTGCGGTAGTTTCGTGTACGATGATGGAATATTCGGGTGGTGTCGAGATTGTTTCGACCGATTGCCTAGGATTGTAGGTAACATTTGTCGCAGGTGTGGAATACCGATACACGGGGATAGCGGTGAAAATGCTTTGTGTCAGGAGTGTCTAATGGAGGAGCCGCCCTTTGAAGAGCTTAGGTCTGCCTGTTTTTATGAAGGTTGCATTGCCGAAGCGATTAAAGGATTCAAATTTTATGGTCGCCTGTCTTGTTTATATCCCCTTGTTGGTTTACTGGATGAATGCTATCGGTGGCACTTTCAGGACAAGGACATTCATCTTGTGGTACCTGTACCACTTCATCGGAAGCGTCTCATATCCCGAGGATTCAATCAATCAGCACTTCTTGCTGGCTGGCTTTCAAAACGCTTGCAGCTTGCTTGCGGCAAAAATGTTCTGGTTCGAGTAAAGAATACCGTCCCTCAGGTGAAACTTTCCGGAAAAGAGCGACGCAGGAATCTGAGACGAGCCTTTGCCTTATCGGATAAAGGGCTGGTGGCCGTAAAGGACAGAAATGTTCTTGTTGTGGACGATGTTGTAACAACCGGTACCACCATTAGGGAAGTTGCACGCGTTCTTGGTGAAGCGGGGGCCCGGAAAGTTTATGGTATATCGATAGCCAGGGCCTTATAGAATAGACGACAAGAACGGGATTAGGAGCGCACGGGCCATGACTCTAGGAACTGCTGACCTTGTGTTGGTTTTATGGCTGTTTATTCCTTTTTTGAGTTATTTTCTTTACTGGTATGAATTTGCAAGTTGTGAGGAGCGTTATAAATTGCAGGGGCCGCACTTGTTAAGGGTGGCATTTGGATTTTTGACAAGTATAGCATCAATTCCCCTGTTGGTGTTGACTTATCCCATGGGATTTTTTCATAGCTGGCTGGAATGGCAGGGTTCTGAGCGGCCAAAGGCTATTGTGGTGTGCATACACGGCCTTTTCCACAATCCGAGCGCCTGGATTTTTTATCGTTTTTTGCTTCCAAAAAAAGGTTTTCACATGAAGGTGCTTTATCACTTTCCATGGGAAAAGGATTTTGTAACGGTTACTCGCAGAATGGTGGAAACTCTTACTATGGAACTTCCAAATGATGAAACCCCTATTATATTGCTAGGCCACAGCCTAGGTGGAGTAATAGCAGGTTTAGCGGGAAGGGAATTACACGATGCAGGGTTCAATGTCCGGGGTGTAATAGCCATGGGGGCTCCTTTTTACGGGAGCAAACTTACAGCCTTTGTCTGTTTTGCATTGGCCAAGTCCATTGGGTTTAAAAGTGAGTTGCTTTCCGAAGCACGGGAAAAAATGAGCAATCCACCTTTTAAAGCTATGCAGCTCTGGAGCCCCGTTGATAATATGGTTTTACCTCTTTCGTCTCTTTACAGGGTTCCCCAAGGCTGGGCACTTGAACGAGCCTTTCCTGTTTCGCATGCAGCAGTACTCTATTGGCCTTCTGTTATAAAACAGGCTATGGCATTTATCGACAGAGCTCTGTAGCTTCTGGATTAATAATCTTCGTTCGGGATATCCCAAACGATGCGTTTACTTTTTGCCGCGGCGGGTTCGGAGAAATAGGGAGATGCTTCTTCTTTTACAGCTGGTTGATATCAATATTGCGAATGAATTGCCTTACATTCTTCATACATTCTTCAAGCCATGTCTCCCGAGCAGTTTTTTCCACTTCTTTTCTGCGCTTCTCCTCACTTTCCACTTTACCTCCAGACCTGGGAAGCGCCGTGTCATTCACTGGAATTGAATCCAACGTTTGAGCCTCTGCGGCTATGCTTTTATACACTTCAGTTCTTATATTCATAGCGCTCACCTCCTTAATCTTAATCTTTCTTTTACTGAAAAATAATCATGTTCAGGTGGTTGTAAAGGATGGTATTTTTTCTTTCTTCCTAAAAACGGTACCTTGAAAGAGTGCAATTTTTCCTTTTTCGTCGTGAGAAACTACGATTTCGTATGTTGCAAGGCGCCGTGTCAGTGACACCTCTCGAGCTTCCGCGTACAGTACTCCAGATGACACGGCCTTGAAGTAAGCAATGGATGCATTTATGGCCAACGCTACGGTGCCGTGGGAATTGGATGCAACGGCGAAGGCAAAGTCTGCAATGGTGAATATTGCCCCCCCGTGTACGATGCCCACTCCGTTTAAGTGAAATTGTTTAATTGGCATTCTGACCTTTGCATATCCTTTTCCAACTTCCATAATTTCTATACCGCAATGTTTTGCAAAAAGATCTTTTTCGGCGAATGTGCTGATTTCGGTTTTCATGGAAAACTCTCCTTATGACCTTATGACAAGATTGCTATCTGGGGCGAATACGCAATTTCCCGGTGGTAAGCATAGGCAAGCCTAAAAAGGATTTCCTCGTCAAAGTATTTTCCAAGCAGTTGAAAGCCTACAGGAAGTCCGCGGGAACTCAAGCCACAAGGCACACTCATTCCGGGTATTCCTGCAAGGCTTGCTGGCAGGGTAAACACATCCACGAGGTAAAGAGCCAGCGGATCTTCCAGCTTTTCGCCAATTTTGAATGGCTGTAGGGGGGCCACAGGGGTTATTAGTGCGTCGCACTTTTCAAATGCCTTCAGAAAATCCTGCTGGATAAGGCGTCTTACCTTTGAAGCTTTAATGTAATAGGCGTCATAATAACCGGCCGAAAGTGCGTAAGTTCCCAACATGATGCGCCTTTTTACTTCGGCCCCAAAACCCTTTGCTCTTGTATTGAGGTACATTTCCATAAGATCCGGTTTTTCTGTTGGGCTTCTGAACCCGTATTTCACACCGTCGTAACGTGCTAGATTGGAACTTGCTTCGGCCGGGGCGATAATGTAGTAAGCGGCTACTCCGTAGTCGGTATGAGGAAGGCTTACTTCCACAAAATCCACGCCGAGAGTGCGAAATACTTTAATGCTTTCTTCAACGGCCCTCTCAATCTCCGGGTCAATGGAATGCTGGAAGTACTCTTTGGGAATGCCTATCCTGATTCCTTTTACCGGAGTTCCCAAAATTTCCGAAAATCTTGGAACCTCTTTTTTAACGGATGTTGTGTCTTTTGGATCGTAACCTGATATTACTTCCGCCAAAATGGCTAGGTCTTCCACGGTTCGGGCTATAGGTCCTGCCTGATCCAGCGATGACGCAAAGGCTATCAATCCGTAGCGGGAAACACGGCCGTAGGTTGGTTTGAGTCCCAGTACACCACAGTAAAAAGAAGGTAACCGTATTGAACCGCCCGTGTCTGTTCCTAGGGCGCACGGAGCCATTCCGGATGCTACTGCGGCTGCGGATCCTCCACTGGACCCACCGGGAACCCGGTCTGTATCCCATGGATTGCGGGTTGGGCCAAAAGCCGAGTGTTCAGTCGTAGATCCCATAGCAAATTCATCCATGTTGGTTTTCCCAACAATGATAGCTCCCGCTTTTCTGAGCTTTTCAACACAGGTAGCGTCGTAGGGTGGGACGAAGTTTTCCAGAATCTTACTGGCGCACGTGGTCCTTATAAAGCGGGTGCAAAGACAATCTTTTATAGCTATGGGGACGCCACCGAGTGGTTTTTCTTCAAGCAGCTTTCTGTTATTGTCAAATTCTTCAGCTTCTTTTAGAGCAGATTCTGCAGTTATGGTGAGATAAGCATTTATGTAGCTATTGTGGTTTTCTATGTAACTCAGAAGCTCTTGAATCAGTTCTTTGGCAGAGATTGCTCCTTTAAGAAGTTTACTGCGAATTTCCGAAATGGTCCACTGTTCCACCATTTGTTGCACTCCTTTAACTCAGATAACACGCGGAACAATAAAAAAGGTTCCATCCGTTTGCGGTGCATTGGCAAGGGCTTCATTATGATCAATGGACTTATGAGGATTATCATCCCTGAACACGTTTGAGCGATCAACAGCATGGTGCATTGGATCTACATCGGTAGTATCCAATTCATTCAACTTTGCCACATAGTCCAGGATAGAACTTAGCTGTTCCGCCATCAGATCTTTCTCATCTTCAGTTAGCCTTAATCGAGCAAGCTTTGCAATGTGTTCTACTTGGTCTCTGTCCAAAATTCTGTGACTCATCTCTGTATGCCTCCGCCCTTGAAGGTTTCCACTTGTACCTTTTCTGAAAAAAAATTCAATGTTTCGTGCATTCCGGGAAGTTTTAAATGCCTCAGCAATTCATGGGTAAGCCTGTGCACCAGGGCTTCTTCTTTGATGCGCTCATTTTCCGATGCGTAGAAACTCTGCACGAACCTAGCGAACCTGACAACATGGAGCAACTCATGGGTGACCACATAGACCATAAAGGATAAAAGCTTCAGCTCCGGGTGGTTATCAATGGTTCGAAGAATTACGTGATCCTGCAAACATATCTTAAAATACTCCCCCTTTTCACTACCAGTGGTTCTCAGGTCCGGGTGACGTGCGTATTTCAAAATCTGAGCGTAGGCGCTGTCCACAATTTCGTGTTCCTTCAGGTCTTTTAGAGAACGGATGTCATAACGATATCGCTTCCACTGAGATGTGGATATACCAAAGCGATCGCCTATTATGTCTTCTGCTATTTCTATTGCATGATTTAGTTCGTACATTTGCGCTGGACTAAAGGTTTTTCGTTTGATCAGCATGTTCGTTTTTTATATAGCGCACAGTGCGTATGATGCACGTTGTGTTGAGTTTTCGTTCGAGTGTCAGGGTTAGATAGCATGGTTTTCCCGAACAAGTGAACTACTCCGCCCTAACGGACGGAGCTTCTAAGGGAGTTTGATAGGTCACTCCTACCCTTATCCCTTCCGGGTGAGTTCACGTCACCCTCTACTCCTATCCCCGCAAAAAG
>JAFDGW010000062.1 GCA_019309115.1 Deltaproteobacteria bacterium
GGATGTATCTTTGAGTTTGTTGTATAGGTCTCTATAATCAGGTTTTGCTAATCTGTTCTTTACGAGGTAGTTGGCTTGATTCCAGAGCTTTCCGGCGTGGTAGGTGAGGTGTCCCAGTATTATCTGCTGTTCTTCTGTCAAGTTGTTTAATTCCAGGACTATTGCTCTTTTTGTTTTCATCTCTGCAGTTGTAGTTTACATTCACGGTTGTTTAGTTTCAAGGTGCTAACGCACCTGCGGGCTTTCATCCCCTCCCTTACGGAAGGGGTCTTCCCGCCCGCAAAAGTAAACTGCAACCACCTGCCACATGCTACATAATCCCCAATAATTTTGCGCCCTGATACACGACAACAGAAACAACCCACGCCACCATTGTATTCATGACAATGGCAAAGGCTCCCCACCGAAATCCCCCAGTTTCCTTGATGATACAGGCAACCGTTGCGATACATGGCGAATAGAGCATAACGAACAAAAGGAAAGCCCATGCCTTTACAGCGTTCCAAGAGGGATCCTGCCGTAAGCGTAAGCTCAGGGGAATATTTTCCTCCGTTACATCACCCAGGGAATAAGCCGTTCCCATCGTTGATATTATGACCTCTTTGGCTGCAAACCCACCAAAGATGGCAACATTTGTCCGCCAATCAAAACCACACCACCGAGTGAAAGTTGTCATTGCCTTGCCGATCCTTGCCGCCACGGAATTCATAAAAATGGCTTGTTGTTCTTCAACTTTCATGCGTTCCAATTCTCTCTCTATGTTTTCACGAGGCGCCCCGCTGTTCATAATTTCTCTTTTTTTCTGATTGAATACTTTTTTCTGCTCCGGACTCATACCCGGAAATGTCATTAAAGCCCATAATAAAACGGATATTGCTAGAATGATAGTGCCGGCTTTTTTAATGTACTGCCATGTACGCTCCCATGTATGAATCATGAGGCCTTTAAAAGTTGGCAGCCGATAAGTGGGTAGTTCGAGGAGAAAAGGTGTTGGGGGACCCTTTAAAATTGTTGACCTGAGGATCCATGCCATCCCCAGTGCTACAAACCAAGCTATGAGGGTTAAAACCAGCATGACACGGGCCTGGTGAGCTGGAAAGAAAGCGGCAATAATTACAGCATATACTGGAAGTTTTGCTCCGCAATTCATGAACGGAGCAGTGAGTATTGTGGCCAAACGTTCTTTTGAACTTCTCAACGTTCTCGTGGCCATGACACCTGGTACAGCGCACCCTCCAGCTATACCGCCGGATATGATGAAAGCCATAACAGAGTTTCCGTGAAGCCCGAAGGTTCTAAAAATGCGATCCATCATATAAGAAACCCTGGCTAAATAGCCAGTATCTTCAAGAAAAGCTATTGCCAAAAACATGAAAACTATAATCGGCACGAATCCTAGTACGGCACCAACTCCATCTATAATTCCGTTTACTATAAGTGACCTAAATAGACCAGGGGGAAGTGAGGATTCGGCTATTTGTGCAAGATAGGAAAAAAAAATCTCAAACCACTGGACTGGTTTTTCACTATATCGGAAGGTGAATTCATAAACCAGGTACAGAATAAATATCATTATCATAGGTCCAAGAAATCTATTAGTAACAATCTTGTCAATGATGTCGGTTATTTCTTTGGAACCTATTTTTGCAGGACTTTGCAAAATTCCATGTTTTAAAAGTGCTGAGATATAGCCGTATCTATAGTCAGCTATAATGGCTTCTGGGTAAGTATCAAGGGTCTTTGCCAAGTGCTCCTCAAGAATTTTTGCATATCCTTTCAGTTTCTCTGACAGCTGCGGATTTATTTCGTCTCCCTTTTCTATGATTTGCCTGTCTTCCTCAAGGTACTTTAGCGCGACCCACCTTGCAGGATATTTCTCTGTCATAAAGTTATTCTTGGTAATTTCCTCTTCCATTTGGTCTAATACGGGATCTATGTCAGGCCCATAAGAGAAGAAACTACCAGAAAGTGGGCTCTTTTGTATCCTTGACGACAGGCCTACCACCGTCTTCAGGAGTTCCTTCGTTCCCTGACCTGTTCGTGCTACTGTGGGTACTACAGGAATGCCAAGACTTTTGGAAAGTTTTTCCACATCTATTTCCAGGCCGTGCTTTTGAGCCAGGTCCATCATATTCAAAGCCAGTACAACTGGTACGCCTAGTTCCATAAGCTGAATGGTTAAGTAAAGATGGCGATCCAGGTTGGTTGCGTCAACGATGTTTATTACGCAGTCAGGTTTTTCATCTACTATGAAGTTCCTAGCCACCAGTTCTTCTATCGAATAAGCCGTGAGAGAATAAGTTCCGGGAAGGTCAACGATTTTAACTTTAATATGATCGTATTCAGCTATGCCTTCTTTTTTCTCCACTGTAATCCCAGGATAATTGCTGACATGTTGGCGAGCTCCGGTAAGGGCATTGAAAAGAGTAGATTTTCCACAATTAGGATTACCGGCCAATGCTACGAGAATGGTCTTTTTGCTGTTTCCCTTTGACACGTTATGAACCTCCATTATCCTTCACCTCAACGTCTATGTAATCAGCTTCGTTGTTTCGTAGGGTAAGCCTAAAGTTGCGCACTTTTATGGCGACGGGATCTTTCAAAGGAGCTCGCCCTTGAATTTCAATAGGAGTACCCGGTGTTAACCCAAGATCTCTTATTCGGCGTCCTAATTCGCCTGTAGCTTTGACTCTGTGGATAATTCCCCGTTGGTGTTCCTTCATATGCCGCATGGGTACGACAGTCATGGTGACATTCCTCCTGCTTTGATTTCGACAAAAAGTTAGGTATACCTAACTTTCGCCCCAAGAAATATTGTACTTTTTTTCGAGTTGTCAAGAAATAAATAGCAGAACTGTTTTTTCATAAGATCGATGACAGAATCCTAGGAGGGCGAAAGCATCTATATAAGTGACCAAGTGTGTTGTTGCTGTCGCTCGGTAAAATATAGCTCATGCATTGCTGCACTAGAGTTTGTAAACAATAATTTTCCGGCTCATTCCTCGCCCAAGTGATATTGTGGCATTTCTTACTCGGACTATGCAAGGAGCACCTCGACCACTGGATATGACTTCCATGATGGTACCCGGATAAATTCCCATATGAGCAAGCCTCGCGCATAGACGTCTTCCACCTTCTATGCGGGTGATTCGGACAGATGCTCCTGGTTCGGCTTCTGGAAGCGGAATTTCTGAATGATAGATTGATCGCCCCTTCATACGACTGCGCTCTTCCTTTCCACTAAGTCAAATTAATCATGGTTCGTTGCAACGCTCGATAGAAACATAAGATTTCTTCTTCCTTGACGCAACATTGATGTTAGATGAAAAAAACGTCTTGACTTTGGGAAGCGGATTCATATAATTCGCTTTCCGCTGACGCTGGAAATAAGCGTTGACTGAGAGGAAGGCTTGACAGGCTCTCTCAGGTGGGTTAAAGGCAAGTAGATGGGTTCGATCTTTGAAAACTAAATAGCGGTACTGGGTGCTAGGCCTGGTGGATTTAGGGATTGTTGTTATAACTGGAGAGTTTGATCCTGGCTCAGAGTGAACGCTGGCGGCGTG
>JAFDGW010000014.1 GCA_019309115.1 Deltaproteobacteria bacterium
CGGATAGTGGTTTATCAACTACTACTCTACTTGCATGGCTGTGTGTGGTAAGAATCTCAATACTTACTCATTTAATCAGGAATAAGGAAGCAGGTGCAGGAAAAAGGTGACGGTGTAATTCAGAGATGGTTGCGCTACAGTGCTGAGGAAATAGATGGGCATTCGTCAAGGTCAAAAAAATTCCGCATCAGATATACCGGGTCGCCATGTAGGGCGCGAGATTTTCCTGATTTCTTCTATCCTCATCGCATTTGGCATGGTTATTCTTTTTTCCGCTAGTTTTCTTTACAGCCTGGATTTGAATGGAAATCCCTTTTACTTTCTTAAAAAGCAGTTTTGTTACGGGATCGTTTTCTTCGTGGTGGTTTTTTTGACTTCTTGTTTTCCCCTCAAGTTTTACTACAGGGCTTCGAAATGGGCCGTGGTCTTTTTTATGTTGCTCCTTGGGGGATTGCTCATTCCTGGAGTTGGGACGTGTTATAACAATGCTTGTCGTTGGTATCTTCTCCCAGGTGGTGTTCACTTCCAGCCGGCTGAGTTTGCTAAAGTTTGCTGGACAGTTTACCTTGCTTCTGCGCTCGTTCGGCGACAGGAAAAGCTTGCCAGTTTTACCGACGGCCTCCTTTTCTACACGATTTGGGCGAGTTTGCTTGCGGGTCTTATCCTGCTTGAACCGGATTTCGGCGGCGCATTGTTAATCGGGTTTATAATGGTCGTGATGCTTGCCGGTGCGGGAGTTCCCTGGAGGCACTTTCTTGTATACCTACTAATCGGAGCACTGGTCTTTTACTTTTTCGTTTATCGAGTGGACTACCGCTGGGAACGCGTCATATCCACGTACAACCCCTGGGACAACCCTCGAGCCCAGGGCTACCAGATTATTCAGTCCTGGATCGCTATAGGTTCGGGCGGTATTTTAGGGCATGGATTGGGACAGGGTCTAGAAAAGCTCCGTTTTCTTCCGGAGCCCTTTACAGACTTCATTCTGTCAGTGGTGGGGCATGAATTAGGTTTTATAGGCATGAGCTTTACGATGTTGTTTTATTTGACCTTTTTGCTTGCGCTTTACGAAAGTTGGAAGGGATTTAGAATGCCCGAGAACCGGTTGCTGGGATTGGGTATTTTGTCTCTCTTTGCAGTACAAATCCTTACAAACGGTGCGATTGTCGTGGGACTCTTTCCGACAAAAGGGTTGCCCTTGCCATTTTTGTCTTATGGTGGGAGTCATCTGGTGGCTGCAGGGGTAATGCTAGGGCTCTGGTTAAGAATGATTCGGGAAGAGAGAATCGGAGAATGGGAATGGAAATAGTGTACCCGTCTTTTCGAAAGGTTCATTTTATTGGCATTGGTGGCATAGGCATGAGTGGAATTGCCGAGGTCCTTCTTAATATGGGCTACGAGGTGTCAGGTTCTGACGTTAGGGAAAGTGAAACCACGCGAAGGCTGAGAGAACTGGGAGCTCGGATAACAATAGGGCACAGCCCGGACAATATTTGGGAAGTCGATGTTGTGGTGTATTCATCTGCGATCCGAAATGACAACGTTGAGTTACAGGCGGCAAAACGCATAGGTACAGTACCCGTTATTCCCCGAGCTGAAATGTTGGCCGAATTGATGCGTATGAAACATTCCATACTGGTGGCCGGCGCACACGGCAAAACTACTACCACTTCTATGATAGGTGCTGTCCTTCACGAAGCCGGCATGGATCCAACTGTAGTAATTGGTGGGAGGCTGAATGCCTGGGGTACCAATGCGAGGATGGGAAATGGAAACTTTTTCGTAGCGGAAGCGGACGAAAGCGATGGCACTTTTCTTTTGCTATCTCCTTCCATTGCCGTCGTCACCAACATAGATCGTGAGCATATGGATTATTATCGAGATTTGGATCACATTATTGATGCCTTTGTGCAGTTTGTTAATCGAGTGCCCTTTTACGGGCTCGCTGTCGTATGTTATGATGATAAAAACATACGAACGGGGATTTTACCTCGCCTAAAGCGTCGCTACCTGAGTTACGGATTTCACGAAGGTGCTGAGTTAAGAGCAGTCGGGTTTCGCCCGAGTGGTTATGGTTCGGAGTTCGATGTAGTTTTTCGAGGTGAAAAGGTTTGTTCCGTTCGAGCTGGTGTCCCGGGCAGACATAATGTCCTGAATGCTCTAGCGGTAATTGGGGTTGGTTGGGAGCTCGGACTGGACTGGAGTGTCATCTGCCGGGGGCTTGCTGGGTTTTCAGGCGTTCAGAGGCGTCTGCAGATAAAAGGAGAAACCCATGGCATAGTGGTTATGGACGATTACGGTCACCACCCTACGGAAATAAAAGCCGTGCTGGAAACCCTTAGGTTGTATTATCCCGAAAGACGCATTGTGGTGGTATTTCAACCTCATCGATATTCAAGGACTCACGCACTTGAGGAAGAATTTATGGACGCTTTTGATGAATGTGATCTTTTGATCACGACCGAAATTTATCCGGCGGGCGAAGAAGCTATACCAGGTGTTACCGGTGAGAGGCTGACTCGGAGAATTGTTGAATCGCTGGGGCGCAGGGGTGTTCAGTTAGATGTTGAATTTTGCCCGTCAGAAGAGGATGTGCTTTTTGCTCTTCAGAAGGTAACAAAAGAAGGGGATCTGGTAATTACCCTTGGGGCCGGGAACGTATGGCAGATTGGCGAGAAATTTTTGAAAATACTTCAAGGCTCTTGAACAAAGAAATCCTGAAATTTCTTACTGGAGGTATGGTAAGGGCAACTCGCAGATCGACCGAACTGGTAAGATTTTCAGTAACTGTAGGAGCCTCACTGGCACAGATGACGACCTTTCGAATAGGTGGCGTAGCCGGGCTTTTCGTGGAACCTTTGGATCAAAAATCCCTTGAATCGTTCATTCAATTCCTCAGGGAGATTGGAAGTCCTTGGCGTTTGCTCGGCGGTGGCAGTAATCTGCTCGTTGCTAACCGATTTTTCCCCGAACCGATAATTTCGCTGAGGAGATGTGCTTCTTTCATTGAGGTTATGAGTGAAACTGATGATGTTGTGGTTATCAGGGTGGGAGGCGGAGTCAAAACACGGACTCTGCTGAATTATTGTGTCCGTAGAGGACTGTCGGGTTGCGAATTTCTGGCGGGCATACCGGCGACGCTGGGAGGTGCAGTTTTCATGAATGCCGGCACTTCAGACGGCACAATGCAGGATATAGTGGACTCTGTAACGGTTATCGATAGAGACAAAGGGATGCTCAAGTTACGTCAGGGTCAGGGTGCTGATTTTCACCCTCTTTATCGGTCGTCGGGAATTGCAAATGGATCTGTTGTCTACGATGCTAGGTTAAAGCTGCGAAAGAATTCACCTGAAAAAATCCGTGGAAAGATTTGCTCAATAATGAAACGTCGTCTGGCAACTCAGCCTATAGGGATGCCTTCGGCCGGTTGTGTCTTCAAGAACCCATCATCAGACCTTCCTGCTGGCCTTTTAATTGACCACTGTGGTTTGAAGGGCTTCCGAATTGGAGGAGCCGAAATCAGTCGAAAGCACGCAAACTGGATTATTAACACAGGCGGTGCAAGCTACAATGACGTGGTGACTTTAATGGCGTTGATAAAGGATAGAGTGTATGAACAATTTACTGTAAAACTTGAGGAGGAAGTTCAATGTTGGGATTAGCCATGTTAAAAAGACTGGCTTGTTCTTTGGTCGGCTTTAAGGTTCGTTACAATGGGCAAGATCACGCGGGCGCGTGCTTCAAATGGCTCTTTATCGTCATTGGATTTGCTTTCTGTGTAGGCATTTGCTCAAATGTCGGAGCTGCTTCAGACAATGGCAAATCTATACCCCAGTGCGTAAAGTGTCACACTAAGGTGACCCCGGGAATAGTTGCCGATTGGAAGGCCAGCGCTCATGCCGAAAATGGGGTTGTTTGTTCCGACTGTCACGGTAGTGAACATACGAGCAAAAAAACAGTCAACTTGGTTAAGTTTCCGGACGAAAACGCCTGTGGCGAATGTCATACCCAGCAGTTGGAGCAATTTCTACGAGGAAAGCACAGCAAGGGGTGGCTGGCGTTGAACGCCCTGCCGGTTACCGACTTAGAACCTGACGAGCTTATTGAAGGCGCACGAGGATGTGGCGGATGCCATAATATGGGCATCAAACCTCCGAAGGAAAGAGAACGGTTGCGTAAAATGGGGTATCATTATTCTGTAAATTCTTGTGATGAGTGCCACACACGCCATCTTTTTTCCGTGAAAGAAGCCAGAGATCCTCATGTCTGCCAGCAGTGCCACATGGGGTTTGACCATCCGCAATGGGAAATGTGGAGTTCCTCAAAACACGGTGAACGATGGTTTGCAAAACAGCGTGGCGAACTTCCAGAATCTGCTCAGGCTCCAACGTGCCAGTTTTGCCATTTACCAGATGGCACCCACGAAAACCACACAGCATGGGGTTTTCTTGGGGTTAGATTACCCATGCCCAATGATAAACAATGGGCGCAGGACAGGGTAACGATACTGAAGGCACTGGGGGTCCTTGATCCCTTCACGGGAAAGCCGACGGGAAGGCTGGAAGCTGTGAAACAGTTGGATCTTGCGCGCCTTACTGAAGAGGCTTGGCAGCGGGAACGTAAGAACATGCTCGGCCGCTGTCAACACTGTCATTCGGCGTCCTTCGCCAAAAAGCAACTGGAAATGGGGGATGCCATGATTCAGAAAGCCGACCGACTTATGGCTGAAGCAATCAACACTGTTGCGGAATTATACAGCGATGGAATTATAAAAAAACCCAAGGCTTATACCTTTGCCTATCCTGATTTTCTTTACTTTATGCGAACCGGAGGTGGTGACCTATCTAAGGCGTCTCATATCGATCAGGTGTTGTTGACCATGTTCCTCAAACATAGAATGCGCACCTATCAGGCATTTTTCCACATGAGCCCGGATTACGCTTACTGGTATGGATGGGCAATGATGTCAAAAGACCTTGCCAAAATTAAAGAAATGGCTGAAGTTCTTCGATCTACAAGGAAACCAGCCGATAGAGACGGAACAGATAAATGAGGGTCCGAAAAGCGAAAGTGGCCGATGTTCCGGTCATAAAGCAGGTTATTCAACCTTTTGTGGCTGCCGGTCGTATGTTGCCAAGGTCTCTGAGCGAGCTATATTCCAAGCTTAGGGACTTCTATGTTTGTGAAGACAGCGGTGGTAGAATAGTTGGATGTTGTGGTTTGCATATAGTCTGGGCGGATCTTGCTGAGATAGTCTCTCTGGCTGTTATTGAGCAGGAACAAAGGAAAGGAATAGGGCAGCGCCTTGTGAATGCCTGTTTGGAAGAAGCCAAGGATCTTGGCATTTCACGAGTTTTCGTGCTCACTTACGAGCAGGCATTTTTTGAAAAACTGGGATTCAAGGTGGTAGATAAGTCTATTTTCCCTCACAAAATATGGGAAGATTGTCTGAAATGTCCCAAATTTCCGGAATGTGACGAGATAGCAATGCTTTTGGTTTTGAACAGAGGTTATGCCAATTAGGCTGATAACTCAAATGAGGCACCTTCAACACGGAGGTGCCTCGAAATGCTGTCATTAGTGTTAAAGAAGGTTCACTTTTCTTTCCATTCTGGTTTCCTTTTTTCGAGAAAAGCCTTCACTCCTTCTTTAGCGTCTTCTGTGCAACATAACCTAGTGAAGACTTCGTTCATGTATTCGAATGCCCGATAGTAATCCATATCTTCGGCAGTATAAAATCCGGTTTTTGCAAGCTGGAGGGCTATTGGGCTCTTTTCTGCAAGTTTTGCTGCCCAGGCTTGAGCTTCATCTTCCAGTTTGTCGGCGGAGACCACGCGATTTATGAGCCCCATATCAAAAGCCTGCTGGGCGTTTACCAGATCTCCAAAGAAGAGTAATTCCAGAGCTCGTTTTCTTCCGATGGATCTTCTCACGGCCACCACCGGTCCGACACAGTTCAAGCCTACATTTATGGCTGTAAGCCCCATCCGGGCATTGTCTGCAGCTATTGCCAGGTCGCAAGCTGCTACCAGTCCCATTCCGTTTGCCACGGCAACACCGTGTACCTGGGCAATTACTGGTTTTTTGAGCTTGCTAATAGAAACTAGAGGACGCTCCATACATTCAACCCACTCCCGGTATTCCATGGCGTTTTTGTCGAAGAAATCCGCTACATCTATACCGGCGCAAAATGCCTTTCCTGCTCCTTTTATCACTATGACACGCACATCTCTGTCCGAGTCAAGTGCCCACAGAGCTTGATTCAATTCGTTGGCAAGTGTGAGGTTAAAAGTATTTAGCTTATCCGGCCGGTTGAGGGTTATCGTAGCGACCTTGTTTTCTTTTTTTTCAACCAGTAAGGTTTCATAGCTCATGGTTACCTCCTTTTAGAAACGGCTCATTATTGACATTAAATGCGCTGCTTCGCTTAGCGGTGCATTTAAATTGGCCCTGTGGTTGGCAAAAAGTCCATCTAGATCACCATCAAGGATAATCCATGGATCCATTTTTTCTGCACGGTGGAGTTCGTGAAGGATTTCGTCCATGATTTCAACAGCATCGATTGTAACAAGCTGTTCCTTAAAGCCGACGCGAACCACTTTTAGGATTTCATACATCACATGGGCAACGCCCTTGGCATAATAAAAAGCATCATCCGTTTCAAACCAGCTTACTGGTCGACCATCCGGGTGCTTATCCATTATCAGGGTTCTGTTCACGTTACCAAGGAGGTCGCTATAGGAGACTATGAGAGCAAGCAAATTGTCTGTCCTATAGTAAAAACGCCTTTCGCCAGTTTTCAGCTTTTGCAGGAATTTTTTGAGATGCCCCACAGCCTCTTTATATTGACTTTCGGCAGATGGAAACCAGAATTGTGTAGCTTTGTTCATAAAGAGGTTTAAGGCGTCTTCCAGGTCTCGGTCGTAGGCGTCGGCTTCACCAAGCCTCGTAAGACTGTCTTTCAACCTTAGCGTGGTAAACCTCATGGCTTCGAGTACACCGAGCTGAAAATTATTTACGTTGTCGGTGAATCGGCCAATGATCAGGTCGTTAGGGCGCCATCCAAGGAATCGGCCATTTAATTCATAATCCATCAATCGTATCATGGTTTCGACAAAAGTAACCCCTGGAATTGGTGATATCTCAGGCAGGACAACATGGTCCTCTTCTTCATGTGCTTCGTGAACACCCACCGGGGCTTCGTGGGGAGAAATCGGTTTTTCTCCGTGAGGCTTTTCTGCCTCGTGCGCTGGTGGTGCTACGGGGGATTTCTTGTGTGTAGTTGGAGGCGTAGGCGCAAAAGTTTTAAGGCGTTCCTCTGTCAGCTTTTCCCTTTTGGTGCCCAGCATTGGAATTTCCGCTTCGTGCCTCATAGCCGGACGATATCTTTCTTTCACCGTTTCAGACCTTTCGTGGGTTGCTCCATGAGCTGCCCTTGCTGCCCTTTCGTGAGCTATTCCCTCTGTTGCCCTTTTTATTGGCTCCATGCGGTGAAGGATATTATGTTCAGCACCTTCCGGCAACAAGGTATGTCGTTGCAACGCCTTTACTATAGTTACAAATCCTAGCAAAGAGACTACAATTACTGCGATGATCGTAGAAATAATAACCTTACGATGCATTTTCAGCTCCTTTGCCGAAATAGGTTGCACATGCCTTTTCTGATTCCCATGCTGACACGCTGTAAACTTGAACTTTCTCGCTGTTAAAGCGCTTGCTGAGTTTCTCAAAGATATATTTGGCGATATTTTCCGACGAAGGGTTAATCTCTTTGAAATAAGGCAAGTCATTCAAGTACTTATGATCCAGCTTGCTGAGAACCTCACGGGTTGCCTCTTTGAGCTCCCCGAAATCGATCAGAACACCGCTCTCATCCAGCCTCGTTCCCCTGACAACAACCTCCACCTTCCAGTTGTGCCCATGTAATTCTTCACATTTGCCCTTGAAATTTCTAAGCCGATGCGCTCCAGCAAAGTCCGATATGATCTTGACTTCATAAAATTCTTGCATATTACCCTCATTTGTTTTACGGGGTGAGTGTTAGTAAATCAGAATCCATTTAATCAAAACAATATGTTCTGTCAAACTACAGAAAAACCTGCGGCTGAAATTGATTTTTGAATTTTGCAGGACAGATGGTTGGTAGATTGCCGTTATTGTTGGCGGAAGTGCATGGGAATCGAACCCACCGGGGACAGCCTTCACTGCCCCCCACCGGATTTGAAGTCCGGGAGCCCCACCAGCGGGCTAGGCACTTCCAAGAAGATCTTATATACAGATATGTTAAAAAGTTGACAAGTGGCAAACGAACTGGGAACTATCCCGGTAAGTTAAAGAGAAGAACATCAAAAACGTTAAGGAGTACAGTATGTTGTTTATGGCTATTTTTCAATACGATCCGGCTGATAGGGATGAGGTAATTGAACAGCGTTTTAAGAATGTCCCAGAATCGTCGGGTGTAAAAATCCTTGGTGAATGGCTCGATCTTTCAGGACACCGGGCTTTTTGCCTTTTCGATGCAGAGGATGAAACACATCTCGTTACTGCCATTTTTCCCTGGTCCCGTCTCGGGGTTGTGGAAATTGTGCCGGTGATGGAACTAGGAAAGGCTTTGAAGTTATACAGAAAACTTTCGAGATAGGATGGTTCGCATTCGGGAGGTTCTAGATGCAGCGACTGGATGAAATTCTGAAGATGATTCGTCCGTCCAGTGAGGAATGGAAGGAGAAGGCATGGAAACGGTTGCGTTCTCAGATTCGGCCTAGAGGTTCTTTGGGCAGGCTCGAAGAAATGGCCGCTCGCCTTGCTGCCATGAGAGAATCCCTTGATGTCCCGCTTCGAAAAAAGGTCATATTCACCATGGCTGGCGATCACGGTGTGGCAGAAGAAGGAGTCAGTGCTTACCCTCAAGAAGTTACGGCTCAAATGGTTTTCAGCTTTGTGCAGGGTTGGGCATCTATCAATGTGCTTGCAGATCACGCGGGTATAGATGTTCGGGTTGTGGACATGGGTATAGCTTCGGATCTGCCGGAGGATTGGAATGTAATTCGACGAAAGGTTCGAAAGGGCACTGCTAACTTTACCAAAGGCCCGGCCATGACTCGGGAAGAAGCTGAACAGGGACTTGTTGCGGGCGCTGAATTGGTGTTGGACGCGGTGCAAAAAGAGGGCTATCAGCTTATAGGTACCGGGGATATGGGCATAGCAAACACAACCCCATCCACAGCTATACTTGCAGTGTTTGGAGGTTACGACGTTGAAGGAATAACAGGACGGGGAACAGGCATTGATGACGAAGGTATGCAACGTAAAATAGCTGTGATAAAAAGAGGCATTGAGGTTAACAGGCCTGATCCCTCCGATCCTGTTGATGTCCTGGCAAAGGTGGGGGGCTGTGAAATTGCCGGTCTTGCCGGTGCGGTTTTGGGTGCGGCGGCTGCCAGAGTTCCTATTGTTTGCGATGGTTTCATAGCTACCGCTGGAGCCCTCGTGGCAGTGCATCTTGTGCCGGCCGCCAAAGATTATCTTTTTATATCTCACCGTAGCCAAGAAAAAGGACATGCTTTGATGGCGGATTTGATAGGACTTAAACCCGTTCTTGACCTGGACATGCGTCTTGGAGAAGGTACAGGATCTGCTTTGGCCATGCCCATCGTTGAAGCATCAGCTCGCGTTCTCATGGATATAAAAACCTTTGAAGAAGCTGGAGTCACTGATACGGGACATTAATTATGAATTGAAGATGCGGGTCGTTGATTCATAACAGCGACCCGCTTGCATTTTGTTAAAAAAGCGTGTTGAAAGCTTTTGCAGACCAAGCATTAAAGTGTGATCTCTTCACCTGGTTTTAGAACAATAACTTCCACATCTGGGGTTTTGTTTTTAACCAGCTCTTTGAATCGATCTGCACTTTGTTCAAGGATTGGAAAACTTCCAAAATGCATAGGAATAACTTTCTTCGGTTTCATGATCTCCACAGCTTTTGCAGCCTGAATCGGATCCATGGTAAATACACCTCCAATAGGAAGAAGAGCACACTCGATGGGATAAATTTCCGCAAGTAGCCTCATGGACTCGAATATTCCTGTATCTCCCGCATGATAAATGTTTTTCCCATCCTCCGTGGTAATGATGTATCCAGCAGGGGATGCCGTGGCTGAAGAGTGAAAAGCTTGGGTCATCGTTAACTTTATGCCATCTATTTCCGCCGTTCCGCCAATATTCATACCAAAACCACCAAATATAATCTGGCTTTCCGGAACACCTTGTTCTTTAAGGGATTGAGCTGTTTCAACGGGAGCAACTACTGTGGCACCTGTTTGTTTAGAAAGCTCAACCGTCTGACCTACGTGATCAAAATGATCGTGGGTTACGAGAATTACATCGGCTCTATCGAAATCAGAAAGCTTCATGGAGCAGGATGGATTTTCGGTAATCCAGGGGTCTATGTAGATTATCTTGCCATTCTGACTTGTAATCTGGAAAAATGCATGCCCTAACCATTTTACTTTTACTGCCATAGATTCACCTCCTGTTTCATCCGCTCATAGTTAATTATTGACCATCTTGAACTTGTCTATGAGACTCCAAGAATATCTGAATACGCATGTTTTACAACCCATTGCAGGGAATATATAAATGATTTTGAGTAATGATACGCCTGAAAATTACAAGTGCTAAGGCAATGGGTATTACAGGTGGATTTTAGTTTTTTTAACCTCTCTGGGTCGAATTTTGGACCTTCGTCAAGGCTTCCCCAATTTTCCGAACTCCCGTACATCTCAAAGCAGGGAGCAAAAGTGCCGTCAAGTCTTATTACCATTGTAAGTTCACCTGCCCTACAGTTCCAGGGCTTAAGTTTGCCACGGATAAAATCCTTAATAGCCATGAGATGCTCAATTGAATTAACCATCGGGTAACCTAACCTGTTTTTCTCTATTAACCAGTCGACAAGCTCGTCAACTTTTTCGTATTCGTCAGGCGTTATCCACCATCCGTCATCGTGATGTTTGAAATCTTCGTAGCGTATAGGTGGTGGCTCGTTTATGTGATAGTCAGTAGCGATACCGCGCTTGTATGCTATTTCCGTAAGTATTTTCACATCTTCAAGGTTCTTTCTGGTAATATTAATGTTCAAGAAAAGTATGTAACCGTATTCTTTTTCCTTAGCAATGAGATATTCAAACTGGTCACGTATAGAATTGAGAGCTTTTGGAAGTCCTGGTTTCGGCTCAACAACGTCAACAGCCAGATTGATTGTAGCCACTCCGGCTTTTCCAATTGCATCCACGAATGCTTCATCTACAAGGAACCCGTTTGTCGGAAGATAAACAAAAAACCCTTTTTGGGCGGCGTACCGCGTGAGCTCAATTATGAAGTCCTTGCGTACTAAGGGCTCGCCGCCCATGTAAGCTAAAACGCGACATCCAATACTTTCAAGCCAATTCACAGCCTTAATGGCCGTTTCCATACTCATGCCGGGAATATGCCTTCCCTGGCTGTAGCAGTACCTGCAATTTAGATTGCAGTCGAGGTCTGTGTAGAGGTAAGCTAGGACCGGCTTAAAACTTCCGGACTTAGCCTTACCTTTGATATAAGGAACAAACCATGACCTGTAAGCTCTGCAGAAGTTGTTGAAATAGTAGAGCTTTGTCTTTCTCGCTATGCCCGTTGAAAGTAGGTCACCAGATAAACTTGTCATAATTGCTACCTCCATTTGACTCCGAAAGCGACAAACGTTCACTTGATTATAGATATATTAAACCCGCCAACTTACATAGGAAAGCTTTGCGTGATGCTTTTCTTGAGCGATATCCTACATTCTTCGTGATTTAAGAGCTTTTGGGGCAAGAAGTAAGAGAAGGACAGGGGCAAAATTTACATCTGTGAGCCAGATGAAAGACATGAATAAGGCTTTACACCCTTGGCGCCCACTCGGCGCAGCTACTCAGTGAGATCCTTTTTTCTAACCAGTCTGTTCCGCACCCTTATTTTCCCGATAGAGAAGCAACGAACGCGGCAGATATGCCACGTTCATTGCCTATTCTACCATTTTCAAATTTTCCCTTACATTCCCTCATTTCACAAGGACTACCGGACAGGATGCATGCACAACCACATACTGTGCAGTGGAGCCGAAAAAAAGCTTCTCCACTTTGGAAGTTTTTCTGACTCCGACGATGATTTCGTCAGCATTGCAATCCTGGGCAAATTGAATCAGATCCTTTCCCGGCGACTGTCCTCGGACAAGTAGGTGCGTCTCACAGGGTATATGGTTTTCCTTCAGGATTTCTTCGGCATGCCCAAGAAAACCTCGCGCGGCATCTATTTCTTCAATACGCCCTTCATGTCCTTCCGCGACTGAGTACACGACATGGACAAACCCATCGAAATGACGGGCATGAAAAATTGCCAATCTTAGGGCTTCCGAAGCTGTCCGTGTACCATCATACCCCAGGACAATAGTAAATTGGCCCACGTTTTCCTCCATGATTTACGGGCTCAGAACGGCCGGTACACCCCTTTCATCCCAGCCGCGAAGACGATAATATTCTTTTATCATCCGTGAAAGCTCGTCAGATGTTATTGTCTTACCATCTTCAAGGCTATCTTTGAAAAAGCGCTCCGGAAGGGTATCGTCCTCGGGTGTTAGGCCTTCACGCAGGTTGAACCAGCGACACTGATCTGTAACATTAGAAGCAATAGTTTGGAGTTCGGACTTTTCAAGGGCCTGACCAGTGGTCAATTCAACGATTGTCGTGAGTTCTTCCCACGGATAAAGATCTCTAAAGAAACGACACAAAATCAGGCAGTCAAAAAGGGTGCACCGATCTTCAAAATCAACGAACAGCTCAGCTTTTCCTTCGATTTGTTCTGGATCAATCATTCCAGATAGTTCAGCTTTGTAGAAAGTAGATCGCAGATGACATGCCCCTCGGTCACTTACCGCGTAGGCCAAGCCCATTCCCTTCAGAGCTCGTGGATCGTATCCTGCTGGTTCGAGACCCTTCACGTGCACTGCCAAAGATTCAAGACCCCATTCAGATGCGGCAACCTTAATTCCTTTTGCTAGAATGTCACCGATCTTTCTTCGGTAAGCTATATCTTCAAGGAGACGGGCTACACCGTCGACGTCTCCGTAGTCGAATTTTTCTTTTATTTTTCCTCGTCGGGAAGCCTCAATAGTAAAGGCCGCAAGGTTGCCCGCCGTGATTGTGTCAAGGCCTAAGCGATCACAGATGTCATTAAGATAGGCGATCTCTTCAATGCTGTCTATCATGCACAGACCACCGAAGGAATATATGGTTTCGTACTCAGGACCCTCAATTACCAACCCTTTGTGGCGGCCCTCTGTGACCTCGAGATATTTACCGCACGCCATAAAACAGGTTCTGCAAGCCCTGGGGCGTACTTTGCAACGGTCTACCATGACCTCGGCACTTATATTACGCCACTTTTCATAACGCCCGCTTGCCCAGTAACGGGTGGGAAAGCCACCGGCGTTGTTGAGCAGGGCAACCATCATGGGCGTGCCATAGTCGTGGTAAGCCTTAACGGCAGGGTGTTCTTTATATGCTTTGAGCGTCTTGCTGGCGTAAGCACGAATTCCCTTGGAGTCTGCTACGGGCCGTTTTTTGCTTCCGTAGAATGCAATGGCTTTTACCTTCTTAGATCCCAGCACTGCTCCCATGCCGCACCGGCCTGCGGACCGCCAATAATCATTCTCCACAACAGCGAAATGGACCAGGTTTTCTCCGGCAGGGCCAATAACCACGATCCCCACATCTGAGGCATCAAGGCGCTTTTTTACTTCGTCTTGTGTCCTGTATGTATCAAGGCCCCAGAGATCAGAGGCATCGTGGAATTTTACTCCATTATCGGATATTTCTAGCCACACGGGCTTATCAGCAACTCCATGTATCACAAAAGCGTCAAAGCCGGTTTTGGACATGCACACAGCAGCACGCCCTCCTGCATAGGATTCCCCGAAAAAGCCCGTAAGAGGTGATCTCGTGTATATGCCATAACGGCTGTTCCCCCAAATGAGAGTATCCGTTGCCGGACCCAAGGCGAAGATCAAATGATTGTCGGGAGAAAGGGGATCAACGCCGGCCGGATTTTTCTGAAGAAGAAGCCGGCTGGCCAGCCCTTTCCCTCCAAGAGTCTTTGCTAAATCCCTGTCGTCAATTGACTCTATATCCCAGGTTCTATCACCTACATTGATTACCAAGCATTGTTTAAAGAAGCCTTTCATGAGATTAACCCTCGCATACATTTATGTTGTTAATTTTTTTAAAGCGTCATCGAGAATGGAAAAGCCTTGTTCGAGTTGCTCATCCGTTATGACAAGGGGCATAAGGGTGCGAATAACATTTCCGAAGGCTCCACAGGACAGAATGAGCAAGCCCTTTTCAAAACAGATTTGAACAAGCTTCTTGGCTTCTTCTGTAGCCGGTTCTTTTGTAGCGCGGTCACGCACCAATTCCATAGCCAGCATGGGACCTTTACCCCTCACGTCGCCTATTATTTCATGATTTTTCTGCAACTCTTGCATTCCTTCCAAAATCTTCTGACCTAGAACTTCTGCCCTTTGTAATAATCTATCTTCTAACAGAATTTCCAGTACGGCAAGAGCAGCTCTGCAGGCTACTGGGTTTCCACCGTAGGTTCCTCCGAGTCCACCCACATGAGGCTTGCTCATTATGTCCGCTCGCCCTGTAACAGCACTCAAGGGCATGCCGGCAGCAAGACTTTTTGCCATGGTTATGATGTCGGGTACCACATTCCAGTGTTCTATGGCAAAAAACTTTCCGGTTCTGCCCATGCCCGATTGAACTTCGTCTATAATTAGTAATATTCCATACTTATCGCAGATAGCCTTTATTTTCTGGAAATATTCGGGTGGTGGTGTGATAAAACCACCTTCGCCCTGAATGGGCTCGGCGATGATCGCAGCGGTGCACTCAGGAGCTACCTGCGATATGAAAAATTCTTCTAGGTAATCGGCACAAGCAATGTTGCAGCTTGGATACTTTAGCCCAAAGTGACATCTGTAACAATAAGCAAAAGGCATTCTGTAGATCTCTGGAGCAAAAGGTCCAAAGCCAAATTTGTATGGTTTTACCTTACTGGTAAGACTCATGGCGAGAAGTGTACGTCCGTGAAAAGCGTTGTCAAAGCAGATAATTGCCGAACGACCTGTGGCGTATCTGGCTATTTTTACGGCATTCTCAACAGCTTCTGCGCCGCTGTTGGCAAACATGGTCATTTTAGGAAAATCACCAGGCGTAAGAGAATTGAGACGTTCAGCAAGTTCAACATACGGTTCGTACATCATTACATGAAAGCACGGATGGACATATTTTTCTGCTTGATCCTTGATTGCATCAATCACCTTTGGATGTGAGTGGCCTACGTTCATGACGCCTATGCCACCGGCAAAGTCTATAATTTCTCTTCCGTCCACATCGATAATAACTGCTCCGCGAGCTTCCCTGACAAACCCTGTGGTAACATTAAACGGTCCCGGGGGTACGTTTGCATTCCTTTTTTCCATAAGAGATTTTACCAATTCAGATAAGGCCATCTTAAACTCCTTTCGTGATGTTAGCCAGTCTAATATGCCGGTAAACATGTTTTTCATCACCTTCTTTTTTATTTACAAGGAGCGTACCACTGTCATGTGAGGGGGCCTAATTACCAGTTCTAGCCAGTTTAGCCAGCAGAAGAGCGAGAAGCTAAGACGTTGCGCTAGATGGGGAAGTTAAACCGGCTTTATGCATAGACGCATAAATTATGCATGTTGTCATCAATTGTGGCATATCATGGTTACGTTCAAGGGTGATTTTTGGTGTGAGTCTTAAATATATTACGGTGAGTTAATTGATGGTATGAGTTGTGCATGCAAACCAAACCCAGTCATGTATCTTTGCCAAAAACAAAAATGACATGAAAAAAGCAGGGAGGGATGAGTATGAAGCGTGTATTTACGGTAGGTTTATGTATTTTTGGCATGTTGTTAGGGCCATTATTTGGTTTGGCTTACGGTGATGAAGGTAGAAACTATTTTAAAGTGGGAGTTATTACGTCTCTTTCGGGAGATCTGGCAACAGGTGGTAACGTGACGAAGAGGGGATATGATCTCTGGGCTCAGGAAGTAAATCGACTTGGCGGCATTGAAATTGATGGGAAAAAATATCCAGTAAAGCTTGTATATGCAGATGCGCAATCAGAACCTTCTGCAGGGGCATCGGCTGCTGAGAGGCTTGCAACTCAGGAAAAGGTAGATTTCATTCTAGGACCTTATTCTTCTGGCGTAACTCTGGCCTGTGCACCGGTTCTCGAGAAGTACAAGATACCCATGATCACCGGTTCGGCAGAGTCACCTATTATCTGGAAACAGAAGTTTAGGTACACTTTTGGAACCATTCCACCGGTCAATTATACGGGCTCAACACCAATGAAAACCTTGGCGTCTCTTACCCCTCCTCCAAAAACAGCCATTATTTTGGGTTCCAATGATGCCTTTTCGAAAGCCACTGCGGAAGCCTTCAAAGCATCTGCCGAAGCTCTGGGAATTAAAATTTTAAAATACGATATCGTACCTCAGGGGCAAGATCTTACGCCTTATATGGCTGTAGCCAAGGCAACCAGGCCCGACATCATAGCTTTTGGAGGTCATGACGAAGAACTTATCAATTTGGTGAAAGCTTTGCGCCAGATTAATTACACACCCAAGGCCCTTTTAATGCACTATGGTGTAACTGAACCTGCCTTTGTGGAAGCACTTGGAAAGGATGCTGAAGGGGTATTTGGCGCCACGGTCTGGACCTCAACTATTCCAACGCACGGGGAAGTTCTGTGGCCTGATGCAAAAAGCTATGCTGAAGCTGCACTCAAAGCGTTCAATGTTCCCGCTGACTATACTCAGGCGGGTTCATCTGCTGCGGGGATTGCATTCCAAGTTGCTCTTGCTCAAATCAAGGCCACACCCCCACTTTCTCCCGAGGAAAGAGAGGCCCTCGTTGAAGCATTGGAAAAAATTAATATTCGTACCTTCTACGGCACTGTTAATTTTGCAACCGAAGGTCAGTATTACCATGCCAATGTGGGCCTAACGCCATTGACGGTACAGATCCAGAACGGACATACAGCCATCGTTGGACCTCCGGAGTATGCAGAAAGCCCAGCCATTTATCCGATGAAACCCTGGAATCAGCGTTAAATGCAAGCTTAGTGAATGATGCCTGGAAGCTATTTGATGCTTCCAGGCATAAAATTATAAAGTCTAGAAACAAACGAGGTAAACGACATGCTCCAGTTACTGCCTCAGGCTATTGTTGATGGAATCCTTATTGGCGGAATTTATATCACTGTTGCTATAGGTTTTTCTCTAGCATACGGGGTCATGCACGTTATTGATTTTGCCGTTGGCGAATGGATCATGCTGGGGGCCTTTATGGGATTTTACCTCAACCGCTGGTTAGGACTGGAACCCATCTTACTTTTCCCCGTTATTTTTCTGAGCTTCTTTGTAGTGGGATTGTGGATTCAGCCACTTATTCACCGTGTGTTGAGTGGAAGACGCGGAAATCCTGTCCTCATGGGGTTGGTATTTACATTTGGTTTGGCTTTAATGATAAGAGGAATTGCTCTTACTGTCTTTGGTTTCTATTCTCATTCCATTCCGTCAAGCCTCGCGCAGGGTTCTTTGTTCTTCCAAGTAGGGCCCATTTTTGTGACTATACCGCTAATTCGTCTGACTGGTCTGGGCTACGCTGTTCTGGTTACGATGGGGCTCTACTATATTCTTCACAGGACGGATTTTGGCCTTGCCGTGCGCGCGCTGGCTCAGCATAAGGAAGCGGCAGGCCTCATGGGGGTAAACGCTCGTCGTACTGGGGGACATGTTTACGGGCTATACACGGGAATCAGCGCAACCACTGGTGCGCTTATCGGTTGTATCTTCTCGATCAGCGCTCAAATGGGACCGGATTACACGATCTTTGCATTTTTTGTGGTGGTACTTGCCGGCATGGGGTATCTTCCTGGGGTTCCATGGGCTGCTTTTTTACTCGGGTTTGTTCAATCGTTCTTTCTTATATATCTCAGCCCATCATACACCATGCTTGCCGTCTTTGCCGCCCTCTACCTGATTCTTTTGATTTCACCAAAAGGGATCTTCGGAAAGGGAGTTTAAGGTATGGGTCGAAAATTCTATGCGTCCATCTCAGTGGTAGTACTGCTATTTCTTGTCGTTCCTCTGGTAGTACATGATACTTTCTATCTGAGAGTCATTACTGAAGCAATTATGTGGATTGGTCTTGCGGTAACGTGGGATGTGCTCGCCGGATACACGGGCTATCTCAACTTCGGACACGGTGCTTTTTTTGGTATAGGAGCGTACACCACGGCCATACTCATGGTGCATAAGGGGTGGCCGTTTTTTGCAGCCAGCATTGCTGGAGGTGCTATGGCTGGGCTGGGAGCGCTCATTGCTGGCATACCTACTCTGAGACTTAGAGGAGCCTATTTTGCGATAGCTACGTGGGCTTTGGCGCGGGCTATTCAGCAGCTTGCTCTGATACTGGACATAACAGGTGGACCTGATGGCATGCGGTTGCCTCCTTTTTTGCAACCTGGGTTCTTTTTCTACGTGATGGGCGGTACGGTGCTGATAATTTTCATCGTCTTTTGGTACCTTTTTGAAGTCCATCCTTTCGGTTTAAAGGTCAAAGCCATTAGAGAAAATGAAGACGGCGCTATGGCAATGGGGCTCAATCCGGCAAGGATAAAGATAAAAGTTTTTATTATTTCGGCTGTGCCGACAGGCATAATCGGTGGGATATACGCTTACTGGATTACATATATCGACCCATCGTCAACTCTTGGAGACCTTGTGACGGATCAGGCAGTGGTTATGGCGGTTTTCGGCGGCCTTGGAACCCTTATTGGCCCGGCTATTGGCGCGCTGATAATTTCCACATTCAAAACCTATTTCTGGGCTTATCTTTCCGACTATCAGGTTCTTTATCTGATTATACTCGGCGGGCTTATCGCTCTTAGTGTCGTATTCATGCCTGATGGTTTGTGGGGCACGGTGTATGGGAAAATCCAGAATGCTCGATTAGCCGGTAGTAAGGAAAAACGCTAGAAATAATATGACCAGAGGAGATAGTGGTCATGGGTCATCCTGTTCTTAATGTACAATCAGTTACTATGGCTTTCGGTGGTTTACGCGCTGTTGATGATGTTAGTTTTGATGTTAAGCCGGGCGAAATTGTAGGTTTGATCGGGCCCAATGGTGCCGGTAAAACAACGCTTTTCAATGTTATAAGTGGGTACCTTAAACCAACACAGGGAAGAATCTTCTTCCATGGAGACGACATTACAGGAAAACCTCCCTATGATCTTGCGAAAATAGGCATCGGAAGAACATTTCAGATTGTTAAACCATTTGCAGGGCTTAGTGTTCTTGAAAACGTTATGGTTGCAGTTCTTCTGAAGCACCCGTCTAAAAAAAATGCAGAGGCGAACGCTCATGCTGTGCTCGAGTTTACAGGGTTGCTTGATAAAGCTCACATGCCTGCGTCAAGCTTAACATTGCCGGGAAGAAAACGCCTCGAAATTGCTAAGGCTCTTGCCCTTGAACCGTCCTTGCTTCTTCTTGACGAAGTTATGGCAGGGCTTAACCCAACGGAGGTAAAGGAAACCACGGGGCTTATCCAACAGGTGCGGGATAGGGGAGTAACGGTCCTCCTTATTGAGCACAACATGCGGGTTATCATGAGTTTGAGCCACAGAGTGATAGTTCTTAACTACGGTGAGAAAATAGCAGAAGGAAGCCCAAAGGAAGTAGCAGAAAACCCACTTGTGATTAAAGCTTACCTCGGTGAGGAGATGGCGGTATGAGTTTGCTCAAGGTGGAAGACATTAGCGTTTACTACGGTGATATACGTGCCCTCTGGGGGGTGTCTTTTTCAGTCGAGCAGGGTAATACTGTTGCTTTAATAGGTGCAAACGGAGCAGGGAAAACGACAACGTTGAAAGCGATTTGCGGATTGCTTCCGCTATCTGATGGACGAATTATTTACAAGAACCAAAATATTGCAAATATGCCGGTCCATCAAGTAGTGGAGCAGGGAATTACCCTTATACCCGAAGGGAGGCAGATATTTCCGAAAATGACCGTTGAAGAAAATCTTCTTGTAGGTTCTTATCTCAGGAGGGCGAAGGCTAAACGTTCGAAGAACCTTGCTCGTGTTTACGAACTGTTCCCGAGGTTGGCCGAAAGAAGAAAACAGGTTGCTGAAACTCTTTCGGGAGGGGAACAGCAAATGCTAGCCGTCGGAAGGGGACTCATGCAGGATCCGGACCTTATTATGCTAGATGAGCCGAGTCTTGGACTGGCGCCTGTTATTGTCCACGAGGTTTTCTCGGTGATAAAAGAGCTTGCAAGGACAGGTCTTACTGTGCTTCTCGTTGAACAAAACGTTCACCAGACACTAAAAATCGCAGATTATTGCTATGTAATAGAAAGGGGAAAAGTCGTAAAAGGAGGTCACAGCAAGGATTTAGAGGAAGATTCGGCGGTCCGGGAAGCCTATCTAGGGTTTTAGGCATCCCGGAGCCGTCGGTAAAACTGGTGGCTACGGCCGATCAAAGATCATCAGTGCGTCAACGGCTTTAACTCCCGCACCTTCAGGAAGAACAATCAGGGGGTTGATGTCAAGTTCAACGAGGTTTGGAAGAGACTCAGCAAGATGAGATACCCGGACGATGGTTTCTGCGAGGGCTTGAATGTCGGATTTTGCCGATCCTCGCGCGCCTTCCAGAAGACGGTATCCCTGAACTTCCTGGATCATCTTCAGAGCTTCTCTGTGATCCACTGGAGCGATTCTGATCGTAACGTCTTTCATTATTTCCACGAAGATTCCACCGAGTCCAAACATGACGGCATGTCCAAACTGAGGGTCCCGTTTTACGCCAATGATGACCTCAACGCCACCGGTGACCATTTCCTGAATTAGTACGCCATTGATTTGCGCATCTGGGTATTTCGATTTTACAGCGGTCATCATTTCATTAAAAGCTGAGATAACTTCGGCGTCATTTCGAATATTTAGCCGCACAAGGCCAGCTTCCGTTTTGTGAGGAATATCCGGTGAATCTATCTTCACGACCACAGGATACCCGATACGATTCGCAATAGATTTGGCCTCTTCGGCCGAGGTGGCGCATTCCTCTCGGGTTGTGGAAATCTGGAAGCATTCGAGAATCTTTTTCGATTGATGTTCGCTCAGTACGCCTCGCAGATTCTCTCTATTCAAGTCAGGTAAAATATTTTCCATAGGGCTGATGACTGGTGGATCATTGCTCGTTTCCGTCCGGTGTAGTCCGTAATTGATAAGGTAGGCCAGAGCTTTCAGAGCCCGACGAGGCGATGAGTAACACGGCACTCGGGCTTCCTCCAGTATTTTCAATTGCTCGCTTATTAAATGTTCTCCAGCCGTCCATACGACCACAATAGGCTTTTGTGTTTCCCTTCTGGCACGAGCCAGATCGAGAGCCATACGGGTGCCGGAGGTTCCGACAATCATAGTAATGACAACAACGATTGCATCAACGCTGGGATCTTCTGCTACAGCCGTAAGAACCTTGCGGAAATCGTCAGCCGTGTTGATTACCTGTGCGGTCATGTCAACGGGATTCTGAGGTGAACCAAAGGATGGTATGGATTGCCTGATCTTTTCTACTGTGGACGTTTCGAATTCTGGCACTTCCACGCCGAAATCGTCGGCAATGTCGGCGCAAAGAACTCCTCCGCCTCCGGAAGTGCTTATAATTCCCAGGCGTGGGCCTCCAATGGTCGGAGGAAAGACGGTCATAAGCTTGGCAAGGTCAATAAATTCTTCCGTATCTTCTATGCGAATGATTCCTTTCTGCCGACACAAAGCACTAAAGACGGCGTCGGACCCTGTCAGGGCTGCGGTATGCGACGATGCCGCGCGGCTTCCAACGTCGGATTTGCCTGTCTTGAGAACAACCAGGGGTTTACCCACGATTCGGGCTTTCTCGGCAACTTTTTTGAACGCCTCCCCATTGCGTATCCCTTCAAGATATGCAAACACCATGGATGTGTTGTCGTCGTCCAGCATGAAGTTCATAAAGTCGATACACGTTAAATCCATTTCATTTCCCGTGCTGACGAGATACGAGAAGCCAATTCCATGTGACTGGGCCAGATTGAATATAGAAAAGCCCATGGCCCCGCTTTGGGTTACGAAGCCCACCGAACCTTTAAGCAGAGGAAATACGTCAAGAGCCGCAGAAAAGGCGGCGGCAATGTTCCGGTGAAAATCAACTGCTCCCTGGCAGTTAGGGCCACATACCCGTATGCCCCCTTCCCGGGCAATACGTGCTACTTCTTCCTGTATCTGTTTGCCTTCATCCCCTGCTTCAGCAAATCCGGAGCTGAAAATAGTAGCGAACTTTACTCCTTTTTCAACGCATTCCATGAGCACCTGTGGAACCATCCGGAAATTGACAGCAATAAGGGCAAGATCAATATCATCTGGGACATCTTTTATGGAGGGATAGCATGGGATACCATCTATAGAAGTATACCGGGGATTTACAGGATATATTCTCCCTTGATAGCTATGCTTACGAAGATAATATAAGGGTTTTCCAGTAATTTTTGTGAAATCCTGTGATGCGCCGATGATAGCAATAGACGCTGGGGAAAAGAATCGATCAAGATCGGCTCTGTTCATTTGGTTCCTCCATTTGCCATTTGTGAACGTATGTAGGATAAAAGCCATTAAGGGAATATCCCTCTTAATATCTTGGCCTCTGCTACCCGTTCAATTGCCAGCATGTATGCGGCGGTTCTCATGCTTACCTTCTCTCTAGAAGCGAGGTCGTAAACATCGTAAAAGGCCTTTGTCATGACCATTCGGAGCTTTGCTTTTACGTCACTTTCCGTCCAGAAAAGCTTCTGGATGTTCTGAACCCACTCGAAATATGAGACTGTTACACCTCCAGCGTTGGCCAGAATGTCAGGAATTACTAGGATTCCATTTCCCTCCAGGATTTCGTCGGCAAAAGGTGTTGTTGGTCCGTTTGCCCCCTCGAGAATAATTCTAGCCTGTACCTTTTCGGCGTTTTTCTTAGTAATCTGGTTTTCAAGAGCGGCGGGGACGAGTATATCGCAGGGGAGAACCAGCAGTTCTTCGTTAGTAATTGTGTCGGCATCAGGATAATTTATAACCGAGCCGGTTCGGTTAACCCAATCTTTAACTGCCCTGATGGATAGGCCACGGGGATTGTAAATACCCCCGTGAACGTCCGACACTGCTATGACCTTCACACCCAAATCGTTTTCCAAGATATATGCTGCATTAGACCCGACATTTCCAAAGCCCTGGATGGCTGCTGTGGCATCAGAGAGGCTGATCTTTCTTATTTTTGCCGCTTCCTCCAGAACATATGCGAGTCCCTGTGCTGTTGCAGTAAGTCTTCCCAGAGTTCCTCCCAGTTCCAGAGGTTTTCCAGTAACGACACTGTTGCATGTATGACCTCTGAAAACGCTGTATGTATCCACAATCCAGGCCATAACCTGGGGATTTGTGTTAACATCTGGAGCTGGTATGTCCTGATCTGGTCCTATGAAAGGCGATATTTCCCAGATGTAACGTCGTGTCAGCCGCTCCACTTCCTGGGGGCTCATGGAAGTTGGATCACACTGAACCCCACCTTTTGCTCCACCGAACGGGATATTTGCAACCGCACACTTCCAGGTCATCAACGCAGCTAAAGCGCGCACTTCGTCTAGATCAACCTGGGGATGGTATCTTATTCCACCTTTAGCTGGCCCTCTCAGGGTGTTGTGCTGAACCCGATATCCCGTAAGTAGCTCAACGCGTCCGTCATCATAACGCATGGGGAATCTGACCACAAATTCTCGCCGTGGATGCTTGATTTTTTCAAGAATCCATGGTTGTATATTCAACCGTTCGGCTGCTATATCAAATTGGAGGTTGTGCATATCTAGTGGTTTTAGCTCATCGTAGGTGTGGATGGTGCTCATTTATTTCGGCCTCCCTGTAAAAGTTTGTAAATATAACCTTACGCCTGTATACATTTGAAAAAAGCAAGAAGCGGACCATAGATGGAATGTTTAATAATGGCTTGGTTGTAAGAAGAAAGGGCTTAAGCTTAACATGCTAATTTGCATAATTTGATGCTGAAATGCATGATATTTTTCAGAAATTAATCAATACCACAGCATCAATAGCAGAAAATCGCACCGTTTGCCTTTCGGAACTTATTGACGAAGCATGGTTTGCTGTGTGCGTTGACGGCAGAATTCTTTCGTCGAACAGAACAGCAGAAGAACAATTTGGTTTTCGCAGGAATTTGGTTTTGTCATCGTTGCACCCGGAGTTATGGCAGCGCATCTGGCCTGTTGCATCTGGAGAACAGAAACATCTGTTATGTTGTGTTCAAATAGACTCTAATGAATATATTTTGAGAGCACGCCGTTTCGACAGTGTGACGTTTCCTGCCGGAGCTGTATGCAGCCTTGAAGACAAGAATAACTTCGAATTGATCATTCAGGAAGTTTTCCAATTTTCTCATCTTGCTGCAGAACTTGAGACAATTATAAACTCGTCTCATGATGGGCTGTGGATCTGTGATGAAAATGCGACAGTGGTGAGGATTAATCCGGCTTCTGAGCGAATAAATGGAATAAGGGCGGAAGATGTGACAGGGAAATCCATGCATGAGCTGGTTGAACGGGGGTTTGTAGATCGGTCGGCGACTCTGGAGGCCATCCGTACCAGAAGAGTAGTTCACATGCTCCAGCGGACGAAAACCGGGCGAAAGCTTCTGGTTACGGGCACGCCGGTTTTCGACAAAAGTGGCCGTATTGTTAGAGTCGTTACTACAGAGCGAGACATTACAGAAATTGAGGACCTTCACGAAAAGCTTCTTGAAAAGGAAGCCCTGACTAATGAGTATCGCGAGCAGATTCTGCAGATGCAACTTGAGAAAATGATGTCCAGACAAATCGTTGCCCGTAGCCCAGCCATGATAAAGGTGCTCGATCAGGCGATCAAAGCTGCTCGAGTTGACTCAACCGTTATCTTGCTGGGCGAATCAGGAGTTGGAAAAGGCCTCATAGCGGAGATGATCCACAAATACAGTGATAGATCTCATGCTCCGTTCGTTAAGATCAACTGTGCTGCTTTGCCTGATTCTCTTATAGAGTCTGAACTTTTTGGCTATGAACCAGGTGCTTTCACGGGAGCTAAAAAGTCTGGCAAGCCCGGCCTGTTGGAGCTGGCTGACGGAGGAACGGTATTAATGGATGAAGTGGGAGAATTGTCACCTGCAGCCCAGGCAAAACTACTCCATTTTCTCGAAGACGGTTGTTTTACACGAGTGGGTGGAACAAAGCAGCGTGTGATTAATGTGCGCATTATTGCAGCGACTAACCGAAATCTTGATGATTTGGCAAAAAGTGGGGAATTTCGTCAGGATCTTTATTACAGACTACACGTTATACCCATACACATTCCGCCTCTTCGGGAACGTCCTGAAGACATATTTCCGCTTCTAGAACATTATATTCACCATTTTTCATCATCCATGGGATGCGTGAAACGCTTAAGTTCCAGAGCGCTAAAAGTTCTTCTGAATTATAATTACCCTGGCAATGTTCGGGAATTAATAAACCTATGTGAAAGGCTTGTTGCCATGTCATCTGGCGAGGTTATCGATCGAAAAGATATTCCGGACGAGATACGCAAGAAAAGAAAAAGCCAACTTCAGGAACAGGAAGTCGTGGCCAATGAAAGGAGCTTTCGCGAGATGATTGAAGACTTTGAGCGCAAAATTCTGAGAGATATGTTGTCCCGGTACAAGACCCAGCAGAAAATTGCCGAAGCGCTGAAAGTTAATCAATCAACCATAGCCAGAAAATTAAAAAAATATGGCTTTAATTGTGGAAAATGGTTGGAAAATGAATGAAATTCCAAATTAGCTTTGTTATCGGAATAATATTATCGTTTTTCCTTTTAATTCAACGGCTTACAGAAATTTGCGAGAGAAATTGACAAACTTGATTTAACGTAGAAGTCTGCTTTAAGGCTCGTCTTTTCTGTTCTGGCTGGAGCATTAAAAAGATGGTGTAGAGTGGGATTCACCGTAGTGGAATTGAATTATCTTGACAAGCTGAGAAGAGAACTGGACATTGAGAAATGCCTCGATGATGTTCGGCCATCCTTTTTACAGGAAGAAAAGGACTTGACCGAGATTTCGCTCAGATCCCTGCAACCTGGACGCAGAATTTAATACCCTAAAAACATTATAAAATTTTCCAAAAGCTTGAGGTTAAATGAGCTTTTCATTTCGTTGCACATTGTTTTGAGGGCTTCAAACGGGGAAAGAGCAGAGCGGTAAACTCGATTCATAGTGAGGGCGTCATAACAATCTACAATATGGATTATTTGTGCCAAGGGATGAGTATCCTCGAGTGTTTTCTTTCCTGGATAACCGTTTCCGTCAGCAGACTCGTGATGTTCCAACGTTATAATAATTGATTCTTTGGGCAATAGGCTGGTTTGCTTATCCAGTATTTCTTTGCCATAAATAGGGTGAGATTTCATGAGCTCAAATTCTTCTTTTGTTAATGGACCAGGTTTATTTAGGATTTCTTCAGATATTTTTAGCTTTCCAATGTCGTGAAGAAGCCCACCCAACCCAAGTTGAAATATTTCTTCCTGCGTTTTGCCGAGGATCTTTGCAAAGCTTATGGCCAAGATGGCCACCTGTACGGAGTGGGCAAATAAATTGTAATCTTTCGCAAAAATTTGGATCAACAATGATGGATGAATGTCTTCGCTCATTGATATAAAATTGCTATAGATCTCAACTATAGATATTGCATGCTTGAAATTTTCACCAACTTTAGGATCGCTGAAAATACTTTTTATGATGTAGGTGGCGTTTCTATAAAGTATTTCGTTTTTTTTGCTGGCTTTCAAATACGGATTCGTTACAAGTTCTTTCAAACGAATGGCAGAGCGTTTCAGGAATAGATTAAATTCTTCCTTATGAATAAAGACCTTAGTTACGTCTCTCTGTTGGAGGAATTTTTTGAATTCACCCGTAAGCTGACTGCCCGCTTTTATGAGTGGTTGAAATTCAGCTGTGCCCGTTTCACGATCGCTCATGATAGGATAGTAAACAGTGAAAGATAAAGGCGTTTGAGTTGGTATGTCATTAAGGTCCACAGCCACGTAATTATGAGCATCTTTAGAGGATTCAACGATTTTTTTATCGACTCGGAGGGTTTTGCTCTTAACTAGGAGTTGATCCATGGAGCCCTCCCGCACTTTTGAACCAAAGCCAGATACAGGGAGAAGTGTTAATATTTCTAACATTATGTTTATACGTGAGCAAATTGATTTTATGGGAGGGCTGGATAATTGTGAGGTGGGGCATATTATACCCATGCCCCACTTTTGAAGATTCAATCCGAATTGAAGAGCAGAATCAGGCGCCGTAGAAAAAGTATATCACTGAGAGTTCAACCACCAGGAATAGAATAGTCATAATTCCACCGGCTTTTGCATAATCAACGGTACGATAACCACCTGGTCTCATTATCAGAGCATTAACCTGGTGGGTTGGAAGCACAAAAGTGTTGGACGCTGAAAGTCCGACCACCAAGGCTGCCATGCGTGGATCCGCTCCTGCCATGACAGCCATATTCATGCACAATGGTACAAGAAGTACTGTTGCTCCAACATTAGATATTACCAGGGTAAAAAAGGATGTCATTACAGCAACGACCGTTAGTAGCCCGATTGGGGAAACTTGGCCAACCAATTCCAGAACCTTCTTTGCAATGTACGCAGCAGTTCCGGTCTGCTCAAAGGCTATTCCTAGAGGGATTAAACCACCGAGCAGGAACACGGTCATCCAGTCGACTGATTGATAAGCTTCATCAACAGAGAGCACTCCGGTGAGAATCATCCCCAGAGCCCCGGACATTAGAGCAACAGAAAGACGAATTTTTACGAATATGACCAGAGTCAGGGCAAAAGCAAGCCAGAAAACGGCATATTTAGCCTTTTCTGGTCTAAGAATTTCACCTTCAAGGGGAGTTGCGAAGGTTAAAATTCTGGGCTGAGGCATGTTTTTTATCCGGTGAAAACGATCCCATGGGCCTTCAAGAAGGATAACGTCACCCATTCTGAGTTTCACATGGTTAATTCCAGAAATGTAGATTCTGTCTCCTGTGTTTATTGCCAAAGGATTTACGCGGAAGCTGTTTTGAAAGTCGGCTTCTTCAAGAGTTTTACCGATTAATTCCGACCTTGGAGATACGACGGTTTCCACAACACCGGCATTGGTTCGGGCAAAATCGTCTGCAAAAAGATCGAGGCTATCTTTCAAAGTCCACCCTTTATCTTCTACCAGTTTCTGGACGCGCTCAATTTTACCCATAACCACTATCGTATCCCCAGGGGATATGGTGTCCGTTTTACGAATCACCCTTCGTTTTTTGCCAGTTTTGGCATTGCCTATGGCTACGACCGTTACCAGATAGTCGCGCCTTATACTCAACTCTTGAAGGGTTTTTGGACCATCAAAATCCTCGGGAATGTCCACTTCGTAAGGCTGCTCAAAAACCTTGTAAACTTCCAGAAGCCTGGTCGTGATACCTACGTCGCTTTCTCCCGATCCGGCGGGGAGAACAAATTTGCCGAAAATAAGAAAGTAAAGAATCGCACTCGCTAAAAGACAAACGCCTATCGGGGTTTGGGTAAATAAACCAAAAGGTTCCAATTTCTTGCCTTCTAGGACAAGAAGGTCATTCAAAAGAATAGTAGGACTTGCACCGACTAGTGTAAGGGTTCCACCAATGATGGCACAAAATCCCATTGGCATGAGAAGCCTTGAAATAGGTATGCCGAGCCTTTTTGAAATCCTCTGGGTTGCTGGAAGGAACAATGCTGCGGCGCCAATGTTTTGCATCATGCTAGATATAACTCCTACAGTGCCTGCAACTAGGCACATGATACGTCGTTCACTCCGGCCGCCCAATTTGATAATCGGAGTCGCAACCTTGTTCATGACACCTGTTTTATCGAGGCCCGCTCCTATGATAATGACTGCAATAATCGAAACAACGGCGTTACTACTTAACCCCGAAAATGCCTGCTGGGGTGTTACGAGTTTCATAAGTGGGAGAAGCACCATCATGATAATGCCAACAACATCTACCCTGACCCATTCGAAAACAAAGAGAATGATCGCCAGTGTAAGAACACACAGGGTAAGAATCATATCCGGTGTCACAGCGCTCCCTCCTGATTTTCGTTATTGCTTTTTCTTCTTTCCTTCATGCCTGAAGGCAAAACAAATCAGGAATGTTATGAGAACAAAACTCAACCTGAGCCAAAAATCAAATCCCATCCAATCCCTCCTTGTGATATATTTTACAAGCAAAGTCAAAAAAAATTTCTTTCCCGGTGGAACAGTGTTCCACCGGGAAAGACGTTATCTTATGCCACCGACGACACCGCATACACGGGTATAACATATTCGTCGTCTTTTGCAACTTCCGGCAGGGCTTCAGGTTCGCTGATGACGAATTCCACTCTTTTGAGTTCTCTAACTGCTTCCTTTATACACTGATCCAGATCGCCCACTTTGACAATATGTTCGAAGGGAATGTTCTTGAGTTGGGCTTCTCTATAAAAATCCTTCACACTTTCCTGCGAAGCCGATTTGAATCGCTCTTCAATGATGGAACAATAAGGAGCAACAGGTTCCGTTCCTTGGTGGGGCATATCCAGAACGTTCATGGCCACTATTTCATAGCCCATCCTATCGGCAAAGCCCAGAGCGTAGTCCATAACCTTCTTGGAAAAGCCTTCGTTGGGGCTCACAACTAGAATTTTCTTAGAAACTGCTTGTGCTTCATCGCTAATTTTCTTGGCTTCTTCATGCAATCCCGCTTCGGCAAAAGCTATGGCTTCCGTCGTGGATTCAATAGACTCCCTCAGCGTGCTTTTTTTCTTGACATCTACTCCCTCTGCTTCGGAAGTTTTCCTAAATTTTGCTTTGATTTTTTTCAACATATCTATATCCCCCCTTTCATTATTTTTCAGGTTTTGTATACCCTTGGACGTGGACGCTGAGTCGTTCGTTTTACGTCCTTCTTTCGATCAACTCTTTCTTCTTTCCTCAGCATCCGTTCCGCTTCGTTGAACTCCCCGGCTTCGGCGAAAGCCACCGCCGCCGCCAGTGCTTCCAGTTTTTCTTTTATTCGCTTCATTTTTTTGCCCTCCCTGCTTTTTAGGTTTTGCTTTCACTTGCTTTTTAAATCAAAGGGTGTACCAACAGCGGAAATGAGCTATAACTGCTTGATGTGACAAAGAAAAATGATATAACTATCTCCAACGCCAATTATGGATATAAGTTGCACAGTGCAACACTGAGAGAATTTGATTGCAAAATATTAGAAAACTCAACAAGATAGGGAATGTTGCACTGTTGGAAGATGTGTTGCAAAATGCAATATCTCGGAGGAAAAAATGATTTTTTTCAAAAAAGCAGACCGTCCGCTGGAGGAGCCGGAAGAAGGCATATCTACAGATCTGGAACAACTGGAAAAGCGCTTGGAAAATGCCCAGTTACCAGAAGCAGTTTACAGGGTTGCACTTAAAGAGTTAGAAAAACTAAAATCTATCGACTCGTCAATGGCTGAGTACGGGATTGGCATTAATTACCTTGATTTTTTGCTGTCTCTTCCTTGGGACAAGTATACTGAAGATAATCTTGATCTCCAGAGGGCAGAGGAAATCCTCAGCGCCGAACATTATGGGCTTGGTCACGTAAAAGAAAGGATTCTTGAATACCTTGCCAGCAGAACGCTATGTTTATTGCAAACCTTTCGTGTTCTTGTGGTTGATGATGAGGTAATTGCTCGGACGAATCTTCAGTATGTTTTGAAAAAAGAAGGGTATGAGGTCGATACGGCGGAAAACGGTCTGAAAGCCTGCGAAAGGCTAAAGGAGAAGGACTATGACCTGGTTCTTGCCGATTTGAAAATGGACAAAATGGACGGGCTTCAACTTCTGGACGCAGTAAAAAGATTATCGTCTTCCACCGATGTGGTCATAATTACAGGGTACGCGACTGTCGGCACGGCCGTAACGGCCCTACGAAAGGGCGCAGTCAATTACCTGTCCAAGCCAATTGACCTGAATCAACTCAGGCAGGTGGTGGCTGAAATAAAGGAAAGGAGAAAGCACCTTCACATGTCACGAGGTCCCGTTCTGTGTTTTTTGGGCCCGCCCGGTACAGGGAAAACATCCATAGGACGATCTATCGCTCATGCGCTGGGGCGTAAATTTGTCCGTATGTCTCTTGCAGGTTTGAGGGATGAATCTGAACTTAGGGGGCACAGGCGAACCTATGCTGGAGCTATGCCGGGAAGGATTATTCAAGAAATCAGGCGCCTAGGTGTTAAAAATCCGGTCTTTATGCTTGATGAACTTGACAAGGTGGGACAGGATTTTCGTGGCGATCCGTCGGCAGTGCTTCTGGAAGTGCTTGATCCGGAACAAAATGCCCATTTCGTGGATTATTACCTAGATGTGCCCTTCGATCTTTCCAGGGTGATGTTCATAGCCACTGCAAACGAGATAGAACACTTGCCTGCACCGGTGCGGGATAGATTGGAAGTAGTAGAATTTTGCGGCTATACCGAAAAGGAGAAACTAACGATAGCCAAACACTTTATTCTTCCTAAACAGCTCTGGGAGCACGGCCTTCGGGAAAAAGAGATAAAAGTGGATGATAAGGCTTTGCTTATTATAATTCAAAACTATACCAGGGAAGCTGGAGTCAGGCAACTAGAACGCGAGATAGCAGGACTTTGTCGTAAGCTTGCTCGACTTCATCTTGCCAGCAAACAGGCCCTGCCTATTGGCTCAATAGACGAGGACGTGGTGCACGATTTGCTAGGGCCACCCAAGTATCTCCATGAAGTGGCAATGGCTAAACACCGGGTAGGGGTTACGACAGGGGTTGTGTGGAATGCTTTTGGTGGAGAAATAATCTTTGTTGAAGCGGCGAAGATGAAGGGTGATCGTCAGCTCATACTCACGGGTTCACTGGGCAGTGTTTTAAAAGAGTCGGCTCAAACGGCCCTAAGTTATGTGCGTAGCCGGGCCGAACACTACGGCATAGATCCGGACTTTTTTAAGGACATGGACATTCATATTCACATTCCCGCAGGGGCAGTGCCAAAGGACGGACCATCTGCTGGAGTGACCGTAGTTCTGGCGCTGATTTCTCTACTTACCGGACGCCCCGCAAGGAGAGACATTGCCACTACAGGCGAGCTTACTCTGAGTGGCCGTATCCTGCCCGTTGGGGGCGTTCGTGAGAAGATTTTAGCAGCCCAGAGGGCCGGTGTCCGAACCCTGGTATTTCCGAAAAAGAATGAAGTGGATGTTCGAGCACTTGAGCCTGAAATTACTGAGGAAGTAGAGATAGTTTTAGCAAACGAGTTGGATGAAATAGTAGATCTCGTTTTATTGCCATAATAAATGCTGATTGGGGGAAGATTGCAATGAAATGGCCCTTTGCAAAGCTAAACATAAGACAGAAGATTGTAATTAGCTTGATCTTCATTGCACTTATAATGTCGCTTATTGCTGGTTTTTCTTATTATTTGCTCACGGAAATGGAACGAAAAGTTGAGTTTATTCAGAGATCTGATGACCTGAGAAATGCAATCTTGGAGATTCGCCGTTTTGAAAAGAATTTTTTTCTTTATGGTTCACCTTCGACCTTAGAGAAAATAGAAGATTATATCGAACAGAGCCTTAAACTTATTGATAGAATATCCTTTAAAACTAAAGGATTGAGGGGTAGTAGTTACCTTGGAAGGATCAAGAATGGGTTGATGGAATATCGTGAGCTCGTGCGGCAGCTAAAAAAGCGCTATCCTAAAAAAGGTAGTAATGACTTTAACAAGTTTCAAAGTAAGCTTAGAAAAACCGGGAGGGAAGTTACGGAAATTGCAGAGGAACTGGTTCTTTATGAGCGTAAGAGAGTTATCGACATAATCAACCATCTAAGAACTCAACTAGTGGGGTCACTTATTGTGGTTCTCATTGGTGGGATTTTTCTTATTCCGTTTGTTGCAAAGAGAATTGTTCGTCCCCTCAAGGTCATAGAAAAATCGATGCTTAGGATTGCCGGAGGAGATTTCAGACCTCTTCCCGTCCTGGCCACTTACGACGAAACCCAAAGGGTTGTTGAAGCTTTTAACAAAATGGTTGCAGAACTGGAACGTCGCCAGGAACAGCTCATACAGGCCAGGAAGATGTCTTCTCTCGGAATACTCACATCTGGCGTTGCCCATCAGTTAAACAACCCCTTAAATAACATTTCAACGTCATGCCAGATTTTGATGGAAGATATGGACTCTCTCGACCCCGATTTTGTGAAAACCATGTTGCACAACATTGCCCAAGAAGTGAATCGTGCAAGGGAAATAGTACGAGGTCTGCTGGAGTTTTCAAGGGTCAGGGAGTTTTCGCTCACGCCGGTTTCTCTTAAGGATGTGGTAGATAAAACGGTTCGTCTTGTATCAAGTCAGGTCCCGGCCAATGTTGAAATAAGGGTAAAGGTACCTGATCAGCTGATTGTTGAAATAGACAGTGCCCGCATGCAACAGGTTTTCTTGAACCTTATCATGAATGCTATTGACGCTATAGGCGAAAAAGACGGTTTTGTTGAAATAGAAGCCTGGAAAGATGAAAATGCCCGAAAAGTGTTTATTGAAGTGCGGGATACCGGGTCTGGAATTCCTGAAGACGTGCTTGAGAAGGTGTTTGACCCGTTTTTTACAACTAAAGAGGTTGGATCGGGAACAGGACTGGGGCTTTCCATTGCTTACGGCATCGTGGAGAAACACGGAGGTAGAATATCGGTAAGGAGCAAAGTGGGAGAGGGAACCGTTTTTACCATTGAACTTCCAATCGATAAAGAGTGTCAAGAGCCTGGCGGTAAAGGAGTGGTTTCGTAAATGGTGCCTAAAATTCTAGTAGTTGAAGATGAAAAAACAGCCAGGGATAATCTGACCTACATTCTGAAGAAAGAGGGTTACAAGGTGGTTGCTGTGGAATCTGGTGAAAAGGCTGTGCAAAGGCTTGAACATGAGGGTTTTGATTTGGTGGTTACAGACCTCAGAATGCGGAAAGTTGACGGTATGGAAGTGCTGGAGCGAGTAAAGGAATTGCACCCTGAGGCTGAAGTTATTGTTATTACTGCCTATGCCACGGTGGAATCGGCAGTGGAAGCAATGAAAAAGGGGGCCTATCATTATGTGGCAAAACCGTACAGTATTGATGAAGTACGGGTAATAGTGCAGAAGGCTTTGGAGAAGGTGGAACTAAAAAAGGAGGTTAAGGAACTTCGCGAAAAGGTTGAAAGAGCTACCGATGAAGAGCCAGTTATCATAGGCAAAAGCGGAAAAATGGTCCAGCTTTTGAACCTTGTTAATCATGTTGCTGCTACAGACTGTAATGTATTGATAATGGGAGAGACCGGCACAGGTAAAGAGCTGATAGCTCGAGCTCTTCATGCTAGAAGCCCCAGAAGAGATAAACCATTTGTTGCCATCAATTGCGGAGCCTTTACGGACGAACTTTTGGCAAATGAGCTTTTCGGGCACGAAAAAGAGGCCTTTACGGGGGCTACGTCCACCAAAATAGGGCTTTTGGAGGCGGCAAATGGTGGAACCGTCCTGCTGGACGAAATAGGCGAGATGTCGCAGGCTATGCAAGTGAAGCTTCTCAGGGTTATTCAAGAACGAAAGCTTTTCAGAGTCGGCGGCACCAAGGAAATACCCTTAGATATTCGCGTAGTCGGTGCTACCAATCGCAACTTGGCTAAAGAAGTCAAAGAGGGAAACTTCAGGCAGGATCTCTATTACCGTCTTAATGTTGTGACTTTGTATGTTCCGCCTCTAGCCGAGCGCAAAGACGACATACCGCTACTTTGCCAATTCTTTCTGGAAAAGTTTTCCCGCATCCAGAAAAAGAACATAACTGAAATAAGTGAAGATGTTATGGATGTGCTTTTGAATTATGAATTTCCTGGAAATGTGCGAGAGCTTGAAAATATCATGGAGCGAGCGGTTACACTTTGTCAGGGCTCTAGGATAGAGTTGATTCACCTTCCACCGGACCTGCAGCAGCTTACCCTGAGGGTTCCAAGAACAAAGCCCAGGGAGTTTCTGACCCTGGAAGAGCATGAAAGGGATTATATCCTTTGGGTACTCAAGAAAGTTAAATGGAACAAAAAGAAGGCCGCCGAGATACTCGGAATTGACCGAGTATCCTTGTGGCGGCGCCTAAAAAAATGGGGATTTTCGTAATAAGGGAAGCCCGAACTGAACGAAAACTCCCCGGGCTCCCATCAGCTATTTGCCATTAATATTCAGGCATTGGTGGGGTGGCATTCTGTTTCTTTTCTTCAGGTTTTTCGGCAATCATTGCCTCGGTGGTTAACAGTAATGACGCGACGCTTGCTGCATTCTGAATGGCGAAACGAACCACCTTTGTTGGATCGATCACGCCGGCTGCGATCAAGTCTTCGTATTGTTCAGTTTGAGCATTGAAGCCAAAAGCACCTTCACCTGCCTTAACCTTTTCGACCACGATAGAACCTTCATGACCAGCGTTGTTGGCGATTTGGCGGATCGGTTCCTCAAGAGCTCTCATGATTATATCTTTTCCGAAGCGTTCTTCGCCATCGAGCTGTAGTCCTTCGAGTGCTTTTTGACAGCGGAGCAATGCTACGCCACCACCAGCCACAATGCCTTCTTCAACGGCCGCTCTCGTTGCGTTGAGTGCGTCTTCAACACGGGCTTTCTTTTCCTTCATTTCTGTTTCGGTTGCAGCACCCACTCGAATCACCGCAACGCCGCCTACCAGCTTTGCAAGACGTTCTTGGAGTTTTTCACGATCATAGTCGCTGGTAGTTTCTTCAATCTGTGTTCTTATCTGCTTGATTCTGGACTCGATCTGTTCTTTACTACCTCCGCCATCAACTATAGTCGTGTTGTCCTTGTCGATTACGATGCGTTTAGCGGTACCGAGGTCGTTTAAGGTTACGTTTTCGAGCTTGACGCCCAAATCTTCAGATACCACCTGTCCACCCGTCAGAATCGCAATGTCCTGAAGCATTGCTTTCCGTCTTTCGCCAAACCCGGGTGCTTTGACGGCGCAAACCTTAAGGGTCCCCCTGAGTTTGTTAACAACCAGTGTTGCCAGAGCTTCACCTTCGACGTCTTCGGCCACGATGAGGAGAGGCTTGTTCATCCGGGCAACTTGCTCAAGAAGCGGGAGTAGATCTTTCATGTTGCTGATTTTCTTTTCATGACACAGCACATACGCATCTTCCAGAACACATTCCATCTTTTCGGCGTCCGTTACGAAGTAAGGGGAAATGTACCCGCGATCAAACTGCATTCCTTCCACCACTTCAAGAGTGGTCTCCATGCTCTTTGCTTCTTCAACAGTTATAACCCCCTCTTTTCCGACTTTGGCCATCGCCTCGGCGATGATGTTTCCAATTTCAGGGTCATTATTAGCGGAGATGGTTCCGACCTGAGCAATCTCCTTTTGATCCCGAACCTCTTTGCTCTGCTCCTTGAGAGCTTCAACAACCTTTTCCACGGCCTTGTCAATCCCGCGCTTCAAAGCCATTGGGTTATGGCCAGCAGCCACCAGCTTGGAACCCTCGTGAAAGATTGCCTGTGCCAGAATGGTTGCCGTTGTGGTTCCGTCACCAGCCACATCACTGGTCTTGCTGGCGACTTCCTTGACCATTTGAGCACCCATATTTTCAAATTTATCTTCCAGCTCGATTTCCTTCGCAACGGTAACACCATCCTTGGTCACGAGGGGAGAACCAAATGTTTTTTCGATAACTACATTGCGCCCTTTAGGTCCTAGGGTAACCTTCACCGCGTTTGCCAGGATATCAACTCCCTCAATAATTTTTTCTCTCGCAGTAGCGCCGTATTCGATCATCTTGGCCGGCATGTGATCACCTCCTACCGCAATTTTTCTTACTTGCTAGAATTTTCAACGATTGCAAGGATGTCATCTTCTCTCATAATCAGATACTCTTCACCTTGGATCTTTACCTCGGTTCCTGCATACTTAGAAAACAGAATATGATCGCCTTCCTTGACCGTAAGAGGAATAACCTTTCCGTCATCCAGTATCTTTCCGTTCCCTACGGCGATGATTTTCCCCTGCTGAGGTTTTTCCTTTGCCGTGTCTGGTATGATGATTCCACCGGGAGTCTTGGCTTCTTCTTCAATACGCTGGACAATTACCCTGTCATGCAATGGACGCAACCTCATAACTCTTTCCCCTCCTTGGTTTAAATATTCCCTTATCGACAATTACCACCTTTGCTAGCACTCTATTACGAAGAGTGCTAATAATTGATAAAAATCTTTCGGTAAAAAATCAAGACCCTTGAGGGCAATTTCAAAAAATAACTTTGAAACATGGAGGTACAGGGTGTTGTGCTCAAGACCGCAAAATATTATCCGGGAGCTCTATCGCGGCTTTTCAAGCCCCCGGATCTTTAAGTGGCAAGATTCACTTGAAAAGATAGATTTCACTAAATGGCAATAACAACGACATGCTAGTGTTTTCAATGACCTCCGGTGCCCAAGATGCCTGTAGCGGCGAGCAACAGCACCAATATTTCCACCACAACTATCACCATAAAAGCCCAGTCTTTCTTTTTTGCGTAAGCGGGAATCAAGGTGAGGAATCCAACTATCGTAAGTAATGCCAGAAAAGCAATGCCGATGAAGTTGAGGAAATCGCCTTTGTTTAAAAACTTAACCCATCCCCAGCCTGTAGGCACGTTGGCTTCCTCGACGTAGTGGTGGACATTGTGAGACCAGTACCAGGTTAGTTGTTCCATTGGTACATATGGAGGAACGATACGAGTAAGGTATAATATGTAAGTTATAAGCAAAACAAAGATTCCGAACCAACAGCCGTAAAACAGAATGTCGGCGTAGGCAATCTGTTCTGGAGGAGCTTCAGCAATCTTCTTGTCCTGTTTATGTTCCTGCATTTTTCACTCCTTTCTGACTTAACCTATACCCAAACCTTTCAAAAAAGCTTTAATGCCTGCGAAGAATAAAACGGTTATTACTATATAACGGATTACTTTGGGCTTTGCTATGGCGAGAACTCTTACGCCCACGAAAGAGCCGAGCATTAGCCCCACTATGGATGGTACCGCCATAAGAGGTATCACGCAGCCTTTATTGAGGTATACCCATGCGGCAGATGTGTCCGTAATAGAGAGCAGGAACTTGCTTGTACCCACCGCGACCTTGAGAGGTACACCCATGAGTAGGTTCAGCACCGGCACATTTGCCCAGCCAGCCCCCAAGCCGAACATACCTGCCATGAGTCCTATTATAATGAACAACAAAAGCCCTAACCATGTTCTGTGTGTTTTCCAGTGAACGACCTCTTTTGTTGATTCTTCCCAGTATGCACCGGACATTCCCAGGGCCAGCCCTATAGCATCCTGTTTGGTTACCTTTGGACGTTCCACATTTTTTGAAACGGAAAGCAGAATGGCTATGCCTATTATTGTGGCTCCGAGAAGTGTCTGTACGATGTTTCTCGGCAAAGCTAGTCCTAAAAATGCTCCTGCAATGGCACAACTTGAAGCGATCAAAGCAACGGGTATGGCTAACTTGAGATTTGCCAGATTACGTCTTAAAAGACCCGGACCTGCAGCCAGCGCTCCGGCCAGAGCAACCAATAAACCAGCACCTCTCACGAAATCCAGATGAAAAGGGAAAAAACCACTTACCAGTGGTACATACAACACCCCACCGCCAACGCCAGCAAGAACCGCAATTATACCAAGTATGAAGCAAAAGAAAAAAAGCACGATAACCCAAAACCACCAGGGTTTACCTCCGCGCACGATGTGATCGGAAACTGTTTCCGATGCCATGGCCAGCAATGGGTGGGATAAGAGGTAAAAAAACCATCCCAGTATCCAGATACACTTTTGCTTGTATCTCATCATTACATGAGCAAACATCACAGTTCCCCCCTTCTCGTGTAATAACGATAAGAAATGCAACACCATATTACCAATTTCACAAACAGGGGTCAAAGAATTTGCGCAAAGAGGGAAAGAATATTTCCTAGGGTTTGTTATGTGTAGTATGCCCAAGGGCAGGAAATTTTTTACACGTAGCGCAGGAGGGTTAGGTCTGACACCGATGCTGTGGTCTGATAAATGGCTTGCAAGGTTGTGACAGCCATTTGGTAATCCGTTGCCAATTTAGCAACATCGCTTTTTTCCAGTGTTGCAACTCGATCTTTGTAATCTACGGATATGGCCTGTATTATATTTTTCCTGGCCTCCAGGCGATTCAGATGAGCTCCAACTTGAGTGAGGGCAGTGAGTATTCTATCTTGAGCTTTCTCTATTTTTCCCATTGCTGTTTCGACAGCTCCGGTTCCACCAGAAAGCATGTTTGCAATAGCGTTTCTCAGCTCCTTTATGTTCTGTAAAATATTATCCCCGTTTTCGTCATAGAGCAGAGCCTTTGCGTCGATATTAATCCTCATAAGACCTGTGACTTCATCTGGCCCAATACGAATTTTCAGTGGTTTATTGAAAGCCAGATCCACATCGGTTGAGTCAACTACTCCACTGTTATCCATATCAACCTTAAAAGCACCTGTAGAATTGTCGAAGAGAGTGGTTTCATTCATCACTGATGGAGCGAGTACAAAACGGTTTTCGTATTTACTATTAGCTGTTCCCAGGAACTCGTCAAATATTTCATCTAGCTCTTTAACATAACTTTGTATAGTTTCCGGCGAATTAAGCTTTATTGCCTTTATAGCAATTTCACGGGCTTTAGTTATGAGTTCGTTCATGTGATTCAGCACACCTTCGGTGTATCTGTTCCAGCCTTCACCGTATTCTATGTTTTTCAACCAGCGCTCATTTTGTCCAATTTTCCAGTTGAATTCCATGATTTTCGGCCATGCTTCGGGATCATCGGCCTGATGTGTCACCATTTTGCCTTGCGCCAGAGCCTCCCTTAGCTTGCTAACGTTCTGTTGGTTTTCGAACATTCTAGTTATCAAGCTTTGGTAATTGGCAACAAGGCTGATTCTTGTGGCCATGGACAAGCTCCTCCTCTGCAAATCAGACCATGTTTACCGTGACATTCAGTAAGTCAGCTACAGTCCTTATTATCTTTGCGGCAGCTTGGAAGATTTGCTGATACTGAATTATATTCACGAGTTCTTCATCGATAGAAACTCCAGAGACCGACTGTTGCTGTTTCAATAGCTCGTCGTGTAGTGATCGGTAAAAGGAACCAGCATCTTCTGCATCCTTTTGCCAGGATCCAATAGTAGTATATTGAAACTTTGCCAGTTCGGAAGGCGAGTAAGGAGCTTTGTCATTATCTTGAAGTTTTGCCATATCCGTAGCAAGTGATGGATCAGGGGCAAAGCTCGCATCAACTTCAAAGTCCAGATTGCTCGGGTCTGATGCAGGTGGCGTATAGTCAAAAACGGGGCTTGAAGTATGAGTGCCATTTGAATCGGCCGTAAGGGTTTGAGCTATGTTTTGCATAGCATTTAGAATGTCCGTCGCATTGGAGTAAATGTCCTTCAAGCCGTAAAAACGACCAGCTTCCAAATCACCACAGTCATATGAGACATCCCCGGTATCAGTGTATTCAAAAGATTTACTGTTTGCATCATAATCTAGAGAACCGAAATCAATGCCATCAACCAGAGTGATCGTATCAGATCCGACTTTTACAGAAATCCTTACCATTCCGTTGTCGAGATCTTCTACATTTATGGGAAGTTGTTCTGCCAGCTCTTTGATTGCCGAATAACGTGCATCTCTCAGATCATTTGCCGTATGTCGTAGATCGGGATGTCCACTATCTAGGGGCGTTTCTGCCTTGGCAATTTCCTGATTGTAGGTTGCTATTTTTTCTAGCAAGTCATTAACTTTATCTATAGATTGTTCAATATCTTCTCTGATGTCGTCGTGAAGACTTTTTATCATTGCGTAGGTTTCCTTCATGGTAGAAACCAATCGATTAGCTGCGTTTTTCACGTTTTGTTTCTGAGCATCTGTCGGGCTTTCGTTTAGTTCGTCCCAAGAATCCCAAAAGTTTCTGAGAGCCGCGGATATGCCTGAATTGCCATCATCGAAATTATAAGTTGCAAGAATTTTTGCATATTCTGCCTTGGCCTCGTAGTAATTTTGTTTGGATGTGGCATACAGTAGCTTGTTTTCCAGAAGAGGATCTATGGTCTGTCGGATCATATAAACGTATGCTCCCGTTCCAATGTACATCATTCTGTGGCGAACGGGAGGGAGCGTTTTCAGGTCCACCACCTGTCTATGGTAGTCCGGCTCCTCCGCATTGGCGACATTATGATTTGCTGTTTGTACCTGAATCTGGGTGTTAATAAGCGTTAGCTTGGCTGTTTCCAGGGATTGTATGAGGCCAGCCATAATCTTTAAGCCTCCTGATTAAGCTTAATGCCTGGCATAAGACATGGCTTTTTCAACCCTTCCGGAGTATAGTTAGATGGCAAGATGACAGAGAGCAGGCCTGTATACACCTTGAGGGCCTCTTCAACGAAAAAACGATTTCGTTCATTCTGCGTACGTATATCTTCTATTACTTTTTTGAATTCCTCTTTTCTTAAGCCGTTTTCATCGACCACAGAGTGGGTTTGATCAATTATATTGAGTAAAGATGTTTTGCGAGGAAGAAGCTCCTGAAGAGCCTTCATGTCAAGACGTTTCAATATCTCGTTTTCTTCGACAAGCAATTCTTTCAGTTCCACAAGTGCGGCGTAAAGATCATTGCTTTTTCTTTCCATTGCCATCCTCTCCTTTTGCTTCTTCCTCCAGAAGAGGTAACAGTTGTTCATACAAAAGATCGCCCAACCCGAAGCTTCCGCTTTGTCCCACGACGTCCGCCACCGCTTCGTCGAACATCGCTTCGTACATGTAACTTTGATAAGATGGATCTTCAGATCTCATCATTCCGGCTTTCATATTCTTCAAAAGATATGCCACAAACAGGCTTTCAAATTGTCGACAAGTTCTGCGAAGCTGATCTTTTTTGATTTCCAGTTCTTTGTGTCTATCTGACATTAGTTTTAATTCCTGCATTTTCATGACCGTAGATCCTCCTCTTACAGGAAAATTTTTCCGCTAGCCCACCTGTTGAAGGACAGCAAAGTTTATTTGGTTTCCTAGCTTTTAGTATATCGTCTTTATCATTTTACGGGTTTAAAGATGATTTCCACTCGTCTGTTTAACGCTCTGCCATGAGGTGTAGAGTTATCTGCTATGGGCAGCAGGTCACCATAGCCGCCTACGGCCAATTTTGATGAGGGCACATGGCATTTATCGACCAGGTAGTTCAGTACGGCCATAGCCCTTGCCAGAGACAGGGTTTCGTTATCTGGATAAAGGGATTGAGGGCCGGGTTTAATGTTATCCGTATGTCCGTCAATGAAGGCCCTATAGTTTGAAGTCTTTAAGAAATCCGCAACTTTATCGAGCAGCGGATAAACTGATGGCTTTAGAGTGGCACTTCCACTATCAAAGAGTATTTCGCTTCCAAATATGAGGGAAAAAGACCGATAAATCTGTTCTTTACGATACCACACAAGGTTTCCTGTGGATACAAGAAGATTGTACTCCTTTTCGGAAATTTTTGCCGGTGGGTTTTCTGTGATGTCTCTTATGTCCACAACGTAAACGCTTTCAAGAGATTTCACGAATTCCGCTATCGCTTCATTCTTAGGACTCTGAATCGCTTCAAGATTTTTGAAAAACATGATGCCACTCATTCTGTCAAAGTTGTGGAAAGCCGTTTTAATTGCCTGTTCGTTTAGGGATGACATTGATATGAGTAGTACGAAAAAAGTAAGGAGTAGGGTTGAAAGATCTGAAAATGTTATCATCCATGAACTGCTACCCCCACCGCCTTCATTAGATTTTTTTTTGCGTTTTTTGGGCATTTCTATCTTTTCCTCCGAAAGAAGGAAAGAGTCTAAAAAAGAAGTTTTTATAGTTGACATATCCGTGGGGAGATTTTTCCTGGGTATAAATACTTGCCGGTATCGTCGGGTTTCGACCGATGATAATTTCAACTCGGCGGTTTTTATATCTCAGGTGAGGCATTTCCAGACTGTTCACGACAGGCCAGTAATAGCTCATTCCGTGAGCGCTTATGCGATTGGGCTGTATTCCGATGTCAAGAAGAAATTTATAAACCGCCAGAGCCCGCCTTGCGGATAGTTCCCATGCCAGCTTGGGCCACTTTGGATTTCCTGGCATTTCGTACGGATCGGCATGCCCGCGAACTTCAATTCCTTCTGGACTTTTTTTCAGATACATGCCAAGGGCAGCCAGAAATTTTTCACCCTTCGGGGACAGCTGGTAGGAATTCTTTTTGAAAAGTATTCTGTCGTTTATACGGATTATGATTCTTTCTTTTTCTTTTATTATATCCACGTCTAGGTTCAGGTTATTTTTTAGTGTCATCTCGCGAAGCATTTCAAAGGATATAGGAGAACTCGGTTGAATCGGAGCAATTACTTCCCTGATATCCGTTCCAACGGGGTTGCCAATTATGGCACGACCTCCCGTTAAAAAACCAAACGCCCCGACCAACGAGCTGAGAGCTTCTTTTTTCTTTTCAGGGTCTATTATTGACATGCTGAGCAGTAACACAAAAAAGGTAAGAAGCAGGGTGCAAAGATCAGTGTAGGTAGTGAGCCAGCCCCCACCTTCTCCTCCGCCCCCATTTTCTTTATCTTCTTTTGCCATGTTCTTATCTCTCCCACTCTCCCACGATTTTACATAATCTCAAGATCCGCGTGTAACGCTCCCGCCGCCTTGATGGCCTGCAAGATGTTTATGAGGTCTCTCGGTGTTGCACCAATAGCGTTAAGTCCTTCTACGACCTGCCCAATGGTCACGCCACCTCCAACTATTGCCAGATGTGCTTTTTCTTCTTCCACTTGAACCTGAGTTCTAGGAACAACCGTTGTCTGCCCCTGACTGAAAGGAAGAGGCTGGGACACGTAGGGTTGTTCCGTGATGCTGACCGTTAAATTTCCATGGGCAACGGCGACGGGCGAAATTCTAACATTTTCTCCCATGACTATTGTACCGGTACGCTCGTTGATGACAACGCGAGCCGTAGTATCCGGAACGACCTCCAGATTTTCAACTTCAGCAATAAACCCGACGATGTCTTGCTTTTTTTCCGTCGGTGTGTGGATCCTGATCGTGGAAGCATCCCGGGGAAAAGCTATCTTGCTACCAAAGTGGGCATTTATCGCTTCTGCCACATGATTGGCAGTTGTAAAATCCGGCGATCTCAAGACAAAGTCTAATACACTATACTGAGACATATCTATCGGAATTTCCCTTTCCACAACAGCTCCGTTGGGAATGTAACCAACGGTTGGGTGGTTTTGCTGGACTCCTCCACCCGCCGCTCCTCCAAAGGCAAAACCGCCCACAGAAATAGGGCCTTGTGCCACGGCATATACTTTTCCGTCAGGGCCCTGAAGCGGAGTCATCAACAAGGTGCCCCCTACAATGCTCTTAGCATCACCAATTGATGACACTTGTGCGTCCAGTTTCGTTCCTACTCTAGCAAAAGGCGGCAACTTCGCGGTTACCATAACAGCCGCTACATTTTTAACTTTAACGTCATCTGGATTAACGTGAATGCCCAGGTTATCGAGCAAGTTTGCCAGGGTGTTTACTGTAAACTCCGTTTTTTCCTTATCCCCTGTACCGTTCAATCCAACCACCAGTCCGTATCCGAACAGCATATTTGGACGGCTGCCCATGAAGAAACCAATATCTTTTATCCGAGCGCCAATACAGTCACTTTTTAAAGCCAGAGTCGTCAACAAGGATAATGCAACAACCACGCTCAAGTATAACCGGGTCTTGACGGTTGTCATCGTGCTTACCTCTCCTTTAAACATTAACTAAAGTGGGAATAACAAATCAATGATTTGTCCGAGCCAACCCGGTTTCTGGTGCCTGGATAGTGGGCCTTTACCTACAACAAATATTTTAGCGTCGGCAATTTTCTGAGACAAAATGGTGTTGTTACGGGTAATATCCACAGGACGTACGACACCTTCCAGTATTATCTGGTGGAGTTCATCATTTACCTTGATCCATCTTGATCCCCTTATGACTAGGTTTCCGTTGGGTAACACGTCAATGACCGTTGCTGTCATGTAGGCAGTGACGGTGTTGGTGCGAGTAGTCTTGCCCGAACCTTTCAAGGTTCTGTCGAATTCTGCCCCGTAATCGAAAGAAGTACTTCCGCCAAGCAAGTTTTTACCGGCAGCCGTGAAATTCGAAGCCGACAGTTTTCCAGTCCAGTCGTGCTTTCTGCTGGTTTCGGTAGTCGCTTCACCTGAAGCGTCGGCGCTTTCGCTTATTGTTATTGTGATAATGTCGCCCACCCGGTGGGCTTTGATGTCCCTGTACAATGATCCATACCCTTCCTGCCACAAAGAGCCGGTAGAAGATAAAACAGACGAATTGTTGTCAGCACCGGAGGTCTTTCCATGAATTTGAGCAGAGTAAAGCAAACCGGCAGGCACCGATGGTAACTCTCGCGTTACCCTCTGTCTTTCTCCAGTGGTAACACATCCACACAACCATAACAATGTGCACAGTAATACGATAAGCCTCATGGCCAGCTGCTCTCGATCAGTCTATTACCTGAACTAAGTCCTTGCTACGAACCCGGCAAAAAATGACTTTTTTAGAACTCAGGTTTATTACCTTTACGGTGTCTCCAATATGACCATCTTCTTTAGCCTTGCCTCTAGCAGTTACGGTAAGCCCTGGTTTCTGAAGCAAAATTTTAACTATGTCCCCCTTTTGGACAACTATCGGGTTATCCAGCCTGGAAAGCCTCAAGGGTTCGCCCGGGAAAATGTCCGTAAGTGCTCGCTTGCCCACTACTATGTCAAAGTTGTCCGTGAAATCTTCCGGTGCATCCGTAACCCTTGCCCGCTTTATTTCCAAGTCTTCTGCGGTGACCACCTTGCCTTTGGATATGATAGCCTTTGCGTGCAAGACCGGTCTGTACAGATCCACAATGCCCGCTACGCGAAGGGATCTGCTTCGCTTGCCGTCAACGTAAATGTTCATTGTAACAGCAACATTTCCAATGAAGTGTTCATTCTGCGACGCTATTATTTCGTAACGTCTCTTGCCGGCTGGTACAACAGGAAGGCCTGCATACCGGATGTTGGATATCTTGATTTCGCTAGGTTTCCATGGTGCGTTTTTTAATACAAATTCACGAAAGTGCTTTTCTATTTCGTCCCGAGGAAGTGTAACGGTTTTTCGGACAATCATAACTTGGTCAGGAAAAAGGAAAATTACCCTGTCGGGGTCTTGGCCATTGCTGGCTATTATTTTTTTGAGATATTCTTTAAGCAGCTCAAGCTGAACATACTTGATGGTACCCGGGCCGGGTGCTTCGCCGATGAAAAGGGAATCAAAACGGATGCGCCAGTCTTCTGGTAATCCTTCTTTTTGAATCAAGTCGCCAAGATAAACATTGTTTCTTGCCACTTCAACTCGAGGTAGCAGCTCCAGGCGTTTGAGTTCAGAGAGGCAGTAGCCCTGGGACGAAACAATAATCATTGTGATCATTATGATTACCGACGTTGTCAACACTATTTTCGCCCTCATGACTACCTCCCCGACTTTATGCCTGCAGGTTATTTGCCATCCTGAGCATTTCGTCAGATGTCCGTATAACTTTTGAATTTGCTTCATAAGCACGTTGGCCGGCTATCATGTTCACCATTTCTTCAACGACGTTTACGTTAGAATTTTCCAGAAAACCTTGCAGTATTGTGCCGAACCCCTCAGTGCCGGGTTCGCCTTCAACAGCTTCTCCTGAAGCCTCTGATGGAATAAAGTAATTTCTGCCTATGCTGATTAATCCGCTTGGGTTTGGGAAGTCATAGATAGTGATTGTTGTTGAAACCAGCACATCGCCGTTTTGATCCATTGCCGTGAGCTTTCCTCCTGCATCAACGGTGATGGTCACAGCATCCCTGGGTATGGCAATCTCTGGCTGGAGTCTATTACCCTCAGGGTCACAAATGTAACCATCAGAATCCAGCTTGAAAGAACCCGCACGCGTGTAAACCTCTTCAGTTCCTCTCAGGACCTTGAAAAAGCCTTTTCCTTCAATGGCTAAGTCGAGTGGATTATCCGTCTGGATGAAATTGCCCTGGCTGAAAAGTTTTTGCACCGACACACTTTTGACACCCATACCGATCTGAATACCTGTCGGTATAGTGGAGTCATTGGCAGTGGGAGTTCCCGGCGGTATTATGGTTTGATACATTAAGTCCTGGAAATTTGCCCGGCTTTTCTTGAACCCCGTCGTCTGGGCGTTGGCGAGGTTGTTCGCTATGACATCAAGGTTCAATTGCTGAGCTGACATTCCTGTTGCCGCAGTCCACAGACTCCGAATCATGGTTATCCTCCTTTTATCGTCCAGAAGCTTTTCTGATTAATTGCCTATCTTCGTCGTGAAAGGTTTTCATGACCTTCTGATGCGCCTCAAAAGTTCTCAGGGTATCTATAAGTTTGGTCATCTCTTCAACGACATTGAGATTAGGTTCTTCGAGAGCTCCCTGTTGGATTTTGTACTCTGTTGCTTCTTTTGGCGATAAGTTTGGTGAAAGCGGTTTGAAGTAGTTTTTGCCAATCTTTTGAAGCTTGTCCAGACTGTCAAATGTTGCGACATCTAGGGTGTCAACGATGGTTCCATCTTCTTCCAGGATTTCTCCTTTCTCGTTAATTATTACGTCCGGGGAACGGAGAGTTATTTCCCCGTTTTTACCTAACACTGGCCATCCTTCTGGAGTTATCAGGCGGCCTTCGGAATCCAGCATTAAATTGCCGGCCCTGGTGTAGAGTATTCCTTTGTCAGTCTTAACTTTGAAAAATCCCTTGCCTATTATCGCAAGATCGAGTGGTGAACTGGTTGTTCGGATTGTACCTTGATCAAAGATGGTATGGGTTTCTTCGAAAAGAAAATCCGTAAAACGCGCGTTTTCTTTTTTGAAGCCCGGGGTATTTGCATTAGCTATGTTGTTAGCTATTACGTCTAACCGCTTTTCTTCGAGTATTGCTCCTAACGCCGGGGCATAATATCCTAATTTCATGGCTTTTCCTCCCTCGCAGGGAGAAAAAGCAATATCAATGCCACAACAGCTCTGCTGAAAATCAGCTTAACGCTGAAATGGCCTTTGAGATTCTTCTTCGCTGGCTTTTTTGTCGAGCGGGATTGTTAACTCGATGAAAAGATTCTGGAGCATGTCCCACGAACGCTGTTCTTTATAAACCTCATAGTCCCTCTCTGCTTGAATCTCTTCGTCGGTAGGGCCACTTCTATATATCCTAGAATTCCTGGTTTCTTGAAACGGCAACTCGTTTGCGCACAAAAAACATGGAAGGAAAACTGTCATGACACCAATAGTAAGAACTTTTCTTACAGATAATCTCCTCTTCTCCATTTTACATATTCCGTATAGGTAACAACCTTGAGTTCTTCTAAGAAGTCTTTGACCTCTTTTCTCGTATTTTCAGGCAGCTTATCAAGGATTTCATCAATAGCATGTAGGCTATCTTCTATTTTCGAAGTCTCATTCGCTGGGTCCTTCAGAGAATCCAGAACTGCTTCAATAGATTTGCCTATGCTCGTTGAGGGCTCAGTTCCAGAATTTGTGCCCATCGACCACAAATTCACTTCATCAGAAGGATCCATGGTAATTCCGGATATGCTATTTCCAGAAAAGCTTTCTTCTTTTACGATCACTTCCCTTTTGGCTTCCTCCAGAAAAGCTGCAAAATTATTATTTTTATCGGGTACTTTGTTTTGTTTCTTTTCCTGCAGACTCTCAACTTTATCAGGCTGAATTTTTATGATTTTCATCGTAAAACTCCCTCTTTCTGCTATGACACTTTTCGTTTACTTTCGCTTGAATTATTCGAGCAATCTTCCTGCCAGCTTTAATTTTGCCTGAAAAGAATTTGCGATTTTCGATGGCACAATATGTTACTGTTGCCAGAGTTATCAAATTGTTGAAGTATCCAGGTGATGGCATTCTGACGGTTCTTTGTGATTGACAAAAAGCCTCACTCACGGGAAATTTTTTCGCATGGAGCTGGAAATTATTTCTCAGAACGTGGGAGATAAATAGTAGATATTGTTGTGTCCTGATTTCGAGAGATGGCCACGGATCCATTGTAAGCTTCCATGATCTTTTTCGTCCAGTACAACCCTAGCCCGAGATGAGATTGTTCTTCTTCTGGTAAAAGTTCTAGCGGCCAATTTGAGATCCATGGTTCAAAAAGTTGAGCAGCGTTGGAAATGTCGAACCCGCAGCCGTTATCAATTATGTGTATTTCGGTTTCGGTGATGTGGATGGTCAATTTGTCAGCTTTTATTGTCTTAAGAGCCGTCAAGGCGTTGTCCAAAAGTTGGCACACGACGGGAATTAAAGTGCCACTGTTTGGAAGTAGTAACGAAGCTTTCGAGGCTACATCGAGATTCACTTTTACATGATGTTTGCAATAAAGATCGTAAAGTAATAGCTCTCTTACCGTTTCAGACAGTTCGAGGGCGGTTAAGGGACGGTCTTCATACATCAATCGCTCAAAAAGCTCTATCGGTCTAAGCACTTCCGTTAATTTTACCAACTGTTTCTTTAAAGTGCTGAATCTAGCAGTGCAATATTCTAATAGTTTGTCTGAGGTCTTAATAGTTTTAAGGTCTTGATGTGCAAACTCTATTAAAAAAGAGATATTTTGAATTGGTGAGTTAACATTGTGAATCAACCCTTTTAACAGCTTGCCTTTGAAAGATGAAAAGTAATAGTTAAGCAGAATCCAAGGCTCAGGTATTTGACTCATTGGATGAATCCATCGTGGTTTTTTACCGTTTTTGTTTTCTTTCGGCATCAAAGATCATTCGCATAATAATTTGCCGATCGTCTTCCAGTATATCTTCAAAACAAATTCCCACCGTCCATGGGCGATCTGCGTTTTCGGGATTTTTCTCCACCCAGCAGACTCTACCGATGGCAAATATAGGCACCATTTCACCAACCTCAGAGGAAATACACAGTTCTATAAAGGTTCCTTCTTCGATTTTCCTACTCGTTCTGAATGATAATCCACCACCGCCAATATTGATCACTTCCGCTTTTTCATCAAAAGGTTTGTCCTCACGAGCTTTTCCCAGCCATTTAAGCAAATAATCGACCTTTGTTTCAAGATTTTCCAATTTTTCAAGCAAGACTCTATAAATAGGTTCGAGATTAGCTTCTTCATCTGCCGTCAGCTTTCCTGTCTTATGGCGTTTTGGAAGAACAGGGGTTACATCTTCTGGCAATATGTTGTAATGGACGTGCAGATAGGGAATGTGAATTCGAAGGTAGTCTCTCCTATCTGTCGTCATTGTCATTTCTGTCCCCTTTTTGCGTTTTCTCTAAATTTAACATTTCCAGAAAGGCTTCAACAATTTGGGGATCAAATTGTGTGCCACTGTTTCTGATTAACTCTTCTTTGACCCTGTCCAGCTTCATGGCTTTTCTGTAAGGGCGGTCTGTGTACATTGCGTCGTAAGCATCTGCCACCGTGATAATTCTGGTGGTTAGAGGAATATCGGTTCCGCCAATGCCATCCGGGTATCCCTTGCCGTCCCAGCGCTCGTGGTGATGTCTGATTATCGATCTGTCTATTTCGCTTAGGCCGAGGTCTTTTACTATAGATTCACCTATGATTGGATGTTGTTTAATAAGTTCAAATTCTTCAGGTGTGAGGCGTCCTGGTTTGTTTAGTACCGTGTCAGGGATACCTATTTTGCCTATATCATGGAGATAGCCCATTGTTTTAATGGACTCTATCTCTGAGTGAGAACAACCCATAAACCTGGCCAGTTTTAGAGCGACGGTTGTTACCCGTTCTGAATGCTTTCCCGTGTATGTGTCTTTTGCTTCCAAGGCATTCACCAGAGAGCGAAGAATACCGTAAAAGTTGGCGATCAGGCTCTCGTAAAGGGCAAGATTTTCCAGGGTAAGCCCCGCTTTTTTCAAAAGGAAATCAAGAATTCTCTGGTTAGCTTTCGGTATATCCGGCAAATCTTGTTCGTAAACTGATATTAGGAATCCAAAAGGCTCACCCCTTATGTCCATGTTCCAGCATCTACAATGACAACCTTGAGGACAGACATGTTCAATCATTGTTTGCATCAATGTATCCACATCGATTTGGGAGGGAAGTGTTAAAATGTTTCGATTCATTTGCACCTGAAAGATGGTGTCTGGTGGTTTTTCAAAAACCCTGTTTGTAATCATTTGCGGAAAGGTATGAGCTGTATTGGATTTGTTTTTACTTTCAGCTACCAACACCATCTCGTGGCCCGGTGGGATAATTACGTAAAAACCAGCGCGTTTTGCTCCGCTTAGCTTTAAACCCCATCTGATAATTGTTTCATAAAGGCTGTCACTGGTGGATACCTGATCAAGTTCGTTTGAGACACTAAAAAGAAGCTTTTGTTCTTCAAGGGTGGCTTCAAGTTGTTTGTTCAGTTTTTCCAGTTCTATCCTTGCCTGTTTCTCCAGTCTTAGAGATACGTTCTCGAGAAGTATTTCTCTTTCCCTGAGTGCTCTTTCCAGCGCGAATACCAGGTCTTGAAAAGCAAAAGGTTTTGTTAAGAAATCCGAAGCGCCACGGCGCATAGCTTCAATGGAGCGTTCAATCGTTGGATAACCGCTCATTATTATAACAGGTAAAGATGGATCGTGCGTTTTCAGGGTGTGCAAGATTTCAAGACCGCCAATGTCGGGCAATTGAAGATCAACGAAAGCGCAATCAAAAGAATGATCACTCAATTCTTGCAAGGCCTGATGACCGTTTAATGCGTGTACAACCCGTTCATGACCAAGGCGTTCCAGGTAATCCTTCAACAATTGCCCTAACTCATGATCATCCTCTACTATGAGTATCCGCATTTCCACTCCCAATAGTTTAGTAAAATCCTACAGTCTATAACATGAGATGAATGGAAGACAAAGAGCTTACTCACACATACGTTGTAAAAATCAGAAAGTTAAGGCAGGACAGAAAGAGGGTGGTTATTAAATTTTTCCGTTGAACAGGACTCCCACCAGCTCTTCGAGCTTCTGTCTCAATTTCAAAAGTTCTTGAGGTGGAATTTGGCGAATGAGCTCCCCTGTTTCTTTGTTAATTATTTTTACCACTATGTCGTGCGTTTTTTCATCAATATCAAAAGCCAGGCGCACATTCACTTCCTTGAGGTATTGTTCGATCTGCTCGGCAAGTTTCTTTGTTTCTTCCAGAGTAAGGTCTAGGAGCTTCGTTTGCACCTGCTCCTTGCCCTCGCCGACTTTTTTGAGTTCTGTACCCGTTGCCTCTTCTACTGGTTTTATTACCTCTTCGCGCCTGATCTGTTTATCAAACTGTGTCCAATTTTCTGTCACTACGGGTTGGATTTCCGGCACTTTGGTTTCCATGATACGCTCCTTAGGCCTATAGAGCTTTTCTCTTCTATTTTATTCGTTAGTTCCAACGACCGACTTTAAAGAATCTTTTTCGAGTTTTTCCCGGCTTTTGGCTATTCTCTTTGACTCTTTGCGCAGGATGTCCGCAAACTGTTCAGCCAGCCGGTGAACTATTGAAGCAAGTGGGGCAGCAGGCTTACCCACCGAAGATGACCAGAACCAGTCTCTGCTACCACCTGGCCTGGAGAAACCACTCTGTTTCAGATGCATAATAGAGACGTTTTCCGGAATTTTCCATATCCACGTCTCCAGCATAATGCCCTGGGTTTGCCCTCCACCTGTGGGTGAGATTTTAGCAACTTTCCCATATAGCAATACCGAACAGCCTATTTTTTTAGCTTCCTGCAGGAAAATGTGAAGGTCATTTCGGTAAAATTCAATATGACGGGAGAAACCGACAATATTTCGCTTAATAACGGCGTTTTCGTACTCCCTGGATATTTTATTTAACCATTCTTGCGACATGTTGTGCCCACTAAAGGGGGCAATGCAGAGGGTATCTTTTTTACTGATAGCATCCGTCAGAGGGACAATTACGTCCGGTTTTGCTAAGCTAACCGGCCTAGCTTGTTCCCACTCCATAGTGGTAGCACAACCGAAGCAGCTAAAAATCCATACTACAAGAGGAATTACAATTTTCCCCATTTTTGAGTTCTGCATTAGCTTGGACGGTTTTAATTTTTACAAAATACTTAGTTCGTTCCAATGATAAATGATATGATATTTTAGAAAAAAAGTCTAACTCGTTGGAAAAGGAAATCGATACCGCAATTTTTTTTCGAACAACCTTGACCCATTGTAGGAGAAAAATTTTCCCCTTTGGATGCAGCGGGCGTGGGGTTTTGGTTAATTTTGTTCGGATTCTTTTGGTGTCCAAATTTTCTATGACTATTGGCATTGTTGTTGCAAAACACCATGGGCAACCTATTGGAGACCAGGGAAGGTTTTAAAAGAAAGGGAAAGGGAGGAGCCAATGAGGATCAACACTAATGTGCCAGCATTGAATGTTCACAGACACTTGACAATGACCAGTAGAAGACTAGCGGAGTCTTTAAAGAAGTTATCCTCGGGCTACAGGATTAATTCGGCAAAGGATGATGCATCTGGGCTTGCTGTAGCCAACAAATTCAGAGCGGATATTCATGCCTTGAGGGTAGCCAAGCAGAACGCCATGGAAGCTCAATCAATGCTTCAGATTGCCGATGGTGCTTATTCTAAGATTTACGACATACTTGTACGGATGAAGGAGCTTGCCACGCCCGAAATAGACAGGATTGCTGCATCCACTTTTTACAATAAGACGGCTCTAATCGCCACTGGTTCGGTTGGAGATTATGATCTTAGTAACGTAAGTAGCGCTGTCGGGGGCTTAACCTTCCAGATCGGTCAGCTAAACGATAAGCAATTTCAGCTGGAATTGTCCCTCAGTGCGGCTGATGCCACATCGCTGGGAGTAGCTGCTGCGTCCGTTGGCATAGATAATGTTGCTTCTGCTCAAGCTGCCATGGATGCCATAGATACTGCCATTGACAGCATTAACCAATACATGGCCAAGGTTGGTGCTTATCAGAACAGGTTGCAGTACACGATTGAGAACCTTGAGGCATCGAAAACTTCTCGGCTTCTGAGTCCACCATCAGGGATGTGGATATGGCTTGGGAAGTGGTGAACTTTACGAAGAACCAGATCCTGCAACAGTCCGGTATCGCAATGCTGGCTCAAGCAAATATGGCACCTCAGCAGATTCTTCAACTCTTGCAGGGTTAATAAACCTCATGTATGGTGGAATGTACCTGTCGATGATGTTTGTGGAATGGGGGTGGCCTGGCGGGTCGCCCTAACTGTTTGTTTTACTTTAATTTGCAGCAAGTACCGCTTTTTTAAATGTTACATGGTAGAATGAGATTTCGAGAGAAGCCTTGACTATCGCGGATTATAAACACGTTAAGGCATGGATGCCGAGATTACATCTTTGAATTTTTCTAAAATACCGTCTCAGCACCTTTTCATCAAAAACTATCATGCTCTTTCCGCTGTTGTGGAAAATTCACTACTTGAACTTCTTAATATCAGGCAATCCAGATTACCTGTAGATCTAAAACCAAGCGCATCCGGTTTGCCGACAGCAGTAATTGAAGGCTGGAATAGCCCACCGGTTCACGATCTAAACTCACCTGTCGAATCAGCCATACAAGAAATCCGAACAGCCATAAATTCTGATATTGAATCCTTGATTATGGTGGGATTAGGACTGGGTTATCACCTGGGAGCTCTTTGTGATCTTTTCCCCTCCCTTCAAAAAATCCTCGTTTACGAGCGCTTTCCTGAATTTGTTAAGATAGCCTTATCTATAAAGGATTATTCTAGAGATCTCTTGAGTGGACGCATTTCACTTTGCACCTGGCAAGATTATCCGCATTTTCGACAAATGGCCATGAAGTTTCTAAGCGAGAACTCCGGTATCTTTGTGCATCCCGTGCTTGGCGAGATTTATCGCGAAGAGTTGGACGGAATACTTTCGTGCAATCAATATAGGAAATGTAAATGCGCCGTGCTTCTTACAGGCCTTCTCAGCAGAGATGTAGTAAACGTTCTTGAAAACCTTGGAGTTGAAACCTTTCCCATAGATGTACTTCGGGTTAGCGAACAGAGTCTCGCCAGCGCTTTAAATACCCATACTCCGGATTTTGTCTTTTCCATTAACTACATAAAAGGCGTGGCCGATATATGTTATGATTTAAAAATTCCTCTGGTAATATGGGAAATTGATCCATCAATTGAAGTCCTTCAATACTCAAAGGTTCATACTGGAGATATTTTATTCTACACCTACAGAAAATCCAGAGTAAACGCCTTAAAAGATGCAGGATTTCGGAGAGTTGAATACCTTCCTCTTGCATCCAATCACCATCGCTTCAAGCCCATGGATCTTTGCAGTTCAGACATTGAAGTATATGGAGCAGATATCGGCTATGTTGGAGCTTCCATGACCTTAGAGGCAGAAAGGTTGTTTGCGCTTTTTTCGGAGATTTTACCCTTATCTTCCGATGCCATACCAGTGGACCTTGATGCTCTTAAAGAAGAGCTACGTGAGAAACAACAAAGGAATCTGAACGATTTCGTGGTACCTCGAATCTTTCACCGTCATTCGCTTCCTCGGTTTCTTCGAGATGCCAACGGAAGACTGGTTGATTGTTTTCTGTGTCTCGGTGAAGGATGTGCATCTGAACGGAGAGCTGGCATAATTAATCAGCTAGCAAGCCGCTTACCCGACTTTCGCATTGCCGTCTGGGGTGACGATGGATGGGCACGAAAATTGGCTGATGGCGTGGAATATCGTGGCACAGCCGGCCACTTCCACGAGCTCATCAAAATATACAATGCGCTCAAAATAAACCTGGATATAAACAGAATTTACCAGCGTGATATCGTGCCCCTGAGAGTCTTCGATATTTTAGCGTCAAAAGGGTTTTTGCTGGCAGATAGAAGCGATGAACTTCACGAGTTATTCGGAAACGCCGTCATAAGCTACGGTTCTGTGGATGAACTTGAAAAGCTTGTGCGGTATTATTTGGACCATCCGGACGAGCGAGATAGCATAGCAGAAGCGGGTTATACAGCTGTTCTCTCGGCGCACACGCTTGAACATCGCCTGAAAGCGATTCTGGCAGATCTAGAGGCCTTCGGGTTCGTTTAGTCGATAAAGTCAACGTGAGTATAATTAGGATCTTGAAAGAAAATGGCTAAAAATAGGGCAAGGCTTCACAGAAAGGTGCTGATTATTCAGCTCACCCGCATGGGGGATCTCATACAGACGATTCCTCTGTTGAAGGGTCTTTTTGAGCAGTCCAACCCGTCCCATATCACCTTGGTTTGCGTCAGGGAATTTTCAAGAATACTGGATAGTGCCAGGTTCGTTCACAGGTTCTTACGCATTCCTGCTTCTGATGTTTATAAGTTGTGCAAGGCTGAAGATATGAATTACCTGACTGAGCTTGCTACCCATCCCTATTTTGCGGAAGATTATGATCTTGTCATAAATTTGACACACGACTATATGACGGGATTGCTTGCAAATCGCGTGAAGGCTGCTGAAAAAGCTGGGGTAGTTCACCGGTCTAGAACGGATGGATACATCCCTGACAGATGGGGACGATATCTCTTTGCCGTTGTTCGAAATCGAAGAGTTAACACATTCAATCTGGTAGACATTCATATGGGAATAGGAAAAGTGAAGCACAAACCAATGGTGCCTTTTTTGACGCCACCGTCCAGAGCGCGAAGGAAAATTGACGTTTTACTGTCTCGGGAGGGCATTCACAGGGATTGTCCTATTATTTGTATTCATCCAGGGGCTAACCTTATTCATCGGACTTGGCCTATTGAATATTTTGCCTCTCTTGCCGAAATTCTCGTACGAAATACTGGAGTAACCGTTGTTATCACCGGTTTTGGTAGAACCGAAGAGCAGCTTGGTGGTGAGCTGATAGAATTTTGCCGCAAAAAAGGGCTACCCAAAAGCAGAATAGTGAACATGGTCGGAAAAACAGGGCAGAATGAACTGGTTGCGTTAATGGAACGGGCTATCTTGCTGGTGACCAACGATACGGGACCGATCCACATTGCAGCTGCAGTTGGAACGCCAACCGTTGGGATTTACCTTTCAACAGCCTTCCCGGGGGAAACTGCTCCCTATGGTAGCGGACATGTAACAATTTCTCCAGCGTTGGATTGTTACCCATGTCTTAGGCCTGAAGAAAGAAGTGGCTGTGGTCTGAAGTGCCGATGGAGTATCAAACCCGAAATCATATTTGACGTGGCTTCAGCCATTATTGATGGTCGTGTTGATGATAGCCTGGTTCGAAGAAGACTATCTTTTGACGGTGTTGCAATTATGCAGTCTAGATTTATGTCCAATGGAACGTTGATTTACCTTCCCTGTAATGAACAGGATGGCAAGGCTTTTGCCCATTTGGTTGCCGAGCGATACGCGTGGGAAGGGGTCCTTGGGCTTAATAGCACTTTTGAGCTGGTTGAGTTTGCAGATAAAGAAAGCCTTCTTCAAGAAGTTGCATTGCGAAGATTCTTTTTTGAGAAGCTTGGGACCATAGCTGAAAAAGCCTGCCAGAATGAGAGCAGGCGACTTGATAAGAACGGTCTCCACGGATCTTTCGCGAGGCTCGTTAATTCCTTCAGAATATCTACACCGAGCCTTTTTCCTGATTACTTTGTTTCTCCTTTGTGGCCTTCTAAGATGGAAGAAGGAGCGAGCTTATGGAGGTTGAAGTGCATAGATATTAATATAGCTTTGGAGCGGCTTGGAGAATTAGAGCAATGGATAAAGAGCCAAAACTTTCAGTTTGCATGATTGTTAAAAACGAAGCTTCTAATCTTGAAGAGCTTCTTCCACAGGTAACTCAGTTTGCCGATGAAATTGTAATCGTGGACACGGGCTCAAATGATGAAACGCCTGAAGTAGCTCGGAGGTTTACTTCAAAAGTGTATTCATTTGCCTGGAACGATAACTTTTCTGATGCAAGAAATTATGGATTGGAAAAAGCCACGGGGGATTATTTTCTGTGGCTGGATGCTGATGATCGCGTACCTGATCGGAGCATAACCGCTATAAGGGAATTAAAAAGTCATTTTGACGGCAAAAAGTTCTTTTACTTCCTGCTGAAGGATATAAGGCCATCGGATTCGGGTTCTGGCATGAAGGTTTTCTCATGTTTTTATCAGATCAGATGTGCTCCCCTGAAACCGGATGTGCGCTTTTACGGAGCCGTTCACGAACTGTTGAATAATGCGCTTTCAAAACCAGCATATCAGCCCGTCCAGACAGATGTAGAGATAGAACACTACGGTTATAAAAACGAAACGGTAATAAGGGAAAAACTAAAACGTAACCTTAAGCTACTGCTTGCCGAGAAAGATTCCAGAAAGGATGATCTAAACCATCAAGTGTACCTTTCTTCTACGCTTGCCGACTTGGGCAGGGTTGATGAAGCGAAACAAATTCTGGTTGATTATCTTAATCGTTGTTTCTTTGAGTTATGCGAGAAAGGAAAGAAGTTTGAACTTTTTTATATTTACACACACCTGGTCAGGTATGAACTAGAGAAGAAGCAATTCGACGATGCAAAAAGATGGCTGGTAAAAGCTGAAGCTTATTCTGAAGACGACGTATTTTCACTTTGCCGCCTGGCAGTTTTCTGGGAAAAACTTGGGTGTCATCAAAAGGCCATCGAGTTTTTATACCGCATGTTCAGGGCTCCATTTTATTTCCGGACCGTTCCTACCCCAGAACCGCCGAAACTCGAAGATATTCATCTTTGCCTGTGTTTTAACTTTCTATGTCTTGGAGAAGAGAAAAACTTTGAGTTTCACTTCAATAAAGCCCTGGAATGTGGGGGAAAATCCAGGTCTGAATGTTACGAATGGCTGGCGTCCCGTGCTATTTTGAGCAATAGGTTTGACGTAATGAAAAGGGTTATTGACATAGCACTGGATGAGGGGTGTGAAAGTCCTGTATTGCACCGATATTTAGGCGTTTTTTACAAAGCAACGGGGTTCAGGAAAGAGGCTGAGAATCAATTCTTGAGAAGCCTCGAACTTGATCCATCGTCAGTGCCCGGTCGGATTTATCTTGCATGGATATTTTTAGAAAAAGGGCAAGTTCGTGAATCATGGGCTCTGTGGAATCAGCTCTTTTCTGAGGGTGAGCGATGCCTGGATGTGTTACTCGGATGTATGGTGTGTGGCTTGTTGTTGAGATATGACATCGAATCTTATGAAAAACTTCTTATGGATACCTTTGATGAAGATGGCGGGGATGGGAATATCTTTGACAAGATACATGCAAGATTGATACGGGACGGGCGCAAAGAGCTTCTGGTGTATTTTTCGTTCTTGAAAAGAAATCTTCTTAAGATGCGCCGAAGTCGTGCCGATTAAATAGATGAAAGAAGACGGAAGGAAACAGGAGACAGGGAAGTCTCTGAGAAAAAAACAGGGAGGATAAGTTATGTCGCTGAGAATTAATACCAATGTGGAAGCAATTAACGTTCATCGTCATCTTAGCATGACGAACAGAAGGTTGGCAGAGTCTCTGAAGAGGTTATCATCTGGTTATCGTATAAACTCTGCTAAAGACGATGCCTCCGGTCTTGCCGTTGCAAACAAGTTCAGGGCGGACATTCGGTCCTTGAGGGTAGCCAAGCAGAACGCCATGGAAGCTCAATCAATGCTTCAGATTGCCGATGGTGCTTATTCTAAGATTTACGACATACTTGTACGGATGAAGGAGCTTGCCACGCTCTCCAGTCCGAAATAGACAGGATTGCTGCATCCACATTTTACAATAAGACAGCTCTAATTGCCAGTGGTTCGTTTGGAGATTATGATCTTAGTAACGTAAGTAGCGCTGTTGGGGGTTTGACCTTCCAGATCGGTCAGCTAAACGATGACCAATTTCAGCTGGAATTGTCCCTCAGTGCGGCTAATGCTGAGTCACTGGGAGTAGCTGCTGCGTCCGTTGGCATAGATAGTGTTGCCTCTGCTCAAGCTGCCATGGATGCCATAGATACTGCCATTGACAGCATTAACCAATACATGGCCAAGGTTGGTGCTTATCAGAACAGGTTGCAGTACACGATTGAGAACCTTGAGGGTATTGCAATGCTGGCTCAGGCAAATATGGCACCTCAGCAGATTCTTCAGCTTCTTGGTTAATCCAGTTCTTTCAATCTGGCATGAGTAAAGCGAAAAGATGGGGAGGTTACCTCCCTGTCTTTTCTTTTTTAAGTGAATGCTGGTATAGCCTTTGCAATTTCCCCTAAAGGGTCATCTCAATATTGTCGAATTTTATAGAGAGAATGTGCCCTAAATATTAGGGCAGATTTTCAAAGTGTAGCCGTTTAAACAACGGTTGGGTAGGGAGGTGTAGCCATGGGCATAAGCCTGGTTGGACTGGGAAGCGGAATTGACTGGCAGTCAATCTTGGATCAGATGAGGGAGGCTGAATCGAAACGTATCGAACTTCTTGAAAGTCAGAAACAAACCCTGCAGGATCGCCTTACGGCATGGAGGGATCTTGGTACCAAGCTTACGGATTTAAAAAATGCCGCAGATGATTTGCGAGATTCCTGGGACTTAAACCTGTTTTCAACCCACGTTACATCATCTGATCCTAGCGTAGATGCAGATTCGGTGTTTTCGATTACCGTAGGTTCCAATGCTAGTGCCGGTATACACGAAGTTCAAATAAATCAGATTGCGAAGCCTCAGAGGGAAATCAGTGAATCATTCACCACAGCAGATTCGGATGCCGGCAAGACCGGATACATCACCATTAACGGAACGGATATAACCCTCGACGGTAAGTCGTTAAACGAAATCAAAGACGAAATCAACGGCTTGGATTTGGGAGTGACTGCCAGTGTAATTCAGGCAAGTGAGACTGACTTTCGGCTGGTCATCACGGCAAACGACACAGGAGCAGCCGGTTTTTCCTTTGACGCATCCAATTCTGATATGACCTTTACTGAACAGGCCGGCCAGGATGCCGAGCTGGTTGTGGATGGTATAACGGTAACAAGAAGCAGCAATACCATTGGGGACGTTCTCACAGGGGTAACAATCGATCTGTACAATGCCTCCCCTTCCATAACATTTACTGTTAGAATAGATCACGATCCATCAGCAATACAGGAAAAGGTTCAGAATCTAGTCGATGCTTATAATGCCGTTCTAGACGAAATAGGGAAACACATTACCAGTAACACCAACCCCGATGCAGAAGTTGGGCCTCTTGGAACAGATTTTACCCTTCAACGTATTAAAACCAATCTCCATTCCGTGTATCTGGAAAATCAACTATTTGACATAGGAATAACCATAAATGACAATAACCGTCTGGAATTTGACACATCAGAGTTTCAAGAAGCTGTCTCTAATGATTTTTCATCTGTTGCTGATAAAATTAACTCCTTTGCCTCGGACCTTTACTGGCAACTGTACGACCTCATGGACCCGATTGATGGAACAATAACCTTGAAGGAAGATAGCTTAGAAGATAGTATTGACAAAATAGATAGTAGAATAAGCGATGAACAGGCAAGGATCGACAGGCAGATTGAATCGTTACGCTCGCAATTTATCAAGATGGAAGAGGCTCTCTTTGAAATGCAGTCGCAATCGGATTGGCTGATGGCTCAGCTTGGAGGGCTTGCTGGTTCATCTAATCAGCAGTAAGGGTGTTTAGTAATCCATGGAGCGTGAGGATTTGAAGCGCAAGTTGAAGGAATCTCTTGGCAGGGTGAATGTATTGCTTTCAGAGCTGGAGGAGGAAACTCGGAAGCTTCAGGTGGTGTCTGATATGACCGATTCTGAAGTTGATGCAGCAAAACGGCGATGTCGTGATCTCAGGAGACAGTTAGAAACCGATATTAACCTCATAAAGACCCTTGTGCTCCAAGCAACTGGCTACTTTGATCGAGATGAGGAAATTGTAAGAATTTATAATGACCTTCATGAAAGACTTCGGCAGGCTCAAGATATAACCATGCAAACCATTAAGAGCCTTCAAAGTGGTATGACGAAGATAGAAGAAGAGATGGAGCTTCTTAGAAAGAAAGAGTTTGCGATTAAAAAATATAAACTGCATCAAGCTTGGAGTCAAAAATAGGAGGTAAACATGCCAAATCCTGTAGATACCTACAGAAAAACCGGAGTTGAAACCGCTGATCCTCTGAAGCTGGTTATAATGTGCTACGATGCGGTCATAGATGATCTCCGAAAAGCGAAAGAATATCATCAAGAGAAAAACCTAGAAGCTACCTACGACAGGGTAAGGCATGCTCAGGACGTGATAACCGAGTTGCTTGTTGCACTGGACTACGAAAAAGGTGGCGATATTGCGGTAAACCTCGGCAGACTGTATAATTTTGTTCTAAGGCAGTTAATTGTGGTTAATTCCCGAACAGATCCCCAGCATTACGAAACACTAATAAAGCTTCTGGAAGAATTGAAAGGAGCCTGGGAACAGATTGCTACTCAGCAGGGAGCTTCACTGGGTACGCGGAATGGTGGCACTATTGTCGGATAGAACAGTTCAGGCGTGCACGTTATCGCGTTATAAATTGCGCGTGCACGCCGGCATCTTTAGACTATTTTGCTTCTTGCCACTCCATGCCCTGAGGTAAAATTATACAATTCTTTACTTCGTCCCTATCCATTGTCCACTGATAGGCTTTGCGCGTTTCCACATTGAACAGTAAAGGACTCCTGAGGTGAAAGCGGATTATTTCCTTTTCTCGATCAAAAGAGATTAGATTAAGGATTATTACTTCGTTGGGATTGGTCGTTTCTAAGGGCTCCAATTTTTCCCGAGGAATTTTGTATTGCACCCCTATTGCTTCCGGCGGGCAAACGACAAAAGCTAGAGACGGCTCATCCACAGCTTGTAGCCACTGGAACGGTCCATCTTTATATTCCAGCAATACGTACCGTTTGATTGATTCAAAACCAGGAATTCCCCAGGGGAATTCCAGAAGCTTGTCATCATTTACTTCTATGGTGCCAAACCTGGTAGTTTCCACCTTCACGCTTTCAGTCCCCCTTTCATTTTTCCATGTTTTTAAGAATTTCCCATTTTCTTAAAAAATGCCCAGCTTCGTCTAAGACCACATTAGTTATTTGTGCCGCCTTTCTGTTTTCTTCTTGAATTTTCTGATACAGTTCTTCCCGGTAAACAGGAATGGAGCGAGGACTTTTTATACCTAATTTTACCCTGTTAGGGCCTATTTCCGTCACAACTATCTGGATACTGTCCCCAATTCTTATCGACTCACCTTCTTTGCGACTCAAGACCAGAAAACCCATCTGTGGAGTCTTTCCTTCGCTATTTACCAAGGAACTCCTTCAAGTCGTGGAACCTAGCGCCGAATTCCGCCAGCAGTTTTTCGGAAAGCTTCGGTGATATCTTCAATTCTGTCAGTGTGGTTTCGGCAAACGGCTGTGTAAGGCCATCCACTCCACAACCTATACCCATGCTGGTAACCAGAGCGTTTGCAACGTGAACCAGTTTGGTTATTTGTCGAAACTTTGGAACCACCTTTTCAGGCTGATGATGAAAACGCACTACTGCAACAATCACATCGGGAAGGTTCCACTTTTTAGCGATTAATGCGCCCAATTGCTGATGATCTATACCAAGAACCCTGCGTTCTGCATCAAGGAAATTGATTCGTTCCTTCTTCACCATTGTTAGGATATTTTCAAATTCGTCTTTCACATGAAAATGGAGGATTGTTTTACCGATGTCATGAAGCAATGCAGCGGTGTAAGCAGTTACAGCGTTCTTGAACTTGATGTGTTCCGTAAGGATGTCAGTCATTATCGCAACGCTTACAGAATGCTCCCACAGTTCACCTTCTCTGAGATCGTAACCTGTAGGTGTCCCCTGAAAATATCTCGCACTACATGCTGCCAGAACGACCTTTATGAGCTCTTTATTTCCCAGGGCTACAATTGCGTCTCTTAAGGAGGTTACCGAATACTTACGCGCATACAATGGAGATCGACTGAGAGCAATTACCCGTGCTGCTATTGCCGGATCGTATTGAATAACTGCCTCGATTTCCTTAACAGGAGCCATGGATTGAATGAGGGGCATCAATTTCTGGACGATCCTTGGAAAGGGGGGTAATTCTTCTGCGTGTTCTATGATTTTATCCACAAGCTTTCCTGAAGGATTAGTATCCTGCATATTGGTGCTCCTGAGAATTGGAAAAAGTGATTTTTACATTCCAACTTTACTTGTTACAATAATTAAACCCATTTATGCAATGAGGTAATTAAAAAATTCAGACAACGTTAGGGAGCAATGCCCGAATTATCCGAATGCTATAAATTGCTCGGACTTAAACCTGGTGCCACTGTTGAAGAGATTAAGCGAGCATATCGCAGGCTTGCAAAGGAATGGCATCCTGATCGCCTTGGCCCTGAAGCAAGTGAATCTTCAAGAGAAGAGGCGAGGCTGAAATTCGCTAAAATAACGGATGCTTACAAAACCGTTTTGAACCATGCTCGGGTGATGGAGCAAATCAAAAAACACGGAAGTTCCTTCTACTCAGCTGAATCACCTGCTGGTACGGAGAGCAAAGTTTCGTCGTCGGAAAAGGTTCAGAGGAAGGCATCACGGGATGTAAAGCAACCCGGGGCGTTTTTTAACACTCGAGCTAAGGTTATGGCCTTGCTTTTTTCTATTCTGTTGCTCTCATCCTTTATTGTGCGTGACGTGATGAAACGGTCTGGTCCTCGCTATGTCTTTAAGCATTCTTCACCACCGGTTCATGTCAGGACGGAATCTATTATGCCTCAGACAGGGCACAAAATACCGGGAAAGAACTTGCCATCTGTTAACGAGTTCATGCGTCGAAGGGGTTTTTTCTCCCTTGGCTCAACAAAGCAGCAGGTTATGGCCGTTCAGGGGCCTCCTGACAGAGTGTACGGACGGGCATGGTATTATGGATTGTCCATGTTGTTTTTTGAAGGAGACCGTGTTGTGGGTTATGATAATTTTGATGGTCGCTTAAGAATTCGCCTGGTTCCTCGAAAATTACCTCAGACTATACCATCTTGGTTTACACTTGGATCATCCAAAGACGAAGTGTTGCTCGTTCAAGGTACACCCACCCGAGTGTTTCGTTCCGTCTGGTATTATGGGTTAGATAAAGTTTTTTTTAAAAATGGCAGGGTTGTGGGTTATGATAATTTTACTGGGAGGCTCAATGTTCGCCTTGTGCCCAGCAGTTCCGTTTTTACAAGTGATAAAAGGCTATTCACAATAGGTTCAACCCCCGATGAAGTTATTGCTGTTCAGGGTACGCCAACCCGTGTTCAGAGAAATCGATGGTATTATGGGCTGTCCGAAGTAATCTTTCGAAAAGGCCACGTTGCATGGGTCAATAACATAGGGAAAAACCTAAAGTTTATGTCGCCATCGGGTCAGGAAATCGGCAAACGCTAACCACCCACACCTACCTTGAAAACCTTTTTTGATCCTGTCCTGATAATTTCTTCCAGGTCCCAAGGCGTTGCTATTCTAAACTCCTTTCCGTTTTTATCTCTGGCTTTCAGATATCCGTTCCGAATGGCAAAGAAGAATAAATCCCTCGTTAATCTGACATCGGTCTTGCAATAGTTCACCAATTTTCTCCATTCCCCGTTACGAAACCAGTGGACGGCTTGAATCCCTTCTGCCGTTTTCTTCCCCCCTAGGGTGGTACTAGCCAGATTGTCCAGACTTACCCTGAAACCAGTTGATTTTCTTATTTCTTCTAAAATATCGAACGTTGGAAGCGTGCTCAAGTCATCTGGCGTATAAGGAGCAAGAACTTTGTAGTCGAACTTTTTTATGTTGAAACCAACAATCAAATCATACGTTTTCAGAAATTTCAGAAGCTTCCCAACGGCAGATTCCTTAAAGATGATGTATTTTTTTCGATGATTATCATAAAGCACTACCACGGATACCCTCATGAGATGTTTGTTGGACCAACCACCAACTTCTTGAGCTAACTTTTGAGTTTCAAGATCCAAAAAGGCGATGTGGTATTTCTCGATGAGGTTAGATTCAGGTTTGACGATGGGTGTGGGTATCTTTGGAAAATCTTCGGCAGCGACTTTTGAACTCTTTGAAGCTATGAGGCTTTCCACAATTATCAACGCTGACTCCTTGTCCAGCGGCCTGTTGCCGGATCCGCATTTGGGAGAGTGAATACACTGAGGGCATCCGTCCACACAGTCACAGGTCATGAGGAGTTCGCGCACCTTTTCCAAGATGTTTTCTATCCTTTCAAATCCCTTAGCACACAACCCTATGCCGCCGGGATATCCGTCGTAGATAAAGATGGCACTTTTTCTTACCTGAGGATGCAGGGGTTGGGCTATGCCACCTATGTCATTTCTGTCGCAGAGCAAAAACAGTGGAAACATGCTGATAATAGCATGTTCCAGGGCGTGAAGCCCTCCCATGTAATGCCGTTTTCTAGCCTTAACCCGATCACGAATCCACTCGTCAATTTCCAGCCACAATCCCACCGTTTCGTACTGAAGTGGCGGCAGATTCAACGAAACGAAATCTAGCGATTCCATTGAGCGTGTTGATTTCTTTTCATAACCCAAAACCCTCTCGGTTACTTTCAATCGTCCAAGCCTGACCGCGAAATTCCTCACGGTACGTGACCCAAGCACCTCAAGAATTTCCGTCTCCTTTTCGGTGGAAACCATCGTAAAATAAGGACCCGAAAAAGGAGCTATCAGCACGTTTTGCCTTTCCGTATCCAGCTCTTCCACCGTGTAAGTATCTCCCAGGTGCAAATACACTGCTCCAGGATGGCATTCTTTAAACACTCGCATTCCGTCAACGGAACCCACTGGCGTAGGTTTACTTTCTTTCATCTTCAACAGTATCGTATAAGACTTACCAACCTGCCTTATGTCAACTTCCCTATGTGGATATCTACTGCTAGCGTACCATAAACCATTTTCTCCGGACTTCTGGAGTCTTCCGACATCAGTTAGCTGTTCCAGAGTGCGACACCATTCTGGATGATTACTTAGATCATCGATCGTAATGGGGATTTCCGCAGCTGCACATGGGAGATGAGCTTTCAAAACTTCGGGATTGGCGTGATCTGCAACAGCGGACTCAAACCCCTGTTGTAGTATGTGTTCCGGGTGGTTCACAATGTACTGGTCGAGGGCATCGCTTTGAGGTAAAAGCACTACTGCTGATTCCTGACCCCCGCGGCCTACTCGACCAGCCCTTTGCCAAGTGGCCATAACCGTTCCGGGATAACCCACCAGAACGCAAACATCGAGATTGCCAATGTCAACACCAAGTTCAAGAGCACTGGTGGCGATCACACCTCGGAGTTTTCCTCCCGCCAGAGCCTGCTCGATTTCTCGTCTGTCTTCGGGAAGAAGCCCGGCGCGATAGGAACTTACATACCGAGCAATGGCGGGAAATCTATCCTTCAGGCTTTTATAAATAAGTTCGGTCATCCGACGCGATCGCGTAAACACGATGGTTTTAAGGCCGTGTTTCATTGCCTTTGCGGCGATCATTGTTCCGGTGAAGGACAAAGGATAATCGGTTTTTAAAAAAAACAGGTAACGTTTTGCCTGAGGCGCACCGGATTTCTCAATTAACGAAAATGCTTCGGATCTCCTGCCCGTGAGCTGGCAGGCCAGCTCCAACGGATTTCCAATTGTTGCCGACAGCAGGATTAACTGTGGGTGTGATCCATAATAGCGGCATATCCTCAGCAGCCGCCTAATAATCAAGGCAACATGGCTACCAAACACACCTCGATAGGTATGCATCTCGTCTATGACAATGAAATTCAGCCCTTGCCAGAGTTTTTGCCAGGACGAATGATAGGGAAGAAAGCCATAGTGAAGCATGTCGGGATTAGTTATGAGGATCGTTGGAGGATTTTTTCGTATGATGGATCGCTCGTTTCTGGGTGTGTCGCCATCGTAAACAGCAACACCATTATTCCTAAGGATAGGTGCAAGAAACAGGCGGGCACTTTCGAGCTGATCACGGCTGAGGGCCTTTATGGGAAAAATCATAAGAGCAAAAGTGCAGGGATTTTTCTTGACTGTTTCAGCGATGGCTATCTGGTAAATGAGCGATTTCCCGCTCGCTGTTGGAGTTGCAACGACGACATCTTTTCCCTCGCGAATATGCTTGAGTGCTTCTGCTTGGTGGTCATAAAGATCGTGTATTCCTCTGTTCGTAAGAAGTTCGTAAATATCGTTTTCAACAGCAGACAATGCAGGAACCATAACGGGTGGTGTTCCCGGAACTTCCCTGTGACTTGAAACCTCCCAGTGATTTGGTTCATTTTCAAGTTCGTGCAAAAACTGCTGCAAAGCCATAAGTTTTGCCTTTTCCTTTCTAGTGCCTGTCGGTAAAAGTTAATGTATAAGTAATTGATCCACCGGTAAACTGTAAAACGATGGTGTGTTGGGTAAGGTGTGGAGGTTTGGTCATGAAAGCCGAAGATGTGCGCAAAAAAGTCAGGTGGTACGGCCATGATACGATGTGCATTGAGGGGAGCATCAGGGTCTATTTTGATCCCTACGAACTTCCTGGTAAACTGCCGCCGGCTGATTTGATACTGATTTCTCATGAGCATTTCGATCATTGCTCACCCGACGATGTTGCCAAGATACAGAAAGATGATACCGTCATCGTAACGGATGCCACATCCGCAAAAAAACTCAGTGGCAATGTAAAAATCGTGAAGGTGGGAGATTCGCTGGAAATTAAGGGCGCTAAAATAGAAGTTTATCCTGCTTACAACATTAACAAGCAGTTTCATCCGAAGAGTGCAGGTATGCTGTCTTTCGTTGTAGAATTGGACGGCATCAGATACTACCATGCTGGCGATTCGGATTTTATGCCCGAGATGAAAAACATAAAAGCGGACGTGGCCTTCCTGCCGGTATCGGGTACCTATGTTATGACAGCTGATGAAGCAGCCGAAGCTGCTATGGCTATGAAACCCAGCGTAGCTGTTCCTATGCACTATGGGTCCATTGTTGGGTCTGAAGAAGATGCCAAGAAATTTGCAAAGCTGCTGAAAGGCAAAATTCCCGTCGTTATTCTGGAGAAGAGCAAGGCATGACACCGGCGTACTTGAAAGCTTATGAATCGGGAGTACTGGAAAGGCGCATTGATCAGGCCAGGAAGTGGCTTAACAGGTGTACGCTTTGCCCTCGCATGTGTCGAGTGAACCGGGCTGGAGATGAAACTGGATTTTGCCTTACCGGGCGCTACGCCATTGTGGCCAGCTATGGCCCTCACTTTGGCGAGGAACGGCCCCTTGTGGGCCGTTACGGATCCGGCACTATATTTTTCTGTGGCTGCAATCTCATGTGCATGTTTTGCCAGAACTACGATATAAGCCACACCCGAGACGGCACTGCAGTTACTCCGAATCAGCTTGCCGAAATAATGCTCTGGCTTCAAAAGCAAGGATGCCACAACATAAATTTTGTCACCCCCACGCATGTCATTCCTCAGATTTTGGAAAGCCTGCCTCCGGCCATAGAAAAAGGGTTAAATGTGCCCCTTGTTTACAACTCAAGCGCTTATGACCGAGTGCCTGCCCTCAGGCTTCTCGATGGAGTCTTCGATATCTACATGCCTGATTTCAAATTCTGGAAGAGTGAATCTGCGGCAAAGTGGTGCACAGCGCCGGATTACCCGAGAAGGGCAAGAGAGGCATTAAAGGAAATGTACCGTCAAGTGGGAGATCTTGCCATAAGAAATGGTATAGCAGAGCGAGGTTTGCTAGTAAGGCATCTTGTGATGCCAGGTTGCGTTGACGAAACGCGAGAAATTTTACGATTCCTTGCGACCGAGATTTCAGTTCACACTTATGTGAACATAATGGATCAATACCGACCATGCGGGGAAGCCTTTAATGATCCTTTACTTAGGCGAAGGATTACTGGTGATGAGTATTTATCGGCCTTGGAATTTGCACGAGAGGTTGGTTTAACCAGGCTGGACGATAGAAGAAGTTTTTTGTTGTGGTCTATTTGAAAAATGAGAAGTCGCTTTGTTAGTGAAGGAGATTACAGAAATATTTACGCCATAGGCGACATTCACGGGATGGCAGGCAATTTGGAGGAACTATTGGATATCATCCCCTATGACCCGGCTGAGGATCTGCTGGTGTTCCTCGGAGACTACATTGATCGTGGTCCCGATTCACGGCGTGTCATTGAAATGCTATGTAGATTGCGTTCAAAAACAGAAAACGTTGTCTTTCTAATGGGGAACCACGAACAGATGTTTCTTGACTTTCTTAACGGTGCCGACCCTCTTCTCTATTTCTGGAATGGCGGGAAGGCTACTCTGGAGAGTTACGGCTTTCGTGAAGTAGATTATGGCAGGTATGAAGTCTTCCTGCCTGATGAACACAGGAAGTTTTTTGAAGCCCTGATACACGTTCTGGAAACAGAAAATTACTTTTTTGTGCACGCTGGCGTCAGGCCCGGCGTTGATTTGTCGGAACAGAACGAAGAAGATTTATTGTGGATACGTCATGAGTTCATATACAGCCCTGAGGATTTTGGAAAAACCGTGGTTTTCGGACATACCCCGCTTATGGATCCTTTAGTAATGAAAAACAAAATAGGTATAGACACAGGAGCCGTTTACGGAAGATATTTAACCTGCCTTCGTTTGCCGGATGAGACGTTTTTTCATGCATGATGGTGAGTGCTAACGGAAGGGTCGAGGTTGCACAGCACGCAAACGTTCTGAAGGAGGAGCGGTTTTATGGCGAGAATTGATGCTTTTTTTGAGTTGATGCACAAGCACGGAGCATCTGACCTTCATCTGGTTTCAGGACAGCAGCCTGCCCTGCGCATACACGGTGACCTCGAGCGCGTAAAGTACAAGATGCTGGATGATGATGACCTCCGAAAGATGCTCTACGAAATAACGCCCGAAGATAAGATAAAGGAGTTCGAGGAAACGGGCGATGTAGATTTCGCCTATGAAATTCCGGGGCTCGGACGTTACCGTGCAAACCTTTTCATGCAAAACAGGGGTATTGGTGCCGTTTTCCGCGAGATCCCCTCGGAAATAAAAACAATTGATCAACTGGGTTTGCCTCCGGTGCTTAAAAGGCTTGCTCTGCTTCCAAGAGGTCTCGTTCTGGTGACCGGTCCTACGGGAAGTGGTAAATCGACAACCCTGGCGGCGATAATAGATGAAGCCAATCGTAACAGGAAAGATCATGTAATCACTATCGAGGATCCAATAGAGTTTGTCCATCACAGCAAGAACTGCATTATCAATCACCGTGAAGTCGGAACACACACTCGTTCTTTTGCAACGGCCTTGAGGTCGGCGCTTCGCGAAGATCCTGACATAATCTTAGTCGGTGAAATGAGGGACCTGGAAACTATGCGTCTTGCCATAGAAGCGGCTGCCACGGGGCATTTGGTTTTTTCGACCCTGCATACTGAATATGCATCGAAGACGGTAAACCGAATTATTGAGGTGTTCCCAACAGATGAGCAAGAACAAATAAGACAGATGTTAGCTGACGCACTCCGGGCAGTGGTTTCGCAAACGCTCCTAAAACGTTCGGATCGTCCAGGTCGTGTTGCAGCACTGGAAATACTCGTGGCCACGCATGGCGTAAGAGCAATGATCCGTGAAAAGAAAACCCAGCACCTCCTTTCCGCTATTCAAACGGGCAAGAAGTACGGTATGCAAACTCTCGATGATTCCATAATGGAACACCTCAAAGCCGGCCGAGTATCTCCTCAAGAAGCTTACCTTAAGTGCGCCAACAAGGAAATGTTCAGGCCGTATCTAAAAGAACCTCCTGCTGATTTCACTGAGGTTTAAATCTCCGGGAGATGGGAGCAATGAGACGAGAAGATCTGGATTACCTGTTATCAAAGATTCTGAGTGAGTATCCAAATCTTTCAGATATAAATTTTACCGTCGGCCATCCGCCTCAAGCCGAAGTAGACGGGCTGCTCAAGCCTGTGCTGGCGGACCTAGGTATTCGGCACCTTATGCCATATCATACGGAACAGATTGCCTTGACATTGATTGGTAAAAACCGCCATAATTTAAGAAACTTAATAGAACACGGCTCTTGTGACCTTTCCTATACGGTACCCGGTAAGGCCAGATTTCGTGTTAATGTGTTTTTCCAGCGGAGTAATTTTTCGGTGGTTATGAGGCAACTTCCTGCGCGGGTACCTTCTATAGAAGATATGAACCTACCTCGAGTGCTCAAAGAGGTTGCTCGAGAAAAAAACGGTATCGTTTTTGTCACTGGTGCCACCGGATCTGGTAAATCAACGACCCTTGCAACGATCCTGAATGAAATAAATCACAACTTTCCCGTTCACGTCGTTACCCTGGAAGATCCCATTGAATTCGTGCATTCTCCCATAAAGGCCACTTTTAACCAGCGGGAACTGGGTGCGGATTTTGACACCTATGCTAATGGTCTGAGAGCAGCGCTGAGGCAGGCGCCGAAGGTTATCCTCGTGGGAGAGATGAGGGATCGCGAAACTGTCGAAATAGGTTTAAATGCAGCCGAGACAGGCCATCTCGTTCTGACGACCCTACACACCATGGACGCTGCGCATACGGTAAACCGGCTTATTGGTATGTTCGAACTGGAGGAAGAACGGCTTATACGCTTGAGGCTTGCCGAGTCGGTGAGGTGGATCATATCGCAGAGGCTACTTCCCAGGATTGGCGGCGGGCGAGTTGCGGCTTTTGAAATTATGGGAAATAATGTGAGAGTGCGTGATGCTATTATGCACGGAGAGGCCGAAGGAAAGACCTTTTACGATATTATGGAACAGGGTCGCCCCTTCGGATGGACGACTTTTGACAGTTACATTCTCGAGCTTTACAAAACCAGCGAAATAACCGAAGAAACGGCATTGGCTTATGCATCGAACCGGGCTAATGTTAAGCGAGGTATTGATGCTATTAAAGCTGCTCGAGGCGAACGCACCAGCGATATTGATGGGTTGCAAATAGATGAAGATTACAGCAAGCGGTTTGTGAGATGAACTCAGGAAAACCCCGACTTACCCTTTATCTGGTAACTGACGGTCGCTTTATAACCCCCGGCGACAAGAGGGGCTCCCTCGTAGATGTTGTGAAAATGGCAATAGATGGCGGTGTTACGGCGGTGCAATACAGGGAAAAAGAGGCCAACACGAGAGTAATGGTGAATGAAGCTGAAGTTCTAAGGCGCCTCTGTGCCGACCAAGGAGTTTTATTCCTCGTGAACGATCGCATTGACGTCGCCCTTGCTGTGGATGCTGATGGTGTGCATCTTGGGCAGGACGATATGCCCGTGCCCATTGCAAGGAAACTTCTGGGTCCCAAGCGTGTGATCGGCGTTACTGTTCACAATCTTGACGAGTTGAAAAAAGCGGAAGATGAGGGTGCAGATTACGTGTCTTTTGCCCCCGTTTTTGCTACTCAAACTAAACCGGATCACCAGCGACCCCTAGGTGTTAAAGGCCTTTCGGAACTGGTGCGCCATGCTTCCGTTCCTTGCGTTGCCATAGGTGGAATTAATGAATCGAACGCAACCGATGTTTTTGCCACCGGTGTAGACGGGATTTGCATTGTTTCTGCCATAATGGGGGCAGATGATCCAAAAGAAGCCGCCAGGAATTTGTTAAAGAGTGTAAAAACCGTTCGAGGTTTTCCAAGCACATAAATATGGCCGGACCCGGGAATATGGCAGAAGAATCATCAAAAACCGCCACCCTGAGATCTATCGGAGAATTTTCTTTTATAAATCTTGTGGAAGCCAGAGCACGTGCTTTTTATCGTGACGATGTTGTAGTAGGCATTGGAGACGATACAGCTGTGCTACACTTTAACGACCGCGAGTTTCTCCTGCTCACCTGCGACGGACAGATAGAAGATACTCACTTTTTGTGCCAACTCACTGATCCCTTCTCGCTGGGGAGGCGCCTTGTGAATGTCAACGCCAGTGACATAGCGGCTATGGGCGGTAAGCTGAGGTGGGCCGTGATTGCGGTGAATGTTCCGCCTGATACTGAAGTGGCGTGGCTTGAGAAATTTTTTGACGGTCTCCTCTGGCAGCTTGAGCAATACGGGGCTTGTCTTGTGGGCGGGAACTGCTCAAAAGCGACAGGTAAACTGGTGTTTGATTTGACCGTTGCCGGGACAGTGTTGAAAGATCTGCTTGTTACACGCAAGGGAGCACAACCTGGTGATTTGCTAGCCGTTACGGGGACTTTAGGCCGAGCAAAAGCGGGATTGGAAATTATCAAGGCACCTCATTGCTTTCAAGATATGCCTCAGGATGTTATTGAGAACCTGATAGCAGCCTATCGAGTAGGTGGAGCCAGGGTTGAGTTAGGTGCAAAGATTGCTTCAGTTGGACTTGCCCGATCCATGATAGATGTAAGCGATGGATTACTCCAGGATGCTTCGCATCTTTGTAGTGATGATTTGGATGTGGTAATTGATGCCGCTCGAGTTCCCGTTAACCCCGGGTGCGTTATGGTAGCGGAGCGTTCCGGGGAAGATGGCCTCTGGTGGGGCCTTGCGGGTGGTGAAGATTATGAGTTGCTTTTTTCGGTCCCTCCGGAAAAGGTGAATTTGCTGGATTCCATTCACAGTGCCACGGGTGTGCCGGTTACGGTTGTGGGCAGGTTCTGTGAAGGGAAGGGGAGGGTGCTTCTTGAAAGAGAGGGTAAAATTGAGACAGTAAAGCAGGGCGGCTGGCAGCATTTTTGACTCATGGAGGAATGTTGTGAGCGTTCCGAAAGCAATGACAATTGCGGGTTCTGATTCTGGAGCTGGTGCTGGAATTCAGGCGGATTTGAAAACCTTTGCCGCATTTGGTGTTTACGGTACCTGTGCCATAACAGCACTTACGGCGCAAAACACCGTCAAAGTTCAAGGCGTCGTTGAAGTTCCAGCCGATTTTGTTGTTCTTCAGATTGATTCAATCATGTCAGACATCAATGCTAATGCCGTAAAGACAGGCATGTTGGCAAATGCTGCCATTATCGAAGCCGTTTCGGACCGCATGAAGCACTGGCGCATGGAGAAACTGGTTGTTGATCCCGTAATGGTTGCCAAAAGTGGAGATTCCCTGTTGGACCCATCGGCGGTGGACACCCTGAAAAATGTGCTGTTTCCTTTGGCTTATCTTATAACACCTAACATACCTGAAGCAGAAATGCTTGCGAATTTGAGGATTTCTGTGCTTGAAGACATGCGAAGAGCGGCAGTCAGGTTGAAAGAACTTGGGCCTGAGTATGTATTAGTGAAGGGAGGGCACCTCAGAGGAGACATCACTGTGGATATTCTTTACGACGGGCAGAATTTTGAGGAGTTTAAAGGAAAGCGTGTGAAAAACCGGTGTACTCACGGCACGGGTTGCACCTTTTCTGCGGCCATAACGGCCTGTTTGGCGAAGGGAGTTACTGTTCGAGAAGCTGTTACGAGGGCCAAGGTATTCATCATGGAAGCTATTGATGCAGGATTTGAAGTCGGGCAGGGATACAGCCCTGTTAACCATTTTTATGAGTTTTACGGCATTAAACGAAGATAGGATCTTTCAGCTTTATATGCCTTCTCTGACGGTTTATTAATCCTCCAAAACATTGCAACCAGCGGGCTTTGCGGCGTTTCTGGGCTTCTAGTAGCTTTTCTTCAGCAGCATTCCATCCGGCCCTGTAGCAGTAATCTATCTGATGAAAGTCCGACCATCTTATGCCGTGCAATTTCGGTTTTATAATTACGTCGGCTTTTTGTTTTTTTAATTCCGTGAGTAATATTCGGGTAATGTCGCTACAGCGGAAGGACATTTCAATGGCCGACGACGGATTTGGCCAGAGTTCTGGTATGGACCAGGATGCATCCGAGCACACAACAAAGTGAGCTCCCATTAGAATGGCTGGAATGACAGGCACATTATCTATCCAGCCGCCGTCCACTAGAACAAATTCACCAAATTCAACGGGAGGGAATATACCCGGTATAGCGGCGCTGGCCATAACGGCACGCCTCAGTGAACCGCTTCTAAAGACGATTTCCTCCCCTGTTGCCACATCCAGCGCAACGGCAGCAAACCGGGGTTTCAGGTCTTCTATGTTAACTTCAGGCACGAGCTCAACAATGCCGGTTTCGTAATAATCATAAGGCACTAAGTTTTTTCTTGTGACAGATCGAGTATAAAAAATACCCCTCCTGAAGGATGTTATGAACCTTTGAAAGAATCCTTCCGATTGCTCCGCCGTTGCATGTGCCTGGTCAGAAACCAGAACTATCCCTTTTTGGAAGATTTCACTTTCAAGAAATCTCTTCATTCTTTCATGTACCAGCGACGCTTTTCTGTAGTAACAGTATAGACCGCCGATGATAGCCCCCATGCTGGTTCCGACGATCATGTCGGGCTTCATGCCTGCTTCTTCAAGGCGTTCCATCACTCCCAAGTGAGCTAGAGCCCTTGCGGCGCCTCCGCTCAACACAAATCCCGTTTTAAACATTCTTTTCTCCGCAATCGTGCTCGTGTATCTTCCCTTTTGTTCTGTTGATGACCCTTTTACATTGCAAAAGTCAAATTATTCAATCCTGAGATTTTGTAGCGTAAATTAAAAAGGGGTAGTGATTATGAACAGTAGGCTAATGATTACTTGTGAGGATTTTTCTTTGGAAGCAGAAGTAATGACCGGTGACGAACACAAATGGGCAGTTGTGTGTCATCCTCATCCCCTGTACGGGGGTGACATGAACAACGAAGTGGTTTTAACATGCGCAAGTGTCTTTAGTGAGAGAGGTTTTTCAGTCGTAAGGTTTAACTTTCGTGGAGTGGGTTTAAGCGGTGGGTCCTATGGCGGTGGTGATAGTGAAGTACGCGATTTTTCCGCCGTTACTTCTTGGGTGAAAAACCATGATGTAAGGGATTTATGGTACTGCGGTTATTCATTCGGAGCCTGGATAATTCTGAAGGCCATGTGTCAGGATGTGCCGGTTCCATTTCCTTCCGGGCTAGTGCTCATATCTCCACCCGTCGATTTCCTTGACTTTTCTGGTCTTTACCTTCCTGACGTTCCAGTTTTAATCACGCTGGGGACAAAAGACCAGTTTTGCTCGGTATCAAGCCTTAAAAAATGGCTCGGCGAAGCGGCAACGCGGAAAAAGCCAAAACTAGAGGTGAAAATCCTTGACGAGGTCGATCACTTTTACTGGAATGGTTTCAATATGCTGCGCCAAGCGCTCCAAGGGTTTTTGTAAAGAATTCAGAATTCCATGAAAAAATACTGTCAAATTAATTTTTGTAGCAGCCTAATGCTTCGCCTGCGGTTTTTCGAATGTCTCATTTTTCATGCTTGTCATGCCGTCACAGTTGTGTTAATAAACGTTCAGTCTTTGGAGCGGGCCGTTAGCTCAATATGGTAGAGCAGCTGACTCTTAATCAGTTGGTTCGGGGTTCGAGTCCCTGACGGCCCACCATCTGAATGATTTTTCCGAGGATTTCAAGCGATCCCAACCAATGCAGGCTATTATCTGAACGTGCTGTTTTCTGTTGAATGAAGGACTATATTGTTTCTCTGTTTTACTTCTTCAGGTGCAGCTTATAGATGTTCAGCACCAGTTCAATTTCTCCCAGAGGTTTTTGAAGGTGTTGGGATATAGCCTGAGGGGTTAACCCTTTTTGTGCTAGCTTCAAAATTTTTGCATGTTCCGGGTTTTTGGAAAAAGGTTCAAGCTCGTCTTCATCGGGGATTTTTCCAATAACAGAATCCATCCGGTCGAGTAGCTCTTCAGCCTTTTTAATTCTTTCATCCAATGACTGCACCAGATTTTGAAGTACCTGTTTACGTTCTTCCAGGTTCGCTTCAAACTGTTTGGATATTCGATCCTGTTCCTGGGTAATTTTTTCAAAGTTTTCCAAAAATCTATCAATTTTACCCTGTACCCGGGAGTGTCGTAAAATAAGATAAATTAGGATACCAATAAGCAAACAACTCAGGGTTATTTGCACCATCATTATTAAAGGTATTTTCATCATGTTCCTGCTATAGCCGCTGTAATAGTTCCAGGCGCACTCGTTCTACCCTGCAAGCATTATACTTTTGCTTCAAGTATCCTGATAATTTCTGTCCAACGATCTTGCTCCAGGATCGCATGGCATTTCGATCTGGCTTTTGCGCTTTCAGATAATGGTACATGACATCACGATACACTAAAGCATTCCTCTTGTAACATTCCAGATGGTTCAGAGCAGAAAAGTAAATGATCAAATCCAACCGTATAAAATCTTCCGAGTTCTGACTTTTTGCAAGTAAATAAATTGACTCGCGAGCCATATAATCGGGAAGCGGTATTGAATAGCGCACAATACTTTTGAAGTTTCGAGTTTCATTTGCGGATTTACGCTTGATGTAGAAAACGTAACCTGATGTGGCTACAATAAAAAACAAAACAATGGTTCCGAAGAGGGCCAGATTTTTGGGTTTTAATGGGTGCCATTTGGGCTGTGATGGGTGAGTATTCTTTTCGCTCGTGATGGTTTCGTCCAATTCCTGATCGTCGAGATGCTGAATTGAGGTGTCATCTTCTTGATTATCTTCCGGTAGCGAAACCTTCTTAATTTCCGTCATGGTTCGGGAAGATCTTCCTTTTTCAGTTTTCTTTTGAGGCGCGTTCGTAGTTTCATCAAAATGCTGGTGTGTAACTGAGATATTCTTGATTCGGTATATCCCAGGATTTCGCCAATTTCCTTCATCGTGAGGTCTTCATAGTAATACAGCGAAAGAATTAACCTTTCACGTTCGGGAAGTTTGGATATCATTTCGGTAAGTATTTCCCGAATTTCTTGCAGGTGTACGTGTTTTTCCAGTTCACTTCCATCGGACGAGAGTTCTTCATGATGCAAGCCACGGTTTCCTATGTCGGCAAAAGATTGTGGCAAAAGAGACAGACCTTTTAATTCGTCCAGAAGGCTGTAATATTGTTCCAAGGGCATGCCGAGAGCTTCTGATACCTCTTCGTCTGTTGGAAACCTTCCCAGGCGTTGTTCCAAATGGCAAAGGGTTTTCTCAAGTTCGTTCGCCTTTGAACGAAGTGGACGGGGCATGAGATCTCTGGACCTTATTTCGTCGAGCATAGCCCCTCTTATTCTTATCAGAGCGTATTTTTCGAAAGGGATTCCATGAGATTCGTCGTACTTTTCAGCAGCATCCATCAATCCTAGAATCCCACTGCTGAAAAGCTCATCATATGTAATGTGATCAGGAAGACGACCTAACATTTTCAGAGCAACATGTTTTACCAGAGGAAGATGTTTTAAAATTAGTTCATTTTTGTTTTGTTCGGACACCAGCCTACCTGCTCGTATTTTATACATTAAGCAATCGCTGCCAAAAGAGCCGGATTGTGCCTTGCTGGCCCGGCAAAGGTGTTTTGAGTAGCCGTTTTGCAATGTTCAAAAAAGCCTTAGAAGCAGGAGAATCAGGAAAGGCTAGCAAAAGGGGCTTTTGTTGCATTACCGCTTTGGGTACAGAGGTGTCTCTGGGTATAGATCCCAGAAAATCGAGTGAAATCCCATCCAGAAAATGGTCGGCCACCTTAGAAATCTGTGAAAAAATGGTTTTCGCTTGTTTTTCTGTTTCGATGTTATTTATGAGAACTCGAAAAAAGCGTTCACCATGTTTTTGATATAATACCTTGATAAGGGCGTAGCCATCTGTGAGGGAAGTGGGTTCCTGAGTGAAAACAACGATTTTTTCGTGGGCCACCATGTTAAAGTACAGAACCATATCGGATATGCCGGCTCCCGTGTCTATGAGAAGCACATCAAAATTGATGGGCATAGATTCCAGCATATCCAGTAACATAACCTTTTGATCATTCGTGAGCTGGGTAAGCTCCTGTACTCCGGAACTGGCCGGCATGATCTTAATGTTTCCCGGGCCCGACACTATTATGTCGGAAAGGCTTTTTTCACCCCTAATGACATGGCTTATGTTGTATTCTGGGGTCAACCCCAACAGGACATCCACGTTTGCCAGTCCCAGATCAGCATCCAGTATTAAAACCTTTTTTCCCAGCTTGTCCAGCGCAACTCCCAGGTTAATCACAACGTTGCTTTTGCCAACTCCACCCTTACCACTGGTAACGGAAATAACGCGAATTTGTGCTTCTTTGTCTCCATGGTTACCTTGCAAGCAATTGACTGTCATTGCTTCAGTTCTCCCAAATTGACGTATTTGAACGTTTCACCGGGAAAATTAACCTAACAATATTTTTTTTGGTTGCTTTTACTATATCTTCTGGAATTTTTTGCCCTGTGCCAAAGAAAGTCACAGGATAGGGATAACGCAAGAGTTGATTTACGATGTTTCCATAATTCAAGGTTTCATCAAGTTTGGTAAAGATTAAGCCGTGTATATCCAATGAACCAAACAACTGAATCGTTCTGGAAAGGTCCATGTCCTTTGCAGATGCGCTAAGTACCAGCAGGTTGTACACCGTTTCCATGCCGGTAAAATAGTTGGCAAGTTCGTTCACGTTAGTTTCTTTTAGAAAGTTACGACCCACCGTATCCACCAGTATCAGATCACACTCCTTCATCTGTCTTCTGGCAAATCCAAGTTCGTCCCTATTCTGAGCTGTCATCAGCGGAAGGTCAATAATTTCCATGTATTTCCTGATTTGATCGTATGCTCCTATGCGATAGGCATCCAGAGTTATCACGCCGACCTTGAACCCACTTTGCATTTTAAGGCGTGTGGCGAGCTTTACAAGGGTTGTCGTTTTTCCAACGCCCGTTGGACCAATGAATGTGTAAATCGCCGGGAGGCCGTTTTGGGTTCGTGGAAGGTTTTCGAAAGGATCCGCTGTTTTGATTTCCCTCATAAGCTGTTTACAAAAGGTTGTGACAACTACTTTTTTGTCGTGTACTTCCTTTCCCATGAGATGAACACTTTTGGTGAGTAGGATATAAACTTTTTTTTCGTCCAGTCCCTGCATGATAAGATGATGATACACTTCTGCCAGCGCTTTGTGTTGGTGTAGCTGAGCAAAGCAATCCTTTGTGCTTACCAAAAGAGACAGGAAGTTTTTTATTTCATTGATTTCATCCTGCAGATTCAGAAGGGGACCAGGCTGTGTAGATGGCCTACTATTTGTTCTAAACGTTTCATTGTCCGTGTCGATTGCAGCCCTGACTTCAAAGTAATCTTCGCCGTTTGAACCCCGTACCTTCCTACTGTCCAGGATTACCGCATCTTGCCCCAGTTCCGTCTTAACTAGCTCTAAGGCTTCACTCATTGTTCTTGCATGAAAAGTTCTAATTCGCATTGCCTATCCGAACCATTCCAATTGCCTGGATTTCTAGAGGGCCTGCCAGCTCACTGTGGCTTATTACTGCAACGTCAGAGATAAACCTTTCAAGGATCCTTCTGACATGCCGCCTTATTACAGGTGAGCAAAGAATCACCGGATGATAACCCTGGTTGACCACCTTTCTGACCTCCTTTTGAACGGCCTGAATGAACTGCTGTAGAAACTGTGGATCAAGACTCAGGGTAGGTCCTTGATCCGTGTGCTGTACGCTTTTTTTCAGCTTATCTTCGAGGCCGGGGTGCAAGGTGATGACGTACAGTTTCCCATCTTCTGTTTCGTATGGCTGAGTGATGGTTCTGCCGAGGGCCTGTCTTACTTGTTCGGTTAGTATGTCAGGATCCTTTGTTGTAGCACCATAATCAGCAAGGGTTTCGCAAATAGTCTGAAGATCGCGAATGGATACCTGCTCCCGGACAAGATTTTGAAGCACCTTCTGGATTACTCCCAGGGGCAACAGGTTTGGCGTGAGCTCTTCAACCAGGCGGGGTTGTGTTTCGGCCAGGTGATCCAGGAGTTGCTGTACCACCTGACGGCTCAGTAGCTGATCAGCATATCGTTTGAACAGTTCCGTAAGATGAGTGGCCATCACCGTGGAGTGGTCGATTACCGTGTAACCGGCTTTTGCTGCTTCGTCCTTTTTGGCCTCTGGTATCCACAGAGCGGGAAGGCCAAAGGCGGGATCTTTTGTCGGGACTCCTTGGACTTCGTGGGAAACTTCACCAGGACTTAAAGCCAATAGATGTCCCGCCATGAGTTCTGCTTTACCGACTACATTTCCTTTAAGAAGTAGTCTATACTCCATGGGCTTGAGCTGAAGATTATCCTTGATATGAAGAGGTGGAACTACAATTCCCCTTTCAATTGCCAGTTGCCTTCTGATGGATTTTATCCTTTGAAGCATATCACCACCTTGGGTTTCATCAATTAGCGGGATAAGACCATAGCCAACCTCGAGTTGCAATGGCTCCAGCGGAGGTGGTAATTCCTGCACTTCTGGTGGTGCAGCCGCTGGTTCCGGTTCTGGAGCTTTTTCTTCCAGTTCTTCCCGGGCCTTTGCAATACGTTTCATAAGGTACCAGGAAATTCCAATCAAGGTGGAACCCACCAGAAACAACGGGAACGCTGGAAAACCGGGAACAAGCGCAAGGCCGTATAGCATAAGACCGCCGAGCGCAACAGGTCGAGGTTGAAGTCGGAACTGCTTGGCGAAAGCTCGGCCCAACCCCATCTCGGTTTCTGCACGGCTGACCAGTATGCCTGCAGATGTAGAAATAACAAGGGCAGGAATTTGTGAGACCAGTCCGTCTCCGACGGTAAGGATTGTGTAAGTTTGAAGGGCTTCTTTGATCGGCATTCCCTGGAGAAGAACACCTATGGTGAGCCCGCCGAGGATGTTAATCATGGTTATGAGAATCCCCGCAATGGCGTCTCCTCTTACAAATTTGCTGGCACCATCCATAGTACCGTAGAAGTCTGCTTCACGTGCAATAAGCTCCCTACGGCGTCGGGCTTCTTCTTCGTTTATGAGCCCTGCATTTAAGTCGGCATCTATGCTCATTTGTTTGCCGGGCATGGCGTCAAGCGTGAAACGAGCGGCAACCTCTGAAATTCGCTCAGTGCCCTTCGTTATCACGACAAAATTCACGATCACCAATATAATGAAGACCACCAGCCCGACGACGTAATTGCCACCCACAACAAAATGTCCGAAAGCCTGTATGATATAACCCGCAGCAGATGGCCCTTCATGTCCATGTAGAAGAATCAACCTGGTGCTGGCCACATTAAGAGCGAGCCTAAACAGTGTGGTAACCAGTAGAAGGGAGGGATAAATAATGAAGTCCAGTGGTTTGAGTGTATAAATTGCTGTCAAAAGAATGACAATAGCGAAGGAGATATTTATAGCCAGAAAAATGTCAAGCATTGAGCCAGGTAGGGGTAAGAGCATTACAGCAAGGATGGCGACGATGGCTATACCCATTATGGCGTCGCCGTCGGATATGTTTTTCAGCTTGTTCAGGAATCCCACTTCCATTGTAGCTTTCTGAGCTTCCGCCATGGTGTTCTATTCCTTATCGTTTTCTCGCGAACTTTCCTCGTTGTTGATAGACATAAGCCAAAACCTTTGCCACGGCCTTGTAAAGTTCAACGGGTATAGTACTTTCCAGTGGTACCTGACGATACAAAGCCCGTGCCAACGGCGGATTGTGAACAATTGGCACGCCATGTTGTCTGGCGATTTTTATAATTTTCTTAGCCATGAAGTCTACACCTTTTGCCACCACTTTTGGTGCTTCCATTTCTTCAGGTTTGTACATGAGAGCTACTGCATAGTGTGTTGGGTTGGTAACGACCACCTCAGATTCGGGAACCTGGCCCAGCATCCGAGCTCTGGCTATCTGCAACTGTTTTGCTCTGATTTTAGACTTAATCCGCGGATCCCCTTCAGCTTGTTTATGCTCCTCTTTTACTTCCTGTTTCGTCATCATAAGATCTTTTATGTACTGCCACTTCTGGTACCTCAGATCCAAATAGGAGAGGACCAACATTATAGAAATTACGCGCAAGAAAAGATGAAATGTCAAAAAGCCAATAGTTTTGAAAATATCATAAGGTTCCTGGAGAGTTGTTGGAATCAGAAGGTTGTATTTGCCGGCTATAACGGAATAGAGGGCATAAGAGACGGCAAGGAATTTTACTATTGATTTAGCAAGTTCTGTTAAAGAGCGGAGGCTTAAAAGGCGCTTTAGACCGTTGACAGGATTGAGTACAGAGAAATCAAAACGTACAAGAGGTTTCCAGAGCAAAAGCAAACCGCCATTTTGGTAGTAATTGGCAGCGATGGAAAAAATCAGACTTAAGCCCACGGTGGGTCCGATCATTATGAAAAAGGAGCGAGCTGCGTTTTCTGCGATTGTGAAAGTGCTTAATTCATCAGAGCGAATAATTTGAAAGCCGTTTCCCCACAGAACGTCCATAAGGTGTCTCATTTCGTCAAAAATCAACTTGATTCCCAGCCAGAGGCCAAGAACAGCGCCAATAAGAGAAGCCAGCGAATTTAGTTCTCGACTTTTTGCAAGCTTTCCTTCACTTCTGGCCCTTTGGATGCGCCTTGGGGTCGGTTTCTCGGTTCGTTCCTGCGCGCTATCCGGCATGGCAAAGGCTCAACTAAACTTTTTGGAATCCAGCTAAATAAGCACCTTAAAGATAAAAAGGAACAATTCCTTAAAAGAATCCTGTATTGCCTGTGCCCATTCTCCGATGGATAGCGCAGCAAAAAGAATACCAACGATGATAGTTAGTGCAAAGCTTACGACGAGTATATTAATCTGGGGGGCGAATTTTACGATTAGTCCCATGCCAATTTCGCTGATGAAAAGCACAATTATAATGGGTGCGGCTATTTTAAAGGCCAGGGTGAAAATCAAGCCACTAAGGCTTATAATGCGATCGAGTTGGAGATGCTCCATAGATTCAAAGAATGAGCCCGGCGGGATTTTGACAAAACTTGTGTAAAGGGCTCTTATGAAAAAGTGGTGACCGTTCAGTGCGAAAAATAGAAGTGAAGCAAAGATTTGAAAGAACCTGCTTATAAGGGTTATCTGCACTCCTGTTACTGGATCCGCTACCCTAGCAAAGCCGAAGCCCATTTGAAAGCTTATAATGTCTCCAGCTGTTTCAAATGCTCCGAGGAAAAAAAGAACGGTCATGGCAAAGATAAGGCCCAATATCATTTCACCGATAACCACGCTGGCCAGCTCGATAGGGTTGGTATTCACTGGTGGTATTTTTGAAGACAGGGGGATGTAAAAGATCAGCGCTATGAAAAGGGCAAGCAATGCCTTGAAAGATATGGGCAACTCAGTACCTCGATAAAAAGGGAGAACAAATAGAAGGATACTTACTCGAAGAAAAATCGCCAGGAAAGTTAGGACATGGTTAATTGAGATGTACCACACCTCCACGTTCGACAACCTTCTGCGAATCAGCACATATTAACCCAAGTCACTTCATCAATCACCTTATCCAGTTTGGAATGTTTTCTAAAATCCTCTGAGTAAAATCGGTCAATTTTGCTATCATCCAGTTTCCAAATATGAGCAGTGATAGAAAGGTCACGATAATTTTAGGCACAAAGGTAATGGTAGCTTCCTGTACCTGGGTTACCGTCTGAAATATACTTATCAAAACCCCCACAATCAGGCTGATCAACAGAACCGGTAGGCTTACTGCAAGCATGGTTTCTAGGGCCTGTCTGCCCAAGCCTACTACAAATTCCGGTGTCATGTTGCCTCCAGGCTTCAGCCAAAGCTTTTCATCAACGATCCTACCAATAAATTCCAGCCATCTACGAGTATGAAGAGCATTATCTTGAAGGGTAGTGAAATCATCACAGGGGGAAGCATCATCATACCCATAGAGAGCAATATACTGGCCACTACCATGTCAAGTATTAAAAAAGGTATGTAAAGCAAAAACCCTATTTCAAAGGCTGTTTTTATTTCGCTTACTGCAAAGGCGGGTATAATTGTCATAATTGAGAGCTCTTTGGGGGATTTAGGCTTAGGTTTTCCTGACATGGAAACAAAGAGGGCGAGATCCTTTTTTCTTGTGTGCTTGAGCATGAATTGTTTAAAGGGTTGTTGCACCTTAACCAGAAACTGATCTCCAGATATCAAACCGTCGCGGTATGGGACATAGGCATTCTCATAGGCTTCCTTCCACACAGGCTGCATTATGATGAAGGTCATGAAAAGCGCCAGCGATACGAGCACCTGGTTAGGTGGACTTTGCTGGGTTCCAAGGGCATGTTTCAGAAAAGAGAACACCACAACCAGGCGAGTAAACGATGTGGTTAATAATAATATCGCCGGAGCAACAGAAAGTATAGTCAAAATAATGACAATTTGCATAACACCGGACAACTGACGGGGAGCGTCCGGAGAATCTAGGTTAATGGAAAAGGGCGGTATGTTGAAGCGGGCGGCGTATGATGTTTGCGTGTTTATGAAAATGGCAAAAAAAACACTAACCAAAACAAATATTAAGAAATTCATAGGCAGGCTTGGTCGGAACCGGGTCATAATTTGTCTTTGTTTGTCATGTCCATTTCTATTTCTTTCAGTACCTTTATTTTGTCGGCGGTTACTGCTAACAAAAAGACTGAATTTTCCCATTCTACATGAACCAGATACATTTTAGGTCCCAGATATTGCCTTCCTCTAACCTGTATAGTGCCTTCATTTTGCAGCCCTGTCAAAAATCCCAGTTTTTGCTTTTTCAGAAAATAATATAGAGCGAATATCAGGCTGATGATGACGAGAAGAACAATTGTCATTTTAAGCAATGCGTAAACAAACGACTGGTCCGGCACGGCTTCTAAGATCCAAGTTGTTTTACACGTTCTATCGGGCTTATGATATCAGTTATACGAACTCCAAATTTTTCGTTGACCACTACTGGTTCCCCTCTGGCTATAAGCTTTCCGTTCACCAGTATTTCGAGGGGTTCTCCTGCTAGCTTGGTTAGTTCTATAACTGACCCCTGCCCCAGTTGCAGGAGATCATTGATGAGAATACGGGTTCGTCCCAATTCGACGGAAACTTCTAAGGGAATATCCAGTAGAAAGTCTAAATCACGTACCCGCTCACTTTTTGCCGGTTTATCCGAGGTTTCTAAGTCAGGAAACTGTGCTTCTGCGTTTTTGATTTCTTCTTCGGCCATTATAAGACCTCCTTAGTCGGTTTCAGGATAGATGAATTCTTCTACTCTTATTGCTTTGCTGCCTTTGAAAATTCCGGGAAAAGCTTTCATCTTAACAATTCCTTCAATAAGTACATTTATTGGGCTGTCAACGTCCTGGTCCAAAACCAGAACATCCCCAACATCGAGCTGGATCAGCTCCTCTCCAGTGATGTGCGTTTTACCCAGTTCTGCCACGATTTCCACTTCAACTTCGCAGATTCGTTTTTTAAGGCGTTTAAGCCATGTTTCGTCAATTTCTAGCTGATCGCTCTGATAACTAGCATGTAGTTTGGATCTTATTGGTTCGATTGTAGAATAGGGCAAACACAACAGCATTTTTCCTATACTATGCTCAAGTTCAAACTCGAAGTGCACCACGATAACGACATCACTAGGGGGTACTATTGCAGCAAACTGAGGGTTCACCTCGCTCCTGACATATTGAAAGTCGACAGGAATAACAGGACGCCAGGCGTTTTCTAATTCCGTGAGCACACCTTTCACAACCCTCATTATTATACGGTTTTCAACGGATGTAAAATCGCGTCCTTCTATCTTGAAGTGACTCTTTCCAGTACCACCAAAAAAGCACTCTAGTAAGTTGAAAATTAGTTTGCTTTCTATCACCAATAAAGCATGTCCTCTCAGTGGTTCCATTCTGATAATGTGAAGGCTTGTAGGAACTGGGAGAGTTTTCATGAATTCACCAAATTTAAGCATATCTGTTTGAGTTGTGGAAATATCGACTACACGCCTAAGAGCACTGGACAGGCTGACACGATACAGCCTTGCAAACCGCTCGTTGATTATTTCAAGGGTGGGCATTCGCCCTCGAATTATTCTGTCCTGAGCTGTTAAATCGTAAGGCCGTATGCCGTCTTCGTAAACTTCCTCAGGTTCTTCCTGCTCTGTTTCGATTTCTCCGTCACTGAGCCCTCTGAGCAGGGCATCTACTTCTTCCTGAGAAAGGATCTTTTCCATGGTAAAAACCGATTGCTTATTGAACCAAAAACTCGGTGAAATAAATGTTTAACACTTTACCTGTATGTAGCATTCCATTAAGTTTTGCCATAATTTCCTTTTTCAACGCCAGTTTTCCTCCGACGGTGGATATGTCGTCGAATTCTTTGCTCGAGAGAATGAGCAATATAGTGTCTCTAATCTTGAAGTTTTCTTTCGTTATTTCATCGATTACTTTTGGATTATCCAGCTCTAGTTCCATTGTCAATTTAAGGTATCTCTTTCCTCCTGGATCGGCAAGGTTCACCAAAAAGGTATCGAGCTGATAAGTCACCGCCTCGCTTTTCTTGCCGAAAAACTTTTTGTAACCAAAGAAGCCACCACCTCCCAGAGCGACGATTAAAACTACTAATATAATCAGTTTCAGCTTTGACTTTTTTCCTGACCCTTCTTCCTGTTCCTGCGCTTGGCTTTGTTCTTTTGGATTGGGCATTTTTCATAACCTCCTGAAGCACTATTCAAAGCGGCTTACACGTTTGCTTGGTGGCAAAAAGGCGTGGAGTTTTTGCTCAAGTAGCCGAGGATTTTCTCCATTTGCAAGACTAATAATACCAACTATAATCATTTCTTTTACTAAGTTTACTTCGAGTTCTTAATTTTCCGGCCATAGGAAGACAGATAAGATTTGCTCCAACTGCACCGTAAAAAGTCGTCAAAAGCGCTACCGCCATGGCCGGACCAATAGTAGAGGGATCCTCCATAGTTTGCAACATCTGGACAAGGCCAATAAGAGTTCCAATCATTCCCATTGCCGGGAAAAAAGTTCCCATTGTGTCCAAAATCTCGGCACCAGCAGAATGCCTTTCTTGTAAGTAATCGATCTCCGTTTCTAGTATTTCTCTAATGGCATCAGGTTCCATTCCGTCTATTGCCAGTTGCAAACCCTTGATGAGAAAAGTATCGTCCAGGTTGGGTAGATCTTCCTCTAGCGCAAGTATACCTTCCTTACGGGCTTTATCCGCAAAGTCTATGAATTTATTAACCAGATCTTCTGGATTCCAGACTTTGGTAAAAAAAACATTTTTAACAACTTTGAGCATCCCAATGACTTCGGCCAGAGGGTGACGTATCATGGTGGCACCGATGGTACCACCCACGACAATCATGAGAGATGGTATGTTAATGAAAAGCCCCAGCCCGCTCCCCATCATGATGGAGATGAGGACCAGGGAAAAGGCGAGTACTATGCCGATTAGAGTTGCAAGATCCATTTAGAAAATTCTGTGTATTTTGGATACTTAAAGCACACCGCCCGTTACAATACGATCCTTTTTGTTGCGAATCAACAGTTTTTCCTTCTTCTCACAAAAGCTCATAGAAAAGAAATCGAGCACATCGAACATTTCAGCAAAATCTGCCGCCTTTTCGCGTTGAAATACTTTGGTCCTAGCTTTGTGCCAAGCGCATGCATTATCTTACTATGTTCACCGTGGCATTCAACATATCAGCCGCAGTGGATACTGTTTTTGTATTGGCATTGTAATTAGCCTGGTAGACGATCAAGTTAACAAGTTCCTCAGCCAGATCTACATTGGAACCTTCAATAGTGTAATTCATAAGGTACCCCACACCATTTTGGCCTGGTTGATGTGGTCCATCCTTTCCAGCGTTTGCACCTTCCCTGAAGAGGTTGTTACCGACCCTTATTAGTCCATTGGGATCTCGGAAGTTTACAAGCCCAATTGTTGCCAGTGGGGTATCACTCATATTCCCATCGGCATCAACGCCGTATATTTCACCATTACTCTGTATGACGAAGTTACTGTACGTGTCGGTCTCAAGTTGTATGGGACTTTCACTAGAATCCAGGAGTTGATAACCTAAATAACTAATCATGTTGCCATTTAGATCAACGTAAAAACTTCCATCTCTTGTATAAAAGATGTTTCCATTGCTGTCTTGAACTTGGAAAAAGCCTTCCCCGTTTATCGCAATGTCTGACCATTTGGAAGTTGGTATAAGCGG
>JAFDGW010000042.1 GCA_019309115.1 Deltaproteobacteria bacterium
GTTCTACTCACCGATTGAGGGATACATCAATGCAGATGTTAATGGAGCGAGGAATATCTTAAGGAAATTCAAAAGGAAGTGGTTTGACCTTGTAACGGGACTCAAAAAAGTGGTTAAGATAAGAATCTACAAGTTGGGTAAAGGTATCTCCGAGTTCCTGCTTTTGGCGGGGATAGGAGTAGAGGGTGGTGTGAACCCGCCCGGAGGGATAAGGGTAGAAGTGACCTATCAAACTCCCTTAGAAGCTCCGTCCGTAAGGGCGGAGTAGTTCACAACTTGCAAGATGTTTTTTGCTACTTTGATTTAAGTGGGAGACAAAAATCATGGTCATGAACAAAGTTTTGGGATGGTTCTCTAGTGATCTGGCGATAGACCTAGGCACAGCAAATACGCTGGTGTATGTGCGGGGAAAAGGCATAGTTCTTCATGAGCCTTCTGTTGTGGCTATTAGAAAAGATTCACAGGGTGGGAGTAGGGTTGTTGCTGTCGGTAGTGATGCCAAAATGATGTTGGGTAAAACCCCTGGAAATATAGTTGCCACCAGGCCGATCAAGGATGGCGTTATTGCCGATTTTGAAATTACGGAAGCAATGCTTCGCTATTTTATACAGAAGGTTCACAATAGGCGAAAGCTAATAAGACCAAGGGTTATTGTGTGTGTTCCTTCCGGGATAACTCCTGTTGAAAGAAGGGCCGTTCGAGAGTCCGCTGAATCTGCTGGGGCGAGGGAAGTTTATCTAATAGAAGAACCTATGGCTGCTGCCATAGGAGCTGGACTTCCTATTACTGAGCCGGTTTGCAACATGGTGGTTGACATTGGTGGGGGAACAACGGAAGTTGCCGTTATATCGCTGGCCGGTATAGTATCCAGCAAGTCCATCAGGATTGGTGGGGACAAAATGGATACATCTATATTGCAGTACATAAGAAGAGAATACAATCTCTTGATTGGAGAAAGAACTGCGGAGCAGATAAAAATTGCACTAGGGAATGCTTATCCCGACTCTGACACTCCGAAAACGATGGAAGTGAAAGGATTGAACCTTGTAGATGGTATTCCCAAGGTGGTGAAGATTTCCTCCGACGAGGTCAGGGAAGCTATCAAGGAACAGGTAGACACCATTGTGGAAACGGTAAAAGATGTTTTGGAGCAAACTCCACCTGAACTGGCGGCTGACATAGTTGATAGAGGCATAGTATTAACAGGGGGTGGTGCCTTATTGAAAAACCTAGATCTAGTTTTGAAGAATGAAACGGGATTGCCTGTGAGCATAACAGAGGATCCTCTTTCGACTGTGGTAATGGGATCTGGTAAGGCTCTAGAAGAAATTGACACTCTTCGGGAAGTTCTCATATGAAAGAAGTTTCTGGAAGGCTTTGCTGATACATGTTGCGATGGTTCTGGAAGTTAAAGGGGGCATTTTTTATAATACTTTTCTGTGGGATAGCCTTGTATGTATTTTCTCTGAATTTTAAATATAATAAGATTGATACTCCCCAAAAAGTGCTGTTGGCAGTAACTGTACCTTTGTTTAAGATATATTCTGATATTTTCAAAACAGCTAGTAATTATTTCCATCATTACTTATGGCTAATTAATGTGGAAGAAGAGAATACCAAGCTGAAGCGTAAAATAGCCGAATTGGAAAATAAGGTGGTCCTATATCATGAGGCCTATTTACAAAATCAGAGACTGAAAAGATTATTGGAGTTTAGAGGTAACTTCCAATACAGCACTATACCAGCTATTGTTGTGTTACACGACTTAACCGGATGGTTTCAGACGGTCATAATTAATAAAGGCTCGGAAGATGGTATACAGATTAATATGCCAGTAGTAAGTTATGAGGCCGTTGTGGGCAAAATAATGAACGTGGGAAAGCAGTACGCTCGAGTGATGCTCATAACGGATCCAGCCAGCGCTGTAGATGTTCTGGTCCAGCGCTCCCGAATTCGGGGTATTCTTGCTGGCAAAAATCTGGATAGTTGTAAGCTTAAGTATGTTCGTAATGATATGGATGTGCGGCCGGGAGACCTTCTTATAACGTCGGGTAAAGATGGGATTTTTCCTCCTGGATTGAGAGTTGGTGTGGTGGAGGCGACTTATCCTGATCCTGTTCACTTGTTTCAGAGAATTGAAGTCAAGCCATTGGCGAATATTAAAGATATTGAAGAGGTGCTAGTTATAAAAATGGAAAGTAGAAAAGGAATTTCAACGCTTATGAAGGAGCGTACAGGAGGGTACAATTAAAACACTTGTGTTTGCATTCCTTTTTTTTGCCCTGACTGTTGAGTGGCTTTTCGCTCGGTTTGCTTTACCTCCCCAGTTTAGACCAGATTTATTTCTATACATAGTGTTCATTTGTGCATCGACTATGAAACCCTTTGAACATCTCCTGTTTTCCACTACATTGGGTTACCTTCTAGATTGCTTTTCAGGATGCCTGTGGGGGTTTCATGTAGCAACCTACGTTTTTGCAGTATCGCTTATTCGTCTTACCTCGAAAAGAGTGGAGATGCGATCCTACCTTTACCAGTTCGTTATCCTCTCTTTATGTGCGGGCCTTCAGGGAGTATTTTTATTACTTTACTGGTGTGGAGCAGGTGGAAAGGGAGATTTCGCATTTTTTGCGAATGCTATTTTAGTCCGGACAGCAGTTGTAGTCGTTTTCGGAGTCCCTGCCGTAGAATTGGGAATGAGGATTTTGGCCAGAAAAGGGAATTTTCAATAAAAGTATGGCCAGTAAATACGTGGTTCTTCGTAATGTTTATTTTATTATAGGCTGTTGTGTTGCTGCTATATTTTTATATATTGGTAAACTCTATTATTATCAGGTGGTTAAGGGCGAGCAATTCAGGGAACAATCGGAGAATAATCGTACCAGGCTAGAGGAAATTCCTTCTCCACGGGGGATTATTTATGACCGATATGGTAGGGTACTTGTTGATAACAGACCCGCTTTTCACATTTACCTTGTAAGAGAGGATATCAATGTTCCAGTGATAGTAAAGCGGGTTGCACATCTGTGCTCCGTGAATTTTGAGGACCTTATGGAAGAGGTGAAACGACAGTCAAATATTCCGCGGTGCAATCCTGTACGGTTGATTACAGACGTAGACCGGGATTGTGTTGCCAAGGTTGAAGCCCATTTGCATCAACTTCCTGGGGTTTTTGTGAGTGTGGAACCGGTTAGATTTTACAGGTTCGGCAAAATTCTTGCTCACACGCTCGGCTACCTTGGAGAAATTACGGAAGATGAACTGAAGAGACCTGAATACAGGGAGTACAAGCGAGGGAGTTGGATAGGTAAAACCGGATTGGAGAAGGTGCTCGAGCAAGAACTGAAGGGAGTTGATGGGATCCGGGTTGTAGAGGTTGATGCTCTTGGAAGAAGGTTAAGAACACTTGAGGAAAAGGCTCCAATACCGGGACGTGCTGTATGGCTTACCCTGGATGTGGAACTTCAACGAGTGGCTGCAGAGGCACTGCAAGGGGTAGAAGGGGCTATAGTTGCTATGGATGTTAAGACGGGAGCGATACGGGCTCTGGTCAGTAACCCATCTTATGATCCTAACGCCTTTATAAAGGGTCTTAGTGCAAAGGAATGGAATGAATTGAATAAAAATCCTGACCACCCCTTAGTGAACCGGGCCATTCAGGCTGCTTATCCCCCGGGATCCACGTTTAAACCGTTCGTGGCCATGGCGGCTCTGGAATCTGGCGTAAGCAGTTATAAGGACACAGCATTTTGTCCTGGTTTCTACCGGCTTGGCAGGCGATCGTACAGGTGTTGGAAGAGGGGTGGGCATGGTTGGGTTGACATGTATAGAGCAATTGTGGAGTCATGTGATGTGTATTTCTATCAACTGGGCCTGAAACTCGGTGTGGATCGAATTGCAGAGTATGCGCGTCTTTTTGGTTTTGGCGATTATACGGGTATAGAGCTTCCTGGTGAGCGAAAAGGGTTGATTCCCACATCAAAGTGGAAAGAAAAACATCTAAAAGAACCATGGCAAAAAGGGGAAACGCTTTCCGTTGCAATAGGTCAAGGTTATGTTTTGGTTACCCCTATTCAGCTAGCTGTCGCCTACGCTGCAATTGCCAATAATGGACGGCGTCTCGTGCCATATATTGTAGATCGTGTCGAGGGAAAGGGGTTTTACAGAATAACTCGTAATACTGAAGCCAAACGTTTACCACTTAGTAAATCCAATATATCGTTTATAAAAAAAGCCTTGCTAGGAGTCGTAAAAGAACTGAAAGGAACTGCCCACGGTATATGGGATGAGACACTACCCATTGCAGGAAAAACAGGTACTGCCCAGGTTATTCGCCTTTCTGATAGGACCAGGGGTGAAAATATTCCCAAACATTTGAGAGATCATGCTTGGTTTATTGGTTACGCTCCTGCACATGATCCGGAAATTGTAGTAGTAGCAATTGTCGAGCATGGCGGTCATGGATCATCTGCCGCAGCTCCGATAGTCAAAAAGGTTATAGATTTTTATTTTATGGAGAAATGACTCAATGATGGATCGAAGACTTATCGAGCATTTTGACTGGGCTCTTTTTTTTATCATGATAACGCTTATGGCTATTGGACTGATCAACCTTTATAGTGCCACCTATTATGATTTTCGGGGCCAGAGGTTTAGCCCTTATTTCATACGTCAGGTTATGTGGGTTATCCTGGGGTGTCTGGCCTTTTTAGCAGTTCTAATGATAGATTATCACCATCTGCAAAACTATGCCGTTTTGATTTACTCTGTTGGTATTATTCTTCTGATTCTTGTCCTCTGCATCGGCCAATCTAGTCATGGTGCCCAGAGGTGGTTAGGGGTAGGCTCTGTGAGATTTCAGCCATCAGAGGTAGAGAAGATTATCATGGCCGTTGCCGTGGCTGCATGGGCAGCTTCAGACAGAATTCCTTTGTACCCTTCGTTTCTCGAAGTTGCCTTTCTCGTACTGATCAACGTTCCAGTTTTCGTCTTGATAGCCATGCAGCCTGACCTTGGTACAGCATTGCTGGTTTGTTTGGTTGCCGGTACAGTCGTTTTTACAAAGGGCATTCGTAAGAGTTGGTTTGTTGGGGGAATGGTCTGCTTGGCGCTGCTTGCTTACCCTGTTTGGGAAAAAGGCCTTAAGGATTATCAGAGGAACAGGATACTTGCAGCGATAAATCCGGACAGAGATCCCCAGAGAACAGGTTACCATGCACGGCAGGCGCGCATAGCTATAGGTTCTGGAATGATTTGGGGACGCGGTTATTTGAAGGGAACCCAGAATAAGCTTAAGTTTCTTCCGGAAAAACACACAGATTTTGCCTTTGCAGTGTGGGCTGAGGAATGGGGATTTATGGGGTCTGTTGTTCTTTTATGCCTGTATGGTCTTTTTCTTTACAGGTGCTTTATGAGCATTTTCTTGGCCAAGGACGCTTTTGGTACATTTTTGTGTGTTGGACTTACCGCCATTTTTATGTGGGAAATTCTCATAAATCTGGGCATGGTTATTGGGATTTTGCCTGTGGTAGGAGTGCCGCTACCCTTCATGAGCTATGGAGGATCGTCCATACTGAAAGCTGCGGTTGCCGTGGGTTTGATGGAAAGCGTTACAATGAGACGCTACACTTTTCGAAGCTTTTAGCTTTGAGGCGGAACTGAAAAATGTAATAATTTTAATACAATATTACACCAGAGACTAACTTGAAAGGATGTTGTGATTTTTTGTACTTTTTGCTTGCATTCTGTTATGTATTGTGCTACCGCAAAGATGGCGTGAGATCATACCACGATTTGAAACCAGCAAATATTGACAGATACAAAGAGAGTAGGGAAGGGGCAGATTTGTGATATAATGTTCAAAATTAGAGAGGGAAGGGTGAGTGTATGATTAACATTGATGTTACTCTTCTTATTCAGATGGTAAGTTTTTTGGTGTTTTTATTTATCATGAATGTTGTGCTGTACCGGCCAGTTCGAAGGATGATGGCTCGGAGGCAGGAATTAATCTTGTCGCAAAAGAATGAAATAGATCAGGCGAACAATGAAGCGCGCAAGGCGGTTGAAGAGTTTGAGCAAACATTAAGGAATGCGCGAGCAATGGGTCGGAAGAAGGTTGAAGAATACAAGGAGCAAGCTCGGGCAGCAGAGAAAGAAATGCTTCAAAAAGCTTATCAAGAAGCGGCAGACGAGGTTGCTCGCGTTAGAGAAGAAATTCGTGGAGAAAAAGAGCGTGCTTTAAAGGAATTGAGAGAGCAAATTGAGTTATTTTCGCTGGAAGTTGTTGAGAAGATTCTTGGAAGGAAGGTAGCTTAGTTAAGGTGGTATCGAAGAAATATAGGGGTGATCGAATGAAGCTTAACGCAAAAGGTGGGAGAATTTTTGAAGGAATAGGTTGGGCGTTTTTGAGTATTCCTCTTATGGCGGGAGTAGCCCTGGCTTCTGGCGGGGCAGAACATGCCACTAACTGGAAGGATTTGCTGTTGAGAACTGTCAATTTCGCCATATTGGTGGTAGTGCTTTATAAATTGCTGAAAAATCCCATTACCAACTACTTTTCGACGCGCAGAGAAAATATAAAGAGGCTTCTTGAAGAAATGGAGCAGAAAAAGGAAGAGGCAGAAAGGAAGTGTGCAGAATATAAAGCCAAGCTCGCTATGTTAGATCAGGAAGTAGAGAAGATCATCCAGGAATATGTGCAACAAGGTGAACGAGAAAGGGCGAAGATTATAGAAGCGGCAGAGCGTCAAGCTGCTTATATTAAGCAACAAGCCCAGTTAGCCATTCAGCAGGAAGTTAAAGCGGCAAAAGATGCGTTGAGAGAAGAAGTGGCCGAATTGACCGTTAAGGCCGCTGAAGATATGTTGCGTGAAAAGATGGGGGCAGAGGATCAAGAGAGATTGGTTGAAGAATTTATGATAAAGGTGGTGGAGGCGAAGTGAAAAATCAGGTCATAGCCAAAAGGTATGCAAAGGCGATTTTTGAGATCGCCTTGGAAGAGGGAAGGGTTGAAGAGTATTATCAGGAATTGAAGGATGTGTTAGCGCTCTTCAAAGAAGTTCCTGACTTTGAGCGAGTTCTGGCCACGCCGATATACCCTGATGAAGTGAAAGTTCGGACTGTTGAAATGGTAGCGGATAAAGCGGGAATGTCTCCGATTGTGAAGCGATTTCTGGAAGTACTGGTTGAAAAGCAAAGGGTGCCTTATCTGGAGGATGTGGTTGCAGTTTATGGCAAGTTAATGGATGAGCATGCCAATGTGGCCAGGGCTCAGGTGTCTGCCGCAGTGGAGTTGGATGAGACGACCCTTGAATTGATTGCTGAATCATTGAGCAAGATTGTGGGTAAAAGGGTTATTGTTGAATTTCATCAGGATCCCGATCTTATCGGGGGTGTGGTAGCTAAAATTGGTGATTTGGTATTGGATGGGAGTGTGAGGACGCAGTTAAAGAATATAAAAGAAACTTTGAAAAGGGGTGAGTTGGGTTAATGCAGATCAGAGCAGAAGAAATAAGCCAAATTATCAAAGAGCAGATTAAAGATTACGAGAAAGAGGTTGAGCTCAGCGAAACTGGCCGTGTTCTCTCCGTAGGTGATGGTATTGCTCGCGTCTACGGAGTAGAGAACTGTATGGCCATGGAATTGCTTGAGTTCCCGACTGAGCATGGTTCGATCTATGGATTAGCCCTCAACCTAGAAGAAGACAATGTGGGTGTGGCGATCCTTGGAGAGGACGTTCACATCAAGGAGGGCGATCTGGTAAAGAGAACCGGGCGAATTGCTCAGGTTCCGGTCGGTGAAGCGGTTATCGGCAGGGTTATAGATCCTGTTGGTAATCCGCTCGATGGCAAGGGTCCTATCGAGGCCAAGGAATTTCGTCGTATTGAGGTGCTGGCTCCTGGTGTTATCGCGCGTCAGCCCGTTAATGAGCCCATGTATACGGGTATTAAAGCTATTGACGCGATGACACCCATCGGCAGGGGACAGCGCGAGCTAATTATTGGAGACCGTCAGACAGGTAAAACCGCTATCGCAGTTGATGCTATCCTAAATCAGAAGGATAGTGACATTATTTGTATTTATGTTGCTGTTGGTCAGAAGAAATCGACAGTCGCTCAGGTAGTTGAAACTTTGCGACGCCATGGTGCAATGGAGTACACAACTGTTGTGGCAGCATGTGCAAGCGAGCCTGCGCCATTGCAGTATATTGCACCTTATGCTGGGTGTGCGATGGGTGAGTACTATCGAGATACGGGGCGGCACGCCTTGATTATCTATGATGACCTGTCAAAGCAGGCTGCTGCCTATCGACAGATGTCACTTCTGTTGCGTCGTCCTCCCGCTCGTGAGGCTTACCCGGGTGACATTTTCTATTGTCACTCTCGTTTGCTTGAGCGTGCGGCTAAACTGAATGATGAGCTTGGAGCTGGGTCACTCACTGCTTTGCCGATTATTGAAACTCAGGCAGGTGACGTATCGGCATATATTCCTACTAACGTTATTTCGATTACCGACGGTCAGATTTATCTGGAAGCGGGTCTGTTCTATGCAGGCATTCGTCCGGCTATTAACGTCGGTTTGTCCGTAAGCCGCGTTGGTGGCGCCGCTCAGATTAAGGCCATGAAGCAGGTTGCGGGTAGGCTCAGGCTAGAGCTGGCGCAGTATCGTGAGCTGGAAGCCTTTGCCAAGTTTGGTAGTGACTTGGACAAAGCGACGCTTGCTCAGATTAATAGGGGTATGAGGCTTGTTGAATTGCTAAAACAGCCGCAGTATCAGCCAATTCCGGTAGAAAAGCAGATTATGGCTTTGTATGCGGGTACACGTGGATTTCTGGATCCAATTCCAGTGGAAAAAGTAAGTGAGTACGAACAACAGATGATAGCATTCATTGAAAATAAGTATCCGGAGATTCTCCAGGAAATTAAAGAAAAGAAGGAAATTTCGGACGAGCTGGATAAAAAGATGGAGAAGGCCCTTGAGGAATTTGCCGAAGTGTTTCAGGCTTAGTGTCGCTTGATTGAACTGGGCTAAAGAAGCTGAAATCGAAGGAAGAGAGCGCTTATGGCTACGTTGAGAGATATCAAGAGAAAGATTGATGCCGTCAAGAAAACGGCTCAGATTACTCGGGCCATGAACATGGTCGCTGCGGCAAAACTCAGGGGTGCGCAGGCTAATATGGAAAAATTTCACCCCTATGCTGACAAATTTAGAGAGGTTATCTTTCGTCTTGCAGCAGGGGTTGAACAGGATGGTACCTTTGATTTGTTGACACCGCGCGAAGAGGTGCGAAAAGTTGAGCTTGTTCTCTTGACGGCGGATCGAGGCCTGTGCGGAAGTTTTAATAACAATCTTATCATGTTGGCGGAGCGGTTCTTAGAGGAAAGAGTAACCGAGGGCAAAGAGGTATCGCTTATAACTGCTGGTAGAAAGGGTCACGAGTACTTCCGAAAAAGAAAGTATCCCATCAGGAAGCGGTTAACCGGATTGCTCAATAAGCCAAATTACGATGATGCTTATACGCTGGGGCGGGAGTTGATTGAGTTGTTCCAAGCCGGGGAAGCGGATGAGGTTTACCTGATCTATGCTAGGTTTGTAACCATGCTGCGGCAGGTTCCAACGTTGATTCGATTGCTGCCTGTTGTGCCGGAGAAAGAAAGTGGCGAGGAAGAAAAGCAGTTCGAGTACTTGTTTGAGCCCTCGCATGAAGTCCTGTTGAATGATATTCTTCCAAATTATGTGTACGTTCAGATCCTTGAGAGTTTTTATCAGACGGCTGTAAGTGAACATGCTGCTAGAATGACGGCTATGGATAATGCTACGAATAACTGCAATGAGATGGTGCGGGATCTAACGCTTGTTTACAACAAGGCTCGTCAGGCTTCGATCACGAAGGAACTAATGGATATAGTCGGCGGTGCCGAAGCTTTGCGTAAAAAATAGGCCCATGTAAGGGAGGCAAGTAGCAGATGAATATAGGCAAAATTGCACAGGTTATTGGTAACGTCGTTGACGTGGAATTTGAAGAGGGGAAGTTACCAGCATTGTTTAATGCCCTGCTGGTAAGCAACCCCGGAATAAGCGATGAAGAAGATAATTTGGTGCTGGAGGTAGCTCAGCATCTAGGGAACAATGTTGTTCGAACTATCGCTATGGATTTAACCGACGGCCTCGTTAGAGGAATGCCGGTCAAGGATACGGGTAGGCCTATTGTGATGCCCGTTGGTAAGTCGGTTCTTGGTAGAGTGTTGAATGTTGTGGGACGTCCGGTTGATGGTATGGGGCCGGTTACTGGCGAGGATTACTGGCCTATTCATCGACCTGCTCCGACTTTTACGGATCAGGATGTTAGCGTTAACGTTCTTGAAACGGGTGTGAAGGTTATCGACCTTTTGGTTCCTTTTCCCCGCGGTGGTAAAATGGGCATGTTTGGTGGTGCGGGAGTTGGTAAGACCGTTATCATGATGGAAATGATTCACAATATTGCTATGGAGCACGGTGGAATTTCCGTGTTTGCTGGAGTGGGAGAGCGGACTCGTGAGGGTAATGACTTGTACCTGGAAATGAAGGAATCTGGGGTTCTTCCTCGAGCTGGTTTGGTTTATGGTCAGATGACGGAACCGCCGGGTGCTCGTGCGCGAGTGGCTCTTTCTGCTCTAACAGTGGCGGAATATTTCCGTGATGTAGAAGGACAGGACGTGCTTTTGTTCATAGATAACATTTTCAGATTTACTCAGGCAGGTGCAGAAGTCTCTGCGTTGTTAGGACGAATGCCGTCCGCAGTCGGTTACCAGCCTACCTTGGGTACCGACCTTGGGGAGCTTCAGGAGCGGATTACTTCGACGACTAAAGGTTCTATTACGTCGGTTCAGTGTGTGTATGTGCCCGCTGACGACCTTACAGACCCTGCACCGGCAACTACCTTCGCCCACTTGGATGGTACGGTCGTTTTGTCCAGGCAGATTGCAGAGTTGGGAATTTACCCGGCTGTTGACCCCCTGGATTCTACTTCTAGAATCCTTGATCCCAATGTACTGGGCGAGGAACATTACAACACGGCTCGAACGGTTCAGCAAATTTTGCAGAAATATAAGGATTTGCAGGATATTATTGCTATTCTTGGTATGGATGAGTTGTCCGAAGAAGATAAGATTATAGTGGCCAGGGCTCGTAAGATTCAGAGGTTCTTATCTCAGCCTTTCCATGTTGCCGAGCAGTTTACCGGTACGCCAGGCAAATATGTGAAGCTGGAAGATACTATTAGAGGGTTTAAAGAGATTTGCGAAGGCAAGTATGATGACTTGCCGGAGCAGGCCTTTTACATGGTTGGCACAATTGAAGAGGCTGTGGAGAAGGCGCGTCAGATGGCGGCGTAAGCGGTGTAAGGAGAGGAAATGGCTGAAAAAATACTGTTAGAAATCGTAACGCCGGAGCGTAAGGTCGTTAGTGAGATGGTTGATATCGTGGTGGCACCTGGTGAAATGGGTGAGTTCGGTGTGCTGGTGAATCATATCCCCTTTCTGACAAAGCTGAAAGTGGGGGAGTTGCGATTTAAGGTGGATGGTCGAGAGCGCTATGTCGCCGTGATGGGTGGATATGCCGAGGTGCTACCTGATAAGGTGACCATATTGGCAACGGCAGCTGAGGAGGCTACGGATATTGATGTAATGCGGGCCAGGGCTGCCAAAGAGCGAGCCGAGCGGCGTCTGAAGGAAGCTAAGGATAGAATGGAGTTTGCCAGAGCGCAAGCCGCTTTGCAGCGAGCGCTGGCTCGATTGAAAGTGGCCGAAAAAGGCAGGGGATCTGCGGCTTAAGGGTAAAGCTTGATAATCTAGGTTGAGCTTGAAAACCCTCTCCATGTGAAGGAGAGGGTTTTTTGTTTACTTCAACTTCCGTTTACCCTGTTTTAGGAGAGCACTATGTGTGGAATTATTGGATATGTGGGACAAAATGATGCCGTGGATATCCTTTTAGAGGGCCTCAAGCGATTGGAATATAGAGGCTATGATAGTGCTGGAATTGCCGTATATGATCGTGCTCGAAGTAGGTTGAAGAGGGTAAGAGCGGAAGGTAAGATTGAAAATTTGATTAAAAAAGTCTCGACAGTGGAAATTCCAGGATATATCGGCATAGGCCATACCCGTTGGGCTACTCATGGAGCTCCCACTGAGAAAAACGCACATCCTCATAAAAGCGGTCCCTTTGTGCTGGTGCATAACGGGATCGTTGAAAATTACGCGACAGTCAAGCAATTTTTGCTGGAACGAGGTGAAGTCTTTGAATCCGAAACGGATACTGAGGTTATAGTAAAACTAATTGATTATTTTTATCGATCGGGTTTCAGCGACGATGAGGCTATTAGGAATGCATTAAAGAGAATTAAAGGCACTTATGCTGTTGTTGTTTTCAGTGAAAATCTTTCAGATTCTCTGTTCTGTTGTCGCATGGAAAGCCCTCTTGTTATTGGAATTGGGGAAAATGAAACTTTTGTCGCGTCGGATATACCAGCAATTTTACCCTATACAAGAAGGGTTATTTATCTCGAAGACGGAGATTTTGCCGTTGTGCGGCAGCGCGAACTGAGAATTACTGACATTGAGGGTAGTGAACAACATCGACCTGTTGAATTTGTTGATTGGAACCCGGTACTAGCCGAAAAGGGCGGGTTCCGACATTTCATGCAAAAAGAAATATTCGAGCAACCAAGGGCATTGTCGGACACGATAAAACCTTATATTAATTTTGAAACGTATAGTATTTCCCTGCCTTACGCATCCTTTCTTAAGGAAATATGGAAACAGGTTCACCGAGTTTTCATGACTGCTTGCGGGACTTCCTATCATGCAGCATTGGTTGGGAGATATATGCTGGAACAGCTTTTAGAAATTCCTGTAGAGGTGGACCTTGCTTCTGAATTTAGATATCGAAATCCAGTGCTGGATGAGCGAACACTGGTCGTTGCTATAAGTCAGTCTGGAGAAACGGCCGACACTAAGGGTGCAATAACATTGGCAATAGATAAGAACGTCCCTACTTGTTCTATTGTAAATGTCGTTGGCAGTAGTTTATCAAGAATGACCGATGCCGTAATCTACACTCATGCAGGACCGGAAATTGGGGTAGCATCAACAAAAGCATTTTCTACCCAGCTGGCTGCTCTATTACTTTTCGCGCTTCTTGGACATGAAGTTTTGCGTCCCGAGGACAGAGAGGTGCGTGAGGAGCTAATTGATGAACTTTTACGACTTCCTTCAAGGGTTGAAGAGGTATTGCGAGGGTCGAATCTTCTTGAGATCTGGGCCAGGAAGATTTCGTCTGCCTTGAATGCTCTATATCTTGGGAGGCATGTACTTTTTCCCATTGCCCTTGAAGGTGCTTTGAAGCTTAAGGAAATTTCATACATTCACGCCGAGGGTTATGCGGCTGGCGAAATGAAACACGGCCCGATTGCCCTTATAGACGACAACCTCCCTGTGGTTTGCCTTGTGCAATACGGTAGTATTGGAGAAAAGATGCACAACAACATAGAAGAAGTTCAAGCAAGGGGCGGCCGTGTGTTTATTGTGGCCGATGAAAGGCTAAAAGAGCGTCGCCGTTATGTTGAAAATGTGTTCTGGATTCCAGAGATCCACGAGCTTTTAACGCCTTTGCTTTTTGTTCTGCCGCTTCAATTGTTGGCTTACCATGTGGCCGTCGAACGTGGTACAGATGTAGATCAACCACGAAATCTTGCCAAAAGTGTTACGGTGGAGTGAGCGGAAACAGATATTATTCTTGACTAATGGTTTTTGTGGTGAATAGAATTCAAATGAACGTACGGCTCAGATGTCGGGTTACAAAAGGGAGTTAGCCCAAGAAAGGGCTTTGAGATATAAGGTTGAGTTTCCATGACATATTATCCCTGGGATGTTGGTGATTGGTAGAGAGGTCCCTGAGCCAACACCAACGATTTTGGGGGCTGCCTCTTGTTCTGGTGTGCACTTCGCGTAAGTGAAGTGCCTAAAGGAATAATGCGGCACCCACCTAGTAGACTCGGTTCAAGACCGACTGCCAACACGGCATCCTGGGGATTCTTCCCTTTTGAATTTCTCCCTTTTTAACCGAACTTCTGAGTCGAAAGGAAAATTTTCGTTATTGCTGTTATTGCTTTAATGCAAGGGGATTGTGCCTATGAGCGGCGTAGTAGGTTTATTGTTTTTTGGCGGTATTATCTTAGGAGTGGTTTTAGGGGTTTATGTACTAAAACTTGTGCAAAAACAGAAATATCAGGATGCTGAGACTCGAGCTCAGGGAATAATAGCCAAAGCTAAAAAAGAGGCGGAGACTATAAAGAAGGAGGCTATCCTACAGGCGAAAGATACCCTTCTTCAGATGAAGGCGGATTTTGAGCGAGAAACGAGGGATACTAAAAAGGAACTTCAGAATCTTGAAAAACGATTAGTTCAGAAAGAAGAAAATCTTGAGAGAAAGAGTAACATTCTGGATGTTCGGGAAAAAGAGCTTCTGAGTCGTGAGCGGGAAATCGACAATTTGGAAAAGGAATTGACCAGAAAGAATGAAGAACTGGCGGTGGTTCTTGAGGAGCAGCGCAGAGTTCTTGAAAACCTTGCCGGAATGTCTGCTCAGGAAGCTAAGCAGATGTTAATTGAGGCTATTGAAGAAGAAGCTCGTCATGATGCTGCGATGCTGGTCAAAAAAATAGAGTCAGAGGCAAAAGAGATTGCGGACAGAAAGGCAAAAGAAATCATAGCCCTGGCGATTCAGAGATATGCGGGCGATTTTGTGGCCGAAAAAACAGTTTCTGTTGTTGCTTTGCCTAGCGAGGAAATGAAAGGACGCATTATAGGACGAGAAGGCAGAAATATTCGAACCCTGGAAGCCATAACAGGGGTGGATTTGATTATCGATGATACCCCGGAAGCCGTCGTTTTATCTGCATTTAATCCTGTACGCCGTGAGGTGGCTAGGATATCGCTAGAAAGGTTGATATCCGATGGGCGTATACATCCGGCACGTATCGAAGAAGTTGTTGGTAAGGTTACGGAAGAGGTGGAGCAGTCCATCAGGGAGGCGGGAGAGCAGGCGACCTTTGATGTCGGTGTTTATGGGGTACACTCCGAGTTGATAAAACTTCTTGGTAAGCTCAAATACAGAACTAGTTATGCTCAGAATGTCCTCCAGCACTCCATTGAGGTTGCCTTTATATGTGGGATAATGGCAGCTGAACTGGGTATAGACCAAAGGATAGCGAAAAGAGCAGGGTTGCTTCACGATATAGGCAAGGCAGTTGACCACGAGGTTGACGGGCCCCATGCTGTTATAGGTGCTGAACTTGCGAAAAAATATGGTGAGTCACCGGAAGTGGTACATGCCATAGAGGCTCATCACGATGATGTTGCTCCTGAAAGTATACTTGCAGTGCTGGTCCAGGCGGCAGATGCTTTATCAGGTGCGCGGCCGGGGGCTCGAAAGGAACTTATCGAAACCTACGTGAAGAGGCTTGAAGAATTGGAACGCATTGCCAAGGAATTCAAAGGTGTAGGAAAGGCCTATGCGATACAAGCAGGGCGGGAACTGCGAGTCATTGTAGAGAGCGATTTTGTGGATGACGCTGAGATCATCATGCTGAGCAGGGATATTGCAAAGAAGATTGAAACTGAAATGACTTATCCTGGACAGATTAAGGTTACGGTTATCAGAGAAACTCGTGCTGTAGAGTATGCCAAATAATTGGAAGGAGGCTAGTGTAAGTGAAGGATCCAGCTGGGGTAATTGGTGAGTTGAAGCGAAGAGGTTTTATTGAACAAGTAACTGATGAAGAGGGTATTCGGGGCTACCTTTCGAGACCTGCGGTATGTTATGTTGGATTTGATCCAACAGCAGATAGTTTTCACGTTGGAAGCCTTATTCCGATCCTTTCACTCGTGCATATGCAGAGATATGGTCACAAGCCTATCGCTATAATGGGTGGAGGAACAGGGCTTATCGGAGATCCTAGCGGAAAAACCGAAATGAGAAAATTGCTTAGCTGGGAAGAGTTGGAACATAATGCTAGTGGCTTGAGGGCGCAGTTGGCTAGGTTTCTCGATTTTGACAATGATGCGGCCCTTTTTCTAAACAATGCTGAATGGCTGGTTAAGCTGAATTATATTGAATTTCTCCGGGATATAGGGCGGCACTTTAGTGTTAACAGAATGTTAGCTGCCGAGAGTTATCGGCAGAGACTGGAGAAGGGACTTAATTTTATTGAGTTTAATTACATGCTTTTACAAGCCTATGACTTTTACTATCTGGCTGAAAAGTACGATTGTTATCTGCAAATGGGTGGTAGCGACCAATGGGGTAATATTGTTGCTGGGATTGACTTGATCAGAAAAAAGTTAGGCAAACAAGCCTATGGAATAACCTTCCCTCTGGTTACTACCGCCTCTGGCGCCAAAATGGGCAAAACTGCCCAAGGGGCAATATGGCTTAGTAGCAGCAGAACCTCAGTATACGACTTTTACCAATACTGGGTTAATACGGATGACAGAGATGTTGTGAGGTTTTTGAAACTGTTTACTTTTCTTCCTGTTGAAGAGATCGAAGAAATAGAGAATCTGGAAGGTGAAGCTTTGAACCCCTGTAAACGGGCGCTTGCTTTTGAAGTAACAAAACTTGTACATGGTCAAGAGGAAGCTCGGGAGGCATACTGGGCTTCATGTAAAGCCTTCGGTTTTTTGGAAATACCAGAGGATATTTTACCAAGTAGCACGATTCCTAGGGGAAGTCGTTCTGAAGATACGGACTTGCCATCTATTGTTTTGCCTAGAGACAGATTGGTTGCTGGTATTCCGCTTTATCAGTTATTGTTTGATGCGGATTTATGTGCTTCGAAAAGTGCTGCCAGACGACTCATCCAGCAGGGGGGTGCTTATGTGAATGGGGCTCGGGTGACGGATGTCAACTGGGTTGTAACGGAAGAAAATGTGGAAGATGGTGAGGTTATTCTTCGGGCTGGAAAGAAAAAAATCAAAAAGGTAGTTTTTTCTTCTTGACGAGATCTAGGGGCTCTGGTAGGTTTCCGCTCGCTTTGCTCGAGTGATTGAAAAAAATAGTTGACATAGAGCAGGGCAACGGCTATATAAGAAACTGCGTGATTGGCGCTTTAGAAAGGTTCGATCTTTGAAAACTAAATAGCGGTACTGGGTGCTAGGCCTGGTGGATTTAGGGATTGTTGTTATAACTGGAGAGTTTGATCCTGGCTCAGAGTGAACGCTGGCGGCGTG
>JAFDGW010000015.1 GCA_019309115.1 Deltaproteobacteria bacterium
AATATGGAAGTTGAGCTGATTACGCCTGTGGCATTGGAGAAGGAACTTCGGTTTGCGATACGTGAAGGTGGTCGCACCGTAGGAGCAGGCGTTATTACCGAAATTATTGAGTAAGTGGGCTTCTTTGGAGGCGAAGGATAGGCCATGGATACGGGTGAAAGAATACGCATCCGGTTAAAAGCATATGATCACAGGTTGCTGGATCAGGCAGCACGAGAGATAGTCGAAACAGCTCATAAGACAGGTGCCAGAGTAGCGGGACCTATACCGTTACCGACGAAGATTCATCGTTACACGGTATTGCGATCACCTCATGTTAATAAAAAATCTCGGGAGCAGTTCGAAATACGGGTGCATAAACGACTTATAGACATACTTGAGCCCACGCAGCAGACTATAGATTCGTTGATGAAGCTGGACCTTTCTGCTGGCATTGATGTGGAGATAAAGTCTTAAAAAAAGAGAGCACGGAGCCATGATTAGCGGACTGATTGGACGTAAGCTGGGAATGACGCAAATATTCGCTGAAGATGGAACAGTTGTTCCCGTAACAGTTTTAGAAGTTGGACCGTGTGTTGTCACACAGGTAAAAACCCTAGAGCGTGACGGATATCAGGCCGTTCAGCTGGGTTTTGGAGAGAAGAAGGCGAAAAATGTGACGCGTCCTTTGCAGGGACATATGCGCGAAGCTGTTGAAAAGAGCGGTCGGGATAGATTTTTTGCCGTTTTGCGGGAATTTCGAGTTCCGGACGTTAGCAATTTCGAAGTGGGGCAGGAGATCAGGGCGGAAGAGGTATTTCAAATTGGTCAGCGTGTTGATGTCGTGGGCAGGACAAAGGGTAGAGGGTTTTCCGGCACGATAAAACGATGGGGTTTTAGCAGAGGCCCAATGACCCACGGTTGCAAGAACATTCGTGAGCCGGGATCTACCGGGTGTGCCACTTTTCCGGGTCGAGTCATTAAGGGCAAAAAGATGGCCGGTCATTACGGTAATGAGCGCATTACCGTACTGAATTTAAAGGTTGTGGATATTCGGCCGGAAGACAATGTAGTTTTAGTGAAGGGTGCGGTTCCCGGGGCTCGTAATGGGATTATTCTCATTCGCAAGACTAATAGAGTCAAATAGAAGAGAAATATCGAGGTTTAATTATGCCGACTGTGGATGTTTATAACACATTGGGAGAAGTGGTAGGCCAGGTTAATTTGAGAGATGATATATTCAACGTGCCCTTAAAGATTCATGTTTTGCATCAAGTGGTGCTTTATCAGTTGGCGAAACGTCGCGCCGGAACAGCCAAGACAAAAACGCGGGCTGAAGTGTCTGGTGGAGGTAGGAAACCCTGGAGGCAAAAGGGGACCGGTAGGGCCAGGGCTGGTTCAATCCGATCTCCACTGTGGCGCGGTGGAGGCATAGTACACGGTCCAAGGCCGAGATCGTATGAGATGAAGGTTCCTAAGAAGGTAAGGCGTTTGGCGTTGAGGATGGCGCTTTCTCAGAAGTTGAGAGATTCTGAACTGACCGTGCTGGATGAATTAAAACTTGACCGGATAAAGACGCGGGACTTCGTGGGCATTTTGAGAAGATTTCAATGGGATAAGCCGCTCGTTGTAATACCGGAAAAAGATGAAGTGCTGGAAAAGTCGGCACGAAATGTTCCAAGAGTTAAGGTGCTCAGAAGTGAAGGACTTAATGTTTATGATATTTTGAACTATCACCACCTGGTTCTTACCCGGGGATCAATTCAAAAAATAGAGGAGTTCCTGGGAAGATGAGCGATATACTGAAGGCATACGAGATAATTAAAAGACCGATCCTTACTGAGAAAAGCTTGGAACAGAAAGAAAAATATAACAAGCTTCATTTTGAAGTGGATCGCAGAGCCAATAAGATTGAAATTAAAAAGGCTGTTGAACAGATATTCAAGGTCAACGTCATCAGCGTCCGCACCATAAATATGAAGGGTAAAAGAAAAAGGATCGGTCGTTACTGGACTAAAAGACCCGACTGGAAAAAAGCGATTGTTACCATAAAACCCGGACAGCGTGTGGAATTCTTCGAAGGAGTGTAACGGCTTATGGGCATTAAAAAGGTAAAACCGACATCTCCGGGACGACGGTTCCAGACCTACCTGACCTTTGAAGAAATTACGAAAAAGGAACCGGAAAAGAGCCTACTGAGGCCGCTAAAGAAGACAGGCGGTAGAAATAACTACGGCCGGATTACAGCGTGGCATCGAGGTGGTGGTCATAAGAGGCTTTATCGCATAATTGACTTTCGCAGGGACAAAGAGAACATACCCGCTAAGGTGGCCGGTATAGAATATGATCCCAATCGTTCGGCCAATATTGCATTATTGCATTATGCTGACGGGGAAAAACGGTACATAATAGCACCCGTGGGGTTAAAACCGGGGGATACGGTAATTACCAGCGATCAGGCCGATATAAAACCGGGTAACTGTCTGCGCTTGAAGGCTATTCCTGTTGGAACAGTTGTTCATAATGTTGAATTGCAGCCGGGTAAAGGTGGACAACTGGCTCGAGCGGCCGGAACATCGGTGCAGCTTATGGCAAAGGAAGGTAAGTATGCCATTTTGAGGCTTCCTTCGGGAGAGATGCGCATGGTTCTTGCCGAGTGCAAAGCTACCATAGGTCAGGTTGGTAATATAGATCACATCAACGTCTCCATTGGGAAAGCGGGCAGGAACAGGTGGCGCGGCCGCCGTCCTCATGTGCGCGGTGTTGCAATGAACCCTGTTGATCATCCCATGGGTGGTGGTGAAGGAAGGAGTTCGGGCGGTCGTCATCCCTGTACCCCTTGGGGTGTGCCTACCAAGGGATACAGAACCCGAAAGCCCAATAAACCCAGTGATAAGTTTATAATTCGTAGAAGGAAGTAATTTGGTGCCAAGGAGGGAACTGTGCCGCGTTCGTTGAAGAAGGGACCTTTTGTTGATGATCACCTTATGAAAAAGGTGTTAAAGGCAAAACAGACGGGAGATCGTAAGGTCATTAAAACCTGGTCCCGTAGATCAACCATTGTTCCAGAGTTTGTAGGGCTGACGATAGCTGTTCATAATGGGCGAAAGTTTATACCCGTTTACATAACGGAGAACATGATAGGACATAAGCTGGGTGAATTTGCACCGACGAGAACGTTTTATGGTCATGCTGGGGATAAGAAATCTAAGGTCAAAGGGAAGAAATAATGGAAGCTAGAGCTGTAACGAAATATGTGCGGATATCTCCCAGGAAAGCTCGGCTAGTGGCCGATCTCATAAGAGGCAAGAGTGTGGATGAGGCTTATCGTATTCTGAGGTTTACCAGAAAGCGTAAGGCGGCGCGGTTCATTTATAAAACGCTGGCATCGGCGGTTGCCAATGCAGAAAACACGAAGATGATGGATGTGGATACACTTTTTGTGAAGGAAATTTACGTTAACGAGGGACCTCGCCTGCGGCGCTGGAGAGCAAGGGCTATGGGCCGGGTTAGGCCGATTGTAAGAAGGACGAGTCATATTACGGTGGTGGTAGCCGAGGAATAATGAGGGAGGTGTGAGGCTTGGGTCAAAAAGTTCATCCAAAGGGGTTTCGGCTCGGCATCATTAAGACGTGGGACTCTAAGTGGTTCTCGGAAAAAGATTATGCAAAGCTGGCCACTGAAGACAAGCGAATCCGGGAACTCATAAAAAATCGGCTCTATCACGCGGGGATATCCCGTATTGAAATAGAGCGAGCTGGGAACAAGGTTAAGGTAATCATCCATACGGCCAGACCCGGCATAGTGATCGGTAAGAAGGGTATTGAGATTGAAGCCTTGAGGGCCGATCTGGAAAAGAAGTTTCCGCGGGAATTTGTTATTGACATAAAGGAAGTTCGTCGTCCTGAACTCGACGCTACCTTGGTTGCGGAAAATATAGCCTTGCAGTTGGTACGCCGTGTGGCTTTCAGGCGTGCGATGAAAAGGGCGGTTTCTGCGGCTCTTAAGGCGGGTGCTAAGGGAATTAAGGTGGCCTGTGCAGGGAGGTTAGGTGGGGCGGAGATGGCTCGCCGTGAGTGGTACAGGGAAGGACGAGTGCCCTTACACACAATACGAGCGGACATTGATTACGGTACGGCAGTGGCAAAGACTACTTATGGTGTCATAGGTGTAAAAGTCTGGATATTCAAGGGCGAAGTTCTGAGTTAAAAATCTTTATGTCCTTTTCGAAAGTGAGGGAAGAAAGCCATGCTTGCACCTAAAAGGGTAAAGTATCGCAAGAGACAAAAAGGGCGGATGAAGGGCACCGCTTATCGGGGGAATAAGGTTAGTTTTGGTGATTACGGCTTAAAGGCGTTGGAGTGTGGTTGGCTTACGGCAAAGCAAATAGAAGCTGCGCGAATTGCCATTACCCGTCATATAAAAAGAGGTGGTAAGGTTTGGATTAGGGTTTTTCCTGATAAGCCGATTACCAAAAAACCAGCTGAGACTCGAATGGGGAAGGGAAAAGGATCCCCTGAAGGTTGGGTAGCTGTGATTAAGCCAGGAAGGATTCTCTACGAGATTCAGGGTGTGTCCGAGGAAGTTGCGAGAGAGGCTTTTCGATTGGCATCTCATAAGTTACCTATAGCCACCAGATTCGTTACGAGGCAGGATGTGCTATGAAAGCAAGTGAGTTAAGGCAATTGACTGAGCAGGAGTTACACGAGAAATTAAGGGAGCTTCGAGAAAGTTTGTTTAACCTGAAGATACAACACTCGGCCGGGCAGCTTCAAAATACAGCTCAGTTGAAGAAAACGAAGAAAGATATTGCCCGGGTGTTAACGGTGCTTCGTGAGAAACAACGTGAGTCGGAGCAGGTGAGGGGATAGTAAGGTATGGATAAGAAGGTAAGCCACAGGAAAAGTCGGGTTGGCGTTGTGGTTAGCGATAAAATGGATAAGACAGTTACGGTTCTGGTGGAGAGGCTTGTTCTGCATCCCAAATACAGGAAATATGTGCGTCGACGCAAAAAATTCAAGGCTCATGATGAGAAGAACCTGTGTCGGACTGGCGATAAGGTCCTCATTGAAGAGACTCGTCCTTTGAGTAAAACCAAGCGGTGGCGTGTTGTGAGGATTTTACAGCGCCTGTCAACAGGCACTGATGATAGTGCATAGTGTGGGGGTGTGAGCGATGATCCAGCAAGAAACGCAGCTGAATGCCGCTGATAATTCTGGAGCGAAGCGTCTGTATTGTATTCGAGTTCTTGGCGGGAGTAAGCGCAGGTATGCAACGGTTGGGGATGTTATCGTAGTATCGGTAAAAGAAGCATTGCCTAATTCAAAGGTTAAAAAGGGAGATGTGGTTCGAGCCGTTGTGGTGAGGACGAAGAAAGAGGTCAGACGACCGGACGGGTCGTACATCAAGTTTGACGATAACTCTGCTGTGCTGATTAACAGTGCCGGTGAGCCTATCGGAACTCGAATTTTTGGACCCGTCGCTAGGGAGCTGCGGGCGAAGAATTTTATGAAGATCGTTTCCTTGGCTCCCGAGGTCCTGTAGCAGGGGGAAGTGGAAAATGGCCAGAAAAAAAGCGGCCTCTGTGCCGAAGTATGAAAAAAAGTTCAAGATAAAAAAGGACGATATTGTTATGGTCATTGCCGGTAAGGAAAAGGGTAAAACCGGCAAGGTGTTGAGGGTTATTCGTAAAAAGGACAGGGTACTGGTAGAAAGGCTAAATATGGTGAAACGTCACCTGCGCCCGGGTCCTCATTCTCAGGAAGGTGGTATTCTCGAGAGAGAAGCACCAATACATATTTCAAATGTGATGCTTGTTTGCCCCAAGTGTAGCAAACCAACGAGGGTGGGCTATAAGATCCTCGATGACGGTACGAAGCACAGGTATTGTAAAAAGTGCTCTGAGGTCATCGACGGATGACGTCCACCGAGCTGGAGGAGCTGATGTCGAGACTCAGGCAGGTTTATTTTGACGAAATTCGTCCGATGTTGATGGAAAGGTTTAGGTATAAGAGCCCCATGCAGGTTCCAAGACTGGAAAAGATTGTTCTTAATATGGGGCTAGGGGAAGCAATACAAAACCCCAAGATTCTGGAGACGGCTTCAGAAGATCTTGCACTTATCAGTGGTCAGAGGCCCGTAATAACTCGTGCGCGCAAAAGTATAGCAGCCTTTAAACTTCGTAAAGGGATGCCCATCGGGTGTATGGTTACGCTAAGGCGAGGCAGGATGTATGATTTTATGTATAAGCTAATAAATGTTGCTCTGCCGCGGATTCGAGATTTTCGGGGGGTATCCCCTAGGTCGTTTGATGGTAGAGGTAATTATACGTTAGGCATCAGGGAACATATTATTTTTCCCGAGATTGATTATGACAAGGTGGACAAGATTAAAGGGCTAAATGTGACGATTGTTACTACTGCTGAAACCGACGAGGAAGCTCGAGCTTTGCTTGAAGGCTTCGGGATGCCGTTTAGAGCATAGGATAGAAGAGGAGGGATAGGCATTGGCACGTAAGGCTTTGATGGTTAAGGCTCAGAGAAAGCCTAAGTTTAAGGTCAGGGCGTACAATAGATGTCCTCTTTGTGGTCGTGCAAGGGCTTTTTTGCGAAAGTTTGGCATGTGCAGGATTTGTTTCCGTACGATGGCTTTGAACGGCGAGTTGCCCGGAGTCAGGAAAGCAAGCTGGTGAGAAAAAAGCAAGGAGTTTGGCCGCATGGTAATGACTGATCCGATAGCCGATTTTCTGGTGCGGATAGCCAACGCCCAGATGGCAAGACATGACAAGGTAGATATACCTGCATCTAAGATGAAGTTGAGTATTACGAGGATTCTGAAAGAAGAGGGCTATATAAAACATTATAAGTATATCAAGGATAATAAGCAGGGGATTATAAGGATTCATTTAAAGTACGATGAGAATAGGCGTGCCGCCATTATGGGGCTTAAGCGTATTAGCAAACCAGGCCGTCGAGTGTATGTGGGATGTGATGAAATTCCACGTGTCCTGAACGGCCTCGGAATTGCGATTCTTTCTACTTCGCAAGGTATATTAACTGACAAGGAAGCCAGAAAAAGGAGAGTTGGCGGCGAACTCTTATGTGCTATCTGGTAGAAGGAAAGGAGACGGGTTATGTCCCGTGTGGGAAAGGTTCCGGTTAAGATTCCACCTAAGGTTAAGGTTAAGCTGGAAGGGCAGAGGCTCACGGTAGAAGGTCCCAATGGGACGCTGAGTCGTGAGTTTCCGGCGGAAGTGGAAATTATTGTAGAAAATGATGAAATTCGGGTGACGCCCAGAGTTGGAACCCGGCAGGCTAGGGCGTATCATGGGCTGGTTAGAGCCCTGATAAACAACATGGTAACCGGGGTGCATACGGGGTTTACGAAGGAACTTCAAATTGTCGGTACGGGATATCGAGCTGAACTAAAAAAGGATGTGATATCTTTGTCCCTTGGTTATTCTCACCCTGTTGAATTTAAGCTTCCTCAGGGTGTCAAGGCCACAGTAGACAAGCAGACGGTAATTAAGCTTGAATCGGCCGATAAAGAAATACTTGGCTTGACTGCGGCAAGAATAAAAGCGCTTAGACCCGTAGAGCCATACAAGGGAAAAGGGATTCGTTACGTAGGTGAAGAAGTTAGAAGGAAGGTTGGAAAAGCTGGTGGTAAATAGTTGGTGTGGGGGAGTTTTTATAGATGATAACATCTGTGATTAAGAAGCGGGAAGCCTGGCTTAGAAGAAAGAAACGTATTCGCAAGAAAATAAAAGGATCGGCAGAGAGACCTCGATTATGTGTTTTCAGGAGCAATAAACATACTTACGCCCAGATAATTGATGACGACAGAGGATGTACCCTTGTAGCTGCTTCGACCCTGGATACCGAACTCAGAGAGGCTATAAGCGAGGTTTCCGGCAAAGTAGAAAAAGCTCGGAAGGTTGGGGAACTTATTGGCAAGAGAGCAAAAGATAAGGGTATTTCTAGGGTGGTTTTCGATCGTAACGGTTACATGTATCACGGCAGGGTTCGAGCCGTGGCAGAGGGCGCAAGGGAAGCAGGGCTGGAATTTTAGAGAGGAGGCGAGGCTTTGACACGGCAGGCAGGTAGTGAAATACAGGATCTTCAGCTGATAGACCGTGTGGTTTATATCAACCGTGTTGCGAAAGTGGTCAAAGGTGGGAGGCGTTTTTCTTTTAGCGCACTTGTTGTTGTAGGTGACGGAAATGGAAGAGTTGGGTTTGCGCTCGGAAAAGCCAAAGAGGTGCCGGAGGCTATTCGTAAGGGAATGGAAGCCGCGCAGAAAAATATGATTACGATACCCCTTATCAATGGCACAATTCCCCATGAGATAGAAGGCATATTTGGGGCGTCCAAGGTGGTAATGAGGCCGGCGTCATCTGGTACTGGGGTTATAGCAGGCGGCGTTGTTCGTGCGGTGATGGAAGCTGCAGGGGTTACCGACGTCCTTACAAAGTGCATAGGTTCGAGGAATCCTCATAATGTGCTCAAAGCTACAATGGAAGGGTTGAAAGCTTTGCGTAGTCCTGAAGAAGTTGCACGTATTCGCGGTAAGACGGTTGAGGAAATATTGCGTTAGTTAGCAGGAGGACATGATATGGCCAGGCCTATTCGGGTGACATTGGTCAGGAGTCCCATAGGGCGTCCGAAGAAACACAGGCGGATATTACGAGCTCTGGGGTTGACCAAACTTAACAAAAGCAGGGTATTGTACGCCACTCCGACAATAGTGGGGGCAGTGAAGAAGGTGGTGCATCTGGTTGATGTTGAAGAAGTTAATGATATTGAAGGAAAGTGAGAAAGGGGATGTAGATATGACGCCGTTGAGATTACATGATCTGGCACCAGCTCCTGGATCACGTAAGGTTCGCAAGAGGGTAGGTCGTGGGCCTGGTTCTGGATGGGGGAAGACGGCCGGCAAGGGACATAAAGGTCAAAAGGCAAGATCCGGAGCAAAAATACCACCGTGGTTTGAGGGAGGCCAAATGCCTCTTATCAGGCGGATTCCCAAGCGGGGATTCAAAAATATCTTCCGTAAGGAATATGCGGTGGTTAACGTACGTGATTTGAACAGGTTTCCTGAGAATAGCGAAATTGGACCGGAGGAGTTAAAAAAGGTCGGACTGGTAAAGAAGGTTAAGCATGGGATAAAGCTCCTGGCAGAAGGTGAACTTCAGCATCCGGTGAAGATTAGGGTTCATAAAGCCAGCGAATCGGCCGTTAAGAAGGTTCAATCTGTAGGGGGTGAGGTGCTGATTATAGAATAGCAGAGAGGCAGGTGAATGCTAACAGGTTTTCAAAATATTGGTAAAATTCCTGAGCTTAAACGACGCATTTGGGTAACTTTTTTGTTGCTTGCCGTCTATCGTGTAGGCGTTCATATTCCCACGCCTGGAATAAATGCAGAAGCCCTAAATGCCTTTTTTAACGCCGGCCAGGGTACGTTGCTTGGACTTTTTGATATGTTCTCAGGGGGCGCCATGAGGCGCCTTTCGGTGTTTGCCCTTGGTATAATGCCTTACATCAGCGCTTCCATTATTCTTCAGCTTCTTACTGTTGTGATCCCTTACTTGGATCAGCTTAGCAAGGAAGGAGAAGCAGGCCGAAAAAAGATCGTTCAATACACCCGTTATGGCACGGTGCTTTTGAGCATAATACAGGGGTTTGGAATAGCTTTTGGCTTGGAGGGAATGACTGGTCCAGGAGGAGAGGCTGTTGTTATTAATCCCGGTTGGGGGTTCAGATTGATGACGGTGATTACCCTCACATCAGGGACGGCCTTTATAATGTGGCTAGGTGAGCAAATAACAGAGCGCGGCATAGGGAATGGAATTTCTCTCATCATATTTGCTGGGATTGTGGCCGGAATGCCAGGAGCCTTTGGTAATACTTTGAGGCTTATGGAAACAGGAGAGATGAGCCTTTTCAGAGGGCTGATCTTGTTGGTTCTCATGGTGTTCGTGGTTGGCTTTATTGTTTTTATGGAAAGGGGCCAGAGGCGGATTCCGGTACAATATGCTCGCAGAGTTGTGGGTCGAAGGGTGTACGGAGGGCAGAGTACACACATTCCGTTGAAGATAAATACTTCTGGCGTTATTCCCCCTATTTTCGCTTCTTCTCTCATAATGTTTCCTGCAACGATTGCTAATTTTGTTCCTCATCCGACATTAAAAGCTGTGGCCGCGGCTTTATCGCCAGGTCACTGGCTGTACAGTGTTCTCTATGTTGGATTTATCATATTTTTCTGCTACTTTTATACGGCGATAGTGTTTAATCCCGTAGACGTTGCTGACAATATGAAAAAGTACGGAGGGTTTATTCCAGGTATAAGGCCAGGTAAGGCAACGGCTGAGTACATTGACAAGGTTTTGAGCCGCATCACTTTAGGTGGGGCTCTCTATGTATCGGCAGTTTGTATTTTGCCACAGATATTGATTCGCCATTTCAACGTACCTTTCTATTTTGGTGGTACGGCACTTTTAATTGTAGTCGGTGTTGCCCTTGATACGGTGGCGCAGATAGAAGCTCACATGTTGACGCGTCATTACGAGGGCTTTTTAAAACAGGGTAAGATCGTGGGCAGGCGTTAAGAGTAACAACAGGAGGACTGGAAGATGAATATCATTTTGTTGGGACCGCCGGGTGCTGGAAAAGGAACTCAAGCTAAGAGAATGATAGACAGATATGGAATTCCGCAGATTTCCACCGGTGATATGCTGAGGGCCGCGGTGCAGGCGGGAACTCCCCTTGGCCTTGAGGCAAAGAAGTATATGGACGCAGGTCAGCTTGTTCCTGATGAAGTTGTCGTGGGGCTTGTAAAAGAGCGGATACAGCAGGATGATTGTAAAAAAGGTTACATGCTCGATGGATTTCCTCGTAATGTTAGTCAGGCAGAGACCCTTGATAAAATGCTTTCCGAGCTAGGGCAAAAGATTGATCATGTGGTGTGCATAGAAGTTCCCGAGGATGAATTGGTCAAGCGGCTTACGGGGCGTAGAACTTGCCGTCAATGTGGTGCTGGGTATCATGTGATTTTTGATCCGCCCAAGAAAGATGGCGTTTGTGATAAGTGTGGAGGTGAGCTGTATCAGCGTGATGATGACAACGAAGAAACGGTTAAGTCTCGTTTGAAGGTTTATAAGGAACAGACAGAACCTCTGATAGAATATTATGAAAAACAGGGTAAGCTTCGCCGCATAGATGGGGTTGGTTCCATTGATGAAATTTTCAACCGCATAGTGGCGGTACTTGGCTAAAGTGGTGGTGTCTGAGCGTTGATAATCTTAAAGACGCGTGAAGAAATCGATAAGATAAAAAGGGCTTGCCAGGTAGTTGCAGAGATTTTATTGCGGCTCAAAGAGGAGGTGGAGCCGGGGGTAACGACCTGGGATTTGAACCGAATAAGCGAAGAGTTAGCTGCTAAAAAGGGAGTTAAGCCGGCTTTTAAGGGGTATCGGGGATACCCCTTTGCTTTATGCACATCCGTTAATGACGAGATCGTACACGGTTTGCCTTCCAAGAAAAAGGTTTTGCGGGAGGGAGATATCATTAGCCTTGATTTTGGGGTAGTTTATGATGGTTTTTACGGGGATGCAGCTATTACGGTGCCGGTTGGAAAGATTAATGAACGGGCGTGGAGGCTTTGTAAGGTTACGGAAACATCTTTGTATCGCGGTATAGATAAGGCTCGTGTTGGGAACAGGCTTTCTGATATTTCGCATGCCATTCAGAGCTATGTGGAAAAACATGGGTATTCGGTGGTTCGCGAGTTCGTTGGACATGGGATAGGAAGGCATCTTCACGAGAGTCCTCAGATACCTAATTATGGTCCCCCGGGTCGAGGTGTGAAACTGAAAGCCGGGATGGTTTTGGCGATTGAACCGATGATAAACGAAGGAACGGCGGACATAAAGATTTTGCCTGATAAGTGGACTGCCGTTACGAAAGATGGAAAGCTGTCGGCTCATTATGAGCATACGATAGCTATCCTTCCCGAGGGTCCTGAAATTTTGAGTTTACCTTACGATGAGGAAAAGGTCGTTTTTTTTGACAGGAAAAAATCTTACAGGTAAAATAAACTTTTTGAGGTTTTGGAAAAATTTTAAGAAGGAGTCGAGAGGGCATGCCGAAAGAGGATGCCATAGAAGTTGAAGGTACTGTAGTGGAAACGTTACCCAATGCCATGTTCCGGGTGGAATTGCCCAATGGACACAAGGTGTTGGCTCATATATCCGGGAAAATGAGAATGCACTTTATCAGAATACTTCCGGGCGATAAGGTAACGGTGGAATTGTCTCCGTATGATTTGACAAGGGGTAGGATTGTGTACAGAGCGAAATCTTGATTACCTTCGGGGGGTTGAGAATGAAGGTTCGAAGTTCCGTTAAGAAGATATGCAAAAAATGTAAAATAATTAAAAGGCACGGTTCAGTGCGGGTAATTTGTGAAAACCCCAGGCACAAACAAAGACAGGGTTAACAGGAGGAGGAACTTTGGCACGAATTGCTGGAGTGGATTTGCCTAAAAACAAGAGGATTGAAATAGGGCTAACTTACATCTATGGAATTGGGAGAACAACGTCGAAGAAAATTTTGGAACAGGCACAGATCGACCCTAATATCAAAACTGATAATCTTACTGACGAACAGATCACTACTCTAAGGCGGATTATCGATACTCAGTACAAGGTTGAAGGGGATCTTCGAGCTGAAGTTTCAATGAACATCAAGCGGTTGATGGATATGGGGTGCTATCGAGGGTTGCGCCATAGAAGGGGATTGCCTGTTCGCGGTCAGAGAACCCATTCCAATGCCCGCACTCGGAAGGGACCCAGAAGATCCGTTATCGGTAAAAGGAAGAAGTCTTGAGGTTTCGGGAGGAGATTGAATGGCTAGGCATGGTGGCCCCAGGCGGAAGAAGGAAAAGAAAAATATTCAAAACGGAATTGCTCATATTCAGTCAACCTTTAATAATACTATCGTTACGATAACAGACATGAGTGGTAATACCATCGCCTGGGCTAGCGGTGGTACTCAGGGGTTTAAGGGTTCGAGGAAATCCACTCCCTTTGCTGCTCAGGTAGCTGCTGAAGCTGCGGCGAAAAAGGCAATGGAGCACGGATTGCAAAATGTGGAAGTCCATATAAAAGGTCCGGGATCTGGCAGAGAAGCTGCCCTCAGAGCCCTTCAAGCAGCGGGGTTAAACATTGTAGCAATTAAGGACGTTACACCTATCCCCCATAACGGATGTAGACCACCAAAACGTCGTCGTGTGTGAAAGGAGGAAATAACCTTGGCTCGATACACTGGACCGGTTTGCAGGTTGTGTCGTCGAGAAAACATGAAGCTCTACCTGAAGGGTGAGCGGTGTTACAGTGATAAGTGTGCCTACGAGCGTAGAAGTTATGCTCCAGGGCAGCATGGGCGCTTGCGAACTAAAATGTCTGACTACGGCGTTCGACTGAGGGAGAAGCAGAAACTTAAAAGAATGTATGGCCTTTGCGAAAAGCAGTTCAAGCGCTATTTCAAAGAGGCTGATAGACAAAAGGGTGTGACAGGTACGAACTTTCTGATTCTTCTCGAGCGACGATTAGATAACACCGTTTACCGCTTGGGATTTGCTCAGTCCAGAGCTCAGGCAAGGCAGCTTGTGCGTCATGGGCATATTATGGTTAACGGAAAGCGGGTAGATATCCCCTCGTACCTTCTCAAGCCCGGTGATGTTGTGGCAGTGCGGGAGAAAAGTCGACAAATGGCGGTAATAAACGAAGCTCTGGAGGCTGTGCCACGAAGGGGTGTTCCTCCATGGCTTGAACTGAATAAGGAAGCCTACGAAGGTGTTTTCAAATACTATCCAACCCGGGAAGAGATGAATATCCCGGTGAAAGAGCAACTGATAGTGGAGTTTTACTCCAAGTAGCGGTCGCTTTAATAGTTTTCTGGAACCGGTTGGCGAGCGCCTGAAGTAGAAAGGGTGTTCGAAACCGGTTTTTGTTGTCTCGATAGAAAAACAAGCCGGCGAGGATACATACCATGCAGATTGAAAAGAACTGGCGAGAGTTGATAAAACCTAAGGGCTTGAGGATCGAAAAAGGTGAAGATCCGTCCAGGTATGCCAAGTTTGTGTGTGAGCCTCTGGAAAGGGGGTTTGGCATAACGCTCGGGAATGCCTTACGACGTGTCCTCTTGTCTTCATTGCGTGGAGCAGCCATCACAAGCATTAAAATAGACGGTATTGCGCATGAATTTTCTAGCATACCTGGGGTGGTTGAAGACGTTACGGACATTATTTTGAATCTCAAAGAAGTACGCTTTAAAATGGACACCGAAGAACCTGTCAGGCTCTACATTCGCAAAGAAGGTGAAGGTGTTGTCACAGCGGCGGATATACATGGAAGCGATCTTGTTACGGTATTGAATCCGGATCAATATATATGCACCACTGCTCGGGATGCTAACCTCAACATGGAGCTTATAGTCAAGACCGGTAAGGGGTATGTACCGGCCAGTAAGCTAGCTGATCCTGAGGCTCCCATAGGGACCATACCGGTGGATGCGATATTTTCCCCTATAAAAAAGGTCAGCTATACGGTAACCCAGGCTCGCGTCGGCCAGGTTACGGATTACGATTGCTTGACAATGGAAGTGTGGACAGATGGAAGTGTTACCCCTGAAGATGCTGTGGCTTTTGCAGCGAAGATTCTGAAAGAACAGTTCACGGTGTTTATCAATTTTGAAGAGCCGGAGGAGCCTGAAGTAGAGGTGAAGGAAGAAGAAAAGCCCAAGTGGAACGAAAATCTGTTCAGGAGGGTGGATGAGCTTGAGCTTTCCGTCAGGTCGGCAAATTGCTTGAAAAATGCTGACATTCGCTATATAGGAGAGCTCGTTCAGAAGACGGAATCTGAAATGCTCAAGACGAAGAATTTTGGAAGGAAGTCTCTCAATGAAATAAAAGAAATTCTTGCAGAGATGGGGCTTTCTCTTGGTATGAAGCTGGAAGGGTTTCCAAGCAGGGAGGAACTGGAGAAACTAGAACAGGAAAGGGAAAAGGAAAGCTATGCGACATAGAGTGGCGGGAAGAAAACTTGGGAGAAAGACGGAGCACAGGTTGGCCATGTTTCGGAATATGGCCACTTCTCTTCTGGAGCATGAGAGAATTTATACGACTGTTCCCAAAGCTAAGGATTTGCGCACCTGGATTGACTGGCTTATAACGCTGGGAAAGCGAGGGGACCTGCATGCAAGGCGCCAGGCCTTAGGATTTGTTAGGAGCAAAAAGGTGGTACATAGGTTGTTTGCAGAGATTGCTCCTAGGTATGCCAATCGTTCAGGCGGTTACACAAGAATTGTCAAGATGGGTTACCGCAGGGGGGATGGTGCTCCGATGTGTATTATGGAGCTCGTTTCGGAAGAAATCGGGGAGTCGAGTGGCAACGCCTGAGAAAAACAGCTTGAAGGGTAACAGTGTAATAGCGGATTTGGAGCCGGCTGCCAGAGGCCGGCTTTTTTATCTTTTACGGTAAGGTAAAGACCTACAAAGTTCCTGCTACATGCGGGAATAGGTAAGGATAGCCTACCAAATTCCGTCAGAAGCTCTGTTCGTAAGGGCGGAGTAATTCACTTGAGGCTGAAGAGGGTTGTTAACAGTTACTTGATTTTTTGATTTTATTTGCTTATTTGTATGCGTGCACACGAACGAGTTATAGTGTTATAGATTTATGAGCTGTGGGCAACTAAAGGGGCTTGTCTCCAATGGTGTCAGGCAACATAAGCCGTTACGCCTGACTCCACAGCTCATTGAAGTGGATGTTCATCTGAGCAGAAATAGGAAGCTGTTAGTAGGAAAAAGGTAACGGTTTTGTGCCCTTTGCCATCGAGTGTGCGATTTTTGCGGAGTTTTTTAATACCTGCAGATTATCGGTAAAAACTTGGAAGATAGTCGCCTTCTGTGTCATTTTTTGCGTTATCTTCTGGGTTTATTTTCCAGCAAGGGGCATTTGCCCGTTCATAGTCCGGATGATGCTGATGTTATTGTCGTAAACACTTGTGCCTTCCTTGAAAGTGCTGTTGAAGAAGCTATTGACACAATACTGAAGTTCGCTCAGATCAAAGAAAAAGCTCCAGAGAAAAAACTCGTTGTTTGTGGCTGCCTTGTGCAAAGATATGGAAAGAAGCTGATACCCCTGTTGCCCGAAGTGGATTATTTTTTTGGTACGGCTCACTATGAAAACGTACCATCTGTGTTGAGCAATTTGAAACAGGTTTATTCTAAAATCCTTATTTCCAATCCGGGACAGCGAATAGAAAATTTTCGCCATCGCCTCGTTTCGACCTTACCTTCTCACGCTTATTTGAAGGTTGCGGAAGGATGCTCCAACGGGTGCACCTACTGTTACATTCCTAAGCTAAGGGGGCCGCTGCGGAGCAGGCCCGTTGAAGATCTGCTAAAAGAGGTTGAGTTTCTCGATAAGCAGGGTGTTTCCGAGCTAATAGTAGTAGCCCAAGATGTTGCCGCCTATGGGATAGACCTGTACGGTGGTCTGAGACTGGTTACACTTCTGGAATGTATCGAGGAAAGGGTTAAGAACATTCGGTGGATTCGCTTGCTTTATGCTTATCCAGACCACATAAACGACGAGTTGCTCCTTTTTATGGCAGATTCGGAAAGGGTAGTTCCTTATCTGGACGTGCCCTTTCAGCATTGTTCGAGAAGAATACTTAAGGCAATGGGACGCCGTGGGTTGGCGCTGAATCCGGCAAAGGTTGTTGAGAAGATAAAAAAGATTCTACCCCATATTACTCTCAGGACCACTTTTATTGTTGGTTTTCCGGGTGAAAGTGACAGGGATTTCAAGGAACTGGAGCGCTTTATGACCGAGATGCAGTTCGATTATGTCGGAGTATTTTCCTATTCCAGAGAAAGGGGCACGAGGGCGGCTAGATTGAAGGAGCAGATACCAGAGGATGTTAAAGAGGAGCGCCGAATCAGGCTCTACGAGGTGCAAAGGGCAATAACAAGTAAGAACCTGGCAAAGTATGTTGGGAAGGTAGTTCCGGTGCTAGTTGATGGGTATCATCCGGACAGTGATCTGCTTCTTGCGGGGAGAACTCCTGGACAGGCACCGGAAGTTGACGGGGTGGTAATCATTACTGAAGGCACGGCGGAAGCCGGGAGAATTGTTCCGGTCGAGATTTTACGTATACACGACTATGATATGGAGGGGCGTATTGTAGAATCGCATTGTAAGCCGCCTGTGTTATAGCTGCCGAATTTTACAGTAATTGTTGTCATGAAAACTTGACTTAGGGAGAACAAAAAGCTAAGTAAAGATTACTTACATTGGGCGGGCATAGCTCAGTTGGTAGAGCACAAGCTTCCCAAGCTTGGGGTCGCGGGTTCGAGGCCCGTTGCCCGCTCCATGTGATGTCCCTTTTTGAGGGGGCGTGGAGCCGTTGAGCAAGCGGTAACATGCCTGCTTCGATTAGTGGACGGATCGTTGAACAATGGTGATGGCTTATGTGAGGTATCGCTGAAGCTGAACCGATCTGGTCTTAGTCTGCTAAGAGAAGTGGGCGTTTTGCCCACTTTTTTTTTGATTTGTTCGAGAGAGAGCATGGATAGGAAGAGTAGAGATGAGTTTATAAAAAAGATTTGGGAAATGGTGGAGCCCGTTGTGGTGGCTGAGGGAGTGGAGTTACTGGAGGTTGAGTTTCAAAGGGAGCCTGTTGGGTATGTACTGAGACTTTATATCGACCATCCTGACGGGGTTACAATCGATGACTGCGCCAGGATTAGCAGCGTCGTTGGAGATTTTCTGGATGTAACCGATCCGATAGACCATTCCTATAATCTTGAAGTGTCTTCACCCGGTCTGGATCGTCCATTGAGAAAGGTTGAGCATTTTATGGCTCATAAGGGCAGTATCGTGAAAATAAAAACAGTGGAACCAATTGAGAACCGGAAAAGTTTCAAGGGATCTTTGATAGGAGTTACGGAAGGAAGGGTCGAGATGGAATGTGATGGAGTTATTTTTAAAATCCCTTTGGAGGCCATTGAAAAAGCGAGGCTCATGTATTTTGATACCCAGAGGTTGAGCAAAACTCCAGGGCGGATAAGACGTAAATAATATATTCCGGGGAGAAATATAAATATGGCCAGTAATTTATTTCAGTTAGTGGATCAGGTTAGTCGGGAAAAAGGGATTGAAAAAAATGTACTGATAGAAGCCCTTGTCGAAGCGGTAACGACTGCTGTGCGAAAGAGGTATGGCGGTAAGGCCGACATTGAAGTAGGTTTCAATCATGAAACGGGAGAAATAGAAGCCTACAGGTTTTATGAAATTGTTGACGTTGTGGAAGATCCGGAGCGGGAGATATCGCTTGAGGAGGCTCGGGAATACGATCCAGAAGCCGAAATAGGAGAAGAGTTAGGTGTTCCGCTGGAGCCCGAAAATCTGGGAAGGATTGCCGCTCAGACGGCCAAGCAGGTCATAATGCAGAAAATGCGTGATGCCGAGCGTGAGGCGATTTACGAAGAGTTTATACATCATAGAGGAAGCATTGTTGGTGGTATTGTGCAAAGGGTGGATAGGTCGGGAATAATTGTTAATCTTGGCAAGGCGGAAGCTTTTTTGCCAGCCAGCGAGCAGATTCCTCAGGACATATATCGCCCGGGTGACAGGATTAGGGCGTATGTTCTGGATGTGAGACGTTCAGGTAAAGGGCCTCAAATAATCCTGAGTCGCACCCATCCATCTTTCCTGATACAGCTATTTCACACCGAAGTTCCGGAAGTTCAGGAAGGATTGGTCAGTATAATAAGTGCAGCTCGTGAACCCGGTTCTAGGGCTAAAATCGCTGTGGTTTCCAGGGATCCGGACGTTGATCCAGTTGGTGCCTGTGTAGGAGTAAAAGGAAGCCGGGTGCAAAAGGTTGTTCAGGAGTTGCGGGGTGAAAAGATTGACATTGTTCCTTGGAACCTAGATCCGGCCAAGTTTGTTGTTAATGCACTGCAGCCGGCTGTAGTATCGAAAGTCATCATAGACCAGGCAAATCAGACGATGGAAGTTGTTGTCCCTGACGATCAACTATCGCTGGCCATAGGGAAGCGAGGACAAAATGTTCGTCTTGCCGCTAAACTGACCAACTGGCGCATAGATGTGATCAGCGAGAGCAGATATGGTCGGCTGAAGGATCCTGGTTATCAATCTCTGTTGCGGCTTGAGGGCATGACAGAGGAGCTGGCAGATTTGTTATACGATGAAGGTATTACCTCGCTGGAAAGCCTAATTAGAGCGGATGAGGAAGAACTAGAAGAAATAGCCGGTTTATCTAGAGCCACTGTAGCCGGCCTGAAGGAAGAGGCAAAAAGGATTTTAGATGACAAGGCATTAAATGAAGTGACCGGTGAAGAGCGGTGATTCAATCAGGAAATGGTAAGAAAAAGCACATTCCGATAAGGACCTGTATTGTGTGTGGTAGAAAATCATCAAAGTGGGAATTGCGGAGACTGGCGCTGGATAGAGATGGGTTTGTGGTTATCGATGCAAAACAGGCTATGCAGGGGCGTGGTGCCTATTGCTGTGAGGATTGTCTGGGTTCTTTAAAGTGGGATAAAAAACTTCAGCGGGCTTTTCGGGGGAAGGCGAAAGGGTTACGGTTAGAGCCTTCGTTGACATCTTCTTTTTAGGGGGAACTTGTATGGCGCGTATGAGAGTTCATGAGTTGGCAAAAGAGCTTAAAATGACAACAAAAGAGCTCATGGAAAAGATGATCGAGATGGGTATCCCCGTCAAAAACCACATGAGCATGGTTAGTGATTCTGATGTGGCGTATCTTAAAAGGCATTTCAAAAAGGAAGTTAGAAAGACCAGGGTTATTAACAAAAAGGTAGAACCTACCAAGATAATCAGGAGAAGACGCGCCAGAAAGGATGAACCAAAGCCGGAATCTCTGGAACCCTCGGAAGTATCCGAAGGGTTGGAGAAGTCTGGGGAGGTTGTTCAGGTCGAGGCAGAACCTGAACAGGATGTGCAAGAAGTGATGGCAGAAAAATCGAAGCCTGAAGCGGCTGAGCCTGAAGTGGTTGAAGAGAAAACCCCGGAGGAGGAAGAAGAAATTCAAGTTCCCCCCAAAGATGGTACGGAACCTATTGCGGTTCAGGAGACAGAGGCAGCAAGGGAAGAAAAGAAGGAGGAAAAGATAGAAGAGGAGGAATCAACTGATGGCAAATCCGAAGTAGCGATGGAGCCACCTCTGGAAGAGTCCGAGCAAGAGGGAATTGCCGAGGAAGTTCCGGTGGTTGAAGAACCTGAGGAAGCTGAGAAAACGGCTGAGGAGAAGGCTAAACCGGAGGTGAAAGGACCTGAAGAGCCGGTTACGGCTGTGCAAAACGAGGTAATGGCTCCGGAAAAGGAAAAAGCTAAGGAAGAACGAGGGAAAAAAGAGGAGAAACGTTCTAAAGCTAGAAGATCGAGAAGAAGGCGCAAAAAGAGAAGTCACAAGGTTGAGGCTGCCAAGATTATCCAGTTGCCAGAGTTTATCCCGGAAACTGAGGAAGAGGCGAGGGATGAAGATTTAGAATCCAAAGTAAGGGTAAAGCTTGACGAGGCTCCTGTTAAAAAGGCCGCCAAGGGTGGAAAGAAATTCAAGGCCAGGTCAGAAAAGGATGAAGAACGGGGAGAAAAAGAAATTCCTCCACGGGTAGGTAAAGAAAAGCGAGTCAAGGGAAAGAAAGCGGAAGCTGAGGTTGAAGAGAAAAAGGTTGTAGAAGCAAAGGAAGAAATTCCGAAAGAGAGCGAACCTGCACCATCGCCAACAGCGCCTCCAAAACCCAGCAAGCGCAAGATTCGCGTAGAAGAGGCCATTGTTGTTGGGGATCTTGCTAAGCAAATGGGCATTAAGGCTAACGAGGTTATCAAGAAACTGTTGTTACTGGGATTGCCCGTTACGGTCAATCAGTCTATCGATTTTGATACTGCAGCCTTGGTTGCTTCGGAATTCGGGTTTGAGGTGGAAAAGAAGGGTTTTGAGGAAGAAGATATTCTCCATACCGCTGAAGATAAGCCGGAAGATTTACAACCGAGACCTCCTGTCGTTACGGTTATGGGCCATGTGGATCACGGCAAAACATCGCTTCTGGACGCCATTCGCCATACCAACGTAACGGCCCGAGAAGCCGGGGGGATTACTCAGCACATAGGGGCTTATCATGTAACCCTTGATAAGGGCAGCATAGTTTTTCTAGACACCCCGGGGCACGAAGCCTTCACAGCGATGCGTGCAAGGGGAGCCAGAGTGACCGATATTGTTATTCTTGTGGTTGCCGCCGATGATGGAGTTATGGAGCAGACGGTTGAAGCAATTAACCACGCCAAGGCGGCTGATGTTCCCATTATTGTAGCGATAAATAAGATTGATAAGCCTAACGCGAATCCCGAGCGAGTGAAGCGAGAACTTGCAGAGTATGGTCTTGTTCCTGAAGAGTGGGGTGGGGACACTATAATGGTAGAAGTGTCTGCCAAGAAGAATGTAGGGATTGACGAGCTTCTGGAGATGGTCCTTCTTCAGGCAGAGCTTATGGAATTGAAAGCCAATCCCAATAAGCCTGCTCGTGGACGCGTGATTGAAGCCAAGCTGGAGAAGGGCAGAGGACCTGTCGCGACGGTGCTTATTCAAGAAGGGACAATCCATGTTGGTGATGCCTATGTGTGCGGTCTTCATTACGGAAAGGTCCGAAACCTTTTTGATGACAGAGGGCGCAGAGTTAGCGAGGCGGGTCCGTCCATGCCGGTGGAGGTAATAGGTATATCAGGGGTGCCTCAGGCGGGAGACGACTTCGTCGTGGTTGCTGATGAAAAGCAGGCAAAGCTTGTTGCCGAACATCGCCAGCGGAAGCAGAGAGAGAAAGAACTTTCTAAGGCCACCAAAGTCACTTTAGAAAAGCTTTATGAACAAATGCGAGAAGGGGAACTCAAGGAGCTCAATATTGTACTCAAAGCAGACGTGCAAGGGTCTCTTGAAGCCCTTTCCACGGCGATTAGTCGCCTGAGACATCCTGAAATAAAAATAAACGTAATTCATGCCGCAACAGGTTCCATTAATGAAACGGACGTCATGCTTGCTTCGGCATCTAATGCCATCGTTATCGGTTTCAATGTTCGCCCTGATGCGAAGGTGGAAGAATTGGCCAAGAAAGAGCATGTGGATGTTCGATTTTATGATGTAATTTATCAGGTTATAAGCGACATCAAAGATGCAATGGCTGGGCTTCTGGAGCCTGAATATCGTGAAAAGATTCTGGGGCGTGCAGAAGTCAGGCAAACCTTTCACATATCTAAGGTTGGCACGGTGGCCGGTTGTTATGTCTTGGACGGTGTAGTGATGAGAAATGCCCAGGTGCGTGTACTCAGAGATCAGGTGGTGATTTATGACAGTAAGATAGCTTCTCTAAAGCGATTTAAGGACGACGTGAAAGAAGTTAAGGCCGGATTTGAATGCGGGATTCTGGTTGCTAATTTTAACGATGTCAAAGTGGGAGACGTTCTGGAAGTGTACACAGTAGAAGAGGTAAGACCTTCTATTGATGGTGTTATGGAAGAGCAGGATGAAAAGGATTCCACGGAAAACGGGAATCAAAAATGACTGTGGGGATAGCAAAGATTTCCTTTTTTTTACCGGGGGTCATGTCTCTAAAAGCAAAACGCAAAATCGTTAAAAGCTTGGTAGAAAAGAGTAAGCACAGGTTTAACGTATCTGTTGCCGAGGTTGCCGATCAAGACGTTTATCAGAGAGCTACTATAGCGATAGCAGTGGTTGGAAACAACGGGCGGGAAATGAATTCTCTTCTTGATCGCGTTATAGATTTTATGGAGTCCCTTGGACTCGCCGAGATTATGGATCAGGAGATCGAGCTTATAAGTATGTAGCATATCCTGATTCAAAAAAATGTGAGGCTTTCATGAAAGGTTATCAAAGAAGTGAGCGTTTATCGGATCTTATTCAAAGAGAAGTAGCAGACATATTACAGAAGCGGGTCAAAGATCCCCGGTTGCAGGGTTTGACAATAACGGCAGTGAAAGTGTCTGGAGATTTACGTCATGCCACGATTTTCTACAGAGATACCTTCAGAAAGGAGGAACCCTCAGTGCTGGGAGATGCACTCGGTAAGGCAACAGGATTTATTCGGCGTGAGCTTGCAGGGCGCCTGTACCTCAGATACACACCGAAACTTTCCTTTTCTTATGACGATTCTGCTGATTATGGCGAAAAAATAGACAGGCTGTTGAGGATGTTGGATGAGGAAAAGTAGGCTAACAGAGGTTTCGTCAGTTTTGTTCGATCCCGCCTACAGCAATTGCCTTATTGTCACCCATGTAAGACCAGACGGTGATGCAATAGGCTCGTTACTGGCTCTAAGGCTTGTTTTGCTTTCCCGGGGAAAAAGGGTTGTTGCCTTTTGTGAGGATCCTGTACCGAACAATCTTGGATTTCTGCCTGGATCGGACAGGATTGTTCACAGTGTCATGGATGTATCAGAGTTTGACGTTGTCGTTTTTGTTGATTGCGGAGCACCTGACAGGGCAGGTAGGTCTATAACCCCGGAAAAGCTTGCAGGAACTCTTACGGTAAACATAGATCATCACGTTGCTGAAAATCCCTTTGGTGATGTTTACTGGGTTGACAGGGAATTCAGTAGCACTTGTGAAATGCTTTACGAAATTTTTCGTCAGAAGGGGCTGGAATTTACGCCTGATGTGGCCACATGTCTATATACCGGTATACTTACGGATACCGGTTCATTTCAGTTTTCCAACACGACAGGCAGAGTGCTTCGGATAGCGTCCAGCTTGGTGGAATGCGGGGCAGATCCGCGAGCCATTTCTGAAAATGTCTTTGAATCTGCCACACCCCAACGGCTTATCTTATTGGGTAAGATGCTTGATACCCTCAGATACCACGCCAACTACAGAATAGCATCAGCTCGCCTTACTCAGGCCATGCTTCAGGAAACTGCTGCCACCACAATGGACAGCGAAGGATTTGTTAACATGCTTAGGCAGGTAAAAACCGTCAGGGTAGGGGTTCTTTTCAGAGAGGATCGGGACAGACGCATTCACGTAGGACTCCGTTCCAAGGGTGCTGTGGATGTAGCCCGTTTTGCTAAAATGTTTGGTGGAGGTGGTCATGTTCATGCAGCTGCATGCAGATTAGACGGTTCTATAGAAGACGTAGAAAAGCTCATTATTCCGGCTCTAGAAAACTACATCATGGAAACAGAAGTTCAGGAAGGACAGGTTAGCTGATGATTAATGGCGTGTTAGTTGTTAACAAACCAGTTGATATGACCTCCTTTCAAGTGGTTGAAGCTATAAAGAAGGTCATAAAGTCCAAAAAGATTGGACATGGTGGCACTTTGGATCCATTTGCAAGTGGGGTTCTAGTTGTTCTGATAAACAAAGCAACCAAGATTGCCGATCAGTTCTTGGAAGGCAACAAGGGTTACCGTTTTGTGTTGCGCCTTGATGCTGAGACGGACACGCTCGACAGGACGGGGCAGATCGTTCACCGATATGAGGGTCCACCAGTTGAAAGAGAATTTTTTGAAGGTGTGCTTGAACGATTCCGAGGTGAGGTTGAACATCGAACCCCGGCTTATGCTGCCGCTAGAATTAAAGGGCAGAGACTGTACAAGCTTGCAAGAAAAGGTGTTGAAACAGAGCGGCCTCTTAAACGTGTGACCATTTATCGTCTTGAGCTGATTTCCTACGAATGGCCGAGAGCTGTTCTTGAGATGGAGTGTTCAAAGGGAACTTATGTCAGGCAGATAGGTGCCGACATTGCTAGGGAAATTGGTGCTTTTGGCCATATAGAAAAACTGGTCAGAACCAAAAGCGGTCCTTTTACCATCGAAGATGCATGGGAGTTGTCAGAGGTACTGGATGCTGTCAGAGAAGGAAACATCGAAAAATTTTTGATACCCATGGTTGATGCCCTGGAACATCTTCCTGCCGTTGTAATGGAAAAATCGGAGCAGGTACGTAAGCTGAGACACGGGCTTTTGGACCGAGAATGGGAGCAGGAAAAGAAAGAAGAAGTGGGGGAATACGACGGCGCCGTTCGCATAGTAACCCCCGATTATGACAGGTTACTTGCGTTGTGGTGGCCATTTGGCAGTAAAGACCGAAAAAGGCGCTTACGAGTACTAATTTAACGTCGTTAGTGTGCCTAAACAAATTCAAAAAAGGAGGGATAAAACAGTGGCTCTCACTCCTGAAAGGAAAAGGGAAATCATAGAAAGCTTCAGAATTCACCCTAACGATACGGGATCTCCTGAAGTGCAGATTGCTTTACTCAGTGAGCGAATTAATTACCTAACCGAGCATTTCAAAGTTCATAAAAAAGATCATCATTCCCGCAGGGGATTACTAAAGCTGGTCGGTCAGAGAAGAAGGCTTTTGAACTATTTGAAGCGTAAAGACATTAATCGTTACCTCAGTGTGGTGGAGAAGCTGGGGTTGCGCGGGTAGAAAATCCTGTTTCCTGTAGAGGGAACAACGAAGACTCCACAAAAAGGAGTATGTGAATCTATGAAAAGGTCGGTAACAGCAGAAATTGGCGGTCGAAGTATAACAATTGAAACCGGTGCAATGGCCCGCCAGGCGAGCGGAGCGGTCATTGTTAAGTCAGGCGATACTGTCGTTCTTGTTTCGGCAGTAAAAGAAGACAAAGTCCGAGAAGGCATAGATTTTGTTCCGCTAATGGTTGACTATCAAGAAATGAGCTATGCCGCCGGTCGTATTCCAGGGGGATTTTTCCGTCGCGAAATCGGGCGTCCCAGTGAAAAAGAGACTCTTACCTCTCGACTCATTGACCGTCCAATACGCCCACTCTTTCCGAAGGGTTACAATTGCGAAACCCAGATAATCGCCACTGTGCTTTCAGTGGATCAGGAGAATGAACCTGATGTTCTAGCGATAACGGGTGCATCGGCAGCACTTCACATTTCGCCCGTGCCTTTCCAAGGTCCTATCGCGGCCGTTCGTATAGGACGAGTTGATGGAAGGTTTGTCGTGAATCCGAGCGCCGCTCAGCTCGAGAAAAGTGACTTGAACCTGGTCGTTGCAGGGAGCAGAAACGCCATTGTTATGGTTGAAGGTGAAGCCAGTTTTGTTCCTGAAGGGGACGTTATTGAAGCCCTTGAATTTGCCCATGAAGCCCTTCAACCTCTTTTGGACTTACAGGAAAGGCTAAGGGCAGAAGTTGGGAAGCCCAAAGAAGAGGTTGTTGTTCCTGAGGTTGATAAAGAGCTGGTCGAAGTTGTAAAGGAAAAGGCCATTACGGCTCTGAGAGAAGTGATGACCACACCGGATAAGGTGTTGCGCAAGACCAGGAAAAAAGAGCTATATTCAGCTGTCGTGGAAGAGCTGGCTGATGCCTATCCGGACAGGCAGAGTGAGATTTTGGAAATCCTGGGAGAGCTGGAAAAGAAAGTTGTGCGCGAGATGATGTTGCAGGAAAAGCGACGGATAGATGGGCGAGGCTTTGAGGACATTCGTCCTATTGAGATCGAGGTTGGGCTTCTTCCCAGGACCCATGGTTCGGCCATGTTCCGCCGCGGTGAAACCCAGGTTTTGTGTATAACAACTCTGGGATCCTCTGCCGATGAGCAAAAGATAGAAGCCCTTACCGGCGAGACCTTTAAGTCGTTTATGCTTCATTATAACTTCCCACCTTATTGCGTTGGAGAAGTAAAGCCATTAAGGGGGCCAAGTCGTAGAGAAATAGGGCACGGTGCGTTGGCGGAGCGGGCCGTTAAGCCGATTTTGCCGGATAGCGATTCCTTTCCTTATACTATAAGGGTTGTTTCAGAGGTTCTGGAATCCAACGGTTCAAGTTCTATGGCGACAGTCTGTGGTGCCACGCTTTCCCTTATGGATGCCGGGGTGCCGGTGAAAGACATGGTTGCTGGCATTGCCATGGGATTGGTCAAGGAGGGTGACGAAGTAGTGATCTTGACCGACATCATCGGTGATGAAGATCACCTTGGTGACATGGACTTTAAGGTAACGGGAAACGAAAAGGGAATCACCGCTCTCCAGATGGATATTAAGATTACCGGCATAACCCGTAGCATAATGGAAGAAGCCCTTAGTCGTGCCCGTAAGGCTCGCCTTGAAATCCTCGATAAAATGCGAAGTGTGCTTTCTACTCCGCGTCCGGATCTTTCTCCTTATGCTCCACGGGTGGCGGTCACCAAGGTTTCACCTGACAAGATAAGGGACATAATTGGCCCTGGTGGTAAGGTTATCAAGCACATCATTGCGGAAACGGATACCAAGATTGACATAGAAGAAGATGGCAGGATTGCCGTCATGGGGCCCAGTACAGAGGCCTGTGAAAAGGCCATAGAGATGATCAAAGAGCTCACGATAGAGCCTGAACTTGGTCAGGTGTATCTAGCCAAGATCACGAGAATAACAGACTTTGGAGCTTTCGCAGAGATAAGGCCAAATCTGGAGGGATTGATTCATATATCGCAGCTGGATAATAAGCGTGTGCGAAAAGTGAGCGATGTGGTGAAAGAGGGCGACGAGGTTCTTGTCAAGGTGATAGAGATTGATAAGGACGGCAGGGTCAAGCTGAGTCGCAAGGCCGTAATGGAAAAGTCCAGTCATAGTCATAACAGACGCTGATAGCGTGTGCTGAGTATGGTTCGGAAAACGGTTCTTGATAACGGATTGCGATTACTTTCCAGACGGTTGGAGGGAACGCGGGCAGTATCCCTTGGGATATGGATAGACTCTGGTTCCAGAGACGAACCTGAGTCCAAAGAAGGAATAACCCATTTCCTTGAACATATGTTCTTCAAGGGTACTCGCCGCCGTTCCACTCATGATATTGCTGTGGAGCTCGATCTGCTGGGTGGTCATTCCAACGCTTACACGACCAAAGAGTATCTCTGTTTTTACGCCAAAGTTCTTAACACTCACCTGCCGAAGCTGCTTGACATATTTTTCGACATCCTGCTGGACTCCACCATGGATGAGAACGAGCTGGAAAAAGAGCGCTTTGTAATTTTGCAGGAAATCAAGATGGTGGATGATTCCCCGGAGGATTGTATTCACTCCCTTTTGTGTGAGAAATTCTGGCAGGGTAATCCATTGGGACATCCCGTTTGTGGGTACCGGGACTCCATAGGAAGATTAACCCGAAGTGATTTGCTCCAGTTCAAGGATAGCTTGCTTCATCCAGGCCAGATTGTGCTAGCCGCGGCGGGGGCAATTGATCATGATGAGCTTGTATCGTGGGTTGCACCGGTTCTTGGGACGTTGAAGGAAAACGGTAGGGGGCGTCCCGAACGAGTTAGACCTGATCACACAGTGTTCCGTGAAGCTGTTTGTAGGGAACTGGAGCAAACCCATTTTTGTCTTGCCATGCCAGGAGTTTCGTTTCGGGACGAGGACCGTTTTGCTGTGTATCTTGCGAATACCATATTTGGAAGCAGCATGAGTAGCCGGCTTTTTCAAGAAATTCGAGAACGCAGGGGCCTTGCTTATTCCGTTTATTCTTTCGTGAATTGTTACGAGGATACCGGAATGTTCGGCATTTATGCTGCTGTATCTCCGGAAAATCTGGGAGAGACTTTCAATGTGGTTATTTCTGAACTCGAAACGCTGGTTGAGCGAGGAGTTTCCCAGGAAGAGTTGAAACGGGCCAAGGACTGCGTGATTGGGAATATGTACCTTAACCTTGACAGCACGGATGCTCACATGAGTCGTATAGCCAGGAACGAACTCCTTTACGGTTGTAATGTTCGGCCTGAGGAAATAGAAAAAAAAGTGCAGCAGGTTACAGCTGAGGATATTCAACGGTATCTTAGGCATTCTTATCAAAGAGATTGCCTTTCCGTCTTAATACTTGGCTCAGATGCAGATAATGCTTTGCAATCAGTAACAAGGAACCTGTTCTGATGGGATCTCTCCGTTTTCAGATTCTAGCAAGCGGTTCCAAAGGCAATGCCACCCTGGTGTGGAGTGACAATACCTGTGTGCTTATAGATGCAGGGTTATCGTGCAAGAGAATCTTGGAACGAATGGACAACTCCCCCGTAAATCCTGATGACGTCTGTGCCATTGTTGTTTCTCACGAACATGCCGATCACATCAAGGGTGTAGGTGTATTTAGCCGTCGTTACCGGGTTCCTGTTTACTTCAGTGAAGGCACCTTTAACTGTTTGCCTCGATCGGTTGGAAACCTTCACGAAAGGCGGCTTTTCTTTCGAGGGCGTCGCTTTTCAATAGGCGATTTGACATTTTTTCCTTTTTCGGTCTCCCATGACGCCGAAGACCCCGTGGGGTTTATAGTAAACTCCAACGGCCGGAAACTGGCACTCTGTACTGATCTAGGCATTGTAACTAACCTTGTAAGGGAAAGTCTTAAAGGCTGCCATGCACTGGTGATTGAAGCAAATCACGAAATTGGAAAGCTCGTGGAAGGCCCTTACCCGTGGCATCTGAAACAGAGAATAAAAAGCAGGATTGGACATCTTTCCAATGACGATAGTTTGAAATTGTGTCAGGAGTTGTATCATTCTGAGTTGCACGTTGTTGAGTTTGCCCATCTCAGTGAGGTCAACAATTCACCAGAGATTTTATCGGGAAAAATCAAATCTAGACTGTCCCATAGCTGCTGGCGATATGTCACTTTGGAAATAGCCGATCAACACACGCCCGGACGGGTTTTCGAGCTTTAAGGAAATTACGTAATTTGGATAAACGTAGCGTTTTTGTTCCAGGAAGGAGTTTTTATGGAATATTTACCTAAAGCCTTTTTGATTCCCATAGATGAAAACGAATCTTATGTCCGGTGTCTCGAGTTTTTAAACAATCTTTATCCTCGGAAAGACCATCTTACACTCATCTTGAATTACATTGAACCTTCCCTTGCGCCCGTGTATAAGGGCACGCCTGCGACATCGTCCATGCGCGAGAAGAAAAAAGACCTTCTTCATGAAAGAAAAGGGCAGACCAGGTGGATTCTCGATAATGCAAGGGAAAAGCTCATTGAACTTGGATTTTCCGAAGAACTTGTTCAAGAGCACGTACAGGAAAAGCAGGTGAGTTTTGCACATCACTCGTGCCGGCTTGCGGACATGAAGAAGGTAGATGCGGTTGTTGTTTCGCAAAGCATAACAAGTGCTTTGGAAGGGTTTTTGAAAGGCAATCCTACCCCGGAGTTTCTGCATCACTGTCTGGTCAGTCCGATATGGTTCGTTGAAGGAAAACCCCAAGTAGAGCGCGCCGTGGTTTGTGTTGGAGCCGAAAATGCTGCTTTGCGGGCAGTAGATCACGCAGGATTTATGCTTGCAGAAACAAATGTGGCCGTTGACCTTGTGCATGTTACTCCGAAGGTGTCCAGACTTCAGCATTTTTCTCTTGATTCGAAGGATTGGGAAAAATTTTTGCCAAATCGAGAAGCCAAAACCTTTATGAAAGAGTCTGTTCGTATTTTGACCAACGGTGGTATTGCTTCAGAACGAATTAGGATAGTTCTACTCCCCGGCAAGAAGATTGCTGATGAGGTGCTCGCTTACGCTCGGAGTCAAAAGGCAGGTATAATCGTTCTGGGACATTCAAGACCCGGTGGTACGTGGGGATTTTTAAAAAGTTCGGTTACCGAACGGATCCTTCATTCCATGAGGGACCTCAGCGTCTGGGTTAACCAGTAAATGCAAGGGTCGCAGGCGAAATGTTGATAGCTTATTGCGATTGTTTTTCCGGCGTTAGTGGAGACATGTTTCTGGGAGCGCTCATTGATGTCGGAGTTGAAAGAAGAGAGCTCGTCGATATGGTACAATCGGTTTTGCCCGGTGATGAATTTAAATTGAGGGTTCGCAGGGAGAAGCGAGGCGCTCTGTGCGGCTCACGGGTCATGGTTGAGTCTTTTTCCGAGCGTCGCAGGAATTATAAGGATATACGTGAGGCCATTAACAGAGCTGAATTGCCAGATTGGGTCAAGAGCAAAGCCGCCCGTGTGTTTTTGAAGTTGGCGGAGGCAGAAGCGAAGATTCACGGCATTCCTGTTGAAGATGTCCACTTTCACGAACTCGGAGCAGTGGACACGATTGTAGATGTAATCGGTGCGGTGGCCGGGTTGTATCTCTTGGGGGTTAAAAGGCTGTATGCTTCTCTGTTGCCCATGGGACGGGGCTTTATCGAATGTGAACACGGCGTCATTCCTAACCCTTCACCAGCAACTCTAGAGATCTTGCGGGGCATACCTGTTGAGGGTCGCGATACAAACGCAGAGTTAGTTACCCCTACGGGCGCAGCCCTCATTGCGACACTTTGCAGTTCTTATGGATCTTTGCCTAGCATGGCCGTTAACAGAGTCGGATACGGAGTCGGAGCAAGGGAAGAACATCATCCACCCAATTTATTCAGGCTTATTGTTGGTGAAGCCCTTCGTGAGTCGGCTGTTGAGGAAGACCTTTTACTCGTGGAGACCACTGTTGATGATATGACACCGCAAATCTTTAGCCATCTCTTTGATGACTTGCTTTCTCAAGGAGCTCTCGACCTGTGGGTATCTCCCGTTGTGATGAAGAAAAATCGTCCTGGATGGGTAATTTCGATCCTCGTGCAGCCGGGTTTGCGCGATGTGGTAATGGGATTACTATTTTCTGAAACCACCACAAGTGGAGTTCGCTACTATAATGTTAAAAGGGTTTCCCTTCCCAGATCTCATTCAACGGTCAAGACTTCTTGGGGCGAAATCAGGATCAAACGATTTTGCCTGCCCGACGGTTCCACCAAGGTTTATCCGGAGTATGAGGATTGTCTCAAGGCGGCCAGGGAAAACGAAGTACCCTTTGAAAAGGTTTACAGAAGTGTTCTCGCAATTCTGGAGAATGAACCGTAATGTGTAGAACGGCCAGAAGTGTGGAAGGGACTTTGATTGTTGTCGGAAATGAGGTGCTTTATGGTGATGTGGTAGATATTAACACGTCCACAATAGGTAAAACTCTTTTTCAAGAGGGCTTTTTAATTGCTCGATCATTGGTCCTTTCAGACAACCGGTCAGAGTTGGCTAAAGCAATTCGCTACTGGCACCATAGATCTGATTTTCTGATAACTACCGGAGGCTTGGAACCAGCCACCAACAATGTTATCTGCGATGCCCTATGCGATGCCTTTGGCCTTCAGCAAGTTAGAAACAGAGCCTATTGTGAGACGTTTCGTAAAAGGATTAACGATGCCGGATTATCATGGGCAGATGAAACTGATCTGCCAGAGGGAGCAGTGGAACTGACAATGGACAGACCTTATATGGGTTTTCGTATGGTCGTAGAAAATAAGCCTCTGTACTGCTTGCCCGGCGTTCCAACAGAGGTAGCTTACCTGGTGGAGCGGGAGGTTTTACCGGATTTAAAGAATCATTATCCCGAAAGAACCTGCTTCAGGCGACGCATTATCAGGGTTCAGAGACTTTCAGAATGGGAAGTAGCCAAAAGGGTCGGTAAGCTTGACCTTACGGCTGTTGGAGTGGGGTATTTATCAAGAATAGAAGGAGAAACCTGGGTTACGCTGACGGTATGCGCAGATAATGGCAATAAAGCCGACGAATTTTTGAACGAAGCTGAGCGGCGTGTAGTTAATGCAATCGGTAGGAAGTTCGTGAGCGGAAAAGATGGTGAGGAGTTAGAGAAGGTCGTTGGAGATATGCTCAGAAGCAGAGGAATGAAACTTGCCGTTGCCGAGTCCTGCACGGGAGGAATGCTCGCTGCGAGGATAATATCCGTTCCGGGCGCATCGGATTACTTTGAACGAGGTTATATAGTTTACAGTAACAAAGCAAAAATAGAAGAACTCGGTGTTAACCCGGATGTGCTGGAAAGGTACGGAGCAGTAAGTGAGCAAACGGCGCGGGCTATGGCCGTTGGGGCGAAGGAAAAGGCGGGAGTGGATGTCGCTCTTGGCATCACAGGTATAGCCGGCCCGACTGGTGGAACGAGGGAAAAACCTGTTGGAACCGTTTTCATCGGCTGTGCCTGTGATGATAGAACCGTCGTGGAACATCATGTTTTACGAGGCGAGAGGCAGATAGTTCAGATGAGGAGTGTACAGGCTGCCTTGAGGTTACTTTGGGAGTTGCTAACGCATGATTCGAGCATTCATAGCAGTTGATATTCCAGAGTCTGTACGGCGTGATCTGAAGGAGCTTATCGATGGACTCAGGCCTTATGGTGGCTCAAGTGTCCGATGGGTTCCACCGGAAAATATTCACGTCACATTAAAATTTCTCGGTAACATAGAAGAAAATCAGGTTGGGATCGTGGAGTCGGCCATTCGGGAGGGTGTAAAAAGCCAGGGGCCTTTTGTTCTTGAAGTCTGCGGCACCGGAGCGTTCCCATCGATTAAGCGTATGCGAGTTCTGTGGGCCGGGCTTCAAGGAGACATTCTTTCGCTTGCCCGCGTCCAGAGCTCAATAGAAGGAGTACTTGAAAAGCAGGGCTTCGAGAGGGAAAAACGCGAGTTTAAACCGCACCTTACTATTGGCAGAATTAAAGGCTCGTCATTCGACAGGAGGCTGGCTAAAAAACTCGTGGAGTATGGGACTTCTTTTCGTAGTGGGCCTTTTGAGATTGAAAAAGTAACTCTTTACCGAAGCATATTGAAGCCTTCAGGGGCTAAGTACGAACCTCTTGTTAGTGTATTTTTTACGGGTTAAACTATTTCAATTTCAGAAAAAATCGTGGAGGTTGCTAGGATATGTCTGTGTCTGAAGAACGCCGTAGGGTTATAGATGCCGCTCTTGCTCAGATTGAAAAACAGTGGGGCAAGGGCGCAATAATGAGAATGGGAGAGAAAGTTGAGGATGTTGCACTGTCGGTGATTCCAACCGGTTCTCTTTCGCTGGATATTGCGGTTGGAATTGGTGGAGTGCCTCGGGGTAGAATAGTTGAAATATACGGACAGGAATCGTCCGGTAAAACCACACTGGCGTTGCACATTATTGCTGAAGCGCAAAAGCAGGGAGGTGTGGCTGCTTTTATAGACGCGGAGCACGCACTTGACATCACCTATGCTAGAAAATTGGGCGTTAACGTGGAAGATTTGCTCATAAGTCAGCCAGATTATGGAGAGCAGGCCCTTGAGATCGCGGAGATACTTGTTCGAAGTAATGCTGTTGACGTTATAGTGATAGATTCGGTGGCCGCACTTGTGCCCAAGGCCGAAATAGATGGTGAGATGGGAGATGCCCACGTTGGTCTTCAGGCTCGCCTCATGAGTCAGGCTCTGCGGAAACTTGTGGCGGCCATAAACAAGTCGCGAACCTGTGTGATTTTCATTAATCAGATTCGTTCGAAGATAGGAGTGATGTACGGGCCATCGGAAACCACAACAGGTGGCAACGCCCTAAAGTTTTATTCCACGGTGAGGCTTGAAATACGTCGCATAGCTCCCGTGAAGGATGGAACGGAACAGATTGGTAACAGGGTTCGTGTTAAAGTCGTTAAAAACAAGATTGCTCCGCCGTTTCGAGAAACAGAATTTGACATAATATTTGCCGAAGGTATTTCGAAAGAAGGCGATGTGCTTGATCTGGCCGCTGATTGTGGGGTCGTTTCAAAGTCAGGCGCGTGGTATTCCTATGGTGATATGCGTCTGGGGCAAGGTCGGGAAAATGCAAAGAAGTTTCTAAAGGAACATCCGGAAGTCATGCTAGAAATTGAAAGTAAAGTGCGTGAAATTAAAGGTATGCCTTTGGTTCAGGGTGGAACTCCCAGTCAAACAGCGCAGATCGATGAAGTTCAGAACCAAAAGACTGTAGAACTTGCAGATTAGGATGGATGTGAACCTGTGATTTTACCGATAGTGCAGTAGTGCAGAAGCTGTCTGAGAACAAATAACAAGGATTTTGCGGGGAATTCAGGAGAAGGTTATGAAAACAGCATCGGAAATCCGATCTGAGTTCCTAAATTATTTCAAGGAACATGGGCATACTGTGGTGAAGAGCTCGTCGCTGATACCGCGTGATGATCCTACTTTGCTTTTCACCAATGCCGGTATGGTTCAGTTTAAGCGATGTTTCTTGGGAGAAGAGAAGAGAGGGTATGTACGGGCGACTTCTAGCCAGAAGTGCATGAGAGCAGGAGGCAAACACAACGATCTTGAAAATGTCGGTTATACGGCGAGGCATCACACCTTCTTTGAAATGCTGGGTAATTTTTCTTTCGGCGATTATTTCAAAAAAGAAGCCATTGATTTTGCTTGGGAGTTTTTAACAAAGCACATGGGCCTACCGGTGGATAAGCTTTACGCTACGATACATGAAGGCGACAGGGACATGAACCTTGGCCCGGATGAAGAGGCCAGAGAGCTGTGGGCACGTTACCTACCGGAGGATAGAATTCTTGAGTTTTCCACGAAGGATAACTTCTGGGCAATGGGCGATACGGGACCATGCGGACCGTGTTCTGAAATCATCATAGATCAGGGGCCTGAATTTGGCTGTGGCTCCCCTGATTGTCGCCCTGGTTGCGATTGTGATAGGTACCTTGAGTTGTGGAACCTTGTGTTCATGCAGTTCAACCGCAGGGAAGATGGTAGCCTGGAGCCTTTGCCTAAACCCAGCATAGATACAGGGATGGGACTGGAACGAATAGCCGCGGTGGTCCAAGGTGTTCGCTCTAACTACGATATTGACCTCTTTGTTCCCATTATGGATCGGATTGGTGAACTAAGTGGCCATCATTACGGAGAAAAGCCCGAGATAGACGTTTCCATGAAGGTGATCGCAGATCACAGCAGGGCGGCGGCATTTTTGATAGGTGATGGGGTACTGCCCGGTAACGAGGGTCGAGGATACGTACTTCGCAGGGTAATAAGGCGAGCCTTGAGGCATGGAAGGTTCTTGGGCTTGAACGAGCCTTTCCTGTATGATGTGGCAGTTGCTGTTATGGAAGCCATGCGAGATGCTTACCCTGAGTTGCTCGAAAATAGGAAGTACATAACTGAGATAATAAGGCACGAGGAAGAAAGATTCAACGAAACGCTGGACTTTGGTCTTAAACTTCTGAATCAGGAGATTGAACGCCTTAAAGAGAGCGGGGCAAAGGAAATTCCTGGCGATTTAATTTTTAAGCTCTACGACACTTACGGTTTTCCCGTTGACATCGTTACGGACATGGCACGGAACATGGGTTTTACCGTGGATCTTGACGGATATGAGCAACGAATGGCACAGCAAAAGGAGCAATCTCGTAAACACTGGAAAGGGAGCGGCGAAAGAGAACTGCACGATGTTTATCGTGAGTTGGTAGCAGAGCTGGAGCCGACGGAGTTTCTTGGCTACAAAACATTGCAGGCCGAGTCTCGGGTTGTTGCCCTGGTGAAAAAGGATGTTGGTAGGGTATCAGAAATTCTGGAAGGCGAAGAAGTGGAGGTCATAACAGCAGATACGCCCTTTTACGGTGAATCGGGAGGGCAGGTTGGTGATCGTGGGGTTATTATCGGACCATCTGGGCGAGTGGAAGTGGTCGATACTCAAAGGTTGCCAGGCGATGTGTTTGTTCACATAGGAAAAGTCGTTGAAGGCAAGGTGCGGGTTGGTGAGGTTGTTAAACTTGCGGTTGATGAAGAAGCCAGAAGGGCTACAGCTCGGCACCACACCGCAACGCATATTCTGCACAGCGTACTAAGACGTGTGCTTGGGGAACACGTGAAGCAGTCAGGCTCTCTTGTTGCACCAGATCGATTAAGGTTCGACTTTTCACATTTTAAGGCATTAACCCGAGAAGAACTACATAAGATTGAGGATCTTGTTAACGAAGAGATATGGAACGGACGATCTGTGCGAGTTACGCAGATGGCTTTTGATGAAGCTATCAAAAGCGGGGCTATTGCACTTTTTGAGGAAAAATACGGTGACGTGGTGCGGCTTGTGGAAATTCCCGGCTTGAGCAAGGAATTGTGTGGTGGAACCCATGTTAGTAATACCGCTGATATTGGCGTATTTTTTATAGTACAGGAATCTAGTGTTGCTGGAGGTGTCAGGCGAATTGAAGCTGTTGCTGGTAAGAAAGCGCTGGAATGGGTGAGATCTCAGCGATTGGTTCTTCAGGAATCCGCTCAGATGTTGAAAACTCAGCCCAACATGATTCCAGAAAGAATTCGGAAAATTCTGGATCGAGAACGAGCCCTGGAGAAAGAAATTGAGTCTTTACAACATACCGTCATGGCGTTTAAGTTCAGAAGTATCTTTGAGTCTCCGGAACAATACGGCGACATTTCGGCTATTATTGCCAAGGTTTCAGTGGATAATCCTAAGACTTTGCTGGAAATGTATGATAAATTTAAAGAACAGTTTAAGGAAAACACCGTGCTTGTCCTGGCGAGCGAACATAAAGGAAAAGCCCTTCTCTTGGTTGGTGTAACGAAAGATCTGACCGGTAAGCTCCATGCCGGTAAACTGGTAGGGCGGCTGGCCGAGGTCATTGGCGGCCGTGGTGGTGGGCGACCTGATATGGCTCAGGCCGGAGGCCCCTACGCCGATAGAATAGATAGTGCCTTGGAGAAGGCGAGGGGGTTTCTTAGAGAGTTACAATAAAGGTGTAATGAGGAGAAAATAAATGTTATCCGAGGTGGTTGACGGACCACCTGTGAGAATCCTGGTCGTTGACGATGAAACGGATGTGGCTGAGTCTCTTGCTCAGCTACTTGTAAGGGAGGGGTATTATGTTCGCACAGCAAAAGATGGAGAGGACGCGTTAAGCCAATTTATTTCTACTCCTTTTGATGTGGTTATCACGGACATGAGAATGCCAAAAATGGATGGCCTTGAGCTTACTAAGGAGTTGAAGAAGATATACCGATACACCGATGTTATAGTAATTACAGGATTTCAGGACAGCTATCGCTATTCGCAGGTGGTGGAGGCTGGTGCAGCGGATTTCCTGAGTAAACCTTTTAAAATCCAGGAATTGCTGGCTAAGTTGCGGCGAGTGTTGAGAGATAGGCGTGATAGGATAGCTCTTGTAGAGCTTGTTTTACGGGACGCCTTGACAGGTGCTTATAACCGTTACGCTTTTGATTCAATTCTGCTTCGTGAAATTACTCGTGCCATAAGGCTACGTTACCCTGTGGCTATTCTTTTTATGGATTTTGATGATTTTAAAAAATTCAATGACGCGTATGGGCATCTTGCAGGAGATCAGTTGCTTAAGAATTTTGTTGGTATTGTTTTAGCCAATATTCGAAAAGACCTGGATTACCTGTTTCGCTACGGTGGCGATGAATTTGTGCTTTTTGTTGTCAATGTAGATATCGATGGTGTTGAAAAATTAGCAAAGAGAATTATTTATGCGTTTTGCGAACTGAGCGGGGGAAAGGTAGAGATTTCTATTGGGATTGCTTATATTGACCGCGAGGTTCTGGACCAATCTGATGACCTCGAACTGGAATCGTTGTTGAAAACCGCTGACGAAGCCCTCTACGAGGCGAAAAAGAAAAAGGGCTCTTCGATCGTTACAAGAATTGTATCCTTAGCAACCTAATACCCCTCAAGATTTATCTGCACGATTCACTCTTTTCTTGACATGGGACTAAACTGACCTTTATATAGTGCCGCTTTACTAAACTAACGGTTTAATATAGGTAAACCATGGAGGACGGTTTAAAGATAGGCGAGAAGCTGCGGCGTCTGCGCATGGAGAATGGGTTGACTCAAGAAGAGTTGGCAAACCGGGCTTATCTCACGAAGGGATTTATATCCCAACTCGAACGTGATCTCACTTCTCCGTCTATTTCGACCCTGAAGTCTATTCTCGATGTGCTGGGCGTAAATCTTGCCGATTTCTTTCGGGACGTTCAGGATACTTCGGTGGTGCGTTACGAAAAGCAACGTGTACTCAGTTCAGCTTCAACGCAGGAGTGTCAGGTTTATTACCTTTTGCCCAGAGCAACAGGTCGGTTGATGGACCCGGTTTTGCTCCGGCTAAGTCAGGGTGCAAAAACGCCGAACGAAGATTCGCATGCTGGTGAGGAGTTCGGATTTGTGTTGAAGGGCAGGATAAGGCTATGGCTTGACAACCAAAGTTTTCGCTTGAAGAGTGGGGATTGCTTTTATTTTAAGAGCTCGGTGAGGCACAGGATCGAAAACATAGGAAAAAGCGATGCAGAAGTCCTGTGGATTGCTAGCCCAACGCGTTTTGAATGGTAATTGCTGTTAATGCTCGAGTATGCAGGTAAGAGCATGGGCGTTGGAGTAGAGCAGATCGGTTTTGATGGATATGTGGTCGCTCCTTTTAAAATTGTAGGGACTAGAGTTTGAGAGGGGGAGGTAGTCGAGATGGGCATGAGGAAACCTGAATTTGGTTTTGGCGTGCACTTGATGCTTGATGGTTATGGGTGCGACCGAGCTGTCTTGGAAGACATTCAGGCCATATATGATTTTCTCGACCGGTATCCCGACGAAATGGAAATGACCAAGATCATGCCCCCTTATGTTTTCAGATACATTGGGTCGGTACCTGAAGACTGGGGAATTTCCGGTTTTGTGCTGATTGCGGAAAGTCATATTAGCATTCACACATTTCCGGAAAAACAGTATGTCAGCGTGGATATGTTTTCCTGTAAGCCCTTTGATACGGGAAAAGCTGTGGAGGCGTTGAAAGAATTCTTTTCCATTAAGAAATGTGAAATTCACGTCCTGGACCGAGGGCAGGAATTTCCGAACAATGTGAAAGAATCGGCTCAGATTGTTCGGATGGACAGGATTTTGAAAACAAGGAGTTGAGTTACGGGAAGCATGGCAGTAGTAAATGATCAGTTGGAGGGGATTCCGCTGGATTGGGGGTCCCCTTACTCGTTTTATGGATTAAAGAACGACCCTGAGTCTTGGGAAAAGGCAAGAGCCGTCATTATCCCGGTGCCTTATGATGGAACTACTACGTATGTTTCGGGAACTAGGGAGGGACCGAGGGCGGTCATACTTGCATCCAGAGAACTTGAGCCGTACGATGAGGAAACGGGCACTGAACCCTGGAAGTTTGGAATTTTTACCTTAGAGGAATTGCCAGTTGTTGTTTCCTCACCTGAGGAGATGGTTGCTCTCGTAAAAGACGTGAGCCTCAGAGTAATTCAGTCTGGTAAGATCCCGGTTCTGCTCGGCGGTGAACATCTTATGAGCCTTGGGGTTATCCAGGCAATTGGGTCGGGATACGGAAAGGAGGAAGTAACAATCCTTCACTTTGATGCTCATGCGGATCTGCGCGATGAATACCAGTCGAGCCGTTATAGTAACGCCTGCGTAATGCGAAGAGCACTTGAGTTTTTCCCCGTCGTATCCATAGGTGTAAGATCGCTGACCAGGGAAGAACACGAATTTGCCATTGGAAACAGCGATGTAAACATTTTTTTTGCTCAAAATATATGGGAAAGCCCAAAAATTCTGGATGAAGCTATAAAATTACTCAATCCGCACGTATATGTAACTATTGACCTGGACGTGCTCGATCCTTCAATCATGCCTGCCGTAGGTACCCCTGAGCCCGGAGGGATAACCTGGTATCAATTGCTTAAAATCCTCCGTCACACTAGTGAAACCAGAAAAATCATCGGCTTCGACGTAATGGAACTCCGCCCCATTCCCGGGAACGTTGCCCCCGATTTCACCGCTGCCCGTTTGATTTACAAGATGCTCGCCTACGTTTTTTCTTCTCCCTTTTACGGCGAATAAAGGTAAATGCTGGTTTTAGACGGGGATTTCAAGTACGGAGCAATCTCTGCTTCGATCGCCTTGCGTTCTTCGCTCTTTTCCCATTCTTTCCATTCCTCTACGCTGTTCCATGTACTTACGACCAAATACCTGTGAGGATCATCGTAGGAACGAAGGGTCTCGCCGGAAATATACCCGGGTGCCATCATTGCCCTAGACCTTAGTTTTATTAAGGCATTGTGAATATCCAATTCCCGACCCGGTTCTATTTCCCGTTCTATAAAAACCTTTATTGCCATGGTAGTCTCCTCGTCCAATGCGTTTAAAAGATTTTGGCTTGACTAAGTTCACTTATTTTATTCTATCAAAGGTTCCGAAAAAAGCATCTGGAAATGAGTATTTCTAATGATTATCAGAGGATTTTCCCAAGATGGATAATTTGGACAACGCTATATTGAGGCATGTTAGGTTTTATTACGAGCGGATTTATCGCGAACGGCAGATCCCTTCAGTGAAAGTTCCGGCCGGTGTGGAATTTGCCGTTTCCTTGGGATATCCGGAAGGGTTTGTTTATAAAGTTTCAAAAGCAGACATTAACTGGGAAAAGGTTTTTCCTTGTGGGTGTCCTTTGAAAGACATTTCCCTTTCCGACGGTGTGCTGATTTTGAATGTCGGATCGGGAATAGGACTGGATGCCTTTTTTGCAGAGTGGAAAGCAGGATTACAGGGTCAATGTCCTGTCACAATTAATGTAGATGTTGTTCCGGAAGTGCTAATAGAAGGCAATCAACTGGCTGAGCGGCTGAATGCTACCGGTATTTTCTGGGTTTGTGCCAATGGCGCAAAACTACCTTTCCAGGACAACGTCTTTGACCTCATTTTGATGAATGGTGTTTTCAATATATTTCCGAACAAAAACACCATCCTGAGGGAAGTGTACCGCGTTTTAAAAAATGACGGTATATTATGCCTTGCAGATCTTTTTGTATCAAAGAGCCTGCCTCCGTATTTTTTGAAGGAAATGGACGCCTGGGCTTGGTGTATGAGTGGTGCCATGACACCAGATAGTGTCATGAATACGTTCAAAAATTGCGGTTTCCAAGACACCAGATTTTCCCATCTTGTGTGGTTGGACAAAGAAAAACTTTTCGCAAGGGGAGTGGTTTACTCGCGAAAATCAGATTCTTCCACCATCTGAATCGCTTTAGTGGGACATTCTTCTGCACAAATGCCACAACCCTTGCAGTAGTCGTAATCTATGGTCACCGGAATGGAACGCTTTACCACTCCTTCGGGGCAGTAGAGCCAGCAGAGGAAACAAGAAGGCCGTTTGTTCTTGCTGGGTGTGCATCGCTCGTAATCTATAACCGGTCTATAGCTCCTCCAGCCACCGGTTTTTCCAGCTTCACCTATGCAAAGTTTTGAATGAGCGAAGGTAAAATGATCCTTTGCCAGGTTTTCCTTCATTTCCGCCACCTTTCACGTCCTCTTATGCGCATTTAATTGTGCATGTTCTCAGTATTTGTGTGGATTCAAAAGCCAGTTTGGCTCCTATCACGTTTTTTTCCGCCGCTTCGCCACGAAAATGCTTTCTAAGGGCTTTTTCAATACTGTCCATAGAAATGAGCCCCGTTGCTTTTGCAAAACCACCGAGTATGGTGGTGTTGAAAAGCACATTTCCTGCAACTGTAAGATCGGCCTTTATTGCGCAGTGGAAAGCATCAGATGTTGCAACATTGAATCTGTCGGCAATTTCGTATTCATTTGGAGCTTTTGTTGAATTGATAAGGACAAGTCCGTCCGTTTTCAGGCCGCTGGTTACGTCAACTATCGAAAGAAGGGACTCATCAAGAACAACCACTATGTCCGGTTCGTTGACGAGCGAAAACGTCTTAATAGGTCTGGGACCGAAGCGATTGGTTGCAATGACCGGGGCACCTCGTCTTTCTGCCCCGAAAAATGGCGCAGCCGTAACCCCTTTGTAACCTTCAATGTACGCTGCTTCTGCAAGTATCATAGCGGCAGTTACCGCTCCCTGACCTCCTCTACCGTGCCACCTTACTTCAACCCGATCTCTTTTCATTTCACCGTCCTGATCTTGCTTATTTTAGTTCGAGATGCACATGTTCAATGTCCGGTTTCAGGAAAAACCGACTCTCGTCAACCTTTTTCTTCAAAGAGTGGGTCGTAAATATCACTTTTTGGGACGCATCGAAAGAGCTAAGGCTTCTTACCGCATAAAGGGTAACTAGCTCGTCGATGCAGAAAGCCCATTCTATTTTTTTGTCATCTTCACGATTTAACACTGCAACATCCACAGGCCTGTCAGAAATGCGAGGTGGATAGAAATCGGCAATAACTGGCCACCCCTCAGCTGACCACACCGCAAACAGCCGACATTGAAGCGTTCTCCTGATTGTGGCCGAATTGCGGAAATGTTTCGGTATTTTCGCCCATGCCTGCAGCAATTCCGATGCAACCCGGTCTAGATCTAGCGCCATTTTAGAAACCTCCGCCTTTTACAAAACAGGCAACTCCGCTGTTCAACGGCACGCCTATCGTTTCAGCAACGGGCCTGCATTTTGCCTGAAAAAGCAAGAATACCCTTTCGTCTCCGGAGTTACCCAGCGTTTCAAAGTGCCCCATACCTTTACCAATAATGATATCTGCCTTCCCGTAGAGCTCTCGAAAATAACCCGAACATCGGTCAAGCTCAAGCCCAACCATAGCTGCTCCAGTGCTTACCACTTGAATCCCGTTCCATTCGATACACAGCCGGGAAACATCATCCCAGCTCAAATCATTCTGAATTGGAGCGCCCTTTACCCCGTAGAAAACCTCATGACCTTGTGAAGCAAGTACCCGAAGTAACGGCAGGTCGAAGAAAACCTCCCCTGCATTGTCACACAACACAAGAACCTTTTTCGAAGCTCCACGAAGTTTCTGAATTAATTGCTCCCTTTCATCTCTTGCTACCGTAAGCCCCTCGTTCAGGTACTCTTCCAGCTTTTCGGGATTTCTAAAAAAGTCAATACTGTTGCCTATCAGGCTGTATTTTACGTAGTCCTTAAACGTCCACTCTTTTCCAGGCGGGTATTTTGCTGCCAACTCCTCGGCGGTTAGAATTTCCCTTTCCTTCATTTTCCTGAAGGGGTCAGGATTTTCGCAGATCGTCTTAATAACCGGATGAAAACGATTGGCTATGTGTGCCGGGTTAATCCCCGGCATGCTTTTTAACTTTTCCAGTATCTGATTTGCCGACTTGACGGCTTTTTCTCTTATGGCCTCATCGGAAGTTGCTTGCTCGGCCGTAAGTTTTATTAGCCTTTGCAAACATTTCTCGCAATCAGGCAAAATCCCTGTCCCAAAGAGTTTTCTTGCTTGCAACTTTTCCTCCCTGTTGATAATGGAAGCTTCCGATGTAAAATGCAATTGAATAGGGCAATGGAATACAATGAAATTTCCGATAAATCTTTGCCAGCCCGATGGTCGGAAATCCTGTGGCGCCTGTTGCGGTATTTATAATTTCAAAAACAATTCCAAAAGCCATCTTTCACATCGCCTCTGCCGCAACACGCGTTCGCTTCAAAGTCGATCTTCTTCCTTCGAATCCGTCGTTCTTTTTCATTCTGCAAAGTATCGTGCAGAAGATAACGGTCAGGCAAAACTATTTCAAACTATTTTTAATTGCGAATATGTAGGTTTTCTTGATGAAAATCGTTTAAGAGTTGGATGTTTACTGCATCCATCGCTTCATCGCGGACGGGACTATCGGGATTTTTCTTTTTACGGGGCTGAACTATGTGCCGGACACTTTTGTCTTTCTTACTATTACCTGACCGCTGAGGAACAACGGCTGGTTATCGATACGGTTCACGACTGGTATCTGTACGGGCTTACGATAACCGATATAGATCTGGTCAAGGGTGTGTTCAGGGTACTGTCCGACAGGGTAGGGGAAGCGATCGATCCTGAGAAAGTCGGTTCAAGGGAAGTTCTGGCTTCCATAGTGAGAACCTTTTTTAAGTTGAAGCTGGACTGGCCTTATCGGCCTAACGATGGAAACCGTTTCGGCAAATACGTGTTTCGAGGAGACGAATACAGGCAGGTTTCCGTTCCCTATGAGAAATTTGGTCTGAAGCGATCTTTCTTCGACAGCATTTTTGTTGCGTATGGTTCGGAGTTTTCTTCTTCGGATGAGATTATGAAAGCTGAAAGGAAGATGGAAGAACTGGTGGAAGCTTTTGCAAGAAAGTATCGGCAAGTTTAATCAATAAAAGAGGGTGCGGTGATGGACCTTCATCGCCTCGAAATTTTCTGCAAGGTCGTGGATCTTAAGAGCTTTACCCGAGCTGCCGAGGCTATGTTGTTGTCTCAGCCGACGGTTAGCGAACACATAAAGCACCTTGAAGAGGTTGTTGGTGGCACTTTGCTTGACCGGCTTGGACGTGACGTGGTTCCAACCCCTCTTGGTCGCATGCTTTACAAATACGCCAGACAGATGCTTCGCCTTCGCGACCGTACCTTGGAAGCGTTGCGTGAATTTCAGGGAACAGTGTCTGGACTTCTGGTAATGGGAGCCAGCACCATTCCTGCTACTTACATATTGCCAAGAATAATAGGGGACTTTCGAAAGCAGTATCCTGATGTCTGCGTAAGCTTGAAAACGGCAGGTTCAAGGCTCATTGTTGACATGGTGTTGAATGGAGATTTGGAACTTGGGTTTACCGGTGCCAGATGGAACGAGAAGAAACTTGAATGGATGGAATTATGTCGTGATGAACTTATTTTAGCAGCTCCTCCTGGCATGATAAATTCCACTTCCGACGAGGTGCCACCAGATGTTCTCTGCGACATTCCCATGATTGTGCGCGAAAGTGGTTCCGGCACGAGAAAGGTCATGGAAGATGTGTTGACAAAACATGGCCTTTCTCCATCTAAACTTAACGTGGTTGCTCAGCTGGGAAGCACAGAAGCTGTCAAGCAGGGGATAATTGCCGGCATCGGGGCATCTTTTGTGTCACGTTTAGCTGTAAGGGATGAAACCAGAGCGGGGCGAATGGCTGTTTTTAGGATAAAAGACGTAAGGATTTTTCGTTCTTTCTATGTGGTTAGAATTGCCAGAAAGCAGCTTTCACCAGCCGGCAGGGCTTTTATAAGCATGTTCGAAGCCAGGAGTGGAGTGGATTTTAGAAGGAGCAGTAAGTGGCGATGATCTGTTACGGTAGTGTTTTTGCTGCCCGATGGGGGGAATTCGTGCGTTAGAAAGTACTTTTAAGGTATTGGCAATTGTAAAGTGGTGCGGATGATACCATTCAGATCGTTTTTCAAACAGGCCCGGAGGTAAATTTGTTTCATGCAGAATATTATTAAATCTACTTATAGGTTTATAACGTCTCTTCGCTGTGCCATTGTACTTTTAATAGTACTGGCAATTTCTTCGATAATCGGAACGGTAATTCCTCAGGGAATGCCAGATGAAGCTGTTATTGCCACTTATGGAAGAGATTCTTTAAAAGCATGGTTCATAACCCACCTACATCTGAACGACCTTTATCATTCTCCCTGGTTTCAATTCCTTTTGACCGTACTAGCAGTGAACATAATACTTTGCACCGTGGAGCACTTTCCCAAGACTATGAAACTTTGGACTCACGAACATAGGGATCTGTCGCCAGAGCGTCTCAAAAAATTTTCTCTGTCTCGTGAATTCAAAAGCGATTTTGGTTTCAAGCAGACCGTGGAAACCATCCGAAAAGTTTTAGGCAACCGCTTTGGCAATATAAAAGAGTTTAACAAGCCTATCGATGGACAATGGGGCTGTATTGCTCATAAGGGACGGTTTTCTCTGTTCATGGTGTATGGTATTCATCTCTCCATAATCCTGATTCTATTGGGAGCTTTTGTTGGTTCGGTGCTGGGTTTTAGAGGGATGATGACCATAGTTGAAGGTGATTCCGACAATCTTGTAAGGCTGGCCCGAAAAAATAAGGCCATAAAACTTCCCTTCACAGTGCGATGCGACGATTTTCGCGTTGAATTTTACGAAAACGGCATGCCCAAAGAATACATTTCGTTCATCACCGTTTTGAAAGGGAAGATGGAAGTTCAAAAAGCCAGGATTAAAGTAAATGAACCATTTACTTATGAAGGTGTAACCTTTTATCAGGCGTCTTATGGTTCACTTATCAATGAAGTAACCCTGGTGCTAACCGATCCAGAAGCAGGGAAGTCTTGGACGGTTACTGTAAAACCAGACAAGCCGGCTTTTTTGGAATCTCAAGGAATAACGGTGCATGTGCTTGATTTCCGAGAAGACTTCAGCGGATTTGGGCCCGCCGTTGCCGTTGCCATTATGGAACCGAACAAAAAACCAGAAGGTTCGTGGATTCTTATTAAGTTTCCTAAATTTCACGGAAACAGAATCGGGAAATACCGCGTAGCTGTCGAAGACTACAAAACTATTTATTACACCGGCCTTCAAGTAAAGAGAGATCCAGGTGTCTGGATTGTGTGGATTGGCTTTGGTGCCTTCATCGTGTTTCTCTTTGCTACTTTTTACTGGAGCTATCGTAACGTGTGGGTATCGGTGGTACATGATAATGATGGAACCAGGGTTTTCATGGCCGGGCGGTCCAGCAGGAATTCCTTTGCTTTTGAAAGGGAATTCGATAAGGTTTGTGCGGAAATTATGCGTGCCTTTTCGATGATGGAGGCAGAAGGGAGATGAGCAGTTCTTTTGTTCTGAGCCTGGTTACCTTTGGGTGGCTCGCCTGTTCGATACTTTATGTTTCGTTGATGGTTTACAGGAAACCGTTTCTGGGTCATGTTGCAAAGCTCTCCGCTTTTCTGGTCTTGTTTGCTCACACGGCCGGGCTATTGTTAAGATGGAAGGAATCTTACGATATGGGTATTGGCCATGCCCCACTGTCAAACCTGTATGAATCGCTGGTTTTCGGAGCGTGGGCGCTCATGGCCGTGTATCTGTTCTTCGAGCAGAAATACGGGAACCCTGTTTTTGGTGCGGTTCCATCGCTTCTTGCCTTTCTGGCAATGGCGTATGCGTCTTTCTCGCCAGGTGTCGATAGCAGAATTCAGCCCCTGATTCCAGCTCTTAAAAGCAACTGGCTGATAGCTCACGTGATTACATGCTTTTTGGGCTACGCCGCCTTTGGTGTATCTTTTGGTATAAGTCTGGTATATATCGTTAAAAAGAAATTTCCCCATTCCAAGCTTGCGTCTCTTTTTACAGACATGCGCGTCCTGGAAGAGTTTAACTATCAGACGATCATGTTCGGTTTCCTCTGGCTCACGATCGGTATTATAACCGGATCGGTTTGGGCCAATTCGGCTTGGGGTTCCTATTGGAGCTGGGATCCGAAAGAGACTTGGTCGCTTATTACATGGCTTGTCTATGCAGCGGTTTTGCATGCCCGATCTGTAAGGAATTGGCGGGGAATGAGAGTTGCTGTTATGTCCATTGCCGGTTTTGGTTGCGTGCTTTTTACGTATTTTGGGGTTAACTTTTTACTTAGCGGGCTTCATGCCTACGCTACAAAATGAGAAAAGCTTATGTTTAATTTAGGTTTTCAGGAATTGCTTGTTATTCTCATAGTTGCAGTAATCGTGGTCGGGCCAAAGAATTTGCCGAACGTGGCCAGAGCCTTGGGAAAGGCCTATGCAGAATTCAGAAGAGCCATGCGAGATTTGCAGGAGACGGTGGAGTCCACTGATGTGGTGAAAGAATTCAAGGAAGAAGTCAATAGGGTGCAGCATGGAATCCGTAAGCTTCCGCATGAACTCCAACAGCCTGAAAGAGAGCAGAACTCTTCTGCTAAAACTGAGCGATGAGTGTCCACGGACCAGAAGATAAAGCCCCGTTTCTCGAGCATCTGGAAGAACTCCGGAAGCGTCTCATAATCTGTCTGGCCGCGGTGGCCGTTGGGTTTGTCATAAGCTATGGTTTTAAAGAAAAGATTTTTGAAATTCTAATGTTGCCCCTCGTAAATGCCCTTCCATCAGGGCAGGGCAAGCACCTGATTTACACTGCCCCTCATGAAGCATTCCTTACTTACCTGAAGGTATCACTACTTGGCGGCATAGCTCTTGCCATACCAGTCATCATCTTTGAATTCTGGCGCTTTGTGGCTCCAGGACTTTATGAACACGAAAAAAAATATCTCTTTCCGATTGTTATCCTTTCGGTGCTGTTTTTCCTTGGAGGTGCGTTGTTTGGCTATTTCGTTGTGTTTCCGTTCGGTTTTCGGTTTTTTGTGTCTTTTGCTTCTCCGCATATTGTCCCCATGATTTCCACCAGAGAATTTTTCTCCTTTGCAGTTAGGCTTCTTCTGGTTTTCGGTTTGATATTTGAAATGCCACTCGTGGTATTTTTCATGGCAAGACTTGGTCTGATTTCTGATAATTTTCTTAGAAGGCAAAGAAAGTATGCAATTGTTTTAGTTTTTACCGTAGCAGCCATATTAACGCCGCCGGACGTGATGACCCAGCTTTTCATGGCAGGACCGCTACTGGTGCTTTATGAATTGAGCGTGTGGATTGCTTACTTTTTTTCAAAGAAAGATGTGAAAGGTGAAGAACAGAATGGTGAGGTGAGTTGAGATGAGTGAACCCTTGATGCTTGTTATAGCTACCAGAAATGCCGGAAAATCAGCGGAAATAAAGGATCTACTGAAGGATTTTCCCATTGAAGTGCGGGATTTGAACGACTTTGGACCAATCCCCGAGCCTGCTGAAGACGGAGAAACTTTTGAAGAAAACGCATACAAAAAGGCTTCCTTTACAGCAAAGGTTCTGGGGATTCCTGCTCTTGCCGACGATTCTGGGCTTGAAGTGGAAGCCCTCGATGGTCGTCCTGGAGTTCATTCGGCGCGGTTTGCCGGACCCAACGCAACGGATGAAGAAAACAATGCCAAGCTTCTGGAAGAGCTAAAAGGCGCTTCTAACCGAAAGGCACGGTTTACCTGTGTAATATCCATAGCTGTACCGGCTGGGTTTGCCCTGACCTATGAAGGAACCTGCGAGGGGATTATACTTGAGGAACCTCGTGGGAGTGGAGGATTTGGCTACGATCCGCTTTTCTTTTACCCACCTGCTGGAAAGACTTTTGCGGAGATGACCAGAGAGGAGAAGTCGCGGGTAAGTCATCGAGGTAAGGCTTTGAGAGAGCTAAGAGCAGAATTTGACAAGGTGATAGTGTGGCTTCGTCAGAGGCTTGAGGAAGAGCGAAGAATGCTTGGATTAGGCGATCATGAACACTGATAGGGCAGTATTCTTGGACAGATTGAATGGACTTTTAAGTGAGTGGGAGAAGAAAAAACCTCCGCTTTGGACCTTACTCAAGGAGCTTGACGACCTGGCTCGCCAGAGAAAAGAATTCATTATCGATCCGCTGGTTCAAAACGATGTTTTCATGTGCACAGGCACTCTTGATGACGGCTGGGGACATGGCCTTCAGGTTATACATAAGGCATTGGACGTTCTGGGAGTGCGTTACAGGTTTCTGGGGCTTCTCCTTGACTGGCGGGATGTAATAGATGCATGTCAATCATTCAGGCCAAACCTTCTGGGCCTGACGGTCCTTCACGAAAGCAGCGAGGATGAGCTTAGGCGGGTAGTGGAAAACATCCCTGGTGGGATCACTGTTATGGTTGGAGGCAATCCCTGCTGGGCTGAGCTTTCTTTGTGGCCCCAAGTGATATATATGCAAAACGTAATCAAGTTTTTCAGGTTTTTTCTTAATTTGTAAGGGGGGAAACTGAGCAATGGAAAAACAACTTAAATACTATATCCCTGACAGAGAGATATCACTCGCTGAAAAGATAAAAAGGCTGGTGTTGAAGCGGGAGTGGCCGGTGTGGGATTTTCCAAGGATTATTCAGATTCAAACCGTTGCCGCATGCAATGCCCACTGTGTTTTCTGTCCTCATGGAAAGACCAAGAATCCATTGCCCAAGGGTCGCATGGACTGGGATTTGTACCGTGCCATAATTGACGAGTGCACCAGATACCGTATGTGGCGTATAAGCCCTTATCTGATGAATGAACCCCTGATGGATCCAGAAATAGGCGAAAGAATACGCTACATATCGTCTCGAAAGAAGTTTCCTACCTATACCAAAATAAACACAAATGCGAGTTTGTTAACTGAAGAAATGTCCAGGGATCTGATAGATTCGGGTCTGGATATTCTGACATGTAGCGTACACGGAATAGATAAAGAAAAGTACGAAAGCACCATGGTTGGCTTGAGACTTGAACAGGTGCTGGAAAACATTGATCGCTTTCTTGAATTGCAAAAAAAGCTCAAAAGGAAAAAGCCTGAGCTCAGGGTTACAATGGTGCGCACAAAGCTGATAGAGCCTGATGTGCCCAAAATACTGAGTTATTGGAAAAAGCGTGGGGTTAAAGTAAGCATTCGTCCCATGAGCAATCGAGTGAATGCGAAAGTTGCATCACTTGGCATAAATGCGAGGCCTCTTGAACCCTTTGATTGGTGCGTGAGAATGATGCAACAGGCGTATGTAAATGTCAGAGGAGAGTTGCTTCTTTGCTGCAATGACTGGGAACAGACAACTATACTGGGCGACGTTCGAAAACAGAGTATCCGTGAAATATGGAATGGCGAGAAGTACAACGACATCAGGCGGCGCTTTCTTGCTGGTAAGTGGAAAGGACTGCTGTGTGCTGCCTGCCGTATGCAACGTGAATAACGTTACGTAAAAGGAAGACATGCTATGGATGACGAGCGGATAGGTAAGGTATTTAGGGTTATTGAGGAAAGAAGAGATGCATTCATTGAGGAACTTTTGGATTTTCTGAAGATACCCAGTGTTAGTGCGGACTCAAGCTACAGGATTGATGTTCGCAGGGCTGCTGAATGGTTGGTCGCTTCTTTGGCTCGTCTCGGCATGGAAACAAAAATCTTTGAGACAGGAAACCATCCCATCGTTTTTGGGGAGCTTTTTACGTCTTTTGATAGGCCAACCCTTCTCGTTTACGGTCACTACGATGTTCAGCCACCAGATCCGCTGGATGAATGGACAAACAATCCCTTCGATCCTTCAATACGGGACGGCTATGTTTACGCTAGAGGAGCCAGTGATGACAAGGGACAACTCTTTGCCCATATGAAAGCACTTGATGCCTGGCGCCAGTGTGGCTTTGAACTGCCCGTTAATCTGAAATTTGTTTTCGAGGGTGAGGAAGAGATCGGCAGTCCAAGTCTTGAGGCTTTTTTGAAAAACAATGAAGATCTGCTGAAGGCAGATGCCGTCGTTATTTCCGATGGCCATCAGTTTGCGAAAGGAATACCCGCGATTACCTATGGCCTCCGGGGCCTTGCCTATTTTGAAGTGGAAGTAGAGGGTCCGAAAATGGATCTTCACTCCGGTGGATTTGGCGGATTGGTGATGAACCCTATTCATGCCCTTATTTTTATCCTTTCTCGTCTTAAGGACTTAAAAGATTGCATTCTGATAGACAATTTCTACGATGATGTAATAATGCCCGACGAAGAAGAGCGAGAAATGATAAGACAGCTTCCCTTCGATGAAGAAGCTCTGAGAAAGGAACTTGGTGTCCGAGAGCTTTTCGGTGAAGATGGATTTCTACCTTTGGAGCGAAAGTCTTTCAGGCCAACCCTTGACATTAACGGCATCTGGGGCGGGTACCAGAAAGAGGGGGCCAAAACGATTATTCCTTCAAGAGCTGGGGCAAAAGTCAGCATCAGGCTGGTTCCAAATCAACGCCACGATGTGGTGACTCGACTTTTTGTCGAGTATTTGAAGAAAATTGCACCTCCGGCCGTAAAGGTAAATGTCAGGGTTTTAGCTGGCGCTAATCCTGTTCTGGTGGACAGGAAATTGCCTGAAATGAAAGCAGCGGAACATGCCATTGAGATTGGATTCGGGAAAAAGCCCGTTTTTATTCGTGAAGGCGGAACTATTCCGGTGGTGAATATGTTTTACGAAATCCTGGGGGTTAGACCTCTTTTGATGATAGGCTTTGGACGCCCAGACGATAGAATTCACGGTCCCGATGAGAGGTTTCACCTTGACGACTTCCTGTGCGGGATGAAAACAGCGGTTGCGCTTTGGATTGAGCTTGCGAAGCTATCTTTTCGTAGCGAAGGAAGCTGAACTGTTCGTCAAGAATGGCAAGAGAATGTTCCAGCGGACCCGCTTTAGGGCGGGCCAGTGAGTTTTAAAACAAGGCTCGGAAATGTTGCCTGTACTCTTTGAACCTTAAATTTACTGTTGCAGGACAGTGTAAAGTTATATTAAACTCGTGTTTGAAGGTTGTGTGATTATGGGCACAAAGCATTCACGCAAATAATGGTATATTTTGGATATATTTGCATAAATGCTAAAAACAGTCATGTGGAGGGTTCTTAAATGGTTCAGCAGCTACAAGGGTCGGTACTTGTGGTTGGAGGAGGAATTGCCGGGATGCAGGCAGCTCTGGATCTCGCCGATTCCGGTTATTTTGTATATCTCGTCGAAAAAGAGCCATGCATTGGTGGGGTGATGGCTCAATTGGACAAGACATTTCCCACCAATGATTGTGCTATGTGAATTATATCACCAAAACTGGTCGAGGTCGGCCGGCATCCGAATATAGAGCTTATTCCTTATGCAGATGTTGAAGAAGTAACGGGTGAAGCGGGAAACTTTCGAGCCAAGGTAAGAAGGCGTCCGCGGTATGTCAGCCTTGAGAAGTGTACCGGTTGCGGTGAATGCACCGCGACCCAAATTGACGAAGAACATCCCCCGAAAGAGAAAGACGGGCTCTTGTGGGTTGATCGTATACACATTGATGAACAGGCCTGTGTGCACTGTGGTGAATGTGTGCGAGCTTGCATGAAGGAAAACCCCGAAAATCCTGCCATGACAAACATTGCCGTCAATAGAATAATTGAGGTTTCTAGATCAAAGGGCGAAATCGAAGAAGAGCCGGTGCTTTTACAGAAGCTCATTAGAATGAGCATTCAGGAGAGGCGTGATTTTTGGGATGCTCAGTTTCGTAAGTGCATAAAGTGTTATGGTTGCATCGAGATGTGCCCTGTGTATCTGGAGCCTCCCGAGAGTCTTCGCTTTGAGAGGTGGATTCCGAAAGGTGAGGTTCCGCCACCATATCCGGCTTTTCATCTACTTAGGGCCTATCATGTTCTGGACGTTTGTGTTCTTTGTGGTGAGTGTGAACTGACCTGCCCGGTTGGTATTCCCTTGAAGACCCTGCAGGACATTACCCAGTATTTCCCGCCGGAAAAGGTGTTTGAGCTGGTTCCGGGGCTGGATGAAGATATCCAGAAGGCTATTGTGGAACACTTTACCGGGGTGAGGGGGCAACTCAGGAGGATGGACTATGCCGTTTGATATTGTACAAACCACCTGTCCTTTTTGCGGCACCGGTTGCAATATGTATCTGGAAGTTTTGGACGATGAGATCATAGGGGTGAACCCTGTGAGGAAGCATCCAGTCAGTAGGGGACGGTTATGTGTGCTTGGCAGGAATGCTCACCGCTTCGTGCGCCATCCTGAAAGGCTTACGAAGCCACTTAAAAGGGTTGACGGAAACTTTGTAGAAATATCGTGGGAGCAGGCGATAGATGAGATAGCATCCCGGCTTTCCAAGGTTAAAGAAAATCACGGCTCTGACGCGATCGGGGTGTTTTCTAGTGCAAAATGCACCAATGAAGAGAATTATCTAATGATGAAATTTACCAGGGCTGTGCTGGGAACCAATAATGTGGACCATTGCGCCCGTCTTTGTCATGCATCTACCGTTACGGGTTTGGCGGCTTCCTTTGGTGCCGGTGCCATGACCAATTCTATTCCGGAAATTTCCGACACCAATTGCATGCTTATAACAGGCAGCAACCCCACCAGTCAGCATCCTATAATTGCGGGATGGATGTTGGAAGCAAAAGAAAGGGGAGCGAAGCTGATTGTAATTGACCCTCGACGAATTCCCATAAGCCTCCATGCAGACCTCTGCCTTCCTATCCGCCCCGGCACAAACATTGCCCTTTTTAACGGGTTGGCTCACGTAATCATAAAGAAAGGCTTGGTGGATGAGGCTTTCATAAAGGAAAGAACCGAGGGGTTTGAAGAGCTAGAAAAGAAGGTTCAGGAGTACGATCCCGAGAGGGTTTCAAAAATAACGGGCGTTGATGCATCCCTTATAGAAAAAGCGGCTCTCATGTATGCAGAAGCCGAAAAGGCCATGATCTTTTACGCAATGGGAATTACTCAGCACTCAAGCGGTACCGATAATGTCAAAGCAATTGCTAACCTGGCCATGCTGACCGGTAATGTGGGGCGTCCATCAACGGGCGTTAACCCACTCAGAGGTCAGAACAACGTCCAGGGTGCTTGCGATATGGGAGCACTTCCCAATGTGTTCAGCGGATATCAGCCCGTATCCGATGATGCATCGAGACAGAAATTTGAAAATGCCTGGGGGGTAAAGCTTCCATCGTCTCCGGGACTTACCGTGGTTGAAATGACCGATGCTGCCCTCCGAGGTGATATGAAGGCCATGATTATTATGGGTGAAAACCCGGCCATTACAGATCCCGACATATCCCATGTATCGCGTGCCCTTGATGCACTGGATCTTCTCGTCGTTATAGACATCTTCATGACGGAGACGGCAAAACATGCTGATTATGTGCTTCCTGCTGCAACTTTTGCGGAAAAAGACGGGACCTTTACGAACACAGACAGGCGGGTGCAGCGTGTGCGTTCCGCACTGAAACCCGTTGGCGAATCAAGACCTGATTGGGAAATAATTTGCGCGCTGGCAAAGGCTTTAGGAAGCGCGGGCTTTTCTTATGAGTCACCCGAAGAGGTGATGGAGGAGATAAGGAAACTTACCCCATCCTACGCTGGCATTTCTTATGGGCGGTTGGAAGCAGGAGAAAACATCCAATGGCCCTGCCCGTCGGAAGAGCATCCCGGCACACCTTATCTACACAAGGATGGCTTTCCTCGTGGAAAAGGGCGGTTTTTCGGTATTGATCATGTTCCTTCGAAAGAACTTCCCGATGACAAATATCCATTCATTATGACAACGGGCAGAGTACCTTTTCATTGGCACTCGGGTAGCGTAACACGCAGGATTGATATGCTCGATCGTGAAGTTCCAACCGGCTTTGTTACGATAAGTTTCGAAGATGCGGAGCGGCTCGGGATTCAAGACGGCGATGAGGTTGCGGTATCATCCAGACGTGGGAGTATTCGAGTTCGCGCCATGGTGTCCGGCGACGTAAAGCCTGGCGTTATATTTGTGCCCATGCATTTTGCAGAGTGCGCCGCTAATGAATTGACAAGCCATGAAGGGCTGGATCCGGTGGCCAAAATACCGGAATTCAAGGTTTGCCCGGTGAAGATTGAAAAGCAGAGTTGAGACGTAAGACGTAGGGCGTGAGACGTGAGACGTAAGACGTAAGACGTGAGACGTGATTGGAACCAATGTATGCTCAAAGTGATCAGAGGGAGCTTTTGAATATGGCGGACTGGATGGAACAGGTCAGAGAAGAAGCCAGGAAATTACTTCAGGAAGGATATGATGGCGTTCTGGGATTCAGGTTCAGAGCGGGCCAGATTGGGCCGTATTTATTCAGAACCCCTGAAGAGATAGACCACCTGGAAGTTGACACGCGAATTCCAACCCAGATGCCTCCGCTTTTTTCTCAAATTCAGGAGGGTGTACCCAAGTATAACCTTGCAAAGACACTAAGGCTTATCCTGAGGAAACGGCCGGACATGCGCATAGGAGCGGTGCTCCGGGGGTGTGAGGTTCGAGCCATTCGAGCGCTTCAGGAAAAAGGCGAAATTGACGCATCTAACCTGAAAATAATCAATTTGGTTTGCCCCCCCGAGCAGGCTGCAATATGTAATTGTGAAAAGCCTTCTTACGATGTTTTCAAGTGTACAGGTTGCTGGAGTTGCATTGAGGCCTGTCCTGAAGATGCAATTACTCGCATAAATGTTTGTCCCATCCTAAGCCCCAGCGAATACAACGAAGGGCTTTCTTACAGAAAGGCCATTTACATAAAATATCCCCAGGGCGTACCGTTGAAAGCGGTACGGGATGCTGAAACCTGTTTGAAAATAACCGGGAAGCTGGACTGCAAGGGGTGTGAGCGGGTTTGTCAAGCAGAAGCTATCTTTCACGACGACGAAGAAAAAATAGAAGAGCTGAATGTTGGATCCGTTATACTTGCTCCCGGGTTCAGGTCCTTTGATCCCAAGGCCTTCGATGTTTATCTTTACTCCAACCATCCGAATGTGATCACTTCCTTAGAGTTTGAACGGCTTCTGGCTGCATCAGGACCGACAATGGGGCATGTCGTAAGGCTATCCGATCACAAGGAACCCAAGAAGATTGCCTGGTTTCAATGCGTCGGCTCTCGTGACATAAATCGTTGTGACAACGGCTATTGTTCTGCCGTTTGTTGCATGTATGCCATAAAGCAGGCCGTTATAGCCAAGGAGCACGTCGGGAAAGATCTCGATACAGCCATTTTCTTTATGGACATGCGGACCCATGGCAAAGATTTTGAGCGGTACTATGAAAAGGCGAGGGAAGAGCATGGTGTTAGGTTCATACGGTCCAGGGTTCACAGTGTAGAAGTCGTTTCGGGCACGGATCAGCTTGAGATAACTTATGTCACCGATGATGGGTCGGTGAGTCAGGAACGGTTCGATCTTGTTGTACTTTCCGTGGGTCTTGAAATCACCGATGAAATAAGGGACCTTGCAAAACGAATCGGGGTGGAGCTGAATCAAAACGGTTTTTGCAACTTCAGCGCTTTTAAACCGGTAGCCACCAACCGGCCGGGCGTCTATGTTTGCGGAGCTTTCCAGGGTCCGAAGGATATTCCTCAGTCGGTCATGGAAGCCAGCGCGGCAGCGGCTGATGCCGGTGCGTTGCTAAGCCCCGTCCGTGGAAGCCTCATAAAAGAGCGAGAATTCCCGCCTCAGGTGAATGTTGTAAATGAGCCACCTCGAGTAGGCGTTTTTATCTGTCACTGTGGGATTAACATAGCCGGCATGGTGGATGTTCAGGCCGTAAAAGATTTTGCAAAAACGCTTCCTTACGTTGAGTATGTAGCAGACAACCTTTATACCTGCTCGCAAGATACTCAGGCTTTAATGCGTGAGGCGATAAAAGAACATAACCTCAACCGGGTTGTTGTAGCCGCCTGTACGCCGAGAACCCATGAGCCGCTGTTTCAAGAAACTCTGGAAGCAGCCGGCCTGAACAAGTACCTCTTTGAAATGGCCAACATCCGAAATCAAGATTCCTGGGTGCATGATGACCCGGAGGCTGCAACCAAGAAAGCAAAAGATTTGGTTCGTATGGCCGTAGCAAAGGCGGCACTTTTAAAACCACTGGATGAACCAGAACTCAGTGTCAATCAGGAAGCCCTAGTTGTTGGGGGTGGAGTTGCCGGAATGACGGCAGCCAAGAGCCTGGCTGATCAGGGGTTTAAGGTTCATCTTGTCGAGCGGAGTAGCAGGCTTGGAGGAGCTGCACTGAAGCTTAATTCGGCGTGGACGGGTGAAAAGGTTGAAGATTTCGTCAGGGAGCTGGTGTCGGATGTGGAAGCACACCCGAACATAAGCATTTATCTTTCCAGCGAAATCGAGTCTGTTGACGGTTTTGTCGGCAATTTCAGAACGGTTATCAAAAATGGTGCTGGATCTAAGGAAATAAATCACGGCGTAGCTATACTTGCCGTTGGCGGTAAGGAGTACAAACCAACAGAGTACGGCTACGGAACGGACCCAAGAATTTTAACCCATCTGGAAATGGATGAACTTCTGAAAAACGGTGATGCTCGAATTAAAGATGCCAAATGCGTTGTGTTCATCCAGTGTGTTGGTTCCAGGGAGCCTGAACGGCCTTACTGCAGTCGAGTATGTTGCACCCACACCCTGGTGAGTGCGCTAGAGATAAAGGAGAAGAATCCTGAGTGCTCGGTTTTTGTTCTTTACAGGGATATGCGAAGCTACGGTGAACGGGAAGAACTTTACCAGAAGGCCAGAGAAAAAGGGGTCATATTTATTCGCTTTGACAGGGATAGAAAACCTATTGTGTCTTCCGAAAATGGTTCAATCAAAATTGAAGTGGTTGATCATGTGTTACAGAGACCCGTTGCATTGACCCCTGATCTTCTGGTTCTTGCATCTGCCATTGTCCCGGGTGATTTTGAAAAGATAGCTCAGTTCTTCAAAGTACCTTTGAATGAAGACGGCTTTTTTGTGGAAGCTCATGCCAAGCTGAGGCCTGTTGATTTTGCCACGGACGGCGTGTACGTTTGTGGGCTTGCCCATTATCCAAAATCCATAGATGAAAGCATTGCGCAGGCAAAGGCCGCAGCGGCAAGGGCTGTAACGGTATTGTCCAAGGAAACCGTTAGGTTTGCGGGCACGGTGGCGGTAACCGACCAGAGGCTTTGCAGTAGTTGTGGTACATGTGTGAATATATGTCCGTTTTCGGCGCCGAGTTTCAACGACAAGGGCAAAGCCGAAGTCAATCCTGCGCTTTGTAAGGGTTGCGGGCTTTGTGTTGCTTCGTGCCGCAGTGGAGCGATCCAGCTACTTGGTTTTGACGATGCTGAGATTTTCTCAATGATCGAGTGTGCCTAGAGGCGTGAGGCGTGATACGTGATACGTGAGACGTGATACGTGAGACGTGAGGTGTGAATGGAGGAAAAATAATGGCCGAGTGGGAACCGAAGATTCTCGCTTTTTTGTGTAATTGGTGTTCTTACGGTGCGGCGGATCTTGCTGGTGTGAGTCGTCTGAAACAGCCGCCCAATATTCGAATTATCCGTATTCCTTGTTCTGGGAGAATGAATCCCAAGTTTATCCTTCAGGCCCTTCGTAAAGGTGCTGATGGGGTATGGGTGTCGGGATGTCATCCGGGGGATTGTCACTACATAGAAGGAAATTACTACGCTCGCAGAAAGTTTGCCCTTTTTAAAAATCTTCTTGAATATGTCGGTATTGAACCGGAAAGGCTTCACTTTTCGTGGATTTCATCGGCGGAAGCGACCAAGTTTGCCGCTGTTGCAAAGGATGTAGTAGAGAGTGTGAAAAAGGTGGGACCGTCGAGTCGTTTGATAAAGAGGGAAGCTGAGGTGGAGTAAATGTTCGACTACACGGAAAAGATTAGGGAAATTGCCCGAAGGTTGCTGCAAGAAAAGAAGGTTGATGGGATCATCGGGTTCAAGAAAGGCACGATCCCGATGATGAATCAACCTGTTTTTATAACCAGCCCCGACAGGGTAGAGCTCTTGCACTGGGATAGCTGGTGTGGAGTGAATCTGGCAAACTACCTGCCCAAGAGGGAAGGCAGGATTGGTATTGTTGCCAAGGGATGCGATACGAGGTCCATTGTCGTGCTGAGTCAGGAAAATCAGGTGCAGCGTGACCAGCTTTATATAATCGGTGTACCATGTCGGGGGATGCTGGACAGGCGCAAGGTTTGGGAAGTTGTGGGCAGTACTGACGTTAAGGGCATTGAAGAGGGCAACGGTAAAGTTAGGGTCTGGGGCAATGGGTTTGATTTGAAGCTTGAGCGCTCTGAATTGCTTCAGAACAATTGTGTTATTTGCGTTCACAGGAATCCCGTTGTTTTTGATGAGCTTGTGGCCGATGAGGTGGAAGAACAGTCGGTGGATCGCTACGGGGACATTCGCAATATAGAAGCCATGAGCTCTGACGAGAAGTGGAATCTTTTTCAAGAAATCTTTTCTCGCTGTATCAGGTGCTATGCCTGTCGGAATGCGTGTCCCTTTTGTTATTGCCCTCAGTGCTTTGTGGATGAGTCAAGGCCTCAGTGGGTTGGAAAAACCATTGATAGGACCGATACCCTGACCTTTCACCTGCTGAGGGCTTTTCACATGGCAGGGCGATGCACCGACTGTGGTGCCTGTGAAAGGGCCTGCCCGGTGGGTATTCCCGTGAGGTTACTCACGAAGAAGCTGGAAAAGGATGTCAAAGAATTATACGGCTACGAAGCGGGTGTGCAGCTTGATGAGAGACCTCCTCTGGATACTTACAAGCCCGACGATCCAGAGGATTTCATAAAGTAGGGAGAAGGTTGATCAATGAAGAGGCTAGTTCTTACGAAGGATGAGCTTACTGCCTGGGTTAGACGAATGACCGAAGGCGTTAGGGTTTTTGCTCCTGTTGCGGTTGGGGATTATGATGAATTCCGTCTTGTGGATTCCGATCAGGCGGATCTTATTCGGTGGAGTTACCAAAATACGCGGCTGTCCCCTAAGGGGCTTTTTCACCCTCAAGCTGAACGAATGTTCAAATTTTCGACATCAAAGGAAGATCCCGAATGGAACATTTTGAAGGAAGTCCCGAAGGATTTTTCGCCACGGGTCATTGTGGGCATGAGGCCCTGCGATGCGGCGGCATTGAAAATAATGGATGTGAACTTTGATACTCCTGAATATAAAGATCCCTGGTGGGTTCGAAGAAGAGAGGCTACGACGATAGTTGGCCTTGCCTGCACTAGTCCATCTTCTACATGCTTTTGCACATCGGTGAATTCGGGCCCGTTCGATACCAAAGGCCTTGATGTTTTGCTGGTGCCTTTGGGTGATGGTCGGTTTCTGCTGGATGTGGTGAGTGAGCGAGGTGAAGAGCTTTGCCAGCAGTTTGGTCCGGGAGGAAAAGAAGCCGATTCGGAAGCGATTGCTACCTACGAAGGGTTGAAGAAAAAAGCCGAGGCAGCACTCGTTCCCATAGGAGATTTATCGCCGCTCAAAGAGCGCGACATGCTGGAGTTTTTCAATTCTCCGATCTGGGATGAAGTTCAGTTTGCTTGTATAAACTGTGGAGTTTGTACGTACCTGTGTCCGACCTGCTGGTGTTTTGATATTCAGGACGAAGTGTATGAATCAGAGGGTTGCAGGCTGAGGCTTTGGGACTCCTGTATGTTTCCTTTGTTTACGTTGCACGGGTCGGGGCATAATCCCAGGGCGGAAAAACTCCAGAGGGTTCGTCAGAGGTTTATGCATAAGCTTAAATACTACGTTGACAAATATGGACAGGGGGTTGCCTGTGTTGGCTGTGGCCGATGTGTTCAGTTTTGTCCTGTTAACATAGACATCCGTGAAGTGATACGCCTTATGCTGGTGCAGTGTGAATGCGCGGTTTAAATGCATGGTTCGACGATGGAGGAGATAAGGCCGTGAATAATCCCTACAGACCATATCCGGTCGTGATAGATGACATAATTGTTGAAACCGATGATAAAAACCTACGGACTTATCATCTTAAATTTTTGAATCCTGAAGACGAAAGGGCCTTTCAGTTTTTGCCCGGCCAGTTTGCGGAGATATCCGTGCCTGGTCAGGGTGAAATTCCCATAGGAATAGCTAGTTCTCCGACGGAAAAAGGCTTTTTGAAATTCACAATAAACAAAGTCGGTAAGGTTACCACATATTTGCACAATGCAAGACCCGGGGAAGTAATCGGCGTGCGAGGACCGTTGGGAAAGCCTTATCCTTGGGATAAACTAGAAGGCAGCAACGTGGTGATAATCGGTGGAGGTTTCGCCTTTACGACGCTTCGCTCGTCTTTGGTTTACATGCTGCATCCGGATAATCGCTCCCTTTTTGGGGACATAACGGTTGTGTATGGTGCAAGAAATCCGGGATTGTTGCTTTATAAAGACGAGCTTTTTGAGTGGGAAAAGCGCGATGACGTAACCTTGCATATAACCGTTGACGCAACTGATGATCCTAACTGGAAATACAATGTGGGGTTTGTCCCGGCGATAACAAAGGAAAAAGCTCCAAGCTCCGAAAATGCCTATGCCATTGTTTGCGGCCCACCCATAATGATTAAGTTTACGCTTCCTGTGCTGACAGATCTTGGCTTTCCGCCCGACAGAATAATCACAAGCCTTGAGATGCGAATGAAGTGCGGAATTGGCATGTGCGGACGGTGTAATATTGGAACCGAATACGTTTGCAAGGACGGACCTGTTTTCACGTTTGAGCAGCTATCCAGGTTGCCTAATGAATACTGATGTTAAAAGATCAAGTGCAAGAGCTATCATAGTGCATTATTTACCGCCGAGGACACAGGGAGCACCGGCAGAGAAATAAAAGTTTCGGTGTCCTCTGCATACTCGGCGGTTAAATCTAATTTTTTCGCCAGATCAGCGCTCTTATACAAAAATCCACATTCCAGTTACGGTTACCTTGCGATCCCTTATCTTCACATAACCAATCTCGAAATTTTTTATGTCTAACCTTTCCGGAATCGCACAATTGGCTTATTCATTAAAAGTTTGATACGCTGTTCTACTTTTTTTCCTATTTTTTCCCAGGTGTAATATTTGTACACGACATTTCTTGCTAACTGGGCTTTATGCTTAGCTTCACCATAATTGTGTATCACATATTTCATTATTACTTTCAAAGCGTTTTTATTAGGTTCTAGCATTCTAGCAAACTTTGTTACAAGTTCATCACCACCGAAAGGAACTAAAGTCCACCGTGCTGGTATAGTATACGCCCATTCAGGCTTGCAAAAGTCGTCTGTAGCCCCTCCTTTTGTTACTATAACTGGCAGCTCACAGGCCATTGCTTCTAGGACAGGCATAGCAAATCCTTCGCCTCTGTATGGGTGAACTAAACAATCACAAGCAACGTACAATCCTGCCATCTCTTGTTCAGTTAGCTTATCCTGTATGTAGATAATTTCAGGAGATTGTTCGTTAGCCTGAATTTTCTTAATTTTTTCACCGTAATTCATATGCTTATAAAAACTGTCTTGACCAATATCTTTTATCACCAAAGCCACATCGTCGTTTGCATTAAAAGTCTCTGTGAAGACTTCCAAAAGTATGTCTATACCTTTTCTCCAAATAGTACCTCCAACGAAAAGAAATTTAAACCGTTTTTTAGTAGGGATAGGAAGAGGAAAAGCATACGGGTTAAAAACTTGTGTGTTTACCCCATTTGGAATTACGAAGATCTTGTCTCTGGAAACGCCGCTATAAATGTAGCTTTTCTTTACATAATTACTGGGAACCCAAATTTCATCTATAAGATGGTTTAAAGGTTTTACCCATGATTTGGGGAGTGATCCGTATTCCCAAGGTTGGATGATTACCCAATGGCCCATTGCAGGTGGGTTAAAATTTGGCGGCCATTGATGTCGAACGTGAACATCTATTTTAGGCAAAGGTTTACCAAACCTCTCTGCAATTACTCTAAATCTTGCGTCAATTTCCGGACCAAACTGATGCGGTTCGTAAGGAATTATTGAAAGTTCATGACCCAATTTTATAAGCTGAATACATATTTCCCTATTTATCAGAGCAAGCGAATGATAAACAAATTGAGAACCCTCCCAGCGTATGTAGAGCTTGTTGGAAGTTGTAGAAGACGTAATTGAATTCGCAATTTCTCCTAGACGTTTTAGAGCTATTTCGGTTACTGTATCCCAATCCCACTTTTTCTTGATATCCCTTCTTGCTTTGTCCCCCCGTTTTTTAGCCTCGTCTCTTCGTTCGTACACATAACGCATAATTTCAGCTAAATGTTGAACGGAAGGTTTTGCCCAATATTGACCTCGATAGAAAGCAAGTTCCATTTTTTCATCAATTATTTCCAATTCTTCTACATCTATCAGATAGGAATTTTCGTCATTCATAAATTCCAAATTGCCTCCCCACCTTGTTCCAATAGTAGGTAACCCAACAGCCATAGCTTCCATATAGGGCCTTCCCCACCCCTCTCCCCTAGATGGCATTACGTAAGCATCGGCAAATTTGTATAAACTAGGCATGTACTTGAGTGGAATTTGTTCAGCAAGGACGATAATAGGAGCAATTTCTTTTTTTGAAACTCCTAGTTTACCTAGAAACTGATTTATTCTATACCATATCTCTTTTTCGGCTTCTCTCCCTTCCGTCACGTTAGGTGGATATGTTCTCAAAACAAGGCACACATCGTCTTTTTGGCTAAAAGCCTCTACCCACGCTTTTAGCAAAAGGTCCCATCCCTTTCTGTAAAGCCATTCGAATACTGACAAAAAAACGAAGCCTCTCTTTCTTGGAATTGATAGAGGTGGTATGTTCGGAGAAAAAAAGTTTGTGTCAATTCCTTCTGGGATTTTGTAAATTGGTACTTTTACACCTGCTTTTTTGAAGCTTTCTACGTTAAATTGTGAAGCTGTCCAAATTTCATCCATCGCATTGCATTTAACAACCCAATCTAGGGGCAAAGAATCTGTTTCATAAACTACCCGGCCAATATTGTAACTAGCATTTGGATCCCTCTTGAAAATGTAAGCGGGAAAATGAATAATGTTTATATAAGGTTTCTCATTATATCCGTTTACAAAACCCAACAGTTCACTTTTCTCTTTTGAGCTAATATTCTGAAAAAAAAACTCAGAGAACCTACCTATGAGGTTGACTTTAATAGGGATCTTCTTTCCTATCCTTAGTACAAAATTTCTAGCCTCTTCTGCATACCCACTGGGATCAAATATAGGAGCACTCCATAATATAGATACCGTGTTTATTCCCAATTCTTTGTTAGCATTATCTACTTCAGACTTTATTCTTTCCTGTACATTTTTCCACTTTTCGATTAATCTATTCCACCCTTTCCGAACCATGTCATCCTTTTTTTTCGTGTCTTCCACAGAGACTGATTCAAAATGCACTAAGTGACTTTCGGGAACGTAAATCACTCTAAAACCTTTACTCCAACATTTTAAACATAGGTCTATATCTTCCACATACATCCCATATTTTTCATCAAATCCTCCTATTTCTTCGAATAAATCGCGCCTTATTAAAAGACAGGCTCCTGTGACAGCCGGATAGTATTTCTTAATTGTTACCATGGGATGTTCTGAGGGCATGTACCTGTAAACATGATAGGGTATGCCATACTCGTTAAAAGCTATGCCCGCGTGTTGAATTAAGTTATTAGGATAACTCAAGCGACTACCACATATCCCGATTTTAACATTTTGCTTTGTAGACTCTATCAGAGCTTCCAACCATCCTTGCAAGGGAATAGTATCGTTATTCAAAAATAATAAAAACCGTCCTTCTGCAATTTTTGCTCCTTGGTTGCACGCTTTCGCAAATCCTAAATTTTCTTCATTGTGAATTACTTTTGCTGCAGGATACTTTTCTTTCAGTTCTTCTAGGAATTCTTTAGTTCCATCGGTTGAAGCGTTATTGACTATGATTAGCTCAAAAAGTTTAATAGGAGTTACTTTAAAAAGAGCTTTTAAGCATTGTATTGTGTACTCCAGCTTATTAAAAACAGGAATGATAATAGAGGAAATAACCCTGTCATTATTGAACAACATTACAACTTACTCCCACGATTTAGGGTGATGTCCTATTTTGTCCTGTAAAAGGGATGTAAGCGATCACAGAGTAATTATAGTAGGATTGCAGATTTTTGTACACACTGAGTTAGCTTTGTGATATGAGGAAATGGTTCGAGGAGAAAGAGAGTACCCACTGTTGATATTCCATCAAGCGTAGAAGCTTTGGGATTGCCTTTTTCAGAGGAAGATTGGAAGGCAACACTCACAGCGGTTCGGCATTTTATCATTGAGCGTGAAGAGGTGAGCATTGAAGATAATTAAGACAATAGACGAGAAGGGAATTTCGTACTTTGGCGCAATATGGCAAGTGTTCCCATGGGCCATTTGGATAAAGAAATGGGATCCCTTTTCGCCTTTTTTGTTGAAGAGGCTATGGGGCCTATCAACAATCTGACTGAACGAACTATTCGCTTTGGAGTTTTGTGGCGGAGGAGAAGTCAAGGTACCAGAAGTGATAAGAGCGAATTCTGTTGCTGCGCCATACCGTAAGCTCCAATGTAAGTCCACCTTCAATGTCTTGAAATGCGTTCTCTGCTTATTTCAAGGGACAAAAGCCTGATCTTGAATGGTTAACTGAAGTTGGCAATGCATAATGCCCTGTGATCGGTTATGGATTTGTAGCCGAATTTTAAGCTTGCACGGAGAAAGAAATGAGTGGACATGAAAAAGTGACATCACAAATCATCTGCATACTAGGGATGCATAGAAGTGGGACCTCCCTCACTACAAGGATCTTAAATCTGCTGGGCGTGGATTTAGGTCCTGAAAAACATCTCATGAAGCCATGCGAAGATGATAATCCTAAGGGATTTTGGGAACACCGGCTTCTCGTTGATTTAAACGATGCGATTCTTTCAAGGTTGGGCGGAAGCTGGCATGAACCTCCGATTTTCCCGTCGAGATGGGATATCTCCCCGCAGTTAGCAGATTTAAGACAGCTTGCGCAGGCAATTCTGCAGAAAGACTTTGACTCGGCGGAGCTTTGGGGCTGGAAGGACCCCCGCACGTGTCTGACCCTACCATTTTGGCAGCGGATTCTGCCCCCTATGAAATACGTCATCTGCTTGCGTAACCCTGTAGATGTGGCCAAGTCTCTTGAGCGGAGGGATAAGTTTCCTTTGGAGAAAGGGGTGCGGCTATGGTTGACATATGTAAGCTCCGCCTTAGAACATACCCAGGATCAGCCGCGCCTATTGGTCTTTTATGAAGACGTCATGGAGAACTGGCGTCGGGAGCTCAAGCGCTTGGCACAGTTCATTGGGAAACCAGAGTTGGCTGAAGAGGTGACGGTGCAAAGCGCAGTCGGGGAATTTGTCACCAACGAGCTTTATCACCACCGTACGTCGCTTTTAGAGGTACTGGATACGCCAGATCTGGCATTTACGGCAAAGGCCTTATATCTGAGCCTACGCCTCCTAGTGAAACTACATCAGGCCGATGAATCAAGCCAAGGCGATCAGGCACTTCAAAAAGCCCTTTATCAACTGAGTGTATATGCCGTGAAGGCTCAAAATCAGACGGTTGAGCGCGAGCAGCTTCTTCAGAAAGCTCTTCAGATAGCCCCCTTGAAAAGTCCGTTGCGAGAAAGGGAGATACGCAAAGTTCAAAAAAGCTTGCTCAAGCAAATGTACTCACCAACTGCTCGGAGGCTTATAATTTTCCTAACACCAGGTTGGGACACCATAACCGGGGGCGTCCTTTCAATACTTTCGATTTATAAAGAGACGATTAAGCTTAAGCACATACATAGAGCGGAGACTATACTGTGTTCTGTACCAGGAGATCCTCTTTTACTGAGATATACAAAGCTTCAAGACAACGACTATTGTATTTATGAGCTGTCTGAGGTAATGTCCTACTTTCGGAATGTAGAAAACCTTTTAATCCATATTCCTGCATATGCTATATCTCAGTTTCTTTTCAAGTGCCAAGCTATCGATTTGATCAGGATAACACAAATTTCAAATGTCCGTATCAATATATTGCTCCAAAATATAGATCTCATAATGCCAAATCTTAAATATCTGCCGGAACTTAAGATGCTTGGTAAATTAACCTGCACAACAGCACATGAGGCTTACTCTACACTAAAAGTAGCAAATATGCTTGGGTGTAGGTTGTATAAGTTAGGCGTATATGTTAGCCCCGAGCAGTACCGTAGAACTAGGTATAGCGAAAAAGAAAATATAATGATAGTATCGCCAGATATGCATCCTCGGAAAAGCGAGATCATGAAGTTGCTCCGTGATCATTTTCCGTCTCTAGGTATCCGCATAATAAAAGATCTGACATACGAACAGTATAAACAGTTAATTTCTAGAGCAAAATGGGCTTTAACTTTTGGAGAGGGCTTGGATGGCTATTTCGTTGAAACAGTTTTTAGTGGGGGTATCAGTTTTGCTGTTTACAACAATAGGTTCTTCACAAAGGATTTTCTTGGTTTAAGAACGGTTTATCCTAGTTATGAAGTGATGGCACAAAAAATAACCTCAGACTTAGCTGAGCTCGACAACGAGAAAAATTATACAAGTTATCAAAGCGCACAATGGTCAATGTGTGCATCTTATTACAATTACGCCACCTACGTAAAGAGACTTGCGTGGTTTTATACGCAGAATTTCAGGCCTAAAGGATCCGAGATATGAAAAAGCATAAGCGATCAAAGGGTAATCATAGTGGTATTGCAGATTTTTGTATACAGTGAAGGGGCTTTGTGATAGGTGGGAGTGGTCTAAGGAGGGAAGATTATTGAAGCGGAAGAAATCACTCACCGTTGATATTTCATCAAGCGCAG